>JALYRX010000029.1 GCA_030855105.1 Bacteroidota bacterium | reverse complement strand
GTTAAAATTGTTTTTAGTTTTTTTCCTTTACCTATTTGTTCGCCTACGCTCCTGTTCCTTGAGTAGACCGATGAACATGTCACAATCAAATCCCCGATCCCTGACAATCCGAAAAAAGTTTCTCTTTTAGCTCCGCATTTTATTCCGAGTCTCATAATTTCATTTATACCTCTTGTCATTATTGCAGCTTTGGTATTATCGCCAAAGCCCGCTCCGTCAGACATTCCGGCAGCTATTGCAATTACATTCTTCAAAGCTCCTCCAATTTCCGTTCCTACGAGATCATCATTTGTATAAACTCTAAAATAATCGTTGGAAAAAACTTTCTGAACAATTTTTGAATTGGAATTATCCTTTGCAGCACAAACAACTGCTGACGGAATTTTTCTTGAAACTTCTTCTGCATGTGAAGGACCCGAAAGGCATAATATGTTTTTGCTTTTTACTTTATTAAATATATCAAGCAATATATCCGACACAAGAAGCAAAGTTTCATTTTCAATTCCTTTGGAAACGCTGACTAGCAGACAGTTTTTAAAATCAAAATTGCTTAATCCGGATAAACTGCTGCGGATAAATTGTGTCGGAGTAGCAACAACGATAAGGTTTTTTTTATGAACCCCAAATTCGAGATCGTTAGTAATGGAAATTGTTTTAGGAATTTTTATTTTTGGAAGGTAGTAAAAATTTTCCCGGTACTCCGAAAGTGTTTTGGCATATTCAGGATTAAATTCCCAGAGTGTTACGTCAAACCCGTTTTGGTTTAACAAAATTGCAAGAGACGTACCCCAACCTCCTGCACCAAGAACACCGATTTTCATTTGTAGTTATTATGTTTTGCCGAAAGGAGCTTTGATCTTGAAAATTCTGATAAGCCATAACTTATCGAACCGGTTTTCATTTCCATATAGGAGACGTTTTATATTTTCGCGGTGATTATAAATCAAAAGAATTGAAACACCTATGCTAAAAAATATCAACGTATTGTAACCGGATATATCAACTTTAAAAATATTTTCTCTTGTAAACATTATCACAGGAAAAATAAAGGAAGCTACTATAGAGCCTAAAGAAATATAGCCGGAGAAAAGCACGGTCACAATAAAAAAGCCGACGCTTATACCCACATCAACCGGAGCCAGAGAGATCAGCATTCCCAATGCTGTGTTAATTCCTTTTCCACCTTTGAAATTGGCGAAAACAGAAAATGTATGACCAATAACAGCACTGATTCCGGCGATAATTTTTAATACGGTTATGTCATCAAACGGAGTGTAATTTGTGAAAGGTAAATTATGATAAAAGAAATTTGTTACAACTAAAACTGCTACTAATCCTTTTGAAATATCCATCGCCTGGACTAAAATTCCCAGAGGCGCACCTAAAACTCTAAAGGCATTGGTCGATCCCAAATTCCCGCTTCCGTAATTCCTTATGTCTATCTTTTTGAAAAGCTTACCAACGATTAAAGCAGAAGGAATCGAACCAATCAAATAGCTTGCAACAATTATACCGATTAAATTTAACATGTGTAAACTTATGTGTTACCAATTAAAAAAGAAATACAAGAGCAATTCTAAAAAGTATTATTTACCGAGAATTTCTTTTTTTGTTTTTAATAAATTCTTTGCGGCAGCTTCATCAACTTCATAAACCTGTTTGTCACCTGAAACCTGAACTAAATATTTTACCGGACTACCATCGAGCTTTAAGAAATTTAAATCGGATTTATTACCCCAGTCAACTTTTATTACCTCATCGAATTCTGTTTGAGGTGCTAAAGTAGTGTCCTTGAAGCCGGTAGTTTCAAACTTCCCGAGCAGGTTAAGAATCCCGTCAAAGGCTGCACCGACAGTATCCGGTCCGATAAAGAATTTTCCGGTAGAATCTTTTTTTACCATGAAAGTTTCAGCCCCTGCAACAAATTCTACGGCGTTAATGCCTTCTTTTGGAATGGAAACAATATTTTTATCACGCCATTCATCAAGTGTAGGTTTTACAAAAAAGTTTCTGTCTAAGTTATCGGCAATATAAATATTGTCCGAATCCAGTTTCTTTATATATGATGATGAAGCTGCAGAATTATTTCCTAAAAGAAATTTACCTTTCAAAATCCCTCCTTCATATACAGATATCTCTGCCTGTTCCGAATCTTTAAATCCATAAGTCTCTTTTTTATTTGGATTTGCTGATACTATGCTTTCCAATTTCATATTTTTTAAATTGGAGACCATGCTCTCTACGGCGGAGTTAACTGTCCTGTAATCATACGGCTCTACAACTCTCCAGTCACCTGACGTCTTTGAGATAACAAGATTCGCCCTGGAATCCTTAATTTCAATCTTATCTACTTTTACAGAGTCTAATTCAAAAAGCTTTGTCTCCGATAATTTATAGCTGGAGGTTTTTTCCTCTCTGTCTGTTGTCAAATAATATGCAGCTATAACGAGCACTGCAAAAATTCCTAAATACAAATATGTTTTACTTTTCATTGATTCCTGATATTATTTTTGATAATTGCAATAAACTGAATTGAAAATTTTTTTAAATTAAGGTTTGTCAAATATAGTTGTTTTATTTTTATTTCAATTGCAAGTTTTTCTTTTTTTGTTTTCTTTTATTCCATTTAAACAAGCCAATCAATAACACTAATCCCGGCGGGAATATTAAATTAAAATATTTTATAAATTTTTTTGTCCCTTCCGAAGTCTCTTCAATAGGAGCTTCCGAAGAAGTTTTGGTTCTTATTACTGCCAGTCCTACATCATCCATCAGATAGTCAACTAAGTTTACAAAAAATGTAATGTTTTCCCTTGGCGGCTTGCTTTCTTCATTTGCAAAATCCCCGTCTCCAATTGCAATTAGCTTATTATCTCTTGTTGATTCCATCAGTCTTTGCCCTGAATATTGGACCCATCCCTGTGCAGTATCTGCAGGCAATTCCTTGCTTTCATAAAAACTCTTAAACCTGCCGTCATAAGTAGCACCGACCATAAATCCTTTCATATTAAATAGTGAGTCGGCACCTCTTTTCGTTAAATTTTGGAATTGTTCTAAATTCAAAAAGAAAAATCCTTTTACTTCACCTGATTTGTCAGAAGTTGTTAATAACGGTTTTACGGATACATTCTTTCCCGCAGTTGTACTCGTATCAAGCGAGCTTACAAATGTTAAAACTACACTCTTTATATTTTGAAATGCCGGATTATCTTTTGCAATATTTGTGATAACGGGAAAGAAAGGATAATTGACCGATATCGGAAAACCTATTGCTGACTGCACCTGGACTGCTGAACACTGAAGATCTCTAATAAGATCATTACTAATTACTATCCCGTAGTTTCCTAAAATATCCTCGAGCCCTGTCTGAACCGGATTTCCCATCACTACCTGCTGTTGGAAGTTCGGTACTATCTTGTCAATCAAAAATGCAACGTTGCCCCCGTTCATAATAAATTGATCCAGCTTAAACTTATCACTTTCACTAAATGCTGATTTAGGAGACATAATAATTAATGCTGCCATCACAGGATCAATTGTTGAAATAGTTTTGAGATCGACTGTTGTAACATCATACTGCTCGCTCAGGACTCCTTTAATTTGAGTCAGCTTATTTAAGTCAACTTCTCCATGACCGGTAACGAACCCTACTTTTTTCTTTACAGTAGTATTCATCTTTTTAATCAAACTTGTAATTTGATATTCCAGGTTATCTGCAGACTGAACGACCGGAATTACTTCCTGCTTTCCCTGATACAAAAACACCAATCCTAAATAAGCTCTTTTGACTTCAAGCTTATCATTATCCATTGCCTGTATCTGGACAGGTTGTATTCCGTATTTCTGTGCTTCCTTATCAAGTTCGTTTCCTTCACCTTCTCCGCTGGAAGTGGGATTAAGAAATTCGTAATTGAAATTTCCTTTTGAGTACGATCTGTATTCATCAAGAATATCCTGTACCTGCCTTCTTAAATTATTGTATGGTGGAGGAAGGTTATTGCTGAAGTATGCTTTAACCAAAAGTTTGTCGTCTAAATTCGAACCGATATCTTCGCTTACGGGAGAAAGAGTATAACTTTTGTTTTTAGTCATGTCAACTCTTGTAAATAATCTCGTTGAAATTACGTTGACAGCTACGATAATTCCGATTATGATTGCTAATTTTATTAGTGTATCTCTCTTATTCATTAAACTTTATTTTTTAAAATGCTTTTAAGTTTTACGACCATCGTCTGCTTTCCAGAGATGTTTTTGTTAACAAAATGAAAATTACTATTCCGCTGAGATAATATATTATATTTCTGGAATCTATAACTCCTCTTGCTATATTACTGAAGTGATAATCAATACTTATATATTCAAGAATTGATGAAATAGATGTTGGTAAGAAAATCAAAACTTTATTCAGCATAAAAAGTGCAAAGACTATCAGGAAACTTAAGAGAAATGCAACCACTTGGTTTTCAGTCAATGATGATGCAAAGATTCCAATACTGATGTAAATTCCGCTCATCAGTAAGAGTCCGATGTATGCACCAATGACAGCTCCCATATCAACTTTTCCTAAAAATGTTAAACTGATTACATAAATAAAAGTGAATGCAAGTGCAATGGCAGTAAGGGCGAGTGCTGCTAAGAATTTACCCAGAACGATGTCGAGGTCTGTAATAGGTTTTGTCAAAAGTAATTCGATAGTTCCTGATTTTTTTTCTTCGGAGAAAGTTCTCATAGCGATCGCAGGAATGAAGAATAAAAAAAGAAAAGGAATAATATCAAATACATTTCTCATTGATACAACACCGCTAAGAAACAAGCTGCTGGTAAAAAACCATCCAGTTATTATTAAAAAAACTACCAGCACAATATATGCAACCGGTGAATTAAAATATGATCTGATTTCTTTTTTGAATATAGTTAAAATATTTTTCATGGTTTTTTAAATACTTATTTAGTTGTTAATTGTCTGAATATATCCTCTAAAGATGTTTCTTCCTGATGAAGTCCGAGAATTACCATATCCATTGATACTACTTTTCTGAATATATCTTCTCTCACGTCTGTTCCTTTGCTTCCTGTTACATTGAAGTGAATCGCAAGGTCATCTTCTTTTGCAATTCTTGCCTTATCAATATTTGTTATTGATGAAAGAGCTCTTAAAACCAATTCCTTATCAATTGAATCTTTCTTTAAAATTAATCCAATCTCAACTTTTCCCTTGAACATATTTTGTAAAGCATCAGGAGAGCCGTCTGCAACAATTTCACCTTTATTAATAATCAAAACCCTGTCACACGTCGCTTCAACTTCCTGCAATATGTGAGTTGACAAAACTAAGGTTTTTTCTTTACCGAGCTTTTTTATTAAATTTCTTATCTCAATAATTTGGTTCGGATCGAGTCCTGACGTTGGCTCATCCAATATGAGCACTTCCGGGTTATGGATCATTGCCTGAGCTAATCCGACCCTCTGTTTAAAACCCTTTGACAGCTCACCGATATCTTTGTGCTGAACATCTCCTAATCCGCATACGTCAACCATCCGCTTTAATGCCTGAGGAATTTCTGATTTAGGAACAGATTCAAGCTCTGCGGCATATTCAAGATAATCAAGAACATTCATGTCTAAATAAAGTGGGTTCTGCTCCGGAAGGTAACCAATCTTTTTTCTTACCTCCATGGATTTTTCTTCAGTGTCCAATTCATTGACATAAATTTTCCCTGCTGACGGAGTAAGGTATGTGGTAATCATTTTCATTGTTGTAGATTTTCCTGCACCGTTAGGTCCGAGAAAACCTACGATCTCACCTGTATTTATTTCAAATGAGATGTCTTTTACCGCTGCCTGCTGCCCGTAATATCTTGTTAAATTTTCTACTTTTATCGACATAATTTTTTAAAAAAATATTTTTAAAAATAATTACATTATTAAAAAAATTCAAACCATTTAGCGATCAAATTGGTGAATGTGTTTTATTAGCGTCCAAAATAAATTATACAAATTTTCTAAATTAAGACATCTTATCACATCCCCCTAACCCCCCTTCAAAAGGGGGAACTAAAGGGGGATTGTGGAATTCAAATTTTAAAAATCATATTTTGATATAAGGGGTTGAATATAATTTTCCAAACTTTATTTAAAACAAAATGCATTTAAAGAAAAATAGGTTCAATAAATTTATTTTTGGACAGCAGTGTAAATGTTCTTACTGAATTTTGTTTCCGTAATTTTCTTCATAATAACTCTGGTATTCACCGCTCATTACCTTTGTCCACCAGTCTTCATTATCGATATACCACTTAATTGTTTTCTCAATCCCGTCTTCAAAATTATATTTCGGCTTCCATCCGAGTTCGGTCATCATCTTTGTCGAATCAATTGCATATCGCCTGTCATGACCCGGTCTGTCTTTCACATATTGAATCTGGTCTTCACTTTTATTAAGCTCTTTCAGAATCAACTTTACTATATCAATGTTATACCATTCATTATCCCCGCCGATATTATAAACTTCACCATCCTTTCCTTTGTGTAAAACATCCATGATCGCCGTGCAATGGTCTTCGACATAGAGCCAGTCACGAATGTTTTTCCCGTCGCCATATACCGGAAGCTTTTCTCCGCTAAGTGCTTTTGCTATCATCAACGGAATGAGCTTCTCAGGAAATTGATATGGACCATAATTATTTGAACATCTTGTGATCAGGATAGGTAAATGAAACGTGTGATAGAATGCATTGCATAATAAATCCGCAGATGCTTTGCTTGCCGAATACGGACTGTTGGTTGTGATTGGAGTTTTTTCCGTGAATTTAATTTCTTTGTTATCTTCGGGAAGTGATCCGTAAACTTCATCAGTCGAAACCTGCAAATATTTTTCTATATCATTTTTTTTTAAAACTTCCAAAAGGACGTGTGTTCCCTTTACATTTGTATTGATGAACTCTTCCGCACCAAGAATACTTCTGTCTACATGAGATTCAGCGGCAAAATTTATAATGGTATCAATTTCATTTTCTTTAACTGCTCTTTCAACTTCTTCTTTTTCGCAAATATCACCCTTTACAAATTTATATCTCTCATTAAACTCAACATCAACAAGATTTTCCAGATTACCTGCATAAGTAAGCTTATCAAAATTCACAACATTATAGTCATAAGTTTCAAGAGCATATTTTATAAAATTACTTCCGATAAATCCGGCTCCGCCGGTAACCAAAATATTTTTCATTTTGTGAACAATCCGAAGTTTAAACCAAAGTTAACAATAAAACCATCAGCTTTTATTCCCGATGGAGCATTTGTTACCGGAATTTCATTATCGACTTCCCAGTCATTATTTGCAGAAAACTGATAACCGGCATTCAGCTTTGCATAAAGTGCAGAAGTGATGAAAACACCAAGACCAATTTGCGGCTTAGCGGAATAAAATCTTACACTGAGTTTATGAGAAAGATTTGACGAAGAACTGTCGCCGCCAAATTCGCCGAAAATATTATTCCAGTTTCCGAAATTTTGATTACTTTGATAAAGTTCAATAGATAACTTACCGGTAGCTAAATATACTCCGAGCGTCAGCTCAACCCTTTTTCCGAAACTTCTTACATAATCAAATGAAATTCCTCCTGACCTGTATTTATAATAAGCTGTACGTGTAACATTATTAGGGGAAACTATTTGCGTCTGAGAGGTAAAACCTTCTCCTGATCCGCCAACTCTGAGCCACGGCAGATGCTTCAACGGAAGATCAACAAATCCTCCTCCTCCTAAAATAAGAAATCCGTCCTTTGAAAATTCCGGAATACCTATGGATTTCATTTCAGTATTTAAATCATCAGTGTTGTTCCAAAACCATCCAATAGTAGGTCCGCCCGCGATTGAAAATCTGGGAAAAAGCTGTGAATAGGAAATGTTGCTGAATAAAAAGATCGGTATGATTACTAAAAAAAATTTAAATCTCAATATGGACTTGGTTTATTTATCTAAGCTAAGTTTATAAATAAAATCTGATTTTGTTTTGGTATAAAATAACGAAATTTGAAATCTAATGAAAGTAAAATTATAATCTGGAAATCCAAATTAGCTCACTTACACATATAAATGCCACAACGGATTATCCTGCAAAACCATGAGTCTACCCCTATTTAAAATTAGTAGAAACCCTGATTTAAAATATTAAGCATTATCATTAATTTTGTTTGTAATTAATTACAAATTTTAATAAACTATTTTAAAAAACTTTAAACCAAACAAATCATGAGCTTACTAAAAATCCATTTAACAGCATTGGTAATAATGCTTGGATTAATTGTATTTTTTCTTCACCTGAGCAATAAAGCACCAAGCAGCACATTAGTTTCATCTGAGAAAAAAAAAGAGTTAAATGTCAAAGAAAAAAGTCTGGAAAATTATTTAAGAGTAACCTTCCCAAACGGATCAGTTTCTATAATAAGCAGCCAGATTTATTAAAGAATAGTGTGGAACATTAAAAATGTACCACACTATTTTATTAAAGTAAGAAAATTATAATTACATTTATTATCGTTATCAATCCTAAACCTCCAGACACAATCTTCTTCGTAAAAATAAAACTTCAATTATAAAATCAAGAAAATTTCAGGAATAATTTTTAATAATTCCATCTGAGTTTAGTTAAGTCTGAAAATTTTTTCATCCGACTTCTCGATAAATAAAATTATCGCAAAACACTTTTTTTCACAAAGACCTAAGGCTCTAAGCAGAAAGTTAGAAAAATAAAAACTTTGATTTTGAGACTTTGAGGTAATTAATTGATTTTAGTTTTAAGATCTTCCCATCAGTAAGGAACTGAACTGGCTTCTGTTACTCATCTTTTTTTGTAAAACAAAGTTATATTTCATAATTCAATATCGGCGATAGCCATCTCTCCGCATCCTTCCTGCTCATACCTTTTCTTTGTGCATAATCCTCTACCTGATCTTTTCCAATTTTTCCCAATCCGAAATATTTTGATTTAGGATGAGCAAAATATAAACCGCTGACAGATGAGGCGGGATACATCGCAAGGCTTTCGGTTAATTTTATTCCGGTATTTTTTTCTGCATCGAGTATTTCAAACAAAGTCGTCTTCTCCGTGTGGTCGGGACATGCCGGATATCCCGGCGCCGGACGAATGCCCTGATACTTTTCTTTTACAAGATCATCATTGCTTAATTTCTCACACTTTGAATAGCCCCAAAATTCGGTACGGACTTTCTTATGCATCAGCTCCGCAAACGCTTCCGCTAATCTATCGGCTAATGCCTGAAGCATAATTTTATTATAGTCATCATGTTCAGCTTCAAATTTCTTAAGCCACTTTTCAATTCCGATTCCTGAAGTAACGGCAAATCCACCTATATAATCATTCAGCCCCGTTTCTTTCGGTGCAACAAAATCAGAAAGTGATATATTAGGGATGTTAGTGCTCTTCTGCCCTTGCTGTCTCAAATTTTTAAAAACTTTTATTACTTCTGTTCTTTTCTCGTCTCTATAAACTTCAATATCATCGCCGACAGCATTTGCATTCCATAAACCAATAACAGCTTTTGCAGTCAGCCATTTCTCTTCTATAATTTTTTTCAATAATGTATTTGCATCATTAAATAAATTTGTCGCAGTCTCACCCACCACTTTGTCTTTAAGAATGTCAGGATACTTTCCTGCTAGTTCCCATGTTCTGAAAAACGGCGCCCAGTCTATGTATTCGGCAATCTCTTTCAATGAATAATTTTCAAAGATTTTTACTCCGGTAAAATTCGGTTTGTAAATTTCTTCTTCTTTAAAATCAATCTTCAGCTTATTTTTCTTCGCATCTTCATAAGTGAGGTAAGGTTTCTGAACACGGTTTTTTAAATGATGATCACGAAGCTTCACATATTCGGATTTAATATCTGCAGAAAATTTATCCTTATTGTCGCCAAGTAAATTTCCAACAACCGGCACAGACTTGGAAGCATCAAGGACATGTATTGTCTGACCTCGTTTATAATGTTCTTCTATCTTTACTGCAGTATGAACTTTAGAAGTTGTCGCCCCGCCAATTAATAATGGTATATCAAATCCCTCACGCTCCATTTCCTTTGCAACATGAACCATCTCATCAAGCGATGGCGTGATCAGTCCGCTCAATCCTATTATATCTACATTTTCCTGACGTGCAGTTTCCAGAATTTTTTCACACGCGACCATTACACCTAAATCAATCACTTCATAATTATTGCATCCAAGTACAACACCGACTATATTTTTCCCGATGTCATGTACATCACCTTTTACTGTTGCCATTAAAATTTTTCCCTTCGCTCTCGCACCTTCTTCTTTATTAGCTTCTATGAAAGGCAAAAGATACGCTACAGCTTTCTTCATAACTCTCGCACTCTTTACCACTTGTGGTAAAAACATTTTTCCTTCGCCGAATAAATCACCGACAACATTCATCCCGTCCATAAGCGGACCTTCGATTACATGTATAGGCTTATCATATAATTTTCTTGCTTCTTCCGTATCTTCATCTATGTATTCAACTATTCCTTTTACCAAAGAATGAGAAAGTCTTTCCTTTACATCCTTCTGTCTCCAGCTGTCATCTCTCACCTGTTCTTTGCCTTTGTTCTTTACAGTCTCTGCATATTCAACGAGTCTCTCGGTTGAATCTGAACGCCTGTTCAATAAAACATCTTCAACTCTTTCAAGAAGATCTTTTGGAATTTCTTCATACAATTCAAGCATACCCGGATTTACAATTCCCATATCCATACCGGCTTTTATGGCATGATAAAGAAAGGCTGAGTGAATAGCTTCCCGTACCCTGTCATTTCCTCTAAATGAAAAAGAAATATTACTTACACCTCCGCTTACCTGTGCTCCGGGCAGATTTTCTTTTATCCACTTCGTTGCATTCAGATAATCAACTGCATAATTGTTGTGTTCCTCCATCCCTGTAGCAACAGTTAGAATGTTCGGATCAAAAATAATATCCTCAGGCTGAAAGCCAACTTCTTTTGTCAATATATCATAAGCTCTCTTACAAATTGCAATCTTCTTTTCATAAGTATCTGCCTGTCCCTTTTCATCAAACGCCATCACGATCACGGATGCTCCGTACATCTTTACTTTTCTCGCAGACTCTCTGAATTTTTCTTCGCCTTCCTTTAATGAAATCGAATTTACAATTGACTTTCCCTGTACGCATTTCAGACCTTCTTCTATGACTGACCACTTCGAAGAGTCTATCATGATCGGCAGCTTTGAGATATCCGGTTCGGAAGCGATGAGATGTAAAAATTTTGTCATCACTTCTTCTGAATCAAGCATGCCTTCATCCATATTCACATCAATCATCTGTGCGCCGCCTTCTACCTGGTGCCGGGCGATCGCAAGAGCATCTTCGTAATTCTCTTCTTTGATTAATTTTTTGAATTTAGCAGAACCCGTAACGTTGGTTCTCTCACCGACGTTTACAAAATTACTTCCTTTAAAAACGGACAATGGCTCAAGCCCGCTGTACCTCGGCATGCGCTCAACTTTAGGCGGAACTCTCGGTTTATATTTTTTTGCTACATCCGCAATTGCTTTAATGTGTTCAGGTGTTGTTCCGCAGCAGCCACCGACAATGTTTAATAACTCTTCTCTTAAAAATTCTTCGATCTGATTTGCCGTTGATTCAGGAGTTTCATCATATTCACCAAATTCATTTGGAAGACCGGCATTAGGATGTGCGCTTACTAGCAGTTCGGATTTTTCCGCAAGGGTTGAAATATGTGGACGCAGTTGTTTTGCACCGAGTGCACAATTAAATCCAATACTTAATAAATCCAGGTGAGTTACCGAATATAAAAATGCTTCTACTGTCTGTCCTGATAATGTTCTTCCGCTTGCATCGGTAATCGTTCCTGAAACCATCACCGGCAAGTTTTTCCCTGTCTCATAAAAAAATTTTTGAATGGCGAACAAAGCAGCCTTTGCATTAAGTGTATCAAAAATTGTTTCAACTAATAAAATATCTACTCCCCCATCAACTAATCCTTTCGCCTGCTCATAGTATGCATCCACGAGCTGATCAAATGTTACTGCTCTGTATCCCGGATCATTCACATCAGGCGAAAGCGAAGCCGTTCTGTTTGTAGGACCCATCGAACCCGCAACAAATCTCGGCTTGCCCGGTTCCTTTTTTGTAAATTCTTCTGCTACTTCTTTAGCGATTTTTGCTGCCTGGAAATTTAATTCATAGACAATGTGCTCGAGCTTGTAATCTGCCTGTGCAATCTTTGTGCTGCTGAATGTATTGGTTTCAGCAATGTCAGCGCCCGCTTCAAAATATTTTGAATGAATCTCCTTAATAATATCCGGCCGTGTAATAGAAAGCAGATCATTATTTCCTTTTAATGAATGGTCATGATCTTTAAATTTTTCACCGCGGAAATCTTCTTCCTCGAGAGTATATCTTTGAATCATCGTTCCCATTGCGCCGTCAAGAACTAGTATTCTGTCTTTTAATATTTGTTTTATATTAGTCATAATTTTTTTAAAACCATTAAGATACTAAGTCACTATGTGAAAATTTTGCAAACATTGATCCTTTTTGCCTTCGTAGCAAAATAAGAAAGCACAAAAAAAAATCTCTTCCGATATGTCAGAAGAGATTCAATATTTTTTATACAACATTTTAATATTTATTCTTCTAACTCATCTCTTCCTGCAAATACAGGATAGGAATTAGCACCTTTCAGTCCGGAATTTTATAAACTAAGCCGGCAAGACGGTTGCCAAGGTTTCATAGGGCCTAATCCCTCCACCTTTCTCCATAAGTCAGAACAGGTAAGAACAAAAATTTCGTTTACAATATAATTTATTGATATAGTATTTGCAATTCTGAAAAGTTCAAATTTATTTTTGGGTAATGTGTCTTGTTATTTCTAACTTGATCCAGTGATTTGAAAAATATGTTGTTAAGATATAGTACACTTTTAGTTAGTACTTAATCATTAATTAAATTTCAAAATAACCGAAATTAATTTTATCAAAATAAATATTTTCTGTAATTAATTAATATTATTCCGGGAATTTTTAAGAGTTGATTAGGAAAATCGTTTTTCGGTAATCTTAATATAACAATATTAACATTGTATACAGGAAGATTTTGTTGGTGTTTAAGCTGTTGGTCTGCAGTTATAAACAAATCAAATTTTTCAGATGCGGCTTTCATCAATAATTCTCCATTCTTTAAGCCGAGCCACTTCATATCCTTGACAGTAAATATTTCTGTAGTGAATTTATCAGAAGCAATATGGCTTTTCAATCTTGGGTCAAGATTTTCATCAAGTAATACTTTAATACAAATCGTTTACCTGTTTTCCGGATTTAAATGAATTCTTTGCCAGCTCAAGAACTTCTATAACATCTCGTTTTTCGATCCAATCAAATATTTTCAAAAAATCTTCCACGCTGTATCCGTCTTCCAAATAATCGAATAAAGTTTGTATAGATACTCTTGTACCTTTGAAAACCGGCGCCCCGCTCATAATTTCAGAATTAATATTTATTGATTTTATCTTCATGATTTTTTTATAAATATAACAAAACTAATTCTCTAGTTCATTGGTCTTTTAAATAATATTATGCCAATGCAGTTGCCAATAAAAAATTATATTTTCAGTATTCTTATAGACCGGATGCTCTTTCATCATTAGAGTGACCATTTCCATTTCTATCCTTGCTCAATTGTTAATTTCTTTTACAAAAAATTTCTTGTATTCCTCCTCACTCATCCAAAAATCCTGGTCCACTATATTCACCTCATCATAAGTAAGCTCGTATAACTAATAAACATTAGTCACAAACCCTCACCTTCGGGAAGGGCAGGGTGGGGTTGTCTCTCGCACTCCCCCTCACTCATCCAAAACTCCGGATCCACTATTTTCACCTCATCATAAGTAAGCTCATATAACTAAAAAACAATTAACATCAGTTCACAAACCCTCCCCTCCGGGGAGGGCAGGGTGGGGTTGTCTCTCATACTCCTCCTCACTCATCCAAAACCCCGGATCAACTATCTTCACTTTTTTATACGTAAGCTCATATCACTAATAAACATTAGTCACAAACCCTCCCGTCCGGTGAGGGCAGGGTGGGGTTGTCTCTCATACTCCTCCTCACTCATCCAAAACTCCGGATCCACTACCTTCACTTCTTTATATGTAAGCTCATATAACTTGTAAACCATCACATCAAGCTGTTGCTCGAGTGCAGTGGTGTCTTTGTTTTGTTTCTTGAGAAGGAGGATATGATCAGCTAAAACAGATAGCCGGGTAGTTTCAAAAATCTTTCTATCTATCGGAAGGTTCTCTAAAAAATTTGTCCTATATCTTAAATAACCACCACCCATATGCATTCCACCAAATAGAATTTCATAAATCTTTGAAAGTAGAGTTGAATTTATAACAGACAAAAGTGTATTTATCTGAGTAAGATATTTTTTATTAGGTGAACCAAAATAGATTCCACCTTGAGGAATATGATATTCAGTATCAATTGTAGCTGTAATTTCCAATGCATCTTCTGCTATCAAAATTTTCTTGTTAACTATTTTCTGATATCTATCAGAGGTTTTAGTAATCACATTAGAAAAATCTCTTTTAGAAATAAATGTGCCTTCTTTTATGGGCGACCATTTGTCAAATTGGTATTGCTTAACTATTCTCAAAGTCTCTTTTGATTTGTACTGTAACTCACATTTTGCAGGAATTCTAAGGCCTTCAGAGAAACTAACATATTTCCCTAAAGGTACATTTCCCTTTAACAATGAGAATGCAATTTCTATTTTTTGCTGGCTTACGTTAATTGGAATAATGTAAGAAGGTAATTCTCTAATTTTATCAATTTTTAAATGATAATTTGATTCAGTAGATTCCTGAAGTTGGTCAATTGAATTTGCCTCTCTTACAAATATCTCGCCAGGCAAACCACAAGATTTAATCAAAGTAATTAGTGGATAGTTTGCTGCATCCTTAAACACAATGAGCTTTGAGGTGCTCAATATTTCAATTGAATTTTTATTGTCTAAAATAATTGAACGAAGAGTTTCACCAGAAGTAGCAGCACAATATTTATTTGGAGTGATGAATGCAATTACTCCTTTTGCTGATTTGACTTTCGTTGATTTTTCAAAGAAAAGGTAATACAAATCGTATTTACCAGTGCATGTTTGGAAGATTTTTTTATACTTTACTTTATGTTCGCTTTCAATATCATCAACTCTCACATACGGTGGATTTCCAATTACAATATCAAAACCCTCTTTCAATCCGAACATCCACTTCGGATCAAACCACTTCGCTGATTCATAAGAAAATGGATTCCAGTTTGCAAGTTCGAGAGCTCTTCCTTTTGTGATCTTGTTTTGTGCAAGTTGTCTCGCCATTTTTTCCTGTGTTTCCAGGAACTCATTTTCGATTTCGCTTTTCCTTTTACTCGAACTCGTAAAATATTCATCCCTTAATTCTTCAAGCTTATTTACAAAATCACTTTCATCAAATAAAGAACCTTCATCTTCCGGCAGTGAAATTAAAGTATTCGCTGCTACAAATTTAAATTCAAGATTCGGCAAAGGAATAATTCCCCTGTTTTCTTTTTTGTCATCTATGCTTTCATCCACTATCAGAGTTAGAAAACATCTAAGCTTTGAAATCTCAACTGCGATGGATTGGATATCCACACCATAGATAGAATCCTGTATCAGTCCAAGTTTCCTGATATAGTCTAAATTATCATTCTTAAATTTAGATTTCATTTCTCTCCTGAGAAGTGAATTATCAATTTTCTTTAATTTCTTTTCCAGCCACTTCTCTGAATTGTTATCTATCTTCTGAAGTATCAACAACATCTTCTGAAGAATGCCAATCGGAAACGCACCACTACCGCACGCGGGATCAAGAATTTTTATTTCATCTAGAGCATCAATTATTTTTACCGCTTCGGAATCTGTAATTTCATTTTCATCGGAATTATATGAAAGCAAGGGTTCAAGTTTATCTTCATTAATATTTGTTTTAGTGATCAGATATTGCTTCAGACTTTCATCAACCATATAATCAACGATAGGTCTTGGAGTATAATAGCTGCCTGTGGACTTCCTCGCTGTCTCTCCTGTTTCCGGATTTATTTCAGCAAGAAGATTTTCAAAAATTCTTCCGAGCATTTCCGGGTCAATCGAGAGTTCTACATCTATTGAAGTGTTTTCATCTATTGTAAAGTTATATGATTCGAGTATTTCGAAGAATTCTGTAAACCATTTATCAGGAACAATGAGGCTGTTCAGTAATGAAGGTTTATACAAGTCATCATCATGTGGTTCAAATAAACCGCCATTAAGAAAAGGAATATTTTTATAAAGTTCATACCCGGTAAATTTCTTCCTGTCTTCTTGTTTTGTATTAAGAATTTCAAAGAATAGTTTTTCAAGAACAGAGTGATAATAATTTTTATTTCCTGTAACAGCATCTTTTGATAAGATATTTTCAGGTATAAGAGAATTTCCCTCTTTGGATAATTTTTTCTTTAAAAACCAACAAAAAACAATCCGTCCGATCATTCTTACGGCAAACTCCTGAAGCTTCAGATGATTATCTATTCCGGGTAATTTTAGTAAAGGTTTGAATTTCTCAATTTTGCTTTTTACTTTTCTTTCACCTCCAACGAGCTTACTGAACATTATAGCAATTTCTCTGTAGAATTCTTTATTAACCTTCTCAACACTAAACGCTTCCTTTATTTTTTCCAATGACGAAAAATCACCATCACCGATTCTCTGAAGAAAAGTTTTATTTGTAAATTCTTTGCTTACAAAATAAGTAAACCTTTTGAATGTACTGAAATCTCTTTTCTTCCCGGAATAGTTTGTATAGATAAGACTAAAACGGAAATTACCTTCTTCATCATAAAATATAAAAATCCCTGCATCAGAATTTGTTTCTTTTAATATTCTCTTACCTTCTTCATACTGTGACTTCTTTCCCGATCTTTCAGAAAGAGATTTATTTGTTTTTAATAAATAAACTATAAGCTTATCTTCATTTGAAAAAACAATCTCTCCAATATATTTGCAATCAGAAAAATCTATTGCATTTCTAACTTCTAATTCGTCTTTGGTGGGTTTGAATTCACGGCTCTTTTCACGAAAGAAATGAATGAAGTCTTCAGGATTAAATTTCTCAATAATGGTCTGTAGTCTTTCTCTACTCATCAATCCCACCCCCGATCCCTCCCCGCTGGGGAGGGGAGGTTTCGCTTCTTATATTAAGTTTCTCCCCTCTCCTTTGGAGAGGGGGCGGGGGTGAGGTTAAATCTTTATTTTGTTGGAGAGGGGCAGGGGGTGAGGTTCCATAATCAAGAAAATATTTTATCTCTTTCACAACAGCTTCTAAATTTTTTATTACATCTTCATTCCAAAATCTTAATTCAGAATAATCTAAACTTTTAAAAGTCTCAGTTCTAATTTTATCGTATTCGATCTGTTCATTATCAGTGTGATAATCCCCATCAACTTCAATAATTATTTTTTCTGTAAGACAAACAAAATCCACAATATATTTTTCTATTGCATGCTGTCTCCGGAATTTAATCCCTAATTTTTTATTCCGGGTAGCTTCCCATAATATAGATTCGGCTTTAGTTTGATTTTTCCTGTTTTCTAAAGTAAATGGTTTTAATTTTTTATAAGTAACCGAATCAGTAGTTATATACCCGGGAGTAAGATTATCTCGCTTTTCTCCCCTCCCCATCGGGGAGGGGCCGGGGGTGGGGTTATCAGGATTACACAATACCTTTGGGGTGGGATTGTTTGCAGTAAGTTTCAATATTTTATCTTTTTCAGTCTTCATGTCAATCATATATATTTTGATTTTCTACCGCAATAATAATTTCTTTAGACAAATTTTTAATTTTATTTTTCTCCTTTTGCAAGTAATCTTTTCCGAGTTCCTTTATGAGTTTATCAATTTCCTCAACTGTATTCTTTTCTTTAGATTCATTTCCTGATTCTAGATTGGATATTCTTCTTAATGTAAAATCTGATAGTGTTCCGAAATCTATAATGTCTTCTTTTAAAGCTCTTATAAAGTTTAGTCTGGGAATCAGCTCACTCCAGGGATTTTGAATTAATGATTTAAGGTTATTCAATGCCTGCTGCTCTAGACTTTTTTCTTTTGGAGGTAATTTAGTCTGTCCCTTATAATTTTTAACTTTCTCATATGAAATCCAGAATCCATCACTTAGAGGTATTGCCTTTTCATCTTTAGCACACTTAATCTTTTCAAATACTTCTTCAAATGTTGAATAATTTATTTGATTACTTTCTTCATCAGAATAATTTAACTGCTTAATATATAATCTGCCTTTTTTAATGAATACAAGTTCATCCACAGAATATTGTTTGGCGACTTTTATCCGAACGGGAAAGCTTTCCAGGTATTCTACTAACTCCGGATTATCTTTTTTTATATCTTCAAATATTTTGAGGACTCTTGTATAGAAACTTTCTTTTTCTAGTTCATCCGGATTTGTTTGAATTCTATTAAACAGATTTGACGGCGACGGTTCTTCATCTATATCAAATATTTTAGCATCCTCACCCAAAGTATTATGAATTAGAAACATTTTATTACTTGCAATCTCCCTTGATTTAACTAATTCAGCTCCTTTTTCCGTCGGAAAGAAATTTACAATCATTAATTCATCAAATACTTTTTTACTGATTCTGTTTATTCTTCCTACTCGCTGAATTACTCTTACAGGATTCCAGGGAATATCATAATTGATTACCATGCCTGCTCTGTTTAGATTGAATCCTTCAGATATCCGGTCTGTTGATAGTAAGATATCATAATCATCTATTTGCTCTTTATATGAAGCATCAAAGTTTTTATTAATCTCTGAAATTTTACTGTCAGAAAGATCACCTGTGATAACAAGAATTCTTTTACCGAATTTTTCAAATAATATTGGTTCAAGATATTTTACTGTATCTCTGTATTCTGAAAAAATTACAATTTTTCTTTTGGGTTCACCCGCAGCCGGTTTTTTATTTAACTCTTCACTTAAATGATCTAATAGACAATTTGTTTTTGGGTCATTCTTTACAAGATTTAGCTTCGATAGTTCATTTAAAATTATATCATATAATTTCAAATCATCATTAATATCCTTAATAAATTTATCCTTGTATGCAAAATTATTTATGTCATATACTTTATGGTTCTTAGGATAATCGCCTTTTAAGATTCTTTCAGAATATTCTTTTAATTGCTCTTCAATATCCTCGTCATCAAGCTCATTTATCTTTTGAAGAAGTTTTCTGTCAAGAATAAATTTATTGTTTGATTTATCTATAAATTGAAGAACGTTCTCGGTAATCGTTTTGAAATTTCTAACACTTTGTTCAAAAGAGCCGAATGAGCTTTCAAATCTCTTGACAAGCAAGCGTCTCATGAAATCAAATAGATTTCTTTGCTGAACATATTGAAAATTTTCTTTTTCAGAAAGCTTTTCACTTTCAATTTTCTTTTGTTCAACTTCATATTCAAAAGGTCTATAAATTGCTCCTTTAAATAATCCTCCTTCATCAGGGTCCCCAAAATAAGAAGAGATAATTTTATCATAAAATTCTGATTGAGTTTTTGTCAGTTCAAAGAACCACTCTAAAGGATCTTTAATAATAGATAAATTCTTAACCTCATCTTTATAATATGGATTGAATTTAAGATCGAGTCGATTTCTTCTGATTGTTACAGGCTCAATTACATCCTTGATTTGTTTAGCAAGGTATTGGGATTTTTCTTTAACTCTTTTTAAATCAATGTTTTTAGATTCAAAAATTGAATTATAATAAGTTTCTGCTTTTGATCTCTTTTTTTCATCATTTGAATTTTGATATTTAATAATATATCCTAATCTGTCATATAATCCTTTATATATTTTAAAACTATCAACTAAATTATTTTCCAATGTAATTGTTGATTTCTTAGGAGTTATAAATAATTTAAGGAGTGATAAAATATCACCAGGTCTGTTATTGAATGGAGTAGCAGTTAACAAAATAACAATTTTATCACGACAAATATTTTTTAATAATTCATAGTCTTTTGTATCTTGATTCCTGAATCGGTGTGCTTCATCAATAATTACTACTTCTACATCTTTTGCAACTTCCAAAAATTCAGTTAAGCTTTCAAGATTACCCGAAGACCTTGCTTCCCAATTATCTAATTTGAATTCTTCAATATATTTGTTCCATCCGGATTTTTTATTTTTATCTCCAATTAAACCCGGAGGACAAATTACAACCCCTCGCTTTTTAAGTTCCTTTGCAACTGCACTAGCTATAACTGATTTACCCAAACCAACCACATCTGCAATTATTACACCATTATTATTTTCGATTATTGCCAATGCTTGTTTTAT
This sequence comes from Bacteroidota bacterium, assembly GCA_030855105.1. Lineage (GTDB taxonomy): Bacteria > Bacteroidota > Ignavibacteria > Tepidaquicellales > Tepidaquicellaceae > JAGPCH01. Next base: position 34,001 of record JALYRX010000029.1, on the reverse strand, counting down.
TGCATCTAATTGGTATTTATATGGAACATATCCGTTCTCAGTAAAAACTCTTGCCATTGTATCACTAATTTCTTTTTGCACATACGAATCCAAATAAACTTTCATTAATAAAACATAAGCTTCATAAGGAGTAATGCTTTTAATTAAAGACTCATTTTCAATAGTTTGTATTAATTTCGTTTTTGTCTCATCATGCTCGGAAATTTTTACTGCCTCATCCCAAAAACCATCAAAAAATTTCTCAGCTTCTTCAAACCCATGGTCACTTATTTCTACATTAAATTCATTCTGAAACGTAAGCCCAGCTCTTGTTAAATTACTGCTTCCGGTTAAAAATAAATTACTCCTTCCAATCTGATCTTCACCTAACTTAAATAAATATAGTTTTGAATGATTCGGATTAAATGTTTTCCTTATTAATAATTTATCATTTTTTATTAAGCTAACAAAAAATTTAACCTGCTCATAAAATCCTTTATTATCGAACTCATCTGTGTTTATCGATTTCTTTATATCCTCAAGGAAGTGATAACATTTTTCATCATCTGAAAATGTACTATCCAATTCCCCATATTCAAGTATACCTCTTGCAGTTTTATCAATATTTAATCCAACTAATATTTTAAATTCAGCTTTTGGATTCTTCTTTAATCCTTCATATAATTCATTAATCCCCGAGAAATAAAAAAAGCCAACAAGAAATTTTAATTCTTTTGACTTTTCAATTAATTCAAGTAATCGCTTTTTTAAATTTGTAGTTTTACTGTTAGTTATGAAATTACTCAAATTTTATTATAAAGTTTTTTAATTGGGCTTCAAGATCAGCAGCAGCAAAAATTGAGAATCATGTGGAGAGTCAGGAATACTTCATCTTTGTTTTCCTTGTCATCAATAATATTGTTGATAAAATAAAAATTATATTGATTAAATAAAATAGTGAATGAGTTAATACGGTCAATAAATCAGATATAGCTACAACAAGCATAATCAGTAACATTGGCACAATCATTACAACTTTTTGAAATTTGCTTTAGCTTTAATATATGACTGTCATCATCCTTTCCTTAATTGTTTTTTACGATTTGAAATTATTGTAGGCAATATAACTAAAGTGATCCGCTTACTATTTTTCAATAGATTTAATAATAAAGAATAAATATTTTCTTCACAGAATTATCTTAATGAAAAATAATTTTATTTATTCAGAGCACTGTAGCTTCTTTCTTGAGGATGAGCCGTTCCGTTTCATCGGTGCAAATATGTATGAACTTGCACACGTTGATTCTGCGACGACCGAATTGATGATTGAAGATGCTGCACGCGAAGGATTTAAAGTTATCCGTTTCTGGGCATTCGAACCTACAAGCAAAAATAAGCTGAAAGAAATTTGTGACATCGTCAATGAATATAAAATAAAAATCATTCCGGTTCTCGCCGATACATGGGGCTTCTTACAAAACTACAGAATAGAAGGAGACTGGTACAGAGAAGGTTATAAAAAAAATTATATTAAATATGTTTCAGACATAGTAGGTTCATTCAAAGAACAGCCCGAAATTTTATTATGGGAATTAATCAATGAACCGTCAACAGAGTCATTCGAAGATATTTATAATTTCACAAAAGATGCTTCCGAAAAAATTAAATCAATAGATTCGAATCATTTGCTTTCGCTGGGGACAATCGGAGGAATTGGCGATAAGTTCGGTGGGTTTTTTTCAAGATTTAATTCAGGAAATTTCGAAACACTATATTCGATAAAATCACTCGATACAGTTTCGATTCATGACTATAGTTTTAGTTCGACTGTATTTGAGCGGCTCGATATTTTTCAAAGGCTAAAGGGAAATTATAAAAGTTCGGAATTATATAAATCAATTGCAGATGCTGTTAATTTTTTCCCGGGACTTATAGACAACGCAACTTTAAAAAAATTCGATAAGACATACGACTTTCCACTCACCATTAGAAAAATCTGGAAAACTTATAACTCAAAAAACATTTCAATAGCAAAGCGTCTGAAAAAGACTGTCTACATTGGTGAGATTGGCTTTAAAAAAAATCTGAATGAATTCAGAAAGATCGTTCTTGAAAACGAATTGAAAAGATATTTTAAGGAAGGAGTTTCGGGAATTTTACTTTGGTCTTTCGAATCGCAGGGAAGATCATTGGATGGACATGATTATGGATTTGGAATTGAAGATGGTTTTGGAGAAACCATAAAAAACATTTTAATTTCAGAAACTCATAAAGAAAGCTAAATTTTCTATATTCGTTTTATCAAAGTTAATTTGTAAATTAAATACAACTAGTAAAAAAAATATATTTATGGAAACTGCAATTTTAAAAAGCAACTCAAAGGAAAATTTAAATCTCTTATTAGATCTAGCAAAAAAATTAAATGTAAATGTAAAAGTATTAAGCGAAGAGGAACTTGAGGACATCGGTTTAGCCATTGCAATAAAAAAAGGACGAACCGGAAAATTTATAAACACAAAAGCATTTCTAAAAAAAATTCGTAAGTGAACGTTTTAATTGATAGATCATTCGAAAAGGATTCAACCAAAATCAAAGATAAGCTACTTCTTAATAAAATCGCTGAGTGCATTGATTCTGTTTGCAATGCTTCCGGCATTCAGGAAATTAAAAGTTTAAAAAAATTAATTGGTTATACTAAAGAATATAGAATTAGATTAGGAGATTATCGTTTAGGTATTTTAATTGAAAAAGACACAGTAGAATTCATAAGATGCTTGCATAGAAAAGATATTTACAAATATTTTCCAAAATAAATATATTAGCAATTTATTTTTTGTTCATATCCAAAATTTAAAAGCCTAATGTTAATTTAAAGATCTGACTTGCTCATCCACTTTACATGCGTTTCTTTTACAGTTTGATAATCAATTAAATTATTTTCATTTTCACTTTCTTCATAAGCAATTAAAATTGATTTTTCCCTTCTTCAGACAACTCTTTTAGCAATCTTTTGTCCGCACACATCGATAATCCTTCGTAAAAATTTTTTAATAACTCAGCGTCATTTAGATTATCTATCAGATTATGGAAGTTATTTCTTATTTCTATAATATTCATAATATTTTTTTGTAAATTAAATAAATTATTCGAATTTTGAAATTAACTATACCAAAACTTACTATTCAACCAATTAACATTTTAACCAATCAACCAATCTCCTTACACGCCTTAACAAACTCCCTGAACAACGGGTGCGGCTCTACCAGTCTTGACTTTAATTCCGGATGAAACTGGCATCCTATAAAAAACGGATGTATGCTTTTAGGAAGCTCAATAATTTCCACAAGCGTACTGTCAGGCGAAAGTCCTGACAGCTTCATCCCGTTGTCGGTCAGAATTTTTCTGTAATTATTATTCACTTCATATCTGTGTCTGTGTCTTTCATTTACAAATTCTTTCTTATAACATTTAAATGCCAGCGAATTTTTTTCTATTATACACGGATAAGATCCAAGACGCATTGAACCGCCTTTTACCTTTACAGACTTTTGATATTCCATGATATCTATCACATTATATTTTGTGTTTTTGAATTCTGTCGAGTTGGCATTTTTTAAGCCGCACACATTTCTTGCAAAATCAATCACAGCGCACTGCAGTCCAAGACATATTCCAAAGAAAGGTATTTTATTTTCACGGACATATTTGATCGCAGAAATTTTCCCTTCAATTCCTCTTTCACCAAAACCCGGGCAGACAAGCAGCCCCTTTACATCACCTAAAATAGCATCGATATTATTTTTATCTCTTTCGATCTCTTCTGCATTTATCCATTTAAGGTTTACTTTTACTTCGTTATAAGCTCCTGCATGAACGAATGATTCGAGTATGCTTTTATATGCGTCGGGAATAATATTGTATTTACCGCAAATTCCAATTGTGATTTCTCCACCGGGATTTTTTATTTTGTTTACAACCTTTGTCCAGTTAGATAAATTAGGTTTGCCGGCTTTTAAATTTAGTTTATCTAAAACTACTTCATCGAACTTTTCCTTTTTCAAAAGCAGCGGCACTTCGTAAATTGACTTTGCATCGAGCGCCTGCATAACAGAATTCTGTTCGACATTACAAAACAATCCTATCTTTCTCCGAAGCTCATTTGAAAGATCCTGCTCACTTCTGCAGAGAAGAATATCGGGTTGTATTCCTATTTCAAGTAAAGTTTTAACCGAGTGCTGTGTCGGTTTTGTTTTTAACTCACCGGCAGATTTTATATAAGGTACAAGAGTAAGGTGAACGCTCAATGAATTATTCTTCCCCACGTCAAACATCAGCTGTCTCATTGCTTCAAGGAAAGGTAATGATTCGATATCACCGACCGTTCCGCCGATTTCGGAAATTATCACATCAAACTTTTTGTCTTTTTCGAGTAAGCGAATCCTTCTTTTGATTTCATCTGTGATATGAGGAATTACCTGTACTGTTGCACCGAGATAATCTCCTCGCCTTTCTTTTGTAATCACTTCATTATAGATTTGTCCCGTCGACATGCTATTTGCCTTAGACATATTTTCATCAAGAAATCTTTCATAGTGTCCGAGATCAAGATCGGTTTCCGTTCCGTCATCAGTTACAAATACTTCACCATGCTGCGTCGGTGACATTGTCCCCGGATCAACATTAATATAAGGATCAAGTTTTTGTATAGTAACTTTCAATCCTCTTGATTTAAGAAGAAGTCCCAGGGATGCAGCAGCAATGCCTTTTCCCAGTGATGATACAACTCCGCCCGTAAGGAAAATATATTTTGGATTTTTACTCATTTAATACTTTTATAAATTCATCAATATTTGTATCCGCTTTTGAGATCAAACTTCTCAAAGTTCCTCTTGCAACTTCTCTATGGTTTGGAACTGACAAAGATGCAATACTTCCGGGTTTAGTTAAAATTATGTGACTTCCTCTTTGTCGGGCAACTTCCCATCCAAGCTTTTCAAAAACTTTGACGACTTCTTTCGGTTTTAAAACAGGAATGGTTGCCATTATGAATTTATTTCTATTTCTTTTGTCTCGATAAAGAGTGGAAGTCCTTTTTCGGCTCTTACTTCAAGACACTCACTGATTGCTTCCTGAATGTTTTTCTCTGCTTCCTCTTTTGTTTTTCCTTGACTTACACATCCGGGAATTGATGGACATTCTGCAATAAAAACTCCATCTTCATCCTGATACAATGTTATTTGAATTTTCATTAAATGTTTTTTAATTTTGACAATAAGTAAAAGTTTATTAAGCTAATCAACTACTTTCGCAAATATTTTTTCGCTAATTAACTTATTTCCTTTTTTTAAATTTTTTCTCAAAAGTCCTTCGTATTCAAAGTCACATTTCAGCAATAATTTTTCTGATGCAATATTGTCTTCGAATATTCCTGCATATATTCTCTTGAGGTTTAATTTATTGAACCCAAAGTCCGTCATTTTATTTAACGCTTCTGTCATAAAACTCTTGTTCCAGTATTCTTCACCAAGCCAGTATCCAATCTCCGCTTTATGCTCGCCTTTCTTATGTAATCCGATTCCTCCAATGTGAATGCCGTTATTTTCAATTGCGAACGGGTAATCCTCTTTTGAGTTTTTATTTTCATTACACCTTTTAATAAATTCTTCAGCATCTTTTAAAGTGTATGGAAATGGAATTGTAAGGAGCCATCTCGAGACGTTTTCATTTTTTAATAATGTTACAAAACTTACTTTATATTTCAAAGAAATTTCTTCAAGAGTAATCATAATTTATTTAATAAATTTCAAATCCTTTATTGTATCAATAGAAAACGAATCTTTTTTTGTTAACACAACTTTTATCTTTTCCCCATTCTCCAAGATTCTTAACTGCTCCAGCTTCTCTGCATTTTCGAGATAACTCGTTTTCATCTTTGAAAACTTTAATAAAAAACTTTTTCTAAAAACATATAGACCTATATGCTTATAATAATTAAACTTTTCGACATTTAAATTATTAACACAGTATGGAATGACATTTCTTGAAAAGTACAGAGCAAAATTATTTTTATCGAATACAACTTTCACCTTATTCGCATCTATTAGTTCGATAGAATCCGTAAATTTATAAGCAAGAGTAGAGACATTAATCTTTTTATCATCTATCAAAGGTTTTATTGCTTTGTCAATATTTTTTGGGTCAATGAAAGGTTCATCTCCCTGAATGTTTACAACTATCTCACAGCTAATTTTTTTCGCAACTTCTAAAATTCTATCGGTCCCGGATTTGTGCTTGGTTGAAGTCATCATGACTTCTCCGCCGAAATTTTTTACACAATGAAATATTTTTTTATCATCAGTTGCAACAATAACACTGTTAAGCAATTTTGATTTTTTTGATTGCTCATAAACTCTTTGAATCATGGGTTTACCGTTAATAAGAATAAGAGGTTTACCGGGAAGCCGGGTAGATGAATATCTTGCTGGGATTATTCCAAGAATTTTCATATGATCCATTTATTTATCAAGAACTTTCGGTACTTTAAAAAATTTCCCTGTCTTTGACGGTGCATTCTTCAATGCTTCTTCCGTTGTCAGCCACTTTTCTGCTTCATCTTTTCTTAACATATTTTCAGTTTCATTAATGTTTTCAAGCGGCTCAACATTTTCAAGATTAAGTTCATTTAGCTGATCTATGTATTCAAGAATTTTATTTAGCTCTTTCTGAAGTTTTATTTTTTCATCATCGGCAAATTTTAATTTTGCAAGCTTTGCAATTTTATCAACGTCGTTTATTGTAACAGCCATGCTCTTAGTTAAAAGTTAAAAATTAAAAGTTAAAAATTAAAAGTTAAAAGTTAAAAGTTAAAAGTTAAAAGTTAAAAGTTAAAAGTTAAAAGTTAAAAGTTAAAAGTTAAAAGTTTATAAGGTTTATAAAGTTTGTAAAGTTTATAATGTTTGTAAGTTGTAAAGTTTATAATGTTTGTAAGTTGTAAAGTTTATAATGTCTGTGTGTTGTAAAGTTTATAATGTTTGTAAGTTGTAAAATTTGTAATACTTTTTGTCATCCCCGCGTGCTCCTGGCGGGGATCCAATCAATTATCTTCTAAAAAAAAATCCTTTAAATAAATCAGTTTAATATTGCACAAACACAATACACGCCCCACTCACATAACTCACCTAACTCACCTAACTCAACTTACTCAATATCTCCGACCTTATTTCTTCAAGAAAATTCTTATCCTTTTTATAATTCATCGGATCTGAAAAAACTACTTTTACTTTTCCGGATTTTATTTCAAATTTTCCTCGCGGCATTATTTTATTTGAACCTACAATTGTAGTCGGAACAAGCGGCACCTTAGCTTCATCTGCTATCACGAACATTCCTCGTTTAAATTCTCCCGGAACTCCGTCCATACTTCTTGTACCTTCAGGAAAAATAACAACTGAAATTCCATTCAGAACTTTTTTCGCAGCCTTCTTTAATGACTTCATTGCCTGTCTTACATTGTCACGGTTGATAGGAATATATTTTCCGAGATACATTGCCCATCCAAAAACAGGAATTTTAGTAATTGAATCTTTATAAACAAATCTTACATTATTTGGAATTGCTTTCATTAAAATCGGTATATCAAAATAACTCAAATGATTTGAAATGAATATGTAATTATCTTTTTCATCAAGCTTCTCTTTTCCTTCAACTTCAACTTTTACACCCGCTATCAACAATATCCCGTTTCCAAATATCTTCGAAAGGTAATGGGTTATTTTTCCCTTTCTGTCGAATGGAGAAACTAAGATTGTTAGTATTGCAATTAAAATGCAATGGATGGAAATGAAAAATGCTTTGATGTATGATATCACGGAAAGAAAAATAATTATTTGAATAAACTATTAAAAGTTAAATAATAATTTAAATTTACTTTAGCACGCTTGGGATATCTTGAAACTCTTTTTAAACACAAAGCCCACAAAGAATCCACAAAGATTGCAAAGTTTGTAAACCTGACAGGTTTTCCAAATTTAATATAACTTCAGTATCTACACTTTTTAAACCTGTCAGGTTTACGCTTAACATACGAACTTACAAAGAAGTCACAAAGTTCTCAAAAATTTTATTTCTTAAAGAGTTATAAGTTTTCATTTTTTCTCGGTGTCCTTTGTGTATTCTTTGTGAGCTTTGTGTTAATATTCATGTTAACTTTTTCGATAGATGATCTATGATACTTTAATGAACTTTAATGAACTATAATGTTCACCTTAAAAGTTAAATAATAATTTAAATTTACTTTTATTATATTTATATGTATGAAAAAAAATTTCCATAAAGGTCAGTATCTAATCAGCACCGATAAATCAAAGCTCGATATAAAAGTGATACACGGTTATCTCAGTAATTCATACTGGGCAAAGAACCGTTCACTGCAAACATCTAAGCTGGCTTTAAAAAATTCTATATGCTTCGGTGTTTATTATAAAAATAAACAAATTGGTTTTGCAAGAGTCATTACTGATAATGCAACGTTTGCATATTTAGCTGATGTATTTATTCTTGAAGAGCATCGCGGTAAAGGTTTGTCTAAATGGCTGATGGAAGTAATTTTAAATTATAAGGAATTGCAAAATCTAGGAAGATGGTTTCTCGCAACGAAAGATGCTCATAAGCTTTATGAGAAGTTTGGATTTACAAGTTTGAAACAGCCGGAGAAGCTGATGGAAATGTTTAGGAAGGATTTGTAAGATTTTTCAGATTATCAGGTTTTTTCAAATTGACCAATATTAAAACAAAATTATTTTGCCTTCTTATAATATAGCCATTGTTTTTCCTGAGTTGGTTTAATATAAAAAGAATTGTTATTAATATTTTTTATTTTAAACTCAACCATATCGTTTAAATGATAAAAATCATCAGGTGAATTTCTTAAAGTAATATTTAATTTCTTACTTATAGTATCGCTTGCTGTTATGTATAAATTTTCTAAACCTAAATAACTTATTTGTATTTTTAAAGGAATGTCCTTTTTAGAAAACTTAAATTTTACTGCACCAACTTTATCTGAATAATATTTTTTATTCAAAAAACTATTTCGAAGTAGAATAATTGAATGTTCTAATTTTTCCTTCTTACTATCTTCTATTATTAGTTCGTATTCTATACTATCAATAGATTGTTTTGTCTCTTCAACTTCAAATGTGCATTTTAATGAATCTTTGACTTCTTCACTAATTGAATCAAATAGTATTAAAAGTTTTCCTTTTTCTATAAAATATTTTCCTGAACCAAAGCTCATTCCATTATCTGTGATATTGTAATAAATTATTTTACCATCTTTCATAAAATTAAACTCGGGGTATTCAAATGCATCTATTAAATTATCATCAACTGTAAGTTTATAATTTCCCTCTAATCTGACTTGAGCATAAGAGCTAACGAAACTTAATACAAATAATGGTAAAGTTAATAAAATTTTCATCTTGCAAAATTTTCATTTAAAATATTTTCATTTGTAACAAGTCTTTCTGCAAAGTGCAACACTTCAATTGCTTGTTCCTTTTTTACGGAAGGAAAATTTCTAAGAAAGTCTTCAAGAGTTTCGGTTTCAAGTCAATCAAATAGAGAGTGAACGGGAACTCTTGTACCTGTAAAAACTGGTGTTCCACCTAATATTTCCGGATCAATATTTATGTTTTTTGATTTCATAATTTTAGCTTAAAAGATTTTAGATATAAATTATTAAAACTTTATTCAATTTGTAACGACTAAAGAATAATAAAGAATAAGTTAAAATTAAAATTATCATGAACATCATTTCATCATTCAATCTTAGTTCAAAACCATTTTGAAATTAACTCCCCGATAAAATATCCGATCACAGCTATACCAACACCAACAACAAACATATCAAGTCCACTCCGGAAAATATTTCTTCCGGTAAATGCACTTCTTGCAGCACCGACTAAAAAGTGAGCGATCATCGAAATTATAAAAGATGTCCAAATAGCTGTGGTGCCTTCTAAAAAAAAGAACGGCGCAACCGGTATCAAAGCACCTATCGCAGTTGAAACTCCTGTTATCCATCCTTCTCTGAACGGGCTTGTCATACTTTCACTTATCCCTAACTCTTCTCTTACACTTTCTTTTAATGCAAGCTCCGGGTTTTTTATAATTTCATTTGCCAATCTTTGCGCATCATCTTTATTCATTCCCTTTGCCTGATAGACTAAAGACAATTCCTCTGCTTCAAGTTCAGGCATCAATCTTATTTCTTCTGCTTCCATTTTTTTTTCATGATCATAAACTTCGCTTTGGCTCACTGAAGCGAGGTAACCAGAAGACGCCATGGATAACGCATCAGCAAACATTCCTGAAATTCCGGAAATTAATATTATATGCGGCTGCACATTCGCACCGATGACACCTGCAAGCAGCCCGAAGTTAGCAGTAAGCCCGTCATTAAATCCGTAAATAATATTACGAAGCATTCCACCGGATTCGATTTGATGCCATGACTCACCTTCGGAATCTAACAGGGTCGTTAATTTTCCCGAATGTTCTGCCGAATCTTTTGCAAGCTGTAGAGCAATAAGTTTTGTCTGATCCGAATTACTCGAATTGTATAATCCGAGATATGATTTTACTTCCAGTCCTTCTTCCCTAAGCATCATTTTGGAAAGTAATCCTGTTCCGAATTTATTTGCCACCCATCCGAAAAATTTTGCCCTGCCTGATGGTTTTGTGTCACGTGTCTCAATCTTATTTTTTAAAAATAAATCAAGCCAGACTTCTTTATGCCTGTCTTCTACATCAGCAAGCTGCAAATAAATATCTTTTTTATTTTCATCTTTTTCTAATCGCCCAAGTATTCTGTAAAGATATGCTGCATCAGCTTCGTCCTGAAGATGATGGTTCCAGATTGCGAGTGTATTTTTATCAATCATGCTTAATGTAAAAAAATTAGAGTTTATTTAACCTGTACATTTTTTATCTTTGTAAAAATTTTTAAAATTTAATTAATACAAATGTTAAAATTTTTATTCTTAGGTTTATTTTTATCTTTTGTAATATTTTCAGGTTGTTCCAATGACGATGATAATCCTGTCAATCCGCCTGTTACAGGTGAAGTACTGCTCGCCACAGTTTCAGGAGATTCTGTCGGGACAAGCGGATCAGGTCTCTCCACCCGGACTTCCTCTATTACTTCAAGTACATTAAACTTTACCGACAGAGACAGCGCTAGGATAACTTTCTTTTATTCAGGAGAGAATAACAATATCCCTATTCCTATGTCAATTTATTATATAAGCGATACAACCGAGATAAACATTTTTAGCAGCACAACTTTAAATCCAACACCAGCAGAGCAATTCGTTAATGTCACTGTTCCTTCTCCAAGAGTTAATGCAACTTTCAGATATAAAATTGTAACAGGTAGTTTAGGCGGTCCATCATTTTTTAAATTCAGAGAGCTTAATATTTACAAAAAATAATTTTTTATTTTTAAATTGAACCTTGAGCATTGAACATTGAACATTGAACATTGAACCTTGAGCATTGAACCTTGAGCATTGAACATTGAGCATTGAACATTGAACATTAAGCATTGTTCATTGCTTTTTCGGAATTGGTGAACCATGCGGATCTTTTTCCGGATGCCCTAACTCTTCATCTATCTCTGCAAGCAAATCATCGGAAAGTATATGTTCATATTTTTCAGCATCCTGATGTATGTCTTCTATGTTAACAATATGCTTTTCGGTTATATATGTCTCCCACAACCTGTGAGAGCGAACCAATCTGTCAGCAACTCTTTGCCCTTTCTCAGTCAGAATATAATTTCCATTTAATAAATCTATCAGCTCCATTTTTTTAATGCTTTTCAGTGAAGTAATTATTTTACTCTTTGAAATTCCCAATATATCTGAAAGAGAATCAATTAATTGAACAGTTTGAACTCCGGATTTATTCTTATTCATTTGTTTTATAATATCTTCCATTAAGTTAGTCCTTGAATTTTTTATTCTTCGCAAACTTTTAATAACAATCCCTTCTTTTGGAGAAAATAAAAATGCCATCGCAAAAAAGAAAACAGATACCAATACTATCGATGCCCCTGATGCAAAATTGAGATGATAAGATAAATATAAACCTATGATAGCAGATATCACTCCAAAAAAGCAGGATAACAGCAACAGCTTTTTCAATTTATCAGTAAGCAGAAATGCAGTGGCAGGCGGGGTTATAAGCATTGCAATTATCAGTATCACACCAACCGACTGAAGACCTGCCACTATAGACATTGAAAGTAGTGTCATTAAAAAATAATGAACAATTGCGGTAGAAATTCCTATGATGTGAGCCATTGTCGGATCAAATGATGTTACAAGAAGCTGCTTATAAAACAATACCACTGATATAATGATAATGACTGTTATTATTGAAGACAATATCAAATCAGAATCCGAAACTCCAAGCACATCTCCGAATAGATAGGAAGACAGATCAATATGAACCTGTTTTAACTGTGACACTAATAGTATCCCCAAAGCAAATGCACCCGTGAATATAATTCCTATTGACGTATCTTCTTTTATCTTTGAATTTCTTTCAACGAAACTAATTAAAATTGAAGTTAGAATTCCCGCAACAAGCGCTCCAACAAATAAGCTTAAGGCGGATTTACCTGCAACCATGAAACCTATAACTACTCCCGGTAAAACCGCATGAGCAAGAGCATCACCTATCAGGGATAATCTCCGCAGCATTATGTAAGTCCCGATCAATCCGCAGCTTATGCCAACCATAAGAGATGCTATTAATGCACGCTGAATAAATTCATACTGAAAAGGCTCTGTAATATATTTTGTAATTAAATCCAATTTAGTTAGTTGACAATTGACAGTTGATAATTGATAATTGATAGTTGACAATTGATAATTGACAATTGATAGTTGACAATTGATAATTGACAGTTGATAATTGATAATTGATAATTGACAGTTGATAATTGATAATTGATAGTTGATAATTGATAGTTATTCATTGTTGGTTTTCAATTTTGATTTTGAAGTTTTTATAATAGATGTTAATAGTTTTATTAATTCTATACAATCATTGGCTATTGATTCATAAGACTTTTTATCAATTGTTTCTGAATCTTTTAATAAATCCAACCAATATTCGGTTTCAGAAGCTTCTTTCAGAGAAATGTTTAACTTGTATATGAAGTCGGATCTAGATTGAGCCTGCAAAGCTTCTTTGACATTAGCACCTACCGAAGTTCCACTTCTCAATACCTGCTTACTCAATATAAATTCCTTTTTCTTTACTGTTAGATATTTATACAATTTTATTATTCTGAGCGCAAATTTGTAAGATTTTATTTCTATTATATTTTTACTATTCATCTTTATATTTAATATCTACTTATCAACTATCAACTATCAACTATCAACTATCAACTATCAATTATCAATTATCAATTATCAACTATCAACTCTGACGCTTTTTGTAAAATTGTCAGTTGCCCTCCGTAAGTTTTATGTATAAGATCAGTTGTAAAAATTTTAGATGTATCTCCGTATGCAACCAGTATTTGATTAATCAAAATCACCTTGTCAAAATATTCTTTTACTTTGCTCAGATCATGATGAACAATCATGATAGTTTTGCCTTCTGATTTTAATTCTTTAATAAGATTAAAAATTGCCGTCTCGGTTTTTGCATCCACTCCGACAAAAGGTTCGTCGAGAAAATAAATATCACTTTCCTGTGCAAGTGCCCTGGCTAAAAATATTCTTTGCTGCTGACCGCCGGAAAGATTGCGGATCTGAGTGTTTGCATATTTTTTCATCTCAACTTTTTCGAGGACTTTATTTACAATTTCCTTGTCTGTTTCGTCCGGACTTCCGAACAAACTGACATAAGGATATCTTCCCATCATCACAACTTCGGAAACGTTTATAGGAAAATCCCAATCAAACTGTTCTTTCTGTGGAATATATGCAATTCTTTTTAGTGATTCTTTTATACCCGTTCCAAAAATTTTAACATCCCCTGTGTCAGCCGGAAGCAATCCGAGTATACCTTTTAGTAAAGTGGACTTACCTGCACCGTTTGGTCCTACGATTCCGATTATGCTTCCTTTATCAATCTCCAGATTAATTCCTTTGATAGCCGGTTTTTTTTTGTATGTTACAGTTAAATTTCTTACGCTGATTACACTCATATTATTATTTTGGAAGTCTGAATGAAATACCTGTGCTGAAAAAATATTCGGTGTTTTCGGAGTTTAGTCCATAGCCACCGGAAAAATCCAGCTGAATGTTACTTCGTATTAATACTGTTATTCCTCCGTCCGCAAAATTCGTTGCATGGTTTTGTGAAAATGGAATGAAACCATATGCTTCAACAAACATTCCAAAGGATTCAATTAATAAATAGTTAAAACTCAGAGAATAAGCTCCCGAAGCGCTTGAGTTAAAGCCATCATCAAGATTAAATCCAAGATTGTAACCTACACCAAGATTTTCAGTTATTTCATTACTAAAACAAAATGTAAATGACGGATCAAATACATCTGTTTCCGAACCCGGGTTTAATGCTGGAATTGATGATCCCGCAATTAATGCTGATGATGGTAATAAATTATTTTGTTTAGATAGTTTGAATTTTACAGCAATGTCAATTCCTTCTACATTTGTTTTTGTAAAATTGATTGTCTGCGGATTTTCATTCATGGATTTGACAGTAGTTAATTGTGCTCCGAGTCTTAGTTCAATCTTATCATTAAGTCCATACCTTGCAAGCACGCCCGGTGTGACAAAATACTGATCCGTTAAAGGAGTATTCATCAACGAATCATTGTAAAATATTTCATTATCAAATTCATTTCTTGAATATGAAAAACCGCTTTCTATCTGAATACTGTATTTGGGTACAGTTAAAGATGATTCAGTTATATCAGGCCGGTCTGTAACAATGCTAATTGCTTCCTGTGAAACCGACTGCTGAGCAGTAGCAAAAATTATAATCAAATTTAACATTAAATTTTTAACCATATAAAATTACTTTAGCGCATTTACAATTGTATTAACATTATGTTTGACAGCGCCAATATATGTGCCTTCCGGTGTCCCTTCATTTCCTATCGAATCGGAAAATAGCGTTCCTCCGATTTTTGCATTAGTCTCTGATGAGATTTGCTCAAGAAGTTTTGGATTTACACTTGTCTCAATGAATACTGATTTGAGATTTTTTGCCTTTACGTAATCAATCAGGTTTTTTAAATCTTCAGTTCGTATTTTTGCTTCGGTTGAAATTCCCTGCAGCCCTTTCACTTCAAGGTCATATGCCCTGCCAAAATATCTGAAAGCATCGTGTGAAGTAATAAGCACTCTTTGCGATTCAGGGATACCTTTAATTTGTTCTTTTATCCAGCTGTCAAGAGAATCTAGCTTCAGTTTATATTCTTCGAGATTCGTCTTGTAATAATTTTCATTTGCCGGGTCAATACTTATTAAACCTTTTGCAATATTATCAGCATAGGTTCTGATATTTGTGACGTCAAACCAAGCGTGAGGATCCGGATCTCCGAATCCTTTTTCGTCTGTCATCGGACTTAATCCTTCAGTGACTACAACTTCCTTCTTATTTCCGCCGGCTCCTTTTATCATTTCTTCGATCCAATGCTCAAGCGCGAAGCCGTTAATAAATACAATATCACTCTTTGAAATGAGTTTAGGATCCGAAGGTTTCGGATGATAGGTATGAGGATCAATCCCGACTCCGCAAATGCTGTATGTTTCAACTTTATCCTTCCCTATATTTTTTACAATATCGTTTATTACTGTAATTGTCGAAACCGCAACAATTTTTTCATTCTTTGTTACGGATTTTCCTTTTTCACCGCAGCTATAAAATAACAAAGTGAATAAAATTAATATTAAAACTTTTTTAATCATTTTTATTTTTTAATTACATAAATATTGTTTGCAAGTTTTTCACTTAAAAAAATGTTCCCGGATCGAAAATGAATCTGTATTGAATTATCAAAATTAATTTTTTCTATCACTCTTATTTCATCATTCAATTTTAGACCTACTTTAGAAAGATATTCCAGTACTTCCGAACTTTCATCCGAAACCTGTTTAATTACCGCTGAGTCTCCTACATTTAATTCAACTGCGGAAATAGATTTCTCCGAATGAATTTTGCCATGCTTGTCGGGAATCGGATGTCCATGGGGATCGAATTTCGGAAAATTGAGAAATTTCTCGAGACGTAAAATTAAATCATCTGAAGATGCGTGTTCAAGATTTTCTGCTTCGTTATGAACTTTTTCCCAGGGATAATTTAAATGTTCTAGAAGGAATACTTCCCAGATTCTGTGTTTGCGGATTAAGTTTAGTGCGATGATCTCACCTTTCTTTGTGATCTCAAAGCCTTTGTAAGGTGTATTCTTTATATATCCGGTTTTGGATAATTTTGAAATCATATCACTTACAGCTGCAGAAGAAATGCTTAATTTTTCAGCAAGTATTGAAGTTGAAACTTTACCCGATGCTATCTGAATTGAGTAAATGTTTTTTAAATAATCTTCTAAACTTTTGTTCAATGTTTAAAATATAAATGTTTTAAGTAAAACTTAGTGCAAATTTAAGTAAGCTTAAACTTTTTATCAAGTCCTTTTAATATTTTTAACCGCATGATAATTTTCTGCGACCTGCATTAAAGCTATAAATTTGAAAACTATAACTTTTACACACTGTATAGCTAAATAAAGTTATTAGCAATTTGTAGTTTTATCCTGAATTCCAATTATGTAAATTACACTTGTAAAATCACAAAAATAAAATTCCAATTATGACAAAAATTATTTTAAAATTATTATTACTTACATTTATTTTGACAAACACTCATTTATTCTGCCAAACTGCTAATCAAATCCCATTAAAAGATTTTTTCAAAAACCCTGATAAGGTTGCATATCAAATTTCTCCAAACGGAGAGTATATCTCTTATCTTGCACCTTATGAAAAGCGGTTAAATATATTTACGAAAAACCTGAAGACCGGTGAAACCAATAGAGTTACATCTGAAACTAATAGAGATATAACACAATATTTCTGGGGTAATGATAATTCTATTTTGTTGCTTAAAGATGAGAAAGGAGATGAAAACTTTAAATTGTTTTCTGTGAATATTTTCGCAAGCAATCCGAAAAACCTGACTCCTTTTGATAGTGTAACAACTCGAATTATTGATGAACTTGAAAATTCTGACACTGATATTATAATTG
This sequence comes from Bacteroidota bacterium, assembly GCA_030855105.1. Taxonomy (GTDB): domain Bacteria; phylum Bacteroidota; class Ignavibacteria; order Tepidaquicellales; family Tepidaquicellaceae; genus JAGPCH01. The sequence goes on along the minus strand of JALYRX010000029.1, from coordinate 16,720 downwards.
GATTGAATAAAAGGAACAAAGAAATTTTTGATGCATATAGATTGAATTTTATTACCGGGGAATTGAAAATGATTGCTGAAAATCCGGGGAACTATTCCGGATGGGTGACTGATCATGATGGCAAAATCAGAATTGCAACAACTACTGATGGAGTGAATACAAGCATACTATATCGGGATAAAGAAACCGATCCTTTTAAATCCATTATCACAACTAATTTTAAAGAACAGCTTTCTCCATTATTCTTTGAATTCGATAACGGTAACGTTATTTACGCCGCATCAAATTTAGGAAGAGATAAAAGTGCAATTGTAAAGTATGATATTAAAAAAGGTATAGAGCTCGAAATGATTTATGAACATCCGGAAGTTGATGTTGATAACCTGAATTATTCGAAAAAGAGAAAAGTTTTAACTACTATTCCTTACAATACCTGGAAAAGAGAAAGGAAATTTTTAGATAAGGAAATAGAAAATATTTTTAAATCCGTTTCCAAGGGAATGGATGATTATGAAGTAATGATAACTGATATGAACAAAAATGAAGATAAATTTTTAATAAGGACATATAGTGACAGATCATTGGGATCAAATTATTTTTATGATTTAAATTCTGATAAACTTACCAAATTATCTGATGTAAGTCCCTGGCTTAATGAAGATGATATGGCAGAAATGAAACCTGTTTCTTATACAACCCGTGATGGATTAAAAATTAACGGATACTTGACTTTACCAAAAGGAAAAGAGCCGAAGAATTTACCTGTGATAATAAATCCCCACGGAGGTCCGTGGTATAGAGACAATTGGGGATTCAATCCTGAAGTTCAGTTTTTGGCAAATCGAGGTTATGCTGTTTTACAAATGAACTTCCGTGGTTCCACCGGATACGGAAGAGAGTTTTGGGAAAAATCATTTAAGGAATGGGGAAAAGCTATGCAGGATGATATTAGTGACGGAGTAAAATATTTGATAGATGAAGGAATAGCTGATCCGAAAAAAATTGCAATTTATGGAGCCAGTTACGGCGGATATGCCACTCTTGCCGGGCTGGCTTTTACTCCCGAGCTTTATGCTGCCGGTGTTGATTATGTCGGTGTTTCAAATCTCTTTACATTTATGAAATCAATTCCCCCATACTGGAAACCATACCTGGAGATGATTTACGAAATGGTTGGAGACCCGGTAAAAGATAGCTTACTTCTTTCAAATTCATCACCCGTTTTTCATGTTGATAAAATTGTTGCACCCTTGTTTGTAGCACAGGGAAAAATGGACCCGAGGGTCAATATTGATGAGTCGGATCAAATAATAGAAGCATTAAAAAAAAGAGGAATTGATGTACCTTATATGGTGAAAGAAAATGAAGGTCACGGTTTTATAAACGAAGAAAACAGGTTTGATTTTTATGAAGCAATGGAAAAGTTTTTAGCAAAACATATTTTAAATTCATTCAATTAGATTTCCTGAATTATTTTTAATATATCCTTACATTATTTTACAAAATAAATGTAATGGGTATTTTTAATTTTTGAAACGTAAATAGTCTCGATTCAGTTATCTCAAACAAATGTCAATCTGGAACAGAATTTTATTTTTCACAGTAATTTTTTCAATTTTTTTTGGACTTCAGTTTTTAGTTTTCCGAACTTTCAGAAGATTCGTTAAATCCAAATTTCCTAATTCGAAATTCCTTAAAGCAATTTCCATCTATCCCTTTATCATTTTCAATCTTCCTTATATTTATATTATTGCAAACGGTATGAGCTCGGCTGATATTCCGGAATTAATTTACACTTATATATTCCTGCCGTTTTATATTTTTCAGGGTGCAGTAATTTTTATCGGCTTATTCCTATTCATTGGAAAAATTATAAAAGCGCCATTCGACATTATATACTGGATACTGAATAAATTTGAATATTTCAAAAAGTTTTTTAACAAGCCCGAAATAAAAAAGATTGACAACTCAAGAAGAGCATTCATAAGGACTACTACTGCTTTAGTTTCCGGATATGCCTTTACAGGTGCGACTCTGGGAGTTCTGGATAGTCATGATTATGAAATAGTAAGAAAAGATTTTAAAATTGATATCCTTCCGGATGAATTAAAAGGAACGACAATCACATTATTCTGCGACATACACTCAGGACCATATATGAAAGAAGAAATGATGAGAGAATATGTTGATGTGATCAATGATTTGAAATCTGACATAATTGTTATACCGGGTGATTTTACAAATTCAAATAAAATGGAAGTTCATCCGCTTGCCATTGCATTTAAGAATTTAAAGGCTGCACATGGAATATTCGGTTCTCTTGGCAATCATGATTATTTTTCTGACTCGGAATATATTGCAAATATTATCTCAAACGAAACTCCAATAAAACTTCTTAGAAACGATTCTGATATTTTAAAAATCAATGGTAAGGAATTATGTGTTATCGGATGTGAAGATACACGCAAAAGTGGTTCTGCTTTTGATGACGTCCTCATGGGATACTTTGATTCGACAATTGAAAACACTAAGCTAAAACTTGCGGGAAATAATTTGGATTACAATAAAATTCCTAAGCTTGCTCTGTTTCATAAGCCGTATTTTCTTGAACAGATGAAAGACAAAGATATTGATTTAATATTCAGCGGTCATACACACGGAGGTCAGGTAGTACTTGCAAAATTCGGCGACGTGAATATTTCTTTCGCCGGAGCTGTTAGCAAATATATAAGCGGGTGGTACGAAGCGGGAAAATCTAAAATGTATATATCCAGAGGAATTGGAAGTGTAGCTCTGCCTATCAGATTTAATTGTGCTCCGGAAATTACTAAAATTACTTTAGTTTAGAAAACAATCGGTTGAATAATCGATGCCATAATTTTTTTTTATAATGTTTTGAAATCATAAATTTTATTTGGGTAGAATTTTAATAGCATCAAATAATGACCATAAGATTTCCGAAATAAATTCTATTCTGAAGAATAAGTCTGTCATTGAATTATTTTGTCTGAAAGATTTTGGACTTCCGGTTGAAGTCATTGAAGACGGGAGAACGCTGGAGGAAAACGCATTTAAGAAAGCACGGGAAATTAGTAAAATATTTAATATTCCGACATTGTCAGATGATACCGGTTTATTCGTTGACGCATTAAACGGTGAACCCGGAGTTTATTCAGCCAGGTATTCGGGAGAAAATGCATCTTATCAGGATAATTGCAAAAAGCTTTTATCAGAATTGGAAAATATTGAAGTGAAAAAAAGAACGGCGCGTTTTGAATCGGTACTCTGTTTTTATGTCAACGATAAAGAGTTCTATTTTTTTAAAGGAATATGTGAAGGAATTATTCTTAAGAGGGAACGAGGTAAAAACGGTTTTGGCTATGACCCTCTTTTTTTGCCGGAAAAATCGGATAAGACATTCGCCGAATTAGATGACGAAGAAAAAAATAAAATTTCGCATAGAGCCATTTCACTGAATAAGTTTAAAAATTTTAGTGATTCATATTTTTGATAATTTCATTTATGCTAAATGTCCCCGCATAAATATCAAGATTATTATTTCTTCCGTCAGTCCAAACTCCAACAAATCTGTCGCCGCTAAACAAACAGGAATTATAATCTCCTATATACTGCTCTACCGAAACTTGCCGTGCATTGAAATCATGAGTTGAAATTTTTTCATCATAAAAATTTAATCCGCCGTCATTCGATACGGATACATATGTCTCAGTCTGAATATTGTTTTTGTCATTCCGGGAGTCCTGATACATAATTACTATATTATTTCTTTCATCCACCGTTATAGCAGGTAAAAACTGATCGCAACTTGTGTTATCATTATTGACCCGCTTTGGTTTTGCATTATCACCGGTAATAAGATTTATCTTTTCAAAGAAAACATCCGCTAAGTCATTTCCTTCACCTCTTGCCGAATAAGTCAAAAGCAAATCATCATTTTTTGAAATTATAACTGACGGTTCGGAATTAATTCGTATTCCTTTCTTTAAAGAATTTTTTATTACATAATAACTTTCTGTTTTAACTCCGGCAGGATTGATATTAATAAAAGGAATTTGGCTGTCCCAGCTTGCTCCTCCATCAGTTGATTTTTTGATCAGGATCTTGGATTCTTCCTTAAAAAATGTTAAGAACAAATCCCCATTGGAATTGGAATTTAATGAACTATATTGAACATCATTTTTCTCGATGTCCCGCGGAGGTGAGAATGTATTTCCTCCATCTGAACTTTTCGAAAACATTATAAAGGAGGTAAATCCCTTGATTTCTATCCATGTGATATATATTACATTTTTATTTTCAGTAGATTTATCCACATATATTTTGGGGCGGTCCAATTTAATATTTTCTTTTCCGTTGTAATCAATAAAATTGAAATCTGACTTCCATGTTGTACCATTATCATGAGACTTAGCAAAAAAGATTGCTTCTCTGAAATTATTGTTTAAATCAAACTGAACTGAAACGAATAGTAAATTTCCATCCTGATCATAATCCATATAAGAGTCTGAGTAAGAAGAATTTTTAAATTTTTGGGACAAAGGAATTTCCGATCCTTTCCAGTTTATGCCGTCATCTTTTGAAATAAAGATTTGAGCAGAATTATTATTTTCCCGGAAATTATTGGAAGATATTGTAAGTATGTTATTATCAACCGGGCTGCAAACTATTTTCGGTTCTGAAGCTCCCGGAATTTGATTTACTCTGATATTCGTTATAATGCCCATTGATGAAATGTCCGGTTGATCATAAGGTTTTGTCCCGCCGAATTTTTCATTATATAAAAAATTTTTTGGTGATATCTGTATGTTATCCTGAATATTATCCGAGTTGCTTTTCATTAAAAAAATAAAAACGGCCGAAAATGCAGCAATAGAAAATATCACTGGAAATATTTTTTTTAAATTCCCTTTCAAATGTTTAATAACCTTCTCCTTTGAACAATTAAGTTTTAATACCCCTTCGAAGATTCGCGCTTTTAAAAGCGATTAAAATAAGACAATACGATTATTTACTATATAAATAATATATTTAGGGGGTTTGTAATTTCTTTCCTTGTTTAATATTTTTTTATTTTTACCTATTTTTGTTTGCGTATTGGTTGAGCATATTTTCAAACTTGTTAAATATACAAATTATGACAAGGTTAAGAAAGAGAGTTATCAATTTCATCTCAAGCATTATCGCAATGAAGCTGGAAAAGTAGAGGATAAATTTTATATTTCATATAGGATATACAAAACAACAAAGAAGTCTTAGACTACAGCATTTTTAAAGTATCACAGTTATAAAGATATATTAAATAATTCTCTTTAATTTTCACTAAAAATAGAGCGAATAAATTTTGGTATTATAACTGCTGAAAGTTCATTTCATTTTCTTATTATGAATAAAAAAGAAATAGTCCCCGAACAAAAAAAGGGATTCAAAGTAGAGCATATCAAATCTGAAACAGCCGAATCAAAAAATGCGGCGAGAGATCTGTACCGAAAAGCAAAGGAACGGCTTTTGGATATCAATAACTGGGATAAGCTTAGCGGCGCAATGCCGTCATACTTTGGCCTTTGCGATAATAAAGGTAACATAAAAAATGGAAAGTCATTACTCGGCGATTATGTCAGGATTGGCCTTCCAGGTCCATCATCAAGTGAAGGAAAAGGATTTGACTGGGTAAAGGTAGAGAAACTTGGATGCGAGGAGAATGATAATGAGAATAATATTTTTATGACATTGAGGCCATCAGCAAATCCTTATGGTAAGAGTGATGAGATTGCACATTTTTTTTCAAAGGAATCTACAAGCAATTTTATTATTGAGCAAACGAATAACATTGTTGTTGCAAGCTATTACGGCAGAAATGAATTTCCAAATATAAAGGATGCACATAAATTATTAGATAAAATACGTCATGTCGTAGTCGCACTTGGAGGACTTCTTGGTATGTCAAAGATACAATGGACAATCCTTATCGACAACATTATGAGTAAAAATGATAAGAAATAAATCATCACATCAATTTACAAATCATATCCCACTTCGTTTATAACCGATTATGGATTAAATTTATTTATACCTATTATAATTGTAGCAGCTCTTTGTGAAAGTAGTCTTTTGTTAATTTATAGAATGCTTGTAATCTTTAATCTGTAAAATCTATCTCCATTCCGGAACAAGTATATAGTCTTCAAAATTTCCTCGTAATAGCTGCCCATCTTTGCTGACAGTTATCTCAGGTGTTATTGACTTAACTTGATTTCTAAGTCTTACAAATTCCACTTTAGGCGAAATAATTTTACTCATTTCTTTTCTAGAAAAACGATTTTAATTTAATTATGATAATAGAATTGGCTCTTATTAAATGGAAAGATTTGTTGAGGCAATCAGCAGGCAAACGATAAATACAAAAACCAAAATATTACTAAAGAGCTGTGCCCATTTTTACTTTCCCAAAGCTTAGAAAGTTTGTCGAAAATATTTTCTAAAATATTTAATATTTTTGGAGACAATTTTTCAATTCAGTTTTTATTTAACATACGAGGTACAAATATACAAAGGAAAGGAATTCAAAAATAAAAACTTTGTGCCTTAATGTCTTTATCGTTTAATAATATCTTGTAGTATAAAACCGATTGAAAATTTATCAACCTTTGAATTCTCTAACAAATCCTCGGCAGTTGTTCACCGGATAACATATCCACAACACGTGTCCCGCCGACAGCAGTTTTCATCATTACCATACCGGGATGGTCAGTGACAATTTCTCCAATCACCGCAGATTCCTTTCCCAATAGATGAGCTCTCATTGCATTCAAAACATCATCACAGATTTCAGCAGGAACTACTGCAATGAGTTTGCCTTCGTTGGCAACATATAAAGGGTCAAGTCCCAGAATTTCGCAGGCACCTTTTACATCTTCATTGATTGGAATTTTTGTTTCTTCAAGGTAAACTCCCATACCGGTTGATTCGGCTATCTCGGTCAATGCACTGGTAACACCGCCTCGGGTCGGATCTCTCAGCATGTGTATGTCTTTGCTTACGTTCAATATTGTATCAACCAAACTATTTAAGGCAGCTGTATCACTTACAATTTCAGATTCAAATTCCAATCCCTCACGAACAGACATTATTGCAATTCCGTGAACTGCTATTGACCCGCTTACAATTATCCTATCACCTGTTTTTACTTGAGACGGATGAATGTTAACACCTTCGTCAATAATTCCAATACCGGATGTGTTAATATAAATTTTATCTCCTTTTCCTCGGTCAACAACTTTTGTATCTCCCGTTACCAAAAGAACTCCGGCATTTTTTGCAGCTCTTTGCATCGACTGAACAATATGCCACAAATCTTCCATAAGAAATCCTTCTTCAATGATAAATCCTGCGGAAAGGTAAAGAGGTTTTGCACCGCACATTGCTATATCGTTTACTGTTCCGTTGACTGCCAATTCACCGATATCTCCTCCCGGGAAAAAAATCGGATCGACGACAAATGAATCTGTGCTGAATGCCATACGAACACCGTTGACAGAAAAAACTGCACCATCATGAAGCGGTTCGAGTATTTCATTATTGAATTCCGGCAGCATCATTTTTTGAATAAGCTGGTGTGTAAGCTTTCCGCCGCTTCCATGTGCGAGCATGATTTTTTTATAATTTGTAATAGGGACCGGACATGAACCCAAGAGCTCACCTATTTCGACACCGTTATTTTGTTCATTTTGATTCATACTAAATTACGTCCTCTTCTCCTAATGAAATATGTATTAAATCCCATAGTATGTGTGTCATGATGCCGTGCACTTCCTGTATGCGGTGAATGCTGTAGGAAGGCACAACGAAACAATAATTTGCTATCTCAGGAAATCTTCCTCCGTCTTTACCCGAAAATGCAATGGTCAGGATATCCTTTTCTTTAGCAGCTTCAAGAGCATATATAAGATTTGGTGACTTTCCGCTGGTGCTCACTGCAAGTGCCATGTCACCGGGCTTTGCCTGAAGCATAAGCTGATTCAGAAACACACGACTGAAATCAGTATCATTGCTGATCGCAGTCATCGTTGCGATATCCGTCATCAAAGGTATCACAGGAAATGCTTTTCGCTTTTCAATTATCGGATGATTAAACTCAACGGCAATATGCAGTGCATCGCAAAGACTTCCTCCGTTTCCCATTACAAACATTCTTTTCCCGTCCTGAAATCTTTTAGCCATAACTTCGCACATGTCTTCTAATTGTTCCGCATACTTATCAAAAAACTTTACTTTCATGTCAGAGCTTTCACGGCATTTTCGAAATATCTTTTCTTTAAAGCTTTCAGATACCTTACTTAAATTTGCCTCGCCCACTATAAATTTATTTTGAAATTATTTAACTAGTTCCGGTTTTTCTTTTTTCGAGATGACGTCCGTAAGTATAATATGCTGCGCATGCACCTTCTGCAGAAACCATTGTAGCTCCGAGAGGATTTTCCGGTGTGCATAGATTTCCGAACGCGGGACAATCGTGCGGTTTCTTTATTCCTTTTAATACCTGCCCGCTGATGCATATCGAAGGTTCCTGTGTATTTATTTCTTCCACATGAAAAATTCTTTCAGCATCAAAGTCACGGAATTCATAACGCAGTTTGTATCCGCTCTTGGGTATGGAGCCGACTCCGCGCCATTTGCGGTCGCAGACTTCAAAAACTTTATTCACCAGACCCTGCGCTGTTTTATTTCCCTCTACATTTACAACTCGCGAATATGGATTTTCAATTTCAGCTTTTCCTGATTCAAGCTGCCTGACTGTTAACAGAACTCCCTCAAGAAGATCCATCGGTTCAAAACCCGTAATGACGATCGGTACTTTAAACCGTTCACATATAGGAATATATTCACGATAGCCCATCACTGTGCAAACATGCCCGGGTCCGAGAAATCCCTGTACCCTGTTTTCAGGTGACTGTAAAATTGCAGCCATTGCAGGAGGGACAAGAACATGTGATACAAGTATTGAAAAATTATTTATTCCCTGCTCCTTTGCCATCCACGCGGACATTGCGTTTGCCGGCGCGGTTGTTTCAAAACCAATTGCAAAGAATACAACTTTCTTTTTGGGATTTGCTTTGACAATTTTTATACAATCGATAGGTGAATAAACTATTCGTATATCCGAGCCGAGTGATTTGAGCATTAACAGATTCGATTCGGAACCCGGAACGCGAAGCATATCACCGAATGAACAAAATATAACATCACTTCTGCTGGCAATAGCGTGTGCTTTGTCTATCATCTCCAGTGAGGTCATCTCCAGTGAGGTCACACAAACAGGACAGCCCGGACCATGAACTAATTCAATCTCTGATGGAAGGAGTCGATCTAATCCATATTTCACAATTGAATGTGTTTGTCCTCCGCAGACTTCCATTATCACCCATGGTTTAGTTACTATGCGGGCAATTTCATTTACAATCTTTTCTGCTAACTCTTCCTTGCGATACTCATCGAGATACTTCATAATTTTCTATTCTCTTTATTTTTAATTACCTCCTCCTGGAATTCAGGAATATTTAGCTCATCTAGCTGACCTAGGTCTTCGAGAGCTTTGTAAGTTCTTTCTGCCTCGGCTTCATCCACTTTGCTTAAAGCAAATCCAACATGCACCAATACATAATCTCCCGGCACAACTTCAGGAGTATATTGCAGACAAACTTGTTTTACAATACCTCCAAAATTTGCCTTCGCCATTCTGACATTATCAATCTCACTGATTTCAATAACTTTCCCGGGAATTGCTAAACACATAATTGTTTCCTTTCGTCATTTTATAATTTTGCTGATGGGAATCCCATCACATACTAAAACTTCATCACCCGGTTTTGCATCAGGCAATAACATCAAAGGAGCTCATATATAACTCCGCTGACATTTATTTTTGCAATAAGATTTCCGTTTCCCTGAATCACTTTCATAATATTTCCATAAACAAAATTCATACTTCAGCATTTTGAAATTTAACATTCTTATTTAATTTTTTTTGCATCAGTTTTGAAGCTGCCATTATTTGTCCTGCTGCAATTCCGCCGTCATTCGGCGGAATGCGCTGATGCCAATAAGGATTAAAACCTTCTTCCTTCAATCGCGTAACTGTTCTTTCAGTAAGATATTTATTCTGAAAGCACCCGCCTGTTAAAACGATTTTAGATTCACAGATTTTGTTTGCAATGTTTACAATAATTTCGGATAAGGTATTATGAAATTTAGCTGAAACAATATTTATACTTGTTTCATCCCTGACGTCGTCAATAATTTTCAAAATCATTGGCTGCCAATTGATGATAAAAGGTTTTTTATCCAGAACTTCAAAAGGATAACTCTCTTCAATACTTTGTTGAATTGCAAATTCAAGCTCCATCGCTGCCTGTCCTTCGAAGTTTACCATCTGTCTTAAGCCAATCAAAGCAGCAACAGCATCAAACATTCTTCCTGCACTTGTTGTCAAAGGTGAATTCAGATTTTTCTTCAATACTTGCTGAAGAAGAGACAATTCTTTTTGGGAAAAATTTTGCAAAGGTATAAGCTCAGTCCGGGTAAAGACTTCTTCCCCAAATATTTCATACAAAACACCCAGTGCATTTCGTGAAGGATTTTTAATTGAAGCTTCACCCCCGGGTAATTTAAACGGAGAAAAATGTGCAACTCGTTCAAAAGAGTTTTCATTTGTTAATAAAAACTCACTTCCCCAAATTGTTTCATCTTTGCCGTAACCCGTCCCATCCCATGATACACCAAGCACCGTACCTTCCAATTCATTATCAGCAATGCAAGCCATGACATGTGCATAGTGATGCTGAACAGGTATGACTGCACCACTTAATTTATTCGCATACTTTGTCGAAAGATATTCCGGATGCATATCACAAACTATTTTCTTTGGACTGACCTCGTATAACTGTTGAAAATCACTAATGACTTTTTGAAAAGCTGAATATGCTTCTGAGGTTTCAAGGTCCCCGATATGCTGACTTGTAAAAATTTCAGTTCCATTGCTCATTGCTATTGTATTCTTAAGATGGGCGCCAACCGCAATCATCGGTGGAATTGAATTCTTTAAATGAATTGGCAGAGGTGCATAACCTCTTGATCTTCTCAAAATTTGTTCGTTTCCCAAAATTACTCTTGCAACAGAGTCATCTATATGACGAACGATAGGACGATTGTTTACCAAAAAAATATCTGCAATGTTTTCCAGACGCCGCAATGCTTCGTGCTCATCAATGCATATAGGTTCATCGCTGAGATTACCGCTTGTTGCTACTACGGGAAAACCTAACTCATTGAGAAGAAGATGATGAAGAGGTGTATAAGGAAGCATCCCTCCGAGATTTGGATTGTTAGGTGCAACAGAAGATGCTATTTCGCTTTCTTGCATTCGTCTTTTTAATAAAACAATAGGAGAGGCAGGAGAAAAAAACATCCTTTCTTCAATTGCGGAAGAAATACAATCTCTCTTTAAAAATTCCAACGAGGGGTACATTAACGCAAATGGTTTTTCATCACGATGTTTGCGTTTCCTTAACAACGTAACAGCAGAATTATTTCTTGCATCAACCATTAACTGAAATCCACCAATTCCTTTCAAAGCAAGTATTTTCCCTATACGCAAAGCATCTGCTGCCTGAAGTAAAGCATCATGATGTGAAGTAATTATTTTTCCTTCCTGATTCCATAATTCCAGATGTGGACCGCAATTCGCACATGCATTCGGCTGTGCATGAAATCTGCGGTTGCCGGGATCTTCATATTCATTTTTACATTCCACACACATAATAAAATTCTTCATGGAGGTATTTTGCCTGTCATAAGGAAGGGATTCAATAATGGAAAATCTGGGACCGCAATTAGTACAATTGGTGAAAGGATACCGGTATCTTCTATCGTTGGGATCAAGTAATTCCTGCAAACAATCAGGACAAGTTGCAATGTCCGGAAGGATCAAAGCAATTTTCTTTCCATTTGTTTGGCTGTGTCTGATTTCAAATTCTTCATAACCTGAAACATCATGAACAGAATATTCCAAACTGTGAATGGAAGCTATCCGGGGCTTTTCTTTTTCAAGACGAAATAAAAAAATTTCTAAATCTTCGCGTTGTCCTTCTGCTTCGATAAATACTCCCTGCGCAGAATTCAAAACCCAACCGGTAAGATTGAAATCTTTTGCTAACCTGTAGACAAAAGGTCTGAATCCAACACCTTGTACCACACCTAAGATCTTTATGTGAAAAGATTGTTTCATCATCATTTATTAACTAACGCTCTGCAATTCTTTATTTCTTTTTTTCTCCAATTGATTCAGTAAAAAATCGTACCATTCATTCATCCCTTCTCCTTTGAGGCTTGATAATAAAAACGTTTCAATGTTGCTGTTCACTTCATATGCATCTTTAATTACCGCATCCACAGAGAAAGGTACATATGGAAGCAAATCGGATTTTGTCACAACCATTATATCGGTGGTCAAAAACATGCTTGGATATTTTTTCGGCTTATCATCTCCCTCAGTACATGAAACCAATGTTACCCTGATGTCTTCCCCCAGATCATAAGATGCAGGACAAACAAGATTGCCGACATTTTCTATAAATAAAATATCTATGCCGGTAAGATCAATACTCGGCATTGCCTGTTGTATCATTTGGGCTTCGAGATGGCATGTCCCGCCTGTAACTATTTGTAATGCCTGCACCCCGTGTTTTCTTATTCTTATTGCATCGCGCTCTGTCTCGAGGTCTCCGACAAGTACTGCTATGTTGATCTTGTCTTTTAATTGCTTGACGGTTTCTTCAAGAAGTGCAGTCTTCCCGCTGCCGGGTGAGGAAACAAGGTTAATCATCAGAATGTCTTTTGTTTTCATATCGCTGCGAATTACCTCAGCCACAAAATCATTTGCTTTCAAAAGATTTAATGAAACGTCCTGAACTTTCAATGTGCCAGCAGCCTTATTGGTCAACTTTTTCATAAGCGGGTTCTTCTAAAATTATTTTATAAATTTTTAATTCTTTTCCTTCGATTATTTTGGATACCGGATTGAGGCATTCCGGACAAATGAACCGGTAGTTGGTCACATTAAAATTTTTATTGCAGTATTCACACTCCGCAAGTATTTCTACCATGTCGGTTTTCAGAACAGCATTTTTAAAAGGACTGTCCGCGATCATAAGCTTAAACATATGTTCAAGGATCAGAGTCTGCACACAGGAAAGCACCCCGATTTTTAAATGAACCTCGAGAATGTTTATAAGCTGCTCTTCTTCAAACTCCGCTTCGATTGTATTTATAATGCTTTGACAAATTGAAACTTCGTGCATAAAATTATAAATCAATTATTTAATAAAAAATTATTTTACCAGTTACTTAACCAAAAAATTCCAATCACAATTGCTGCGCCTGAAAAAGCTACTTGTACCCATTTGTATGCTTTTGAGAATCCGTGAATATACTTTTTTATGAAAGCTCCTATGATCCATGAAAAAATTACCATCGCAAAGATCGTTCCAATTCCAAATCCGCCAATATATCCAACAGCGTTTAATGTTCCCGGCAATGCAAGTGCAGGCAGTATAGCAATCATGTGTGAGCTCCCGGCGAAGCCATGAAGTATTCCGATACCTAAAGGAGCATGCTTGTGCTGATGAACAGTTTGCTTGTCATGACCATGGGCAGTTTGTTTATTGTGCAAATGAAAATGTGCATGTGCTGATCCGTCATGCTCATGCAAATGATAATGAACACGCGCACTCATAGCTTTTTGAATTCCCCAAATCCCAAGTGCTATAAGCATTATCCCAACTAATCTTTCACTCCACTCGGAAAGACCTTCCAATGGTATAAATTCTTTAAAGAAAAAAACAAGTATCCCTATTATCCAAACACTTCCTGTATGACCTAAGCCCCACCAAAGACCAGTCTTCCAGCTTTTATTAGGTTGACTCACAGAAAAAGGAGCGATAGCAGCCATGTGATCCGGTCCAGTTAAAACATGCACCGATCCTGCAATTATTCCGGTGACAATTATTATAAATAAATTACCTTCCATTATATATTCAATGTGAATTTTTGTAAGATAAAATTATCTCTTCATTTTTCAATTATCTTTGTACTTAACTCACTCAACTCACTTAACTAACTCAACAACTTATCCGACTGATACTTTAATAGTATCATTTTCCCTCAGCAATGGAAAAGGTCCAAGATGAATGTTAGGATCATCAGTGCATTTTCCTGCCTGTCATATTTATGACCTAGTCTGCAGCTGATTTGCGTCCCTTCATTTTCCCGTCGTTTAATGGTAAATCACAACCGGGACAAAGATTTTTATAAGCATAAAACTGATCTTTCAACCTGCATATAACCAATGAAACGCCGCTAATTTCCAAAACAGTCATTGTTCCATTTCGAAATTGAGTAACATCATTAATTACTTTCCAACCTTTTGTTGTCGGCTGTGATGATTCTTTTCCATTTTGATTTAAATCTTTATTGAGTGAAACTGCACCATCTACTTCTAAGCCCAAAAGGTCCGGGCAATTTTCTTCTATAGCCTCTTTGATTCCAAGTTCTAAAGTTATGGATGAAGAAGGACAACCTTTACAACTTCCCGATAGACGCAGTTTTGCAACTCCTTCATCGAGACTCACAATCTCAACACTTCCTCCATGACTATCCATATATGGACGAACTTTCTCCAACGCATTTTTCAGTCTCGTTTCCAAACTTAACGGATGAAGGTCGTGTATCAGCAATAAGCCGCTTATAAAATTATCTTCAATCAATTTATTAATAGTATTTTTTGCTGATGAATTTTCATTTGCAGAAATTATGTGTAACATTCTCTCGAGACCTTTTCCATAAAAACCAACAATTTCCTGGATACACTCCTGTGCAAATTCCTTTGTCTTTGAATCAGGAATTAAATCCAATTCATCTATCAATTCCTGTATTCGTTGGCTTTGCTTATTAAGATCCTCTATATCATTATCCACCATATCCTTTGAGGCATTCCCATTTTGAGAGGTAGGTTTGACATCAACCTGTATTAGCTGCGGAATTTTTTCTTCTGTCAACTCTTTCATTATATTTTATTTACTTTCAGAATAAATATCTTTAACAATATCTTCAACTATCTCGGCAGCTTTTTCGACAGCAGCATTTACCGGATCACTAAGACCAATCTCAAAATTATCTACATTATAAGGTTCGCATCCAACTATGAGAACTTTTGCAGGCCATGCTCCTACTCCTTTCACAAATCTTAGGACTGTTACCGGATCAGACCCGTGTGGATCAATCAAACCACCATTTTGAAGATCGGAAGAGATTTCATTTTCATCAGGTTCAATAAGAAAAACTGTTCCCGGTTTTTCCCCGCGGCTGGAAGCATCTACAAGAATCAATGCATCATATCCCTTCATCAGGTCATAAGCAAGTTTCGACCTCCAGTGCCAAAGTCTTTTATCTCAACACCTTCAGGGAATTTGTTGTGAAGAATTTTTTTAATCACTGCTCCGCCAAAACCATCATCTTTCATAAACATATTACCTACTCCGGCTATCATCACACGTTTTTTTGTTGTGAATGATGAAGATACTTTTGTTTGGTCAATTCCGTTTCTTAATAAATTTTTATCATCCATAATTTATATGTTCAACTTCAAAAGGAGCGAAAAAAAGGTAACGGCCTAATTCCCTTTGCATTTCCTGACCCGGATCTTCATCTATTGTAACTGCAATATATGACTGGTCTTCATAATCAGTATAAATGATTTCAATCGTAGCTGTTTTACCGTTCATTAAAATGTCTGCTGCATCAGATCTCCTCTGACCAAGTTTTAACTTAACTTTATCACCCTTACGATATTCAATCCCTTCAATTATTTTCAGCTCTTCACCGGGCTTATCATCCATTAATCCTGTTGCTCTCACAATCACGCGTTTTTATTTATTAAAATTTTGTGATTTATAATCTTTAAAGCCACCGTGTAAATTGATAGCTTCCTCCGGAGTGATCTTACTTACTTTATTCAGCATGGCTCGAAGTTTTTCATCGCTGTTTGCAATTATTTCTTTCTCTTCTTCTGATAAAACATTTACATGAAGCAATAGCGCTTCCTCTATTTCAGTACTGTCGAAAAGATTTCCCATACTTTGAGGATTAATTTCCGGATAGTCATTCAGGATAATTGGCGAAGACAGAACTGTAGTATTATTTTTGTCAATCAATATCGGCCATGAGTTTACTTTTTTATTTTCTCTAACAAAAGGCTCCCATAATTCCCCCGGGTTCTGATCTGAAATAAATTCACCATTCTCCGCGCTTAAAATTATATGAGTAGAAAGAAAAGATTGACTTAAAACATCATCACGGGAGATTGTTTCCGAGTTTTCAATTTTAGTTGTATTTATTATTTTCACGCTGATTCGAAAGGCATTTTCTACGCCTTCGACATTAAATGTTTCAACGATTACAATCCCTTTGACTTCGGCTAGGTGATCAACCTGCTTTCCCACGACTTTATTTGTTTGGTCATTAATCCCAGATTTTTCATTAGGGAAATTTTCTAATGAACATCATTAGAAGTTCAGTTTAATAAGTAGCTGATATTAATGGCAATTAGGTTGTCAAAATATTTTTAGATTAGTTATTTTTGTAAGTAAGA
>JALYRX010000078.1 GCA_030855105.1 Bacteroidota bacterium | reverse complement strand
CTGAAAAGTGAGCCCCATTAGTCAAATAGTAGCTAAATAAAAATTATTTTTTTATAAAGAAAAAATAATTTTTATTTAGCGGGGAAGAGAATGTACTTGACTTATTTGTTAATAGACGTGTACAGTGAAACACAGTGAAACCGTACAATCATATCTAATTATCATTGTTATCAAATCAAAGTGGAATTATATTGTCTTAAAATCAGATGAATGGTTAACAATGCCGTAATAAAACTTCTTAAAACATTTTCAAATAAAGATATGAAGGAATTCAGGGAATTTCTTGAATCTCCTTTTTTTAATAAAAGGAAATCTATCTTGAAATTATTTGATATTTTGAAAAATGCATACCCTGAATTTGACGAGGAAAAAATTTCAAGAGAAAATATTTTTAGTAAATTATTCCCGGGAAAGAAGTATAATGACAGCACCTTCAGAGTGACGGTTCATTATCTTTATGAACTTATAGAAAAGTATTTTGCATATATTGGATTTGAAAAACATAATTTCGAATATGCATTTCTCCTTAACAAGGAGCTGCTTGAAAGGAAGTTGTATAAACTGTCGGGGAAAATAATGTCTGCTTATTATCAGCAAGTGAGAAAAGCGGATATGGAAGCAGAGGATTATTATCTCTACAAATACAGGTTTGAAAGCAAAAAGATGGACAATATTGCAAAAACCAATTCCGGTATGATTGAGAAATATTTAAGTAATATAGATCATGAAAGTCTTTTTAATGATCTGACAAATTTTTATCTATTGAAATCAATGACAATGTATCTGAATGTTTTATCGATCCCGATCAATTATAATAAAAATATAAAGTATGATGCTTTTAATAAAATGTTTGCAAACATAAATATAGATGAATATGAAAATATGCCTGTCATTAAAATGAATTACTACACAATCAAAATGCTGACGGACAGTGATAATGAATCATACTTTTTTAAAATCAAAGATATTCTCCGGGTCAACAGGAATGAAATTCACACGGATGATCTTATGCGAGCTTTTGTGAACATGACCAATTACTGTTTGAAAAAAATAATGGAGAATAATACCAAATTTGAAAAAGAGCGTTTTGAAATATATAAGGAAGAATTAATTGTAAAAACATATCTGAATAGTGACGGTCACATGTCTCCTATTTTTTTTAGAAATGTTGTAGTGTCAGGATTGAACAGGGGTGAGCATAAGTGGGTCAGAAATTTCATTTTACAGTATATACCTGAGCTTCATAAAGATTTCCGGGAGAATTATTATTTTTACTGCATGGCGCAATATGAATTTGCTGTTAAGAATTACGAATCTTCAATGGAATTAAATTCAAAGATTGTATATGATGAACTTTATTTAAAGCTTAATTCAAAAATCCTTCAGATGGAGATCTTTTATGAAATGAAGATTGAAGAGTCTCTTATTTCCGCTCTGGAAAATTTCAGACATTTTCTGGTCAATAATAAATTAATTCCAAAGGAAAGGAAACCCTTATTCGTTAATTTTCATAAATATTTGAACCGGCTGATCCAGTTTAAAAATAAAAATGATAAACTCGAATTAAACCATATGAAGTCGCAATTAATAAATGAAAATAAAATATCCAATAAAAAATGGATCCTTGAAAAAATAAGTGAGTTGATTTAACCGCAATCTTGTGACGTCATTTTAAAAACATGCTGCTGTATAATATTTTTATCCCTAATTGTTCAATAGAAATTAAAAAATATCTTTAACTGCAAAAGTTCGCCCGCCTGATAAATCTTTTGGGGCAGGCAAAGCGCCTACGCAAAGTGCATAGAGGAATTTTTAACAATAAAATTTTGGTGATTATCCTTTGCGAGTTTGGTGCCCTAGTGACCTCGGGGTAAATCTTGATTTATATAAAAAAATGCCTTCCTCAAAGATTGGGGACAGGCATTTATTTTTATCGTTCTTCCTTTGTAGAATTGTAGAATTATAAAATTGTAAAAATTGAATTTTCTGAAAACTTAAATTGTACCGGGGATATTAAATAACAAAGTCACATGTTACAAACTTAAGTATAAACATTTCAATATAAAAAGAATTTTTTTTTTAAAAGTTGCTCCGGAAAAGATGCGAATCATAAACTATCTTCCTGAAAAGTCTCGAAATCTGCATGTAATCAGACATATTTACATTATTTTTTTTAATCACAGGTTGCCCGGGAAATTGAAATGACTTAAGAAGTTATTGCAGAGCTCTCCTTCCAAGTAGCTCTGCAATAAATTTTCAAATCTTTTATTCAGGATATACGTTTATCAGGACTACTCCATCATAAACATATATCCACCAAATTCCGTCTTTGAATACACGAACGTATGTGTATCCGTTTTCATTTTGATTAAGACTGGTAATTTCTTCTTGCAAATAGTTGCTTCTTTTGGAAGCGCTCTCTGAATTTTCCGGAAGGAAAGAAATTGTAAACAGAAGAATTAGAACTGTGAAGATAAAAGTTTGGGTTTTCATTTTGTCCTCCTTTAATTTTTTTTTAACCCACACAAAAATCTAAAATTCCCGAATGAGATTTAATCGGTGAAGACACATTATTGAAGTAAATGAAAACACACTATTTTAACAGTGAAGACACTATCGTATCGTCGATACCGGCACTTTTTAAAATGAATGCAGAAATTTTTTATATAAGGAGTAAATTCGAATGCCTGCAAAGGAGGGAGTGCAGGCATTCTTAGAATTTGAATTTATATGTATGATGCTATCGGAGAATCAATTGATTCTGTATTTTTAAAATTTTTATTATTCCGGGTAAGTATTAATCAACTGAATTCCGTCGAATATTAGTACATAGTTGATGCCGCCGGAGGATATCTTAATGAAAGTAAAACCTCCGTTTGAATTGATGCTTAAGATGGAATGTGATTCGGGATAATTAATACTTGGATAATCTGCAAATGAACTTTTTGGTAATAAAATGAATGAAAACAAATAAACAATTACTGCGGCGATTACAATTTTCGATTTCATAATTTTTCTTTTATTAAAGTTTTGAATTAGATAATGTTTTGGTACAACATATTGAGAATAAATTACTTCAGCAAAGAAAACTTAACGAAAAAGTTGTTCAATGAGGTTAGCAAACAGTAACTTAATATTTGAAAATGCTTGAAAAAGTTGTATAATTTGAATATTTTAGACTAAAATTTCTTCCCTAATGGTTGTCCCAAATTGATTCCGAATGAAATATAAAATCATAGATATTTTAAAAACCTTCACTCCAAAAGATGTTAAAAGCTTTAATCAGTTTTTGCATTCACCTTATTTTAATGAAAGCCAGAAGATTAGAAATCTTTATAAAATTCTTTTAAGATATTATCCCGGGTTTAATTCAAAATTTTTGACAGAGGAAAATCTAAGCAAAGAACTGAACCCCGATCTCGCATTCAATAAATCAACTTTTAAAAGTCTTTTATTCGAAATTGCAAATCTTGCCGAAGATTATTTAAAAATTTTGAATTTTAAAAATAGGGGTATTGAGTCTCAAGATTTTTTGCGTGATGAGCTTTTTAAAAGAAGATTGTATAAACATTTCCTTCATAACATAGAGAAATCCGAAAAGCTATTGAATGCGGATAAAAATTTTAACACAAAATATTTCTTAAACATGTTTCAGTTGTGTACTGATAAACACAATTACCTTCGAGCTAATATCCCGAAAACCAGTAAAAAAAATTTTCAGAAAATCTTACGCTTTTGAATCAAAGATCAATGTATTTAAGTATTGTGTTTGCAAAGGAAACCTGGGTTAACTATGACAGCCTCATGACAATAAACACAAATTATGATATTAAAGAGGAAAAAAATTTTGTATTAAAGTTATTTAAAATAGTTAATTTTGAAGATCTGATGAAAGTGCTTATTTCAAATTCAGAGAATAAAAGTTATACTGCTTCATTTGAACTGAACCTTTCTCTTTACAGTCTTTTTTCCGGATATGAAAATGAAGAAAATTATTTTAATTATAAAAAACTCATAACAAAGAATGTTCATCTTCTTGGCAGCGATGATATTAATTTTCATTTTGCAAGGTTAATAACTTACTGCATGATGAAAAGATCCGAAAAAAATACTTCCATTGATTTTCAGAATGAACTTTTTAGCGTTTATAAATATATGCTGCTTAAAGAATATTATAAGATGAGCCTGAATACTTTCCTTCCGGTTGAGCTCTTTCGTATAATCTTAAAGCACGGGCTCGAGATGAAAAAATATAAATGGACTCTTGAGTTTATAAAAAAGCATTATAGCAAGCTTCATCCCGACAGGAAGATGAACATGTATCATTACAGCCTGGCGGAATATTATTTTCACACGAAAAGATTTGAACTGTCAATGAAGAATTTTCAGAAGGTTCAGCTGAATCACTTTATGCTTAAGATAGACATAAAAAATCTTATGCTCATGACCTATTATGAGCTGGGGCTTTACGAACCTGCTTTATCTCTTATCGATACATATAAACATTTTCTTACAAACAATGACACCCTGACAGATCAGTTTAAAAAGAAAATGAAAAATTTTATTCTGGTAATACATAAAATGATTCTCTACAAAACTTCATCTAATCCAATGACTAAATATCTTATCAAAAAAAATATGGTCCATGATATTCCTTATAAAGCATGGTTAGAGGAAAAATTTCTGGAGCTTGATGACGGATATAAAAAATCTGCGTAAGTCAGTTACAAGTTACAAGTTACAAGCTTCTTCGACATTTGCTCCGACTGAAGTTCCACATCTTAATATTTGTTTAGCTAATGAATATTCTTTATGTTCTCTGATTAAGTATTGATATAATTTAACTATTCTAATGGAAAAACTATAACTCTTCATTGTATTATCCTTTCACTTTTCATATTAATATTCTCCTAATATTTAATTTATACAATATCTAAAAAACAAATAAAAACTTATAACTCAAAACTCGAAAGAACTGATAACTCGTATTAATAACTTGTAACTTGTAACTTGTAACTGTTTTTACGACGATTTCTTATTTTCCAATTTATCAAAATCTTCTCTCGATATCTGATCTATCTCATTCATTCCCTTAGCTTTTAGCTCGGCGTTAACTTTGTCAAGATAGTTCTTATAAATCTCGTCTGCTTGCTGTGTTGTCTTTTGCAATTCAAATTCAAGTCCTGTTATTCTTTCGACTTGCTGTTGCGTTGGCTTACCGCCATAAAATATTACCGATGTATACAGCTCGCTGATTTTTTCTTTTAATCTTTCTTCACCTGTAATACCTTTTGCTTCACTCGTCGCAACGCAGGTTTTTCTCAGATCCTCAAGCTTGTTTATCAATTCATCACCTGAATCTTTGCTTAGCTTTCCATCATCTACCAACTTTTTTGTTTCCTCTTTTATTGTGTTAATGTTGTGAACAACGTAAGCAAGATCTTCATGCATTTTGAATATTTTCATCGTTGTTTCATTTCTTAATGCAATATCTTCTTTACCGTATGGTGAATTTGGATCCTGAATAATTTCAAGGTTGCCGGTATAAGTTTTATCTCCTTTAGTGAGCTTTACTATGTATGTTCCCGGATCGATTGAAGGTCCAAAAAAACCGCTCCGGTCGGGAGTCACTCCAGGCGCAACTTTCGGCGGCTTTAATTTCATATCCCATGTTACACGGTTAACTCCTTTTCGCTTTGTGCCCGGAAGAGATTTTAACAAAGTTCCGGAGTTATTATAAATATCAACCTTTACCTCTCCGGTTACAACTCTGTCCTTTAAATAATAAACTATCACTGCATCTTCAGGAGCATTTTGCCCGACATACATTCCGACAAAAGGAAAAAAATTACTTCCGAGATTTATTCCGTTATTATAATTTGCCCTCGTAGGCAATAAGTATGCATCAGCTTCAAGAACATCAGTAGTAATATTTCTGATCGGCGTCAGATCATCTAAAATTATTATTCCCCTTCCGTGTGTAGCAAGAATCAGATCGCCTTTTTCAGGTTGAATTGAAATATCCCTCACCTCACACTTTGGAATATTTCCGGTATACTGCGCCCAGACTTTTCCTCCGTCTATACTTATATATAGTCCAAACACAGTTCCGACAAAAAGTAAGTTAGGATTTACAATATCCTGTTTTACCTTGTGAGCATATCCGCTGATCTCATCTGTCGCAATCAAAGTCCATGTTTTTCCCATATCGGTTGTCTTATATACATAAGCTTTTTTATCACCGCCAGCGTGTCCGTCGAATGTTGCAAATGCAGTGCTTCTGTCGAAGCTGCTTGCATCAATGCTTGATACCCATGTATTCTTAGGAAGCTTTGGAATATTTTCAACAACATTATTCCAGCTAACGCCGCCGTTTTCCGATACCTGCACATTTCCATCATCAGTACCAACCCAGATTATGTTTGCATCAACAGGTGAATCACAAATTGCAAATATTGTGCAGTGATTTTCTGCGGATGAATTATCTATCGACAATCCTCCCGACTCTTCCTGTTTTTGTTTTTCAGGATCATTGGTCGTTAAGTCAGGTGAAATCCGCTGCCATGTCTCACCTTTATCGTTTGTTTTGAATAAGTATTGTGAACCCAGATATATTGTGCCGGGGTTTAATGTACTTTGAAATATAGGAGTGTTCCAGTTGCATCTTAGTTTTTCTTCACCCTTCATCGGCTGAGGTTTTACATCTTTGTCTTCGAAATTTTTTTTATTGTATCTTCTTATATTTCCGCCCTGAAACTCCCAATAAACATAATCCG
Organism: Bacteroidota bacterium; assembly: GCA_030855105.1. Lineage (GTDB taxonomy): Bacteria > Bacteroidota > Ignavibacteria > Tepidaquicellales > Tepidaquicellaceae > JAGPCH01. The sequence goes on along the minus strand of JALYRX010000078.1, from coordinate 8,776 downwards.
AATTTGTAAGGTCGGGAATAACAGAAAATCCATCGCCCCCTCCGAATGAAACCCAGTCATCGTTATCAATTCCTCCCGGTGTACTCGATGGTGCATACCATGAACCGTTATCCTGCAAACCGCCATATACATTATAGTAGGGCTTCTCTAAATCGTACGATGCATGATAGAATTGTGATACCGGAAGATTATGTATAAACATAAAATTATTTCCTCTGTCGAGTGACATATAAACTCCGCCGTCTGTCCCTACATAAATTTGCTGCGGGTTTTTTGGATTGATCCATATCGCATGATAATCAGGATGAACAAAGCCTCCTTCAAATGACGGAGTCCTGAATGATTGCCCGCCGTCATCACTTATATTTAAATTAAAAGCAGGTCTGTAAACTCTGTTTTCATCTGTCGGATCAATTGCAATTACACTAAAATAAAAAGGACGGTACACTACATCAGCCGAAGCACTGTTCCTCTTCCACGTTTTTCCTGCATCTAATGATTCGAACAGTCCCGTATTTTTTGATTCTGCAATTGCATAAATATGATCTGTATTTCCGGGTGATACCGCTATGCAGATTCTTCCGAGCTTGTTATCATCTGTGAATGACTTATCAATTCTATCCCAGTTTTCACCGCCGTCAACGCTTTTATATAACCCGCTGTTTTCGCCGCCCGAAGCAAATGCATATGGCTTTCTTCTGAACTGCCACATTGAAGCATATAAAATTTTCGGGTTTTTAGGGTCCATTACGATATCCGCACAACCGGTCTTATCATCGATGTAAAGAATTTTATTCCAGGAATTTCCTCCGTCAGTTGTTTTATAAAGGCCTCTGTCTTCGCTGTCTCCCCACAATGCTCCCGGAACTGCAGCATAAACTACATTACTCTTTTCGGGATGAATTACAATTTTTGAAATATGCTCGCTGTTTTCCAATCCGACTTTTTTCCAGTTGTCTCCGCCGTCATCGGATAAATACATTCCGTCACCGATCGCCACAGAGTTTCTCATATTTGATTCTCCGGTACCAACCCAGATAACGTCGGGTTTATTTTGATCAATTGCCAAAGCTCCGATAGACTGGCAATACTTATCGAAAACAGATTTGAATACTGCACCGCCATTAAGCGTTTTCCAAACGCCGCCACCGGCAGTACCGACGAAAACTATTCTTGGATCGATATTAACTGCATCAATGGCTGTTATTCTTCCACTCATGGATGCAGAGCCAATCTGTCTTGCATTCAATGCACCGAAAGTAGCAGAGTTGATTTTGGTTTGCGAATTTAAAGTATAGGTAGTAAAAAAAATAAATAAGACCGACAGTAATATTTTTTTCATAATATATTTTTAAAAGTTTTTATAATTAATTAATTTATAAATTTTAACTTCCTTCAATATCAGTTGAACAGTGAATGGTGCATGTTGAATAGTGAGTAGTGAATAATGACTTATAAATAATAAGTATAATATAATTGACCATTCACAATTGGCCATTGACTATTGACCATTAACCAATGACTATTGACCATTGACCATTCACAATTGACCATTGACCATTGTACATTCACCACCATTGACCATTAACCATTGACCATTCAAAATTGACCATTGACCATTCACCATTATTTAACAGGCATTTTGAACACACTGTCATCAACTTCAGTATTCAATTCAACTTTCTCAACCGTTACTTTCTGACTGCCTGAGTTTACAACTATATATTCCAGTGACATTGGAAACATTAATCCGTCAACCTTCTGATAGTTTCCGTATATTGTTTCCGAATTAATTTCTTTCTCCCCGACTTTACGTTTCTTAGAGTCTTTGAGAATTAAGTAGGTTGAAATATCAATCAAATAATATGTTACATCTCCGTCTTTATCAGTCAATTTAATTTTATATATTTCGCTTCCCTCAAAATCATCTTTGCCAAGAAGCTCTGCTTTATACCCTTTATCTTTATAGTTAATCAACTCTCCTTCTATTTCAGCGCTTTTCCTCATTTCCTTAAATTCTTCAGCAGGAATTTTTTGGGCTTCTTTACCTCCCTGAAACGGATTAAGTGTCCAGCCGCTCGTGCCGTCACTTGCCCTGATTAAATTCATTCCCTGATAAGTCATTTCCATTTTTGCTTTCCCGTCTCTCTTAACAACCATTGTCATAGGAATATCAACACCATCGCCGGAAAATTGCCCCGAATACTTTACGGTTTTTATATTCATAAATTTATCAGCACCTCCCATTGTATTAGCATGGTTGTTAATGACTTCGTCAACAGTCTGGCAGATTGCATTTTGTGTAAATACAGATATTATAAAAGCCGATATAAAAAAAAGATAAGATTTTTTCATTTTAATTTTTCTCCGGATAATTTAAGAAACATGTTAATAAAATTTTTTTTATTAATATTTCAATAAGAATATTATTCATATTTTGTAAGAGCAGGTAATTAGCTGTTATTTTGAATCAGAAAAGAAAACGTTATTAAAACTATTCGGTGTTTGATTATTCTCACCTCTTTATTCTTCTCTAATATTTTTAATGTAAAATAAAAGTATAATTTATAATTAACAAATGATAAAATAAGACTTGATTTCTAACTCTTTACGAATCACATTTTAATTTGTTGCTTCTCTGATTGAATTATAAAAGTAGAGACGCACCAAGCTGCGCCTCTAAGATATCTAAATAAAAAAACTATTTTATTAACAACATTTTTCTTGTTGAAGAAAAATGTCCGGTTGTAATACTGTAGAAATATATACCCGATGATGCTGCGTCGCTGTTACTATATTTTCCGTCCCATTTTATACTGAACCTGCCGGGTGATTGCTGTGTATTGCTGTTAATACGATTTATATTTCTAATGAACAATTTGGGGTATTCTAAAACAGGAGATGTGGATACTTATATGCTGGATTTTTATGAAGTGCTTTCTAAATAAAAATGAATTATCGAAAGTAAAAAAGGAGGTTTTAAATTTTACACACTTACTCGTTCCCAATCATTCCGATTGGGAACGCTAAGCTGTTTGCACGTGAATGCCGGAAATTGACAGTTAAGAATTATCAATTATTTTTTTAACTTCTAAAATTAAGGTGTTACTTTAATTACGAAATTAAAAGTATTGTTATCTGCAAAAGTATAATCGGTTATATCTACAAAATTATCTCCATTCAAATCCGATGGAACATATCCTGTCACAAAATTAAACGCATTGTTATCGATCACTGACCCGTCTGTAATATCTATTATTCCATCCTGATTCACATCACCGCTGTAAATTGCATATCTAACGGGTGATGCATCCACTTGCAGCATATTATTTCCAAATGCCTGAGTTTCTGCTGATGTAAAATTATAATTGAAAACAGAACCGCGTACATATGATTCTCCTCCTGACTTGCTCCATGTCTCAATAGTGTTCCTATGATTAACCTGAACATAATATGTTCCTGTAGGAGCAGAACTAAACAAAACCGAAGCGGTGAATGTCGACGAATCTACAACTGCTTTACCTGAATCAACCACATTAAATGGAGGGCTTACATCTCTTAAATAAAATTTAACCGTATCTCTGATATTTAATTTGTTTTGTGTAGGATCATAAAATCCTTCTTGAATCAATGTGATGTTTGATGCGACCGGAACAGCACCGTTTACAACACAAATTTCATCGAGGTAAAGATTATTTCCAAAACCACTTATCGCCTTAAATTTAATTTTATTGGTTCCAACAGGAAGAGCATATTTCTTTGTAGCCCATTGTGTACTTGTCGGTGTAAATTCACCGGTACTTATAGGAACAGTATTTAATGTTCCGGTGACCACCGCACCAAAAAGACTTACCAATGTTCCATAGTTTGCACCGCCGTTAGTAGAAGTCATAATTATTAAAGAATCCACTCTATTAGGATATGGAGCGTAGGAGTTATCAAACTCTAATGAATCCCCCGGAGAAGTCGCCGAAAAAGCGAATGTCACGAGTGATTGAATCGTAGCGACCGGAGCATCCCAAAATTCAAAACTTGCAGAACCTGACCCCACTCCATAACTACTAACACCATTTCTGCTCCAGTAATTTATTCCAGTAAATTCAACATTCCAACCTGCAGGTGGAAACATAACCGAGGCAAAACCTTCACAAAGCACCACATTAATTATTTTAAATCCGTAAAGTGGAGTTGAATCTCTGTCATGTGTAACGGCACTACTCTGAGCAAATATTTTGTAACGAATAGAATCTCCTGCTGTCACATCAGAATTTAGTGAATTGAATGCTGCCGAATAAATATCTCCCGACGTGTTTACCAGCTTAAACCGTTTTGTGTTTGAAGGTAAATTTTTATACCAAACAACCCAGGCAGAATCAATTCCTGAGTTGTCTATAATATTTGCAGTTACAATTGAAGGCCAGCTTTGTTTTGGCTGGTCTGACAAAGCTGTATGAACAATAATTGGAATCGAATTACGCTGTATAGTAAAATTCGTATTTGAAATATCAAAGAAAACATTTCCAACTGCTTCAATTTTTATTCTGGCTATTGTGCTGCTTATACTTGGCAGAGTGACCACTGCTGAGCCATCATTTGCTGTATTCGAAGCCAGAGTATTTGGATAAGAATATCCGCCGTCCGTTGAAAGTTTTATATTAACAAATTGACAATTCACAGGAGCAGCATTTGTATTAGCAACATTCCATGTCACTGTCTGAGCAACATTTGAATTCCATATTACATTTGTATTTGGCTGAGTAACAATGAAAGGTCCGGAAGAAGCAGTTACATTAAACTGCATGGACTCATAGTTGACTCCACCGGCACCTGCATTATTATCTCTCACTGTAAATCTGAAACTCAGACTTCTTGTATAAGTTGGCAGTAATTCTCCAAAAGTTTGAGTATTATTTATTATATCAGTGAGCTTCGGAAAAACTCTCGTTGGAACAGTATCAGGTTTAAAAGATCTGAAAATCGGTGCATTACCTGTAGGTGCATTCGGAGAACCTGCTGGACCTAAATCAAATTCCTCCCAGCAATAGGTTAGTGAATTTGGATTTTCTACATCAGTTGCAGTGCCCTTTAGCTGGAAAGGTGTTCTTATTGGAATTGTAAATCCTCCGGCAGGCATTATTATCGAAGGTGGTGTATTTCCTGTAGATGTAACTATTGCACATCCACTACCAAACTGAGTATAAGTTGCAATTTCAGTAAAGCTTCCGGAATGAAAATGAGCATCACTATTACGTTGAAGATCGTCACCTGCACATATTCCTGCATAAGCCATAATAGTACTTCCGCTTCCGGGTTCCCAGGCAGTTGTTTCATTCCTATTGGATCCACTGCAATTACCCAAAGTACCATTGAAGGTATGATTTCCGTCAAATTGATGACCCATTTCATGAGCAACAAAATCAATATAAAAGGCATCGCCGATAGGTGCCGGCAATCCTGTAACTCCTCTTGCTTTCGAATTATTTACACAAACAACACCCAAACCTGCAACTCCTCCTCCACCTGTGCTGAAAACATGACCTATATCATAATTAGCGGCACCAATGACAAGATCAATATTCACTTGATTTTGAAAAAGCATTGCAATTCCGTCTTCATTTGTATATGGATCTGTAAGTCCATTTGTATAAATGATCTGATTGTTATTTGCAACTAATATCATTCTTACAGCAATGTCACGCTCATACAATCCGTTTACTCGGTTTATTGCTGTGACTACTGCTGCCATACCTGCAGGGACAGTTCCTCCATGAAAGGTAGTGTATTCTCCATTTGCAGCCATTGCAAGACGGTAAGTTCTAAGCTGTGATCCTGATGTAATAGTTCCGTCAGTTAAATTTTGAATTTCATTTTTGTTTTCGTTTACTAAACATTCATATGTTTGTGCAGAGGTATAATCCTTTTTATAATAGCAAATATAAATCTCATTTTCACCTGTGCTGTATGGATCAATAAAATAGTCTCCTCTGGGAGTCAATATCATTGCATGAAATCCGTGCATTGTTATATCAAATTTGCCGAATGCGAAGGGATCATCAACTCCTTTTAAATTATAGGTTTTAATATCAGGATAAATTTGTGTTAGACCGGGTTCCATCATTGAATATTCCGTAACAAAATATTTTAACAATTCCCCTGAAGGTGAAGGAAGTTCGATAATAAGTGGTGAATTATTTGCTCTGTCACTGAACTCAAGTGGAGCATTCTGTATGAATGTTTGTAAATCGGCAAAATCAGATTTAACTGTTGAATATTTCAAAGGTAGTATCCTTCTTTCGCCTTTTATTACTATACTTTCTTCGGAAATAACTGACCAATGCTGGTCGGTAACTTGAGAATAGATAATGTCAGTATAAATAACTGATGAAATGCTTAAAACAAATTCAAGCACGACAAAAATCTTTATAAAATTTTTCATGGGAATTTTTTTTTAAATTTAACAATATTTGGATAAACAATATCAAGTGTTTGTTTGAAAGATTCCAGATAAATTTATTTCTTTTACAAACCACTTTCGCTCTCTGAAATTATAAGTCAATATTTACGATATATTACAAGAGGAAATTTTTGTAAACATTAAGATATAATTATAAAACCAATTTGTGATGATATTTTTATATCTTCTTTATTAGAAATTAAACCCCCGGCAGAGTCTCGCTGATTTTTCCGGACTCTGCCAAGATATTCGTACGAACAGCGGAGTCCAAAAAGCGGAGACTCCGCCAGTGGTTAAATAAGAACTCAACGGAGCATTTAATGATAGCCAAAATAAATTTTTCAAAATTTACTAATTGAAATATGAAAGAGACAAGATTAATACTTGCTTTAAAAAGTTTTTCCGAAAAAGAATGGCTTTTGGAAAAAAGTAATGAGTTTAAGAGTCTGAATTGATATAGTTACAAGCTGTAGGTTACAAAATTAATGTTCAATTTACTTTTGATGCTTTCATGTTCACCTGTCTTAAAGTAGTCACTATTTTGAAAAGAAATTTAGGATTTTTATATTTTTCCTAAAAAGAAAAAAATGTATTTTGTTTATACAGAAATAATCATCGGAAAATAATCTATTAATATTAAAAAAAATATTTTATTAAAATTAAAATAAAATGACAATGAAAAATTTATTAAAAGTATTTTCTTATTTGTTTATTTTTCTATCCACTGCATATTCCCAATGGATTCCGATTGACTCAGTGAGGGTGCAGGATTCAATTGGAGTTCCCCTGCTTTTAAATCAATCCATAACTACACGAGGCATTGTGACGACACACCGGGAATTCGGGGGCAGCCTGGTATATTTCCAGACAAGGACAGCAGGTTTGATTGGATTTGATACTGCCTTCTGCAACCGCGTAAAGAGAGGTGATAGTATTGAGGTAACAGGTGTAGTTACTCAGTTTTCCGGACTAACAGAATTAAATCCGGTTACATCTCTTACGATTCTTGACACCGGGAAAACTGTTACTCCTACTTTAGTAACCTGTACTCAGGTTAGAGTTGATGGTGAAAGATATGAAGGTATGCTTATAAGAATTAGTAATGTAACTTCTGTTCATACTTTAAGCGGAGTACCTGTAACCACATGGGCTGTTGGAGGTTCGGGAACAAATTACAGACTCATTGCCGGAAACGATTCCTGTGATATAAGAATTTATGCTACTACTAATATTGCAAATCAACCAATACATGCTTTTCCTTTTGACATAGTTTCAGAATGTTCTCAATTTAAATTCTCAGCTCCTTTTATTGGTGGCTATCAGATTCTGCCAAGAAGTCTGGATGATTTTTCTCCGGTCACAGGGATAAACATTGTTTCAAACAATATTGGAGATAAATACACCTTGCATCAGAATTATCCAAACCCATTCAATCCAAAGACAATTATAAATTACGAATTAGGAATTGCGAATTTTGTTATACTGAAAGTGTTTGATGTTATTGGAAACGAAGTTGTAAATTTAGTAAATGAAAAACAAAATGCAGGCAGTTATGAAGTTGAGTTTGACGGAAGCAGATTGTCGAGCGGGATTTATTTTTATAAATTAGAATCCGGAAATTTTTTTGAAACAAAGAAGATGATATTGTTGAAATAAATATTTTTTTTTCTAAGGTGATCCATCAACGGCTAAAAATCAAGCTAGAAACTCTGCGGGAGGCTAGCACAGACCATTGGCGTCCAAAATAAATTTATGAAGAATAATTTTTCTGCAAATTCATTTTTGTTTTCGATTTATTTTACGAATCCGGTTTCGAACCCCTGATTTCAAAATATATTTTAAAATTGAATCCGAAAATCCCCCTTTAATTCCCCCCTTATGAAGGGGGTTAGGGGGATAATTTAAATCAATTATAAAGATGCAAATTTATATATAAACGTTTTGAACGGATGTACTATTAACTAATAAACAATTGAACTTTAATCATTGACCATTGAAAATTGACCATTAAGCATTATGGCCTTATAACACTTACAAAATTCGCTGCATTATTATCTGCTATCCCAAGATCAATAACATCTACAAAGTTATCTCCATTTATATCTGTTACTAAATATCCTGAAGCAAAATTAAATGCATCATTATCGATAGTGCCCAGATCTATAACATCAACTATTCCATCCTGATTTACATCCCCGCTGTATATTGCAAACCTGACCGGAGAAATATCAACCTGAATCTGATTACTTCCAAATGCTTTATTTGCTGCAGGTGTGAAATCATAAGTCAACGTTCCCGCTGAAAAAGCAATTGCACTGCTGC
>JALYRX010000100.1 GCA_030855105.1 Bacteroidota bacterium | reverse complement strand
CCATACACTCCATACACTCCATACACTCCATACACTCCATACACTCCATACACTCCATACACTCCATACACTCAGATACAAATCATATTTCTATAACTACATCAGAAGCATTTGAAGTACTTGTATTCATTAAATTAATTTCTTTGATGAGACCTCTTGAAATAGAAGTAAAAATTTTTGATTCTTCCAGATCAGGATTTCCAATTACAACAGGCTCACCTGCATCACCCCCCAATCTTATTTTGGTATTTATAGGAATTTCTCCGAGAAGTTTCACATTAAATTCCTTGCTCATTTTTTTTCCGCCGTCACTTCCAAAAATATATTCCCTGCTTCCGTCGGGATTTTGATAATAACTCATGTTTTCTATTATTCCAAGAGTCGGAACGTTTACCTTTTGAAACATGATATAACCTTTCTTCGCATCGGCGAGAGAAATATCCTGCGGCGTCGTTACAATGATTGCACCGGTTAATGGAATCGTCTGGCTCAAAGTCAGCTGAATGTCACCGGTTCCCGGAGGCATATCAAATAATAAATAATCAAGCTCACCCCAGACAACATCTCCCATGAATTGTTTTAATGCGCTCGATGCCATCGGTCCTCTCCACACAACAGCAGTTCCTTCTTCCATCAGGAAACCGATAGACATTACTTTCACACCGTATTTTTCCATAGGAACAAGTTTATTCTTTTCACCGATTTTAGTAATACCGGGCTTACCTTTTAATCCGAACATCAATGGAATTGAAGGACCATAAATATCAGCATCTATCAATCCGACCTTTGCTCCTTCTTTTGCAAGAGCTACAGCCAAATTCACAGCCACTGTAGATTTGCCGACCCCGCCTTTTCCGGAGGCAATTGCAATCGTGTTCTTTACTTCAGGCATCACGGTTGATTTTTTTGTATTCTTATGCTCGGCAATTCCAATCACAAAATCCACATCTGTATTATTTATTTCAGGAATTGAAATTTTAAATTGTTCACGGATCTTATTTCTTGTTTCGTTCTCAATTTTATCATTCAGTTCAGACATTCCAAGTGTAAGCAAAAGATTTTTCCCGTTGAGTGAAATACCTTTTACAAAACCCAGCTTTACAAAATCCAAGTTTAATAGCGGCTCGTTTACTTTCGACAAAACTTCTCTTATTTTTTCTTCAGTCATATGATTTTTAAGGATACTAAATTACTAAATATTAAAGACTCGTGAAATGAAATTAAAATTAATTTTTTCATTAACAACAAATTTTAATTTGCTTAAATTGTCAGCAATTAAAATCCTATAATTGAAATTAAATAAGACAGCACGGATATCTCTTTTTATTTTAATCGTTGCAGGGATATTCTGGCTCGGAGCTATTAATGTCCGGTTCTTTATAGGCAACCAGCTGCTTAACTACGACGAGTTCAATTTCCGGACAAGCATCCCGCCTGATGAAGAAAATCAGATTTTTAAAATGATCTCCGATGCTTCGATGCTGATTATGATTTTCTACCCTGTTGTTTTGGTGAGTGCAATTATTTTTATAAAATCATGTAAAATAAATTTACGTGAAAACCCATGGCTTCTCATGTGTGCGATTTTATTTTTTGTTTTTGTTCCCGTCGAACTCTACACGTCTTACATCGATATAAAATTTATGATTCTTTTTGATAAGCGGCCCGCTAACCACGACAGGCTGTTGGAGCTGTTCGGAGAGCGGATAGGATTTTTAAGAGGCGTGCCGTGGATTGCAGTAATGAGCTACTACACAATAATATGGCTGGCGATATTCCGGCCGATGAAGAAAACTTTGGAAGAACTAAATGAAGAAGAAAAAATGCTTGAAGAAACACACGGATATAAATATATTTTTCATGAAGAAGACGATTTGATAATTGAAGAAATTAAGTGAGTATTAAGTATTAAGTATTGAGTATTAAGTATTAAGGGGTATTGAGATTGAAGAACTATCGATTTAAAATAAGATAATTATTCACTATTCACCATTCACTATTCAACTAACAACTAACAACAAACAACTAACAACTCCATTGGCAAAGATAATTAAGAAAGTTTCCAAACCTGTTAACGATGAAAAAAAGGAAGTTCTTATTGAGGAATTGATTGAAGTTTTAAGCAAATTAGATTTTTCAGTAAGAATAGAAAAAGGAGTTTTCAAAGGCGGCTTCTGTCTTTTGAGAGAGCAGAAATTATTTCTTCTGAATAAAAATCTTGAACAGGATAAAAAAATAAATATACTTGTAAAAAATATTTCCGTTATCGGTGTAGAAGGAATTTATTTAAAACCAAATATCCGCGAATTGGTAGACAAAGAAAGTGAAAGTGAAAAATTGTTTAATGATTCTGCTAACTAAAAATTTTTAATGAAGGTAACAATACTCGGAACCGGCACTTCGCAGGGAGTACCGGTAATTGGATGTAAATGTGAGACCTGCCAATCATCAAATCTAAAAGATAAAAGATTAAGAACCTCTGCATTTATAAATGTTGATGGTGTAAGAATTCTTATCGATACTTCCATTGATTTCAGACAGCAGATGCTCAGAAATAAAATTGATAATATTGATGCCGTCTTATACACTCATCATCACGTTGACCATATAAACGGCATGGATGATTTAAGACAAATTACCCAGAGACACAGTAAAATTATAGAGCTCTATGGAAACAAAAATACGATTGACGAAATGAAAATTACTTTCAGATATGTTTTTGATGAAGAACTTATAAGACACAATGCAATTCCGCTTGTTAAATTTAATATTATTGAGAACAAAAAATTTAAAATCGGGGATGTTGAAATTATTCCGGTCGAATGTCTTCACGGCAATTTAAAAATTTTCGGATACAGGATAAATAACTTTGCATACTTAACTGATTGCAGCTACATTACCGATGAAGAGCTTGAAAAGCTTGAAGGTCTGAAAGTGCTTGTGATAAATGCATTGCGTATCAGGCCTCATCCGACTCATTTCAATCTTCAGCAGGCGATTGAAGTTGCGAAGAAAGTCAAGCCGAAAAAAACATATTTCACTCATATCACTCATGATATTCTTCACGATAAAATAAATTCAACACTTCCTAAAGGTATCGAGCTTGGATATGACGGAATTGAATTCAATTTGTAATCTAACACTATGAAAAATACTTTGATAAAAGCCGCTCTCGAAGGGGGAAAAATTTTAAAAGAAAATTTCGAAGGCAATTTTAAAATTTCAAGCAAGGATGTCATATCGAATTTAGTAACAGAGATAGATAAAAAATCCGAGGAGAAAATTTTTGAAATAATTAAAAAAGATTTTCCCTCACATTACATTCTCTCTGAAGAAGCCGGGGCTATAGTCCAGGACTCGGAGTATAAATGGATAATTGATCCCATTGACGGAACTGTAAATTACGCACATTCCATTCCAATTACTTGTCTGTCTATCGCAATAGAAAAAAACGGTGAAGTCATCATGGGAGTTGTCTTTAATCCTATGATGAATGAATTTTTCTTTTCCGAAAAAGGAAACGGTGCATTATTAAATGACAAAAAAATATCAGTCTCACAAAATAAAGATTTCAGAAGATCATTACTCGTAACCGGATTTCCATATGACTCAAGCAGCTACAAACCCGATCCGGTTTCGGTTTTCAAAAAATTTATTATGATGGATGTGCCGATAAGAAGACTTGGTTCCGCTGCCCTGGATCTCTGCTGGACAGCATGCGGAAGGTTCGATGGCTTTTGGGAATATAATTTAAATGCATGGGATGTTGCTGCAGGTAATTTAATGCTGACTGAAGCCGGAGGAATAGTCACGAATTTTAAAGGAAAAAAGTATTCAATTTATGGAAAAGAAATTCTCGCTGCAAATAATAGTATAATTCATAAAGCTATGCTCGAAGTGATTCAAGAAAAATAGGAACAATCATAGTTTACCTTTGAGTTAGTTGACATAAGCGTTTAAATCGAATCATAGAAAATTATTTTTAGTTCAAATGTAAAAGAAACCCTGATAGCTTATTTATTCTGTCAGGGTTTATTGAAGATTAGAATAGCTACTTTATCAGCAGCATTTTCCTTATTTCTGTAAAGTTTCCTGCTTCAATCTTATAATAATATATCCCGCTTGAAAGACCCGAACCATTAAACGAAACAATATAGCTTCCCGCATTCTTGATTTCATTTACTAATGTCGTAATTTCTTTTCCAAGAATATCAAAAACTTTTATCGTAACAAAATTATCGAAAGGTAATTCATAATGAATGTTCGTTACAGGATTGAATGGGTTTGGATAATTTTGTTTTAATGAATATTCTTTTGGGAGATTAGGATTTGTAGATATATTATCCGGACCGATTGCGCCCGTTGCCCCAATAGTCTTAGCAAATTCCGATGGAACAGATTCATCACTGAATTTAT
>JALYRX010000077.1 GCA_030855105.1 Bacteroidota bacterium | reverse complement strand
CAAAAAAACAGTTAGTAAATCAGATCATGGAATTTATTGAGACATATTACAATGATAGAGCAAAGCCATTCCATTGGACATATGCAGGCTAATAATTACTTTACTAATTTACTATTCGTTACACTAGTATATGACATAATTTCTAATCTAATTAATGCAACAATTTTAATCCCACACATACCGTTCATCATAATCTACATTAAATTTTTTTAGAAATGAAATGTATTCATCCTTAAATGTTTTCTTCTCGTGATGTTCTTTCTGGTTTTCAATATATTTAATTACTGAATCAACTTCTGGCTCGCTTACCAAAAATGCTCCATAACCATCTTGCCAGTAAAAGTTTTTCAAATCATCTCCTTTTGTTTTCATCCATTTTGATGAATGTGATTTCACTTCTTCCAGCAGTTTCATCAAAGCAATTTTTTTAGTTAACATACAGAGTATGTGAATATGATCTATATAACCGCCAACTTTGATTGGCTGACACTCCAGGTTTTTGCAAATGCCTCCTAAGTATGCATGAAGTTGTGATTCCACCGGTGCATGTATAAATGGTTCACGATGTTTTGTGCTGAACACGATGTGTATATAGTTTTTTACTAATGATTGTCCCATTACATTATTTTTGGTTTCAAAGGTTTGTTATTTCCCATTGCGAAGGGCGTTGCCCTTCGCTAATGTATTTCGCCACCTTCGTGGCTTCTGTTGTATAGCGCATTTGTTCTTCATTGAAGAGATTATGCTGTCCGGCATTCTTTTTCAAAATCCATTGCTGAAAATTTTTATCAACTGTCTTTGAAAAATCTATGAGGTTTGTATCAACTCCTGTGACATTTCAATAAACTTACCAAACCAATCAATTCATTCTTTGGCTGTCCGATAACTTTTTCCAATTGCTCATAACATCTCCATATCTGCAATGGTGCGAGTGTAGGTTTTTCAGCAATTAATTTTTCCAGCACTTCTTTGATCATAGTATATGTAAGCTCACGTCTTCGATACGGCTGGCTGTAAAATATTTGCAATGCTGTTAATTCATGCTTGTGCTGCTGCATCCATTCGGTAAAATCTTTTATGAACACTTTTGCTTTTTCTTTATATGCTTTATCCCAGCCAACACCTGTTACTGCGTCGGGATTAAGTAGATCTATTTTCTGTTCATGCAGCCTGCGAACATTTTCAATGTATTCATTTAATTCACCTGTAAAAACTTTAGCAGCTTCACTCAATATTTTTGAATGTTGTTTATTAAACTCTTCATCAACATCGGCAGTTGGTGCATTTATATTTATTTTTTGAATTTCAAATCTTAAGCTTTCAATTGTATCAGGGTCATGTGCATTCAACAGCTCTTTGACAACAGTAGAAACTGATTTTCCATTCGTGATTTTTTCTTCAGCAGGCAGAACCGGTAAGTTATGCAATCTTCCGCGCAAAGAAACGGGTTGCGAGGAATCGTTACGGACGCGGAGCCATTCACGTAATGTTTCCGGTTTATGGAAAGTAAATACTTCTCTTGATCTTGGCTTGGGATCATTGAAATCTGTGAAACGTGTTATTTCACCTGTACTTTCATAAGTAAAAGGAAGAGATCGTTATTAAGATGTCTCAATTTACTCGCTGCGTATTTTTCTGTTTGTGTTTCATGAAAAGTCAAACGATGTCCTTCTTCTTCCCGTTTTGCTTCAATAGTTCCTACCGGTTTTCCTTCGACAAATAAAACATAATCAGCAATTCCGGTATCAGCGCGATACTCTTTTACGGCTACACCCATACAGGATGAAAGATTTATGTTATCCTTATCCTGAATTTGCCATCCGCTTTCATTCAATAAGCGATCAATATTATCACGAGCTATTTGTTCAGCATTTTGATTCAATAAACAATAATAATGTTTAATAGGGATTCAGAGATCAACAGCAGCAAAATTGAGAGTCCTGTGGGGAGTCAGGAATATTTCAAATTTGTTTTCCTTGGCATCAAAGGTAATGTCGACAAAATAAAAATTATATTGATTAAAGACATTGCAGAGAGTGCGGGATTCGAACCCGCGTGGCACTTACGCACCAACACGCTTTCCAAGCGTGCTCCTTCAGCCACTCGGACAACTCTCTGTAATTTATAATATAAATTTTTGAGAGATGAATTTCCTTATAAAAAATTTTCACTTTGTACCACGCATTGTCTTATAATAAATGTAACCCGGAGGTATAAAAAATAAGGTCGTTGCCTCAAAAAGAAAGTAACAGTAATATGTAGCAAAAAATGGTTATAATGATGGAGAAAAATTCAAGCAAGGAATATTTAAGTCGATAAGAAAAAGATACAAATCAACAAGTAAATCAGAGAAGAAAAAATATTACATGAGTTTGTTTTAACTATGTATAAACTAGAAAAAGTAAGCAATAAAAAAATTTAACCACAAGAATGAAAATCAAACGAGAAGGAAATTAGAAAGACGAATAAGTATGATAATGAGAGGATAAAAGAATTTTTTAATTACGAGCTGAAGGCATCAAATCTACGCTGCTGCAAGAAAAATTGAAACCGATGATAAGGATTGGTGGCAAATACCGTCGCAAAGTGTGGCAATTTGTATTACATAAAGAAAGCTCCAATAAAAAATTAGAGCTTTCAATTAGAAAAGTGTGAAAAATAATTTTACTATTTTGCCAAAAACATCTTCCTAGTATCAACAAAGTTACCGGAAGTAATTCTATAAAAGTAAATACCGCTTGTAAGATTAGATGCATTAAAATCAAAGATGTAATTTCCTACATTCTTGAATTCATTTAAAAGTGTGGCAATCTCTTTTCCAATCATATCATAAACCTTTAACTGAGGTAAAAATCGGATTGCCTCATAAAAAATGTAATCCTGGTATAAAGCAAAAATAGTTCGTGCCTCTCCCGTAGAATTTCCCAAAAAGAATGTATCCGTAATATGTAGTAAAAAAATGGTTACAACGATTGGAAAAAACTCATGCAAGGAATATTATTGTCAATAAGAAGCAGATACAAATCAACAAATAAATCAGGGAAGAAAAAAATATTAAATAAGTTTTGTTTTAACTGTGGATACAGTGAAGGTAACCGGGTACAAGCAATTTCGCAGTGGTCTTAAGACTCGGATTTATTCACTCATCTTTATTAAGTCATCCCAATATTCCTTTGGAACAGGAACAACCGACAGCCGGCTTTCTTTTACTAATCTAAATTCCGAAAACTTCTTATCGGATTTTATTCGGGCAAGCGTTACAGGATTTTTTAACTTCTTTGCAGGCGTAATATCAAACACAGCATACTTTGGATTATCCTGTTTCGGATCTTTATAGGAATCGGAAATAATTTCAGCAATCCCAATTATCTGCTTTTCGTCTCCGGTGTGATAAATAAATACCATATCACCTTTCTTTGCATTTCTTATATTTATTAAAGCAGTAGGGTGTCCGACTCCATCCCATACAGTTTTTTTATCTCTTACAAGATCATCATAAGAATACACTGTCGGTTCTGTTTTTAAAAGCCAATAGTTCATATTCAGTTAGCAGTTAACAGTTAGCAGTTAGCAGTTAACAATAAAGTTGTTTTTAAAAAAAGTTAGTATTAAAATCCGAAATTCCAAATTATATTTCAATTGTCATCTTTGCATATTTAAGAATAATTTTTTTTAATCCAATTTCATCAAAATAAATTTCAGCTTTTTTATCCAATCCCTTTCCGGTTATAGACAGTACAGTTCCTTTTCCGAACGTGTTGTGAAATACTGTTACACCTTTTTGAATGTCAGGAAATTTATCCGTAAGAGATTCTTCATTGTCTTTTTCGTTAGTTTTTTCTTTTGGATAATATTCATACTTTATCGAAGATCCGAAAAGAGACGGTTTTTCATTACTGCGCGGGAGATTTGACTTTTTGGTATTGAACATTTTTAATCCTTCAAATATAAAATGTTCATTTATAAATACATCAGGAATCTCTTTCAAAAATCGTGATTTCATTTGGTAAGACTGCATTCCGAATTTGTACCTTTGATTTGCATAGGAAAGATAAAGTTTTGACTTTGCTCTTGTAATAGCAACATAAAATAATCTTCTCTCTTCTTCCAGTTCGTCTTCGTACATTGTAGAATTGGTTACAGGAAATAACCCCTCTTCAAGTCCTGTGATAAAAACAACCGGAAACTCCAAGCCCTTTGAAGAATGAATTGTCATCATTGTTACTGCATTCTTCTGATTATCAAGATCATCAATATCTGCAACGAGTGAAACCTGCTGCAAAAATGTTTCGAGTGTTGGCTCGTCAGTACTGTCGGAAAATTCCGCTACAGCAGAAAGAAGCTCCTGAATATTATTAACTCTTTCTTCGGATTCGACGGTATTTTCAAGACGGAGTATTCTTAATATTCCCATCTCATCTACTACTCCCCGTGCAAGTTCTGACAATGACATCTCTTCTTTTAAGTACTGATATTTAAAAATATAATTCAATAATTCAATCAACAAATTCTTTGCTTTTGCACTGAACTCACTGAATTCATTTATATTTTTCATTACATCAAAAACCTGAACTTGCTTATCTTCTGCAATAAAAATAAGTTTATCAATGGTTGTCTTCCCAATACCCTGTCTTAAATTCAGGCACCTTAATAATGCTTCATTATCCTTTGGATTAATAATAATTTTTAAATATGCAAGGATGTCTTTTATTTCTTTTCTTTGATAGAATCTTATACCGCCGATAATCAAATAAGGAATATTATTTTGCCTCAAGGCATCTTCTAAAGTTCTCGACTGCGCATTGGTACGGTAAAGAATAACGAAGTCTTTAAAATTTAATTTTTTCTTTTGCATCTCGTCAAAAATATATTTACAAATTCTGGTGGCTTCGTCCCTGTCTGTCATTGTTTCTACAAGATGAATATTTTCTCCATCAGGATTTTCAGTCCAGAGATTTTTTTCCATTTGCTTCCTGTTGCGTTTAATTACATTGTCGGCCAAATTTAATATCTTTTGAGAAGACCGGTAATTTTGTTCAAGCTTAAAAATCTTACAATCTTTAAAGTCATCCTGAAAATCAAATATGTTTTGAATCTCAGCTCCACGCCATTTATAAATAGACTGTGCATCATCCCCTACAATAGAAACGTTTCTGTATTTACCGGATAATAACTTCACAATGATATACTGTGCTTTGTTAGTATCCTGATATTCATCAACGAGTATAAATTTAAATCTCTCCTGATATTTTTCAAGAATCTCCGGATATCTTTTGAATAATTCTATCGGCTTTATCAACAAGTCATCGAAGTCCATGGAATTATTTTTTAACAATGACTTTTGATAATCTTCATAAATTACATCAATCTTTTTATCAAAAGAAGTTTTTGCCAGTGAGGAAAATTCCTTCGGAAGAATTAATTTATTTTTTAAACTGCTTATTGCATTATGCATTCCCTTAGGTGTCGGATTGTCAACAGGTATTGAATTATTTATCATTAACTGTTTTATAAGATTTGCTGAATCGTCACTATCGTAAATGGTGAAGTTACGTGTAAAACCGAGTAACTCCGCTTCCATACGGAGCATTCTTGCAAAAATAGAATGGAATGTTCCCATCCACATTCTTTCATACCCGGTACCGGTTAATTTCAAAATCCTCTCCTTCATTTCATTTGCAGCCTTGTTTGTGAAGGTTAAACCTAAAATTTCGAACGGACTTATTCCGGATTCAAGGAGATATGCGATTTTATATGTAAGTACTCTCGTCTTTCCGCTTCCTGCACCGGCAATAATTATACATGGTCCTTCTATTTCTTCAACAGCTTTTTTCTGTTCCGGATTTAATATGCTCAGGTCTAATGACATCTTAAGTTTTTTGGGATGTTAAAATAAATAATTTACTATTGATTGTAAATTTACTAATTGAAAATATTTTTTAGTTTTTATTTTTTTCTTAATAAAGCTTGTTTTCACAAAATTGATTTTTTGCAATTTGACTTATACGGGTATATTAAATAATTTGAATGGATATTTAATTAAATCAAATTTTTATGAAAACAAAATTTTTTTACCGGAGAAATCTTCCCCACTTTCATTTTGAATATTCTTATTACTTTATTACTTTTCGTTTATTTAACTCGCTGCAAAAAGAAGTAGTAGAAAAATTAAAAAATTATTACCTTTATAATAAAAAGTTAATTTTGAAATACAACGACGAAAAAATTAAATCAAAAAATTTATACCAACTTCAAAAAAAATATTTCGGAATATTCGATAAACACCTTGATGAAAATAAGGAGTGTATAAATTACTTATCCGAACCGAGAATTGCAAAAATTGTTTCTGAATCTATTCATTACCGGGATAGAAACGATTATGATTTGATTTGCTTTTGTGTTATGCCAAATCATGTTCATATGCTGGTGTATGTAAAACGGTTTGTCAAACCGTTTTACAAAATAATGCAATCTTTAAAACGTCATACGGCAAGAAAATCAAATATAATTATCAATCGGAGCGGTACATTCTGGCATGAAGAAAGCTACGATCACATTGTAAGAGATAAACTTGAATTTTGTAATATAATAAATTATATCCTGACTAATCCGGTCAAAGCAGGATTGATTGAAAAAGCTAATGAGTGGAAATGGAAATATTGTAAGTATAGCAAGTAGCACGGATTGTCAATCCGTGCTACTGCTCTCTCAATTTTTCATCAAACTTTCGATATCTACAGCTTCCTTCACCATAGCTTTAGTCAAATTTTCACTGCCACCTTCAATAACCAGAATGTCATCTTCTATCCTTATTCCGATCCCCCAATATTTTTTTGGAATTCCTTTTGAGCCGGTTGGAAAATATAATCCGGGCTCTATTGTCAAAACGTTTCCATTCCTTAATACATCATTATCTTCTGACAAAGTTTTTTCGGAAGCAACTGCATCATGTGTATCCAGACCCAGATGATGACCTATTCCATGCATAGAATAAGATTTAATTTCCTTTTTGTTTTTTAAAATCCCTGTCTTTCGTAAACCTTCAGCCAATATTTTTTCACTTAAATCTTTTATTTCAGAAAATTTTACTCCAGGCTTGATTTTTTTTATACACTCTTTATTTGCCTTCAAAACAATATCATAAATTAATCTTTGTTCATTTGAAAATTTTCCGTTTATAGGAAAAGTTCTGGTTATATCAGAACAATAATAATTATATTCAGCACCCGAATCTATTAAAAGTAGTTCACCGTTTTTTAATAACTGGTCATTATTTTCATAATGAAGAATGCATGCATTCTCGCCACCTGCAACTATAGCCGAATAAGCACTTTCTTCACTGCCATTATACTTATAATTGTATTCAAGAGCTGCTTGTACCTGATATTCATAAAGTCCCGGAGATATGATTTTCACAATTTCATTATAAGACATTACAGAGATATCACAAGCCTTCCGAATTTTCTTTATTTCAAATTGTGTCTTAACTGCTCTCAATTTACCAAGAATAAATGAAGCATCAATTATTTCTATATTAGGAGCAATTTCGTTAAAATTAGTCAAAAACGAAGTTATAATTTCTTTCATCTCTCCGGAGAGCTTTATCATCTCTCCAAAATTCACATAAAGCCGTCGATATTTTGTAAAAAATTTCCATGTCAATATCTTTTTCAGATCAGGATTTTCTTCAGCCGCTTGAATCCCCAGTTCGGACTGAACATTTTCAAAACCCACTCTCTTACCGGTCCAGGTTTCCATCAGTGAATCTTTTTTTTGAACATACAGAATTTCCTTTACGGATTTTTCTTTACTACCCGATTTAATTTCTGTTCCGGATGGTACAAGAATCAGAGCAGAATTCGGTTCTTTAAAACCTGTGAGATAATAAAAGTTCTTACATTGCTTAAAATGGAAATTTTCGTCATAAGATTTATTATAATGGGTGCTACCGAAAATTATTGCCATCGAATCATTACCGATGATTTTCGAAAATTCTTTTCTTCGGGATGCATGAAAATCTTTGTCTTCTTTATTCATATAATTGTTTTATTAAAGTTCTTTAAAATGAAAGATAATCTAAATTAGTTAAGTCAATTCAAAAAACTTTTAATCGTCAAACTGGTTCTTCTTCATTTCTTCAAGACCCTCAATCTGAATAGGATAATTTTTTGTAAAGCAGGCTGTGCAATAATCTGTTTTATCATTTTTGTATGGTACGGATTCTAAAAGTTTATTAAGACTCAAATACGAAAGACTCGTAACTCCGAGCTCCTTTCTGATTTCTTCAATATTTTGATCATGTTGATTTGCTATCAATTCATCGGATGAGGGAAAATCCATCCCGTAATAACAGGGGGAAATAATCGGAGGTGAAGAAACCTTAAGATGAATTTCCTTGGGTTCTGCTTTCTTAATTAAATCAACCAGCAGTTTGGATGTTGTTCCTCTTACTATGGAGTCATCAACGACAACAACTTTTCTGTCTTCGATTACTCCTCTTACAGTATTGAATTTTGTCTTAACTTTCATTTTCCGTTTATCCTGTCCCGGCTGTATAAACGTTCTGCCAACATAGTGACTGCGTATCAGACCGATTTCCTGTTTAGCATCCTTATTTGTTTTTACAATTTCAGTAAAATAACCAAGGGTTGCCGTATTTGATGAGTCAGGCACATTTATAACGACAACTTTTTTATCTTCGGGTTTATTTTTGACAGGGGCAGGACTTTCTATTGCCAAACTCTTTCCAATTCTTCTTCTGACTTTATCCACTTTTTCTTCGAAAACAGTACTGTCGGGTCTGGAAAAATAAATATACTCGAAGATACAATGTTTGTATTTATCAACTTTACCTACAGAAAAAGATTTTTCTTTTCCTGTTTGAATAACTTCCCGGTCAATGACTATTAATTCGCCTGGAGCGACATCACGAATATAATTTGCATTTATAATATCAAATGCACACGTCTCGGATGCAAATACATAACTGTCAAAAAGCTTCCCGAATGCAAATGGTCTCACACCGTATGGGTCACGAATCGCAAAGAGTTTATCATCGGTCAATATACAGATAGAATATGCTCCGACTATCTGAGAAAAGGCATCAAGCATTTTGTTTACAATATCCATTTCTTTACTACGTGCAATCAGGTGAAGTATAAGTTCGCTGTCTGTTGTTGTTTGGAAAATTGTCCCATCGTTCTGAAGCTTCTCTCGCAGGTACTTGGTATTTGTAAGATTCCCATTGTGTGAAAGCGCTAGATTACCTTGTTTAAAATTTACCTTAAACGGCTGAATGTTGTTTCGTTTATCACCAGAACCGGTTGTAGAATACCTTGTATGTCCAATTGCGGAATCTCCCTTCAAAACATCGGTTAATATTTTGTCATCTGAAAAAACACTTAGTACCAAACCATGATCTTTGTGGATGTTAAATTTATATTTTTCAGTAAAGGAATCAAACTCCGAAGTTACAATACCTGCGGCTTCCTGTCCGCGATGCTGAAGTGCGTGCAAACCGTAATAAGTCATTATCGAAGCGTCGGGATTATTGTAAATTCCAAACACACCGCAATTAGAGTGAATGGATTTATTGAGATTGAATTTTATATTTTTGATTTTATTATTCAAGATTTGCAATTTCAAATTACTTTATTGATGATAAAGAATAAAGGCATAGTTTTAAAAACATAACACTTTTTTAGAAGAGAATTTTTTTTTTGGAGTTATCAAAATATATTGGCGTTTGAAAAGCTTTTTAAAAGATGAAAGGTTTGAATTCCAGTTTTAATTATCTTGTTTTTAAAAGCTATCGTTTATATTTTTGGCTAAATGAATTTTAAGAGTTATTTAATCTATTACAGATATTTATTACGAACAGACAGGTTTCCAAAAAGAAAGAAACCCGATCTTAAAATAAGAAAAGCAAGACAAGTCTAAAGTGTATCTAAATCAAGATACACTTTTTTTTTATACAATAAATTGTTTTGGATAAGTTAACAGGGAAAATTTTTTATGAAAAAGAAATTTTATCAGTAGAAAATTTTTACAGGTTCTTTGACAGAAAGAAGATTATTACATTTGTTCCGTTTAATTTTCTTGAGAAGCTGGCTCTCGAGATGTCCAATGCCGGCGCGGGTTTGATAGGGAATTACGAAATGTGTTCCTTTCGAACCGAAGGTATAGGAACTTTCAAGCCGAACGAAAAGACAAAACCTTTCTCCGGGAAAAAAAAAATCCTTTCTTATGAAGAAGAGCTTAAGTTAGAAATGGAATGTGCTGCTGAAAGTCTGAATAAAGTTATAGATGCAATTTTAAGAAATCATCCTTATGAAGAGCCGGCTTACGAGATTTATGATTTCAAGAAGAGAGATAAAAAAAATATCGGGATAACAATAAATTTATTAAATAAAATTAAGTTTAAAGAAATAATAGTCAGGACAAATTCGGGAATTGAATGCAATAAAACAGATATAAATCATAAAGTGAACAAAATTGCAATGACATCATGTATAATTAATGACAATATAATTAATTCAGCAAGATTTATTAATTGTGGTTGTTTAATTAAGGTATTAAAAAACAATTTTAAACTTTTTAAAATATAATTTAAAATATAACATGGCAGAAAATAATATTAACGAAGATCAAACAGATGAATCCATGAAAGCCAATACTGATAATACTGAAGAAGGAAGTTATAAAGACCAAAACACCGATGAAAATCTTTCGTCGAGGTTTCAGGAATTTTTTGCTGATGCTGTAGAAGTTCAAATTTCAAAAATGAATAATGCTTTGCTGACTTTCTTAGAACTAAAAAAAATAGATGAAGAACTTACTGAAATAGAAGAAGAAAAAGGTGATCTGCCTGATTCAATAAAATTAATAAAATCAAATATCGAATTTTTAGAGACACAGCTTGAAAACACCAAACAATCACTTACGAAATTTGTAGAAGAAAAGTCAAAGCTTGAAAACGAGAATAAATCCTACGAGGAAAAAATAAGCAAATACGATGAGCAGAAATATGATGTTCGCTCGAATAAAGAATACGATGAGATAGTAAAAACAATCGAATCATTATTTGATGAAGTAGGAAAGAATGAGAGTAGATTAAAAGATCTTTCGGAATTAATAGATAAACTGCAGGAAGAACTTACTTCTTTGGGTATTAAGATTCAGGAGTTAAATACAGATCTTAATGAAAAACAAACTCATCTGGATGAACTTAATGAACAGTATAAACAGGACGAACATATCCTGAATGGAAAAAGGGGAAATTTAATGTCGAAACTGGATTCCCAGGCAGCTTCACTCTATGAAAGGATAAACAATTCATATAAAGGAGAAGCCACGGCAATTGTCAGGAAAGGAAATTGTTCGGGTTGTTATAATTCAATTCCTCCTCAGAGGGTTATAGAAATTAAAACAGCGGAAAAAATTTTTACCTGTCAGTCATGCGGAAGAATTTTAATTTCAGAAGAATTAATCTCCTCACCAACGTAGAATTTAATTGAAAAAACTAAAAGTTTATTCGGATGGTGCATCAAGAGGAAATCCGGGCCGTGCTTCAATCGGGATTCTGATTGCTGATGATGATGGAAAAGAAATCCTGACTCATAAAAAATTCATTGGTGAATTTACAAACAATGTTGCAGAATACAGTGCATTAATTGAAAGTGTTAATCAAATAAAAAATTCTAAAATTGAATTTGAAGAAATAAATTTCTTTTGTGACAGCGAGTTGATTGTAAAGCAAATCAAAGGAGAATATAAAATTAGGAATAAAGACCTGATGAGGCTTTCATTGGAATTTTGGAGGGAGATAAAATCAATGAATAAAAAATTTTCTATAACACACATTCCGAGAGAGCAGAATAAGATAGCAGATAAATTAGCAAACGAAGCTTTGGATGAAAGTGAAAACATCAATACAGATAAAAGTCTTCTTATTAATTAATAAAATTCACATGTTTTATAGAGTTGTTTAGATTTTTTCTATTCTATTACAGACAATCGCGCTGTTCTGATTTAATCAGAATGTGAGGAAAGTCCGGACTCCGCAATGAGCAGTGATGCCCGGAGAAATTCCGGGGTTTTATAATCGCAAGCTTATAAAACAGAAAGTGTCACAGAAAATATACCGCTTTGATTTATCAGAGTAAGGGTGAAAAGGCAGGGTAAGAGCCTACCATCCGGAAAGTAATTTCCGGGATTGAAAAACCTCATCAGGAGCAAGACCATGTATAGAGAATGAAGCTCTGCTCACTTTATATTCTCGGGGTAGGTCGCAAAAAGCTTGACAGTAATGTCAAGATAAGATAAATGATTGTCATTAAGACAGAATCCGGCTTACGTAATAGAATAGAATTTTTTCTAACAACATTATAATATCAGCCTGTTATAAATTAAACTAACTTGAGTTATAATTTTTCCAATAGAACCAAAATAATTATGTTAAAATCAGGTTCGACCAAAATGTAATAATTTTTTTATTTACTCATCTCTAACATTCTTTGAAGCGGTTTCAAAGCTTTAATCATTATTTCCTCCTTCATAATTATTTCAGGTTTTCTGTCTCTCATACACAAATAAAGTTTCTCAAGAGTATTTAATTTCATATATGGACATTCATTACAGTTGCAGTTGGATTCCGGAGGGGCAGGAATAAATTTTTTGTCCGGATTTTTTAAAAGCATTTGATGAATTATTCCCGGCTCGGTTGCAATAATAAATTCTTTTGCAGGAGAGTCTGTAACAAATTTTAACAGGCTGCTGGTCGAACCGATGAAGTCGGCATTATTTAAAACCGGTTCTTCACATTCAGGATGAGCAATCAAAAGAGCATCAGGGTTTTCAAATTTCAACTTCGTAATTTTTTTGTCGCTAAATGTCTCATGAACGATACACGCTCCCTGCCACAGTTTCATTTCGCGCCCGGATTGTTTTATTACATATCTCCCCAGATTTCTGTCAGGAGCAAAAATAATTTTTTGTTCCGGAGGAATTTGATTCACAATCTTTACAGCATTGGAAGATGTACAGATAATATCAGAGAGAGCTTTTACTTCCGCCGAACAATTAATATAACTGATTAAAATATGATCCGGATGTTTTTGTTTAAACTTCTCAAGAAGATTTGCAGGACAACCTTCAGCAAGAGAACATCCTGCATTCAAATCGGGAAGAAGAACCTGTTTGTGCGGATTCAATATTTTTGCAGTCTCAGCCATAAAATGAACTCCTGTAAAAACTATGATGTCTGCATTAGTCTTTGCTGCCTGTTGCGCTAGCTGTAAACTGTCGCCGATAAAATTAGCCAAATCCTGAATCTCAGATTCCTGATAATAGTGAGCAAGAATAACTGCATTCATTTCTTTCTTCAGTTTTTTTATTTCAAATTCCAAATCGAGAGAAAGATCAATGCTCTTTATGTCTTTCATATCCGGCTTTAAATTATTAATGTCTAATATTGTATTCATAATAATAATGTAAAAAGACTTTTATTTGTATTTTCATTTGAGAAATTTTTATAGAAAATATATACAGAATAACACTGTAAAAACATTAATCATTCATGAAATCATCCTTAACAACGAATTTTCTCCATTCATTATCATGCGCCGTATGCCTTGCGAAATGCGCTCCCTGCCTCGGCTCAAGAATATATTTTATCGGAACATCAGACCTCTTCTGCCATAGCTCAACAACTTCTTTTGTATTATCAGTTGAATTATTATCTGATACTATTATTTCAAAAAACTCTTTTGGATATGTTTGGTTAATGCAGCTTTCCAATGTTGTTCCAAGAAATTTAGATCTGTTGTAGGTAGGAATAATTATTGATACGGTTCTGAAACTGTTACGCATAAAATTTATATTACTTTCCCGGTAATTGTTTTGCAATTTACTAAAAATACATCACGATTAAGTTGTATAAATTTATCCAATCCTTTAGATCCTTTTCTAACTCTGTCCAAAATATTTATAAAACAAAAAAATAAATTGAAAAAAATACTTGGAAATCTTTTACTTTAAATAAGCAAAACCCTTCCCTAACCCTCCCTTTTCCAAAGGGGAGGGCAGGGTGGGGTTGTTCAAGAAAAGAAAATAACTTCCAAGCATTTTATAAATGTAAAAAAAATAATTTGGACACTACTGATCCTTTTCTAACCAGCCTACATCCGGGACAGTAGAGATAATAAATAATATTATTAGTATATTACCAATCATGAAGGCAATGATTCTCAGTGCGGGCTTCGGAACAAGATTGACTCCTTATACTGACATTCTTCCCAAGGCACTTATCAAATACCGCAACATTCCGATGATCAATTACCAGATTGAAAGACTTAAAAACGTTGGTGTCAAAGAACTAGTGGTAAATGCTCACCATCTTCCCGACGAAGTTATTGATTACTTTTCGAAAAATGCTTTTGGTTTAAAGATCAATGTAATAGTCGAAGATGAAATCCTCGGAACCGGAGGAGGTATTTTAAATGCTGAAAAATTTTTTAAAGATGAAAAATTTTTTCTCGTAATAAATGCAGACATTGAAACCGACTTCGAAATCGGAATGATTATAACTCACCATAAATCACATAATCCTTTTGCTACACTTGCTGTTCAGAAAAGAAAGACAACGAAATATCTCGAATTCGATTCCGGTATGAAACTAATAGGAAGGCAAAATGAATATTCAAAAGAGAGTCGCTTATTTGCTTTTAACGGAATTCATATTATATCAAACAGAATTTTTGAAAAAGATTTTGAAATTAAATTCGAAGATATTCTGAATATTTATTTTGATGTGATAAAAGATAAGAATGAGATTGTTCTTGGGTATGATACCGGAGTGAGTTCATTTAAAGATTTAGGAAAAATAGAAAGTCTTTTATCTTAAAATCATTTAACAGCTTCTATTCTTTTTACGCTTGGAATTTCCTGCATCAATGCTCTTTCAATTCCTGCCCTCAATGTCATCATACTCAGCGGACAATCTTTGCATGCTCCCATCAGTCTTAACTGGATAATTCCGTTTTCTAAAATATTTAAAACTTCAACGTCACCTCCGTCAAGCTGCAGGTAAGGTCTGACTTTTTTTAAAACTTCTTCAACGTTTTCAATTGTTAACTCAGACATTACCAGTTATTAATCCTATATTTCTTTTGAAATTTCATTCTACTTTTTTCATGCTTTCTTCAATAGTTCTTGCATAATCAAGCTTCCAGACTCCATCTTCTTTTACCGAGTAAAGTTCGGATGCATTCTGATCTTTTGTTTTAATTGTAATCACAGCACTGTCACCTTCTTTTTTTTCATCTACAACTTCAAAGTCCATCCCCATCATCCCAAGCGAGCTAACGTTCGATACACTCTTCTCAAAATATTCTTTGCCGCTTTGATTTCTGTTTTTAGCAATATCGTTATACATTTTCTGCGAACCCGAGGATAAATAATTCCATGCCCTTCCCGCGTTCTGCTCTTTTAAAGCCATGACAAAATCCTTAAGAGAATTTGAAGGCGAATCCGAGCCTCCACTTTGACCGCAATTAAAAGATATAAAGCAAAAAAATAAAATTATTATTATACTAAATTTCATTATATACCATTTTAATTAAAAAAAAAATTTAATTTCTTTAGAATCCACACACTCTACACACTCTATACACTCTATACACTCGATACACTCGATACACTCCATACACTCTATACACTCTATACACTCGATACACTCGATACACTCCATACACTCCATACACTCCATACACTCTATACACTCCATACACTCCATACACTCCATACACTCCATACACTCCAT
>JALYRX010000076.1 GCA_030855105.1 Bacteroidota bacterium | reverse complement strand
AATCCTTACTATGGAGGCAGCAGTCTTGAGACTGATCCGTTTGACAGATTTATTTATTTCAGTCATTTGCCTAATGTATGCACGATTTATATTTATACATTGGATGGAGTATTGGTAAGACAAATAAACAGAAGCAACACCGATCCTAATAATTCATTAGAGAAATGGGATTTACAAAATGCATTTGCTATTCCGGTTGCAAGCGGGCTGTATATAGTTTATGTAGATGCAGGAGCAATTGGAGTTAAAACATTAAAGATAGCTATATTTAGTCCAACAGAAAGAATACAAACATTCTAAATATTTACTGTACCTGCGGGAGACCGCAGGTACTTAAATTAAATTAAAATGAAACTTTAAATAAGGAGCAACTAAGATGAAAATTAAATACATAAATATATTAATAATAATAGTCCTGTTTAGTTTTGTGAGCAATATTTTTGGAGGTCCCAAAAACAAATACGGATTATCAGCAGCAAGGGAGTTACTAATTCCGGTTGGCTCTGTTAGTACTGCCCTTGGAGGAGCTAACTTAGCGAGTGTAAATGGTGTAGATGCTCTATACTGGAATCCATCAGGGTTATCAAATCTCAGCGGAAAGACAGGAGAGGTATTGTTTTCAAATCAGATATATATTGCCGACATAAACATAGTTTATTTTGCAGGAGCTTATAAGATTCCGAATTTCGGATCGATAGCTTTATCGGTTAATGCATTAAACTTCGGAGACATACCTGTCACTACAGTAACCAATCCTGATGGCACGGGAGAAACTTATTCCCCGACGTATTTGACGACCGGATTATCTTATGCCCGGGCAATGACAGATAGAATTTCATTCGGAACTACGGTAAAGGTTATTTATGAGCAGATCTCAAGAGAGTCTGCTACTGGCGTAGCTTTTGATTTCGGTTTAAATTATGATGTGATAGGAAGCGGATTAAGGTTTGGAGTTGCATTAAGAAACATAGGACCGGGAATGTCATTCTCGGGTCCGGATCTGGAGCAGTTCTTCCAGCCACCGGGAACTCCTGCCGGGACACAGTCAGAGCCAAGAGCTATAGAATTAGCTGACTTTGAGCTGCCGACATCCTTATCACTTGGTTTAAGCTATGACCTGAGGCTCGATAAAAAAAATAATCTTATCGGACACGGGACTTTTCAGAACAATAGTTTTTCGACAGATGATTACAATCTCGGGCTTGAATACAACTACAATAAAATTGTCTACTTAAGAGGTGGATATCAGATTACCGATGATACAGGTGATAACAATACATTCACCGGAGTAACTTTTGGTGCGGGGTTTAAGTATAATGCAAGTAATAGTTTCAATATTGGTTTTGACTATGCATACAGGCTTGCTAACAGATTTGAAGATAATCAGTTCTTCACCATCAACCTTGGCTTCTGATCAAGAAAAAGATCAGGGGTAATTAACACATAAATCTTAAAGGTAATCAATTTAATTTGATTACCTTTTTAATTTTAATACTATACATGAAAAGAATTATTTTTTTATTATTTTCGATTTTTCAACTTAGCCGAATTGGAGTGTGTGACGAAGAGATTTACTTCAATTTTGATTATGCGGTATTTCAAGATGAAGAAGGAATTCCGATTCTAGAAGTTTATTATTCTGTTAATCAAAAATCTCTTAAATATTTAAAGGTTGGAAGTAATTTTGAAGCAGCTGCAAAAATCAATATATCGGTTGTTGATAATTCAAATAAAAATGAAATCATTTCCAATTCATATAAGACTCCATCGGTAGTAGGCGATACATCTGATGAAAAAGTAAACAGAAAATTAGTAGGACAGATCAATTATTCTTTACCGGCGGGAAGTTATAGGTTAAAGATTACAGGAACTGATTTTAATGACTCTTCAAAAAAAGATAGTCTTGAGAAGGAAGTCATAATTACAAAAAATGAAACCGGGAAAATAAGAATAAGCGATATTGAATTATCGACACTTATTAATAAAGCACAAAATGATAAAAGTATATTTTATAAGAATACACTCGACGTAATACCCAACCCATCAGCATTATTCGGTATGAATTTAAAAGAATTGTACTATTACTTTGAAATTTATGGTCTCAATAAAAATAATATTTCCGAGACATTTAACATTAATTATGATGTTACAAACTTAAATAGTGAGCCAATAATTTCACATAAAAAAAGGGCTAAACGAAAAGGAGAATCCAAAGCAGATTATGGCAAAATTAAAATTGACAGTTTACCCAGAGGATCATATTTATTAAAAGTTTCTATAACCGATTCTTTGGAAGATGTAAAATCTTTTGCAGAGAAAAAATTTTTTATTTTCAATAATGTATCCAGTAATTCCTCTTCAATTGATCAAAATGATTTTCTAACAAGTGAATATGCTATAATGAGTGAGAAGGATGTGAATGATGAATACGAGAAAATGATTTATGTGATGTCTGACGATGAATATGAGAAATTTGAATTACTAAAATCCCTGAATGATAAAAGAAAATATCTGTTTTCGTTTTGGAAATCAAAAGATTCAAATCCTAATTCACCTATTTTAGAAACCAAGATTAAATATTTTAAAAGAGTTGATGAAGCAAATAAAATGTACAAAGAATCCTTTGGTGAAGGCTGGAAAACAGACAGGGGGAGAATACTAATTATATATGGAAAGCCTGATGATATAGAAAGCCATCCATTACAAACAGATAAAAAAAGTTATGAAGTATGGAAATATAATTCAGTCCAGGGTGGAGGAGAATGTGTTTTTGTAGAGCTTCAGCCAATGACAGGAGTTTATTGGATAGTAACCAGTACTTTCAGAGATGAGTTACGAAATGAGAACTGGGAAAGTCAGCTGGAGATATAAAAAATAATTTTATGGGAAAAAATCCGAAAATTTTAATTTTCTCCTTTTTATTTGCGTTTGCTTTATGGATGTATATTAACTTAAATTTCAGTTATTCAGTTGACATTTCTATTCCTGTAGAAATTCAATCTTCAAATTCACAGGCACTATCGGAAGAAATCCCAAATTCAATTGATGTTACGGTAAAAGGGAAAGGATGGGATTTAATTAATATTATTATATCAAAAAATGTAAAATATAATCTTGATATTTCGAGATTTAAGAAAGATTCAAGAATAATTACCGAACAGTTTGTTAACGAAAGATTGAATCTTAATCCTAATATTTCTGTACTAAAAATTACTCCCGATACAATCAATATAAATTTTGATAAAGTGTCTGAAAAAGTCGTCCCTGTAAAAAACAACATTATTATAAATTTGAAAGACGGATATAGCATAGTGGGTAAATCCGTTTTAAACCCTGATTCAGTTAATATCCAAGGTGCATCTCCTTTATTAAATAAGATTAAATATTTCCCAACAGAAGAAAAAGTTTTTAACAATGTTAATTCGGATATTAACGGGGTAGTTAATCTCAAAGATACGCTGTCAAATTTAGTGAAAGCCGAGTTAAAACAAGTTAGTTTTTATTATGATGTTCAGCTTTCGGCTGAAAAAATTTTTGAGGATATAACTGTTGATATATCCAATCCTCCGGATGACAAAGAAGTCTTGTTAATTCCACCTAAAATAAATATTTCTGTTCGCGGAGGAGTAGAACAATTGGCACAAATAGGTTATTCCGATATAAAGGTAAATATAGAATATGAAAATATTGAGAGTGATACACTGGGTTTTGTAATACCTGAGGTTAAAATTCCCAAAGAAACTACTCTGCTTAAAATTGAACCCCAAAAGCTTCAATACATAATAAAGAAAAAATTGTAAAATCGTACAGTTGATAAAATATTTATCTTCAGAAATAAAATCTCTGATTACAGAAATAAAGAAATTAGATTTTAAGGTAGTATATATATTTCTTTCTATTGCCTTTATAACATTCCTTTCGCTGGCTTTTTCATCTCCTAATTTTTATTATGAAAATTTCAGCCGCAACAGATTCTTTTCCCGTATTTATTGGTTTCTTGCCGACGGAGGACTGATGTTTTTCCTTCCCTTGCTTTCGATTAAACTAGTCTTTAAAGAAAAGCTATTGGATTACGGTTTCACACTTGGTGATAAAAAGTTTGGTTTGATTACTTCCGGAATATTTTTACTTGTAATGTTAGTAATTATATGGATCGTTTCAGGATCATCCAGTTTTGCTTCAATGTATCCGCTTGGAGGGGTAAAAGTAAAAGAAAGTTTCATTATATTTTTTTTGTATGAACTTTGTATATTAGTTTACATGTTGGGATGGGAGTTTTTTTGGCGCGGTTATTCTCTCTTCGGCTTGAAAGAAAAATTCGGATACTATTCGGTATTTATACAAATGATACCTTTTTTTATTTTACATAAGGGCAAACCCGAACTGGAATTATTTGCATCCATTTTTGCAGGATTAATATTGGGCGTTCAGGCATTAAGAAGCAGGTCGTTTATTTACAGCTGGATCTTACATTGGCTAGTAATGTTTTCTATTGACGGAATTTCAGTTCTAAGGTCGGATAAGAACATTTACGGAATAGGTATTTCTGATTTTTTCAATATATTTTTTTAAAAAAATTATAGTAAATAATATGAAACTCGCTGTAAACATTGACCATATAGCAACACTCAGAGAAGCAAGAGGGGAGAATGAACCGGACCCCGTAATTGCCGCCGGAATATGTGAACTATCAGGAGCAGAAGGAATAGTTTGCCACTTAAGAGAAGACAGGAGACATATCAATGATCGTGATTTAAAATTGTTGCGGGAAGTTGTACGGACAAAATTGGATCTCGAAATGGCAGCGACAGATGAAATGGTTAAGATAGCAATTGAAACACTTCCCGAGGTTGTTACTCTTGTTCCCGAAAATAGACAGGAACTCACTACTGAAGGAGGTTTGAATATTTCTATGGATAAAGAAAGATTTGAAAATATTATAAAAGAATTACATTCAAAAGATATACGTGTTAGTTTATTTATTGATCCTGAGCCGGCTAATGTCGATGTGGCAATAGAAGTCAATGCCGATATCATAGAAATTCACACAGGGAAATATGCAAATATGAGAACTGAAAAAGATCAACTTACCGAACTTAGTAAAATTGCATCTACTTCAAGAATTGCATCAGAGCAAGGTTTAATTGTCACAGCAGGTCACGGATTAAACTATACAAATGTTTTACCGATCATAAATATTACTGAAATTCAGGAGATCAGTATCGGACATTCGATAATCTCCCGAGCAGTATTTACCGGATTGCAAAAAGCTGTAGAAGATATGGTAAAGCTGTTGAGCAGAAACTATTAAAACTTTAAATTATTTCAGGTGAGTGAGCTTAAGGCATCAAACTTAGTAAAAGAATATAAAAAAAGAAAAGTAGTAAATGACGTTTCTTTAAAATTAAAACAAGGAGAAATTGTGGGACTTCTTGGACCTAATGGTGCAGGAAAGACTACAACATTTTACATGATTTGCGGTATGGTAAAACCTAATGAAGGAGAAATAGAATTTGATAAAGAATATATAACCAACCTTCCAATGTATAAAAGAGCAAGACTTGGAATCGGATACCTCCCACAGGAGGCTTCAATATTCAGAAAAATGACAGTAAGTGAAAATATCTTAGCTATACTTCAGTTTATGAAACTGGATAAGCATGAAAGAAATCAAAAATGTGAAAACCTGATGAAAGATTTTCATATCAGCAAAATCAGGGATTCAAAAGGTTATATGCTATCCGGCGGAGAACGCAGACGAACAGAGATTGCCAGATGTCTTGCAACTGATCCGAAGTTTGTCTTGCTTGATGAGCCGTTTGCCGGTATTGACCCGATTGCATCCGAGGAGATAATGAAAATTATTGCAGTATTAAAAGACAGGGGAATCGGAATTCTTATCACAGATCACAATGTGCATGAAACATTATCAATCGTTGACAGAGCTTATATACTAATTGACGGGAAAATTTTTAAATCCGGAAGTGCAATGGAATTGGCAAATGATGAAATGGTAAAAAAGTTTTATCTCGGAGAGAATTTTAATCTTGACAGATATTTATTAAAAAGGTGATTGAATAATTTCAAGAACACTTTTTAAAATGTTATTATTATTCACTTACAACCTTTAAACAGATCAAAAGAAGTTTCAAACTATGGATCCCCAATACAATACAGGTTCGGAATCAAGCTTAAAAATAAATAATGCTTAGTATGTCAGTGATTGAGATATAATAAAGCAAATCGAGATAATTGACGATCACGATGACGCAGCCGGTTAAAATTTTCTGAACAATAGACAGATCAATCTTTATCTGTTTTAGAATCAGCAGATTTTTTTTCTGATTTTTTAGAAGTTGTATTACCAGTTGCTTTTATATCTGATTTTGCAGTATCTGTTTTTGGTGCACCTGTTTTGTTTGTATCAGCTGAAGGTGATGCAGGTTCTTTTTTCTTGGTTTCAGATGTTTCGTCTTTGGAAGATTCGGTCGGTTTATTTTTATAATCGGTAAGATAAAACCCGCTACCTTTAAAAATTAAACCACCTCCGCTTCCTATCAATCTTTTAAGTGTTTCCAGACCGCAGCTGGAGCACTTTGTCAGCTTTTCGTCTTTCATTGATTGATAAATTTCGAATTCATGTCCGCAATTATCACATTTGTATTCGTATGTCGGCATTGGTTTTAATCTATATTTTTAGAAAATCTTTTTTCGCTTTTGCATATTCTTCTGCAGTTATTAATCCTTCATCAAGTGCCTCTTTAAATTCTTTGAGCTTGTTTTTTGATAAGCCAATACTGTTTCCCTCTTGAGAAATATCTGCAGAGACCGCAGAACTATTATTTTCTTTATGAAGTAATTCATTAACCTTCAAAGCTCTTTTAATTCCATCACCAACAAGTTCAGAAAATGAATCGAGATTATTTTTGAGATCAATAACTTTTTTGGTAAAGCTTTCCTTTTCATTCAAAGAAATTTTATCTTCTATTTCCCGGGACAAATTTCTTAAAATTTTATACTGATATGTCTCGATTTTTCTTTTTGCATCGCCGGAAATTTCAAATTCAGCCGGCTTGTATATAACATCATAATAGTATTCATACAGCACAAGCATCTCTGCCAGCCTGTTTGCTTTGAAGAATTTATTCTGAACTGCTTCAGAATCCTTTAATATCCTATATCTCAAGGCATCTTTACCCTGTTCCTCGAAAAGCCTGTTAATCAGCCGAGACTCTACTCCAAGCTGCTCGACTCTCTTAACTGTTATGCCTTCTTGTTTTGTATATTTGTAAATTGCTTTGGAAGATTCAGTCTCGGGAATTATATCAAACACTCCAAAAATCAGTCCGAGCAAATATGCTTTATAAGCTTCATCCAGTCTTGTCTTTTCTTCATCATTCAATGGAATAATATCATGATAGATAAAATAATTTTTATTGATGTGTAAATCTACATTATGATTCTGTGAAAGCTGCTTATAATAAGGTTTCATTTCTTCTGCAATGGTATAAGAGTAAAACAATGGCAATCCTGCCCATTCAGAATAAAAAGTTATAGAAGAATTATCGGCTGAATCCTTAAATTCAACCGAAGAACCTGCGATCGATTGAATCAGAGATTGAAATTTTTTAAACGAAGACGTATTGGTCTTTATTCCAATGTAAAATTTCTTTGCAGATTCATCGAGCTTAAAACTTCCCGGAATTTCTCTCGTCCTCAGCCACGGAAATGCCTGATTGAACATTCCTCTTATTTTAGATTCACTTCTGATAGCATCCTTATCAAATAAAATATCCGTAATATTATAATCTTCCTTTATATTTTCAAAATGTTTTTTTGCAAATGAAAGCATTTTATTCTCAATGAGCTGTGCATCTCTTTCGCGGAGTATGTTAACGATGTCAGTTACATCCGATGCTCCCAGATCTTTTAATAATTTGTTCGAAAGATTTTTTATGTTTTCCTGAGCTGCCTGACCAGTACCGATATATCTGACATAGTATTCATTGCTGACTTCATCGGGTTCATATACCATCATATTAAAGCTCGTTTCCTGTTTCGTAATGAAGTAGCGGAATTTTTTCCTGAAATTATTTTTTAATACTCCGAGATTACCTGTTAACTTGTTTAAATCCGAAATCAATCCGGTTGAAAGAATTTTGTCATTTGCAGTTTTTTCCCTTGTCTCTATCAAGGATAAAATCCTCATAGCAATTTCTCTGGCATAATATCTGGACTTTAATTTTATCAGAGCGTTATAATATTCCTCCATAATATTCAAGACCTTTTCCAGAGTTCCTCCCATTGCAGACTTTCTCAGTACATTGATCTTAGACCGGGATTCATCTTCCTTCAGCTCCTGAAATTTCCTCCTGAATTCGGCATCAAGCTTTGTAACTACATTTTGTAAATCTTTAATTTCCTTTTCATATTTTGGAATGTAATCAAAATTTCCATCAGTCAATATAAACTGAAGCCGTTTTAATAAATTTATTGCATAAAAAACTCCGCGTGTCGAATCGTTAACAAGAGCATTTATCTTTCTTTCCAAAGTACCGATTACATTTCTCTCTCTGTCACCTATAAGTGTCTGAATATTCTTAGTCCTGTTGGAAAATATTTGTGAGAAAAACATTCCCTGTCTGTTGATGTCAGTATCATCCCTAAAGTTGGTATCAAACTTCATCTTTTCATTTAACAGGTATGCTGACCAGTTATTGCCGCGCTTCCCGCTGATTAAATCATTCTGGAGACCGGTTAAAAAAGATTTAATGTTTGATTGAATTGAAGTTTTTTCTCCGCTTTTATAAAGTGAATCTAAAAGCTGGAATTTATTTTTTGATTCAAGAAGTCCAAGCTCAGTCAAGAATTCGTTTATCAGGTAATTATCAACATCGCTTTGTGAGCCTTCGGCGTAAGTTAGATAATAATTTATTATATCTTCACAAAGTTTGTATGCGCAGGAAATTATAATTCTGTCAACCGGGATTGAGATTGTTGCCTGCCCTAAGGAAGAATATTTTCTTGAGTAAGTGTTATCTGTAATCGAGTTATCGTCAGGCCATAATCTCTGCTTATATTGAACAAGGTTTACCCTTACACCCCTTTTATAATTTGCAAAATCAGAATTGGAAAAATCATTGAAGATAGTATCAGCGAGCATCTTGTATATGTCCCTGTTATTCTGATCGGAGAGGGATAGGTTTTTGGAATTTTCTCCGTCTATAATATAAGTATCATCATAAACTCCCGGCTGAAATTTATGCGGTTCATTCTTTTTCCATGAGACTTCAAAAGTATTTTTAAGATTATAATATTCAAATTCTTTCAATGCTGCATAACCGTTTGCAAATACTCTTTCTTTTCCGTAAGATTGAAAGATCTTAGGAAGAACAACATAGCATGTGGAGACAGCCTGATTTCTGAAAATACTTCTGATTAAAAATCCCATGTCCATTATCATTCCCGAACCTGTACCACCGCTCACGGATGTAATCACATAAACATTTATTTTATCGGTGTTTACATTTTTGATCTTATGAATGTCTTTAACTAAATTTATTGAGCGTGAATCGGTAATTCTCGATTTAGCTGCAGTAAGTTTTGAAACAATTTCATCATAGTTATGAAAGAATGCCAAACGTGCAGCGGGTCTGATCTGGCCTGCGCCGGTATTCATTGTGCCGAGTTTTGCAATTTCACCTGTCGTACTAAGCCACTCTTTAATGTGTGGGACATCCTGAATTCTGTAAATGTAATCGGAAGGATTGACCGGATGAAAAATTTTTTCCGACGGCTGAAAATCAATTTCGTTAATTAAATAATCCCTCTCGCGTGCTATGCCGCTTTCTTCCGAAGGCGCGTTGTCAGTATCAATGTAAAGATAAGAAATAATCGGGAATTCGTTTATCGAACCGTACTTCTCAACAAATTGTCTTCTGATTCTAAGCATGACTTCTTTACCTGTTCCGCCTAACCCGATTATTATAGTAGGCATCAACTCCTGAGTCTTAAGCTCAAGTTTTTCTTTTGCAGAAATATCCAGAATCATATTTTGATCAACAGCTTCTGTATCTATATTTATTTTACCTTCCATATTAAAAACTAAATTTAAAAATTGTAAACATCTTCAACAAATTTATAATTCGACGACACTTTCACCACCGTCAAGACCAATAACGTTTCCGGTCATCCAATGTGAATCTTGTTTATAATTATCAACAATAAATGCGGCAACCTCTTCGGGTTTAGTCAATCGATGCACAGGGTTTCTTTGTATGGCATTTTCAATAATATTTTTGCTTTTTGGAATCTTACTTAATGCAGGAGTATCCGTAACACCCGCTCTTATTGAGTTTGCAGAAATTCCCTTGGATCCAAGTTCCATGGCAAGTTGTCTTATATATGATTCAAGACATGCTTTAGCTGCAGATACTGCTCCGTAATATTCAATTTGCTTCTGCCCTCCGGAAGAAGTCATGCCATAAATTTTCCCACCCCGTTCCATTAATTTTTTATTTATAATTTCCTGAGTCCAGTAAATTAAACTGTTAGCCATAACATCCAATGTCATTTCAATCTGTTTTTTGTTTATAGAATCTTCAGGAGTTTCTGAAATGAAAGGTTTCAATGTCCCAAATGCAAGAGAATGAACTAGAATTCTTATAGTTGAATCCTCTTCTTCTGAAATTTTTTTTTCAATTTCCTTTATAATATCTTCTCTGTTTTGTGCATCAGCTGCATTCGCATTAAAAAAATGTGCATCGACTCCAAATGTTTTGATATCCGAGACTAATTTATCAACATCAGGTTTTGTTGTTGCCCTGTCAAGGTGAACACCTAAAACATTAACACCATCTTTTGCCAAAGCTAATGATATAGCTTTTCCGAAACCGCTCGATGCACCTAAAATTAATGCATAATATTTTTTCATAATGATAGAATTATCATACGATATTTTAAAATTAAATAAAAAATACTGTAATTTTACTTAGATTTGATTGCTATTATAGTCATTATCAAACTTATTATAAATAGAAAAATCACAACAATCATAAAGGAAGCAGAAGTCCAAAACCCTGCTACGAGTCCCCATATAATAAAAATCCATATAATCGTTACTATGAAAAATAAGTTCCAGCTCAATAGTAAAGATTGGCGGGTAGACTTTTTTTTGTGGAATGTCTTGAAAAGATTGATTACAAAAATAAAAAAGAATAATCCTAATCCAATAACGGATAATAAAATGTAAATAGATAATTTTGTATTTGTAAGAGTATTTTCTGAAACAGGTTCGAGCAATGTAGTATCTGTCTTTTTTGCAGTGTCAATAGGAACGACTGTCTGCTCAGGTGTTATTATAGATGATGTATCAATTGGAAGATTGGACGGAGTATTAGCTGTAGTATCTTTTTGCACATTTCCGGCACTCGTTTTTTTATTACTGTCCGGAGCTTGAACAGCTGGCTCAATATTGCGGAAACCGGCTGCAAGTGAACACGAGCAGATGAATACTGCAAATGTAATTAATATTAATCTTTTTATTCTTATAATTTTTGGCATTCCTAAAATTTAAAATTACTCATCTCCTGAGATGATTACATTTGACAAACATAATATAAAAATTTCTTTTTTGCTTTCTAATAAAAAGTAAAAATCAACGCGATCATTTCCTTAATCAAATTTTACTGTTGCACACTTTATTTTAAACTATCAATAAATCCGGTATCATAGTCATTAGTAAGAAATTTTTCATTCTGCATTATCATCTGGTGAAATGGAATTGTTGTCTTAATTCCTTCTACAATAAATTCATCAAGTGCACGAGACATTTTTCTTATAGCTTCATTCCTTGTCGGGGCATATGTAATTAATTTTCCTATCATCGAATCGTAATACGGTGGAATTCTGTATCCGGTATAACAATGTGTATCTACTCTAACACCATTTCCTCCCGGCTGGTTGAATGCCGTGACCAATCCCGGTGAAGGTCTGAAATTATTTTCGGGATCTTCAGCATTGATTCTGCATTCGATCGAATGACCAGACATCTTAATTTTTTTCTTGCTTAACTTCTCTCCGTTTGCTATACGAATCTGCTCCCTGATAAGATCAGTTTCTGTGATCTCTTCCGTTACAGGATGTTCAACCTGAATACGGGTATTCATTTCCATAAAATAAAAATTTCTGTCCTTGTCAACTAAGAATTCAATAGTCCCGGCTCCTAAATAATTTACAGACTTAGCTCCGAGTATGGCAGCTTTTGCCATTTCGTTTCTGACAGTATCATTTATAAACAGGGAAGGGGATTCTTCAAGTAGTTTCTGATGTCTTCTCTGTATAGAGCAATCCCTTTCTCCGAGAGTAATGATGTTCCCGAATTTATCTCCAAGGAGCTGAATCTCAATATGCCTTGGCTTATCAACAAATTTTTCTATATATATGTCATCATTTCCAAATGAATTTGCAGCTTCGGCTTTTGCAGTTATGTAAGCATTTTCCAATTGATTTTCTTCACGTACTATCCTCATTCCTTTTCCGCCTCCGCCTGCTGATGCTTTTATCATAACAGGCAATCCGATTTTTATTGCCAGCTCTCTGGCTTCCTCCAGATCTTTAACAACTCCGTCACTCCCGGGCACGACAGGAACTCCGGCGGCTCTCATTGTATCCTTTGCAAAAGATTTATTTCCCATTGAAGTGATCATCTCAGGTAGGGGACCAATGAAATTGAGATTCGAGTCAATACAAATTTCTGCAAACTCAGCATTCTCGGCTAAGAAACCGTATCCGGGATGAATTGCATCTGCATTTGTTATTGCCGCAGCTGAAAGAATCCTGGGAATATTAAGATAGCTTTCTTTGGATACCGGGGCTCCAATGCACACTGCTTCATCTGCAAATCTGACATGAAGAGAATCTTTATCTGCATCCGAATATACTGCGACAGTTTTGATTCCCATTTCCCTGCAAGTCCGGATTATCCTTAACGCAATCTCACCTCTGTTTGCAATGAGCAATTTTTTTATCATTCGGAAATTTTATAGAATTTGATTTTTAGATATTTAACTCTTCTCAATTAAGAATAAGGGCTGGTTATATTCTACAGGCTGACCGTTTTCAACTAATATCTGTAATATTCTGCCTGAAACTTCCGATTCAATTTCATTCATCAATTTCATTGCTTCAATAATACATAAAACAGAACCGTCAGAAACCTGGCTTCCAACACTTACATACGAGTCAGCTTCCGGTGACGGCGCTCGGTAAAAAGTCCCAACCATCGGTGATTTTACCTCATAAACATTTTCACTTTTAGGAATTTCTACTTTTAATATTTCCGCTTTTATACCTTCTTTTGATTTGTCCGGAAAAATATTGTCTGAAGAAATTGGATTTTGAAATGGAGTTATATTAGTAGGGGATAAATTAGCTGAAATTTTTGGTTTTGGCTTTGATAATTTTATTCTTGTTCCTTCTTCTTCAATCTCTATCTCGGCAACGTTACTTGTATCGAGAATCCTGATGAGCTTTTTTAAATAATTTAAATCCATTTTCATAAAATTGTGTTTGATAATTTTGATACCCGAATTATGCTTTCAATCTTTCTATATACTCTCCGGTCCTGGTATCCACTCTAAGGACATCTCCTTCATTTATAAATAATGGAGCATTTATTGTCGCTCCGGTTTCCAGAGTAACAGGTTTAGTCGCACCTGTTGCCGTATCACCCTTGAGTCCGGGCGGTGCATAACTAACTTTTAAGTATACATGAGGAGGCATTTCAATTGACAATACCTTTGAATCATGAAAAAGTATCTGAACAACCTCACCTTCTTTCAAAAAATTTCCCTCTTTATCAATAAGGTTATTTGAAATATTGATCTGGTCATAAGTATCATTATCCATAAAAACAAAACTTTCCCCATCCTTATATAAAAATTGATAATTTACCGAATCTAATCTTTCTATTTTAACTTCCTCACCTGAACGGAATCGATTTTCAATGGTCTTACCATTTTTAAGATTTTTTAACTTTACCTGATAAAATGCCCTTAAATTTCCCGGTGTCCTGTGCTCTACTGACACTACAGAGTGTAAATCGTTATTAAAATTTATTATAACTCCTGATTTTAAATCGGATGTTGTTGCCATCTGAATATACTTTCTTGAATAATTGTTTAAATTTTGAAATGCAGGTTAAAATACTTATTTACAGGCATAAAATCAATCAATAGATTTTTAACAAAAAACACTAATAATCACAAATTATTGACAATTTCTAC
Source organism: Bacteroidota bacterium (assembly GCA_030855105.1). Taxonomy (GTDB): domain Bacteria; phylum Bacteroidota; class Ignavibacteria; order Tepidaquicellales; family Tepidaquicellaceae; genus JAGPCH01. The sequence continues at coordinate 1,686 of JALYRX010000076.1, read as the reverse complement.
GGAGTTTTTGATAATATCTGCCAGGTTTTTTTAAAATCAATGATTTATAAAAATCTTAAGCGAATTTTAGTCCATTTGACTTTAAAATCCAGGTTAATTGACCTATATGCATTGGTTCGTGCCTGATTGCATGAATTATTACATTCCGCTTATTTTTTAATCCACCGAATGAAGCATTAACATGATTTTCCTCATCCAGCTGAACATCACTTAAACCTTTTACAATTTCCACTGCTTTTTGATGAACTTCATCAAGTTTTTTTAAAACTTCTTCATAAGGAGGTTTTGTTTTTACTTCATCCGGATTTGTTCCAAAGCTATATTCTTCAAGCCATGGAATATTCATATCCTCACCGCCGACTCCCTGCACCAATAAAAAATGTTCGGTCCAGACAAGGTGAGCTATTATCCAGTATGCACTGTTAAACTTTGTATCATTAATTTCCAATCTATGATCTATGTCAATGTCTATTAAAGGAGTGATAAACATTTTTGAAAGTCCCCGGACGTTTTCGTAGACTTCCATCAAAACTTGCGCCTCTGTTTTACTCATGTCTTATATTAAATTTTAAATTGGAAATGCATGGGAATAAAAATGAATCAAATCTGTTTCATTAATAAGACGAAAAAAAATTTTATTTGTTTCTTGTTTTTTTGTCCGGAAGTCAGTTGGGTATTTATTTTTAGAAAAATAAATAAAAGTGAGAAATTATAAAGAAGGTAATTAACTTAAATTTTAGTTAATGGTAAATCAAATATCTCCTTTAATCGGTCTTACCGTTACATCTTCAATCATTACCTTTCTCGGCTGTTCATAAATATCGAGAACAATTTTTGCAATATCATTAGGTGACATCATCCGGTTTTTATATCGCTGCCTTGTACGGCTATCCCACATTGCTGTTTCAACTGCTCCCGGAAGTATGTTGCTCACCTTTATATTGTATCTTCTTACTTCCTCTCTTACACAATTACTCATTGCAAGCAAGCCTGCTTTGGAAGCTGCATAAACAGAACTATTCTCGAACGCTGTATCTGCGGCTACAGAAAGAATATTAATTATGTGTCCTTTTTTATTCTTGATCATTTGAGGTAGTACGAACTTCATACACAAAAATGCCCCGCGTAAATTTGTGTTAATAACATTGTCATAATCAAAAGTTTTTGTTTCCAGGAATGATTTGAAAACAGTTGCACCCGCATTATTTATTAACGCATCTATCGTACCGTATTTTTCCCTGATACGCTTTGACGTGATCTGTATACTCCTTTCTGACATTACATTGCAAACAAATGCGGAAGCTTCTCTTTCTGCGAATTTTATTTCGCTGACTATTCTTACCAATCTTGATTTTCTGCGTGCGGACACAACTACAATGTGTCCTGCTTTTGAGAATTCATTTGCAATCTCCCTCCCGATTCCGGTCGATGCTCCCGTTACCCAGATTACTTTTTGATTCATGATATTTAAGTATTGAGTATTAAGTATTATGTATTAGGCATTGTGTATTAGGCATTGTGTATTGAGTATTGAGTATTGAGTATCAACATGACTATTAACTATTAACTATTAACTATTAACTATTAACTATTAACTATTAACTATTAACTATTAACTATTAACTATTAACTATTAACTATTAACTATTAACTATTAACTATTAACTATTAACTATTAACTATTAA
>JALYRX010000028.1 GCA_030855105.1 Bacteroidota bacterium | reverse complement strand
AACATTCTTAAACTATCATTAGTAATGAAAAGACGAGAATGGTTTAAAGGATTGTGGGCTCAATCTAATCAATTCAGGTGGCCATTTTCTTATTCATAACTAATTCCTAATGAAAAATCTGGGTTTATAATTTATAATTTGTCATTAATTGAAGCGTATCCTCATCATAGGCAATGGCGGAACAGGCAAATCTACTCTCGGGGAAAAGCTTGGAAAGATTTTGAATCTTGAAGTTACTCATCTTGATAAGATGACTTATAATCCTGGCTAGATTAGAGTTGATGAAGATATTTTTAGAAAAAAATTAAATGAAATAATTGCCAAGGAAAACTGGATAGTCGAAGGATGGTCTTATCATTCTACATTAAGGTTGCGTTTTGAGGCTTCGACAAAGATTGCCACGAATTTCACCTGCCCGTAACTTATACATGAACTATGTGTCAGGTCAGGCGGGCGAATTAGCACAAATTAAATTAATATTAATAGAACAGTTAGTATGATTTGTTTTGCGAAAAAAGCTATAAAGATGAAGCAGCCAACTTGAGTAAATAACTGAAGTTGACCGTTCTTTATTAAGAGCAAAAAATTTACCACTAATTACACGAATTTTCATGAATTTTAAAAAATAAAATAATAAATAATTTGTGTAAATTCGTGAAATTTGTGGCGAAAATGAACTTTAAAGATTAAGGCGGTCAACTTAAGTAACTAAAATAACTAACTCAAAACATATAAATATCTTTGGAACACAAAATAACTTCTCTCGAAGAGATTAAATTAATCGGAATTCAGACACGGACAAGCAACGACACTGCTCAAACTGACATTCCTGAATTATGGCAGAAATTTTATTCGGAAAACATAAAAGGTAAAATTCGGAATAAAATTAATGAAGACGTTTTGTCATTATACACTGGCTATGAGTCGGATTATACAAAGCCATATACTATAGTTATTGGCTGCAAGGTAAATGATTTTAGTGATGTTCCTGAAGGAATGGTTTCTGAAATTATTCCGCCTTCAAAGTTTGCAGTATTTACAGCCAAAGGAAAGATGCCGGATAAAATAGTTGAGACATGGCAAAATATCTGGAATTCAAAACTTGAAAGAAGTTATATCGGAGATTTTGAAATTTATTCGGAGAAGTATAATTTACCCGAGCCGGAAGTTGATATATATGTTGCTGTCAAATAATAAATTAATTTTCAAATATATATTATGGAAAACAAGGAATTAGAAAAATTAAAATATCCCATAGGACATTTTATTCCTCCCGATCCGATATCGGGAGAGGATCTGCAAAATTATATTTCAGATATTGAAAACCTTCCCGGTAAGTTAAGAAGCCTGGTGTCAAATTTATCCGAAGAACAATTGAATACTCATTACAGACCAAAAGGATGGACTGTAAAACAAGTCATTCACCATATTGCCGACAGCCACATGAATGCATTAATAAGATTCAAGCTTGCTCTGACCGAAGACACTCCGACAATCAAACCTTACTTCGAAGACAAGTGGGCTCAGCTCGGAGATTATAAAACAACGTCTGTGGATGTATCTCTTAATCTGCTTGATTTCCTTCACGAACGCTGGATCAATTTATTAAAATCCATGAATAAAAAAGATTTTGAGAAAAGTTTTTTTCACCCCGAGCATGGAAAAGAATTTTCTCTGGATGAAATTACCGGTATGTCTTCATGGCATGGCAAACATCATTTTGCGCATATCGAAGTACTTAGGAAAAAAAAGGGCTGGTAATTATATAATCCGTTGTTATATTTTTCAAATCCCACTTGACAAAGACTTTGAGCATCAGCTCATCTTACTCATTGCCAAAATTATTTAATATTCTAGATAAGGATTATTCCTTATGAATAAACCTTACTGCCTTTGTAACTAAATTTCTCGGTGAAAATCTGATCAATTGAGGAAACACCTTATTCATCAGTCCGGGAATTACGATTCTCTTTCCTTTCATCAAACCATGATAGCCGGCTCTTGCTGCTTCTTCAGCCGACATCATTGATGAAAAACCTTTATTTACTAATTTTGTATTTTTGATTCCTGCCCTTACCTGAAATTCAGTTTTAGTAGGACCGGGACAAAATGCCGTCACACTAATTTTGGTATCCGACAGCTCTTCGTCTATTGCTTCAGAAAATGAAAGCACAAATGACTTCGTAGCATAATAAATTGCCATCATAGGACCGGGCTGAAATGCAGCAGTGGAGGCAACATTCATAATCTTTCCTGAATTAATTTTTATCATATCGTTTAAAAAAAATTTTGTAAGAGCTACAAGTGAAGTGACGTTTAGCTGAATCATTTCCAGGTCAGTGTCCGGATCGGATCCGCCAAACGAACCGTGAGTACCGAATCCGGCATTGTTCACTAAAATATCTATATCAATATTTTTTTTTTCATTTTTTACTTCTTCATATAATTCTTTTGCTGCTCCGGACTTTGCTAAATCTTTTGTAATAAATTTTACATTAACACTAAATTCTTTACTCAATTTTTCTGAAACTTCCTTAAGCTTTGATTCGCTTCTTGCAGTGATTATCAAATCGTATTTATCTTTTGCAAAAAGCTTTGACAGCTCGTACCCGATACCGGTTGTAGCTCCTGTTATTAAAACTGTTTTTGTCATTTTAAAAAATATTTTTTTTGGTTCAAATATATTTAATTTCTTCTAAAGTCTTCGGGCTCGGCATCATCTTCAATTATTACTTCATCAGGATTTTTTCCGTCGTCATATTCATTATCGTCTTCTTCTTCCCATTCATATTTCGGCGGCGGATCATTCTTTCTGAAAATAAAAGCGCAGACTATTCCGACTACTGCTCCGAATAAATGGGATTCAAAAGATATTTTCGGATCGGTTGGCAGAACGCCCCAAACCATCCCACCGTAAAGAAAAACTATCAGCAAAGAAAGTGCAATTGATCTTTTATCTTTCCGGAAAAGTCCGCTGAAAAATAAAAAGCCCGCAAATCCATATACGAGCCCGCTTGCACCGATGTGATATGAGTCCCTTGCAAAAAGCCAGACGAGTATCCCGTCAAAAATGTAAATAATAAAAAAGACTGTTATTGCTGAGCTCCTGTAAAAATATAATATTCCGAATAGCAATAAAAATAGAGTCGTTGAATTTGAAAACAAGTGAGACAGGTTTGCATGTATGAGAGGAGCTGTAAGAATACCGGTTAATCCCGCTGTTTTCCTCGGTAAAACTCCGTATGACGAAAAATCCGCCTGTACCGACCATTCAATAAAATATATAATCCATAAAATTAGAACGAAGCACCCGCTAAAGAATAAGGATGACAGTATTTTAATTCTTTCTTTCTTGTCCTCGTCAGGTTCATTTATCTGAAATTCTTTTGTATCGTAATCCATTATTTTAGTTTGGCAAATATAATTACAATCTTTTCATAATTAACGGTAATATTCACACATATATTTTTTTAACATCTTATCTTTATTTCGAAACTAGCCGTCCCCGTTTGCAATGGCCACCCAACCCTTCTTCATAAGAGTGAGTCTCAAAACTTTTTTTTACCTCAAAGACTCAAAGACACAAAGAAAAATGTTGGGTCTATGTGAAATATAGTGGAATAGTCAGAGAAATGATTCAATACTGTCCAAAATAATTTTGTAAGTAAAATTTTTGATTTTAATTTAAATCAAAATCGCAACAAAAATCTAAATTTAAAAAACAGACCCGCCTGTGAAAAATTGCCGAAAAGAAATTATGAGCAATGGCTAAAGCATAAATTTCCTGTCTGAGAGCCCGGTAGTGCTCTTCTACCGGCTGAGGAGTTGAAATTTTTGCAGCCATTGTGAAATAATTTCCGGCAATTTTTCACCAACGGGAGAGTTTTCTTTGCCAAGCTTTCTTTTGCTCTTTCAAAAGAAAGCGGATTTAAATCAAAAACTTATATCTAAAATTTAAAAAACGTTTTGACAGAGTTGCTTATGATTGGATGACCCAGAGGCTACCCCCGCTAAGGAACACGAGAAAATGACAGATAGGAAAAGATAGCGATTGTAAATATTAATAAGGGTGTATATTGAAATTAAATTCCACAGTAAGTCACATAGAACCAAAATGTTGTGAGAATAGAACTCTTTGTGCCTTGGTGTCTTGGCGGTTAAATCTTTTATATTTGTTTTGAGGCACACAAATCAAAGAGGATGGCAGGGGCGCCGCAGGCGGGGAAGGGATTTACTTTAAGTTTATTTTTTTTTTAAACTTCAGTCTCTGACACTTTTTACTAAATGACTATGCATTTTTACATTAAAAGTTTTTTTTATTTAAATTATATTTGAAAAAACTAAAATAGAAAGGAGTCTTTATGAAAATCGTTCTCACGTTAATTTTATTTTCTGTTCTAATTATGAATGCAAAATCTGAGATTGTTACTAAAGATGTAGAATATAAAATCGGTGATGTCACGCTTCAGGGATACATTACTTATGATAACACCAATGAAAATAAGCGCCCGGGGGTTTTGATCGTTCATCAATGGAAAGGATTAACAGATTATGAAATGTTGAGAGCAAGACAATTGGCAGAGCTCGGCTATTTTGCTTTTGCAGTTGATATTTACGGGAAAGGTGTAAGACCTTCCTCACCGCAGGAAGCCGGACAGGAGGCAGGGAAATTTTATAAAGATGTAAATCTTTACAGGGAAAGATTAACTGCAGGTCTCAATGAATTAAAAATGCAGCCGCTTGTTGATATAAATAATATTGCTGCAATCGGATATTGTTTCGGCGGCGGCGGCGTACTCGAGCTTGCCCGCAGCGGTGCCGGTATTAAAGGTGTAGTAAGCTTTCACGGAAGTTTGAAATCCTCAAATCCGGACGATGCAAAAAATGTTAAATGCCGTGTTCTTGTTCAGCACGGTGCGATAGATCCTAACGTTCCTGATGAAGATGTCATTGCATTTAAAAAAGAAATGGAAGGCGGAAATGTAGATTATGTATTAACCGAATACAGCGGAGCAGTTCATTCTTTTACAATGCCTAGTGCCGGAAGCGATGTTTCAAAAGGATCGGCTTATAACGAGAATGCCGATAAGAGATCATGGCAGGCAATGAAAATATTTTTTAATGAAATTTTTACTAATTGAATATTAAGATTTATTTTTATCCATATACTCTTTAATTTTTTTCTCTTCCCATTGGGATCCTAACGCTGATTTGTTGCCGAAGACGGAATATGCCTGGAATGCAAGACCAATTCCCCATCCAAACACGACCCACAAAAACCAAAGACGATCCGGAGATGTAAGCAAATTAAGAATTGCAAGAAAAATAATCACAATAATGTAGGCGAAAAGATTTGTGTAAAAACCTTTCAAAGCTTTTACTTTTTTTCTGGCTTCTTCATACGCAGGGTCATTATTCATATTAATTTTTATGTTAAAAAAATATTATTACAAAAATAACTATTAATTGTAAGAATATCACTATTGCAATCATTCAAATCTAAATCTAAATTTTTTACTTGTTATGTCAGGTGAGAATCGTTTTCTTTACAAAAGGAATACTCAGTGAAAGAAAATATCAGTAAAGATGATATGAAGTTTTTTTCAAAAAAAAATTTTTACTTCTTCCTGCCGTTTATATTTCTGTTCGCATACCGATTACTTCATTTAAGCAATATCATCGAAGAGCCGGCAATGTGGTGGAAAAAATCACTATGTACAACGACAAAACTTTAGAACGCTGATAACGCCTGCCTCGCAGTCAGGGGGAAAGCAGGCGCGTTCAGTTTTGTCGTGTAGTTAGGCAAAATTATTGCTACACATTTTTTACTTGTTATGTGAAGAAAGAATTGTTTTATTTACAAAACAATTTATGGTATCGGTAAAGAATCTGACAAAAAAATATTCTCCCGAATTTACGGCGCTCGATAATATTTCTTTTGAGATAAGCAAAGGAGAAATCTGCGGATACATAGGGACTAACGGCTCGGGAAAGTCAACAACGGTAAAGATTCTAATAGGAGTTTTGGATTTTGATAACGGCGAAGTTGAAGTAAATGGAATTAACTTAAAGAAGGATCCGTTCGAAGTAAAAAAAATTGTAGGGTATGTTCCGGAGACTGCAAATTTATTTAATTCGCTTTCATCTGAAGAATATCTTGAATTTATCGGAACAATCAGGAACCTGGATCCTTCATTAATGAAAAGAAGAATTGGTAACTTTGCAGAACTATTGGAGTTTAAAGAATTGCTTAATGAATCAATCGGTACTGTTTCCAAAGGAAACAGGCAGAAAATATTAATTGCTTCCGCACTTCTCCATAATCCCGAAATTATTTTTTTCGATGAGCCGCTGAACGGACTGGATGCAAATTCAATTTTTATCTTTCAGGATCTTGTTACTTATCTTGTTTCAAAAAACAAAACCATTTTTTATTGTTCACATCTTTTGAATACAATCGAAAAAGTTTCTTCAAAAATTATACTCCTCGACAAGGGGAAAATCGTTTTGGATATGAAGACGGAAGATTTAAAAAAGTCGGATAACTACTGCGGACTGGAAAATCTTTTTCGCAATCTGAATGTTAATACCGAATTAAAGAAACATTCTTATGAGAGTTTATTTGATTAAAACCGTTGCTTTAATTTTTATTTTTACTAATTTTGCATTGCCGCAAATAAGCCCTGTATCGACTGATACTGTTTTCACCGGAAATTTCCTCCAGACAAATTTATACAATGACGTTAATGTTGCCAACCTGAACTCTATTGCAAATTACACAAGCACTTTTGATAATTTCGGAGTATCTGTTGGTAATTATTATTTATCCAATGTTTCAAAGCTTGGACAAAATTTTTTCAGGGATTACAATAATTTTCAATTGTTACTTTTTTATAATTTAAAAGAGAACCTTGATGCCGGAGTCGGCTTTCAGAATAAATTTTTTACAGATGATAAAAATATAAAGACAAACAAAAACAACAGCAATTATTTTTTTACAAATTTAAATTACGCGTTAAATGAAAGTGTATTTTTAAATTCACGTCTTGGTATAAAAACTGAAGACCAGATCGGGGAATTCAATATGGGCTTCAGCGGTATTTTTACAGCAAGTGCAAACAATTATTTATTCTCCGATTATCTTACAAACGGAAAGCTTATTTTATTTTATGAAAACCTAATGCAGAAGCAAAATCATAATTACGAAATCAACGGAGGTATTTATAAAAGATTCACACAACAAGCCGACAACAACAGCACTATACGGTTTTATAATCTGCGGAATGATTTTTATTTCCCGGCTACTGCAAGCGTAATAAATCAATATAATGTAAAAAATAATATAGAAAGCCGGAATGAAACTTACCTCGAGCTTGGAGATAATTTGAACTATTCCTTAACCAACGAGTTGATTGTTTCACTCGGGGGATTTTTTGTAAATAGAAATGTCAAAAAGGAATTCAAATACCGTGCATCATCTTCAAACATTCTTTTCGAAAACGTTTATGATACAAAGATACTTGAAAATAACCTTGAGCTTAACTGCGGCTTAAGCTACAACTGGAATAAAATTTTATCTCAAATAAAATTATTCTATAATGAAAGGTCTGAGAATCATTCTCTTATCAATCCTGCAGGGCTCACTCCATCGCAGATCATTGAGCTTGAAAGAGCCGAGAAAAATAAAAATAACAACAGCAGGAGGACCTCACTGCTTTTGGAAGCACTTTATTTTTTATCAAATACAAATTCATTTGGATTTTCCGGTTCATCTTCATTGCTCCGGTATGATACTGACTTTGATCAAAACTTCGACGACCGGGACGAGCCGGAAATTATTATATCGGGATATCATATTTATGATAACCTGATTAACTTCGATGTTCAGACAAGATTTGATGTGATACTATCGAGACTAAGTTATATTTTTTCACAAAGAAGTGCTAATAATTATAAAAACAAAATTTATAAACTTACTTCACAATCAACATTATCGCCGGTTAGCCAGCTTACTACTAAAAATTTTTTTCAGGTGCTTGCCAATTATACGGTATATGATTATGAAGATATTGTCTCACAGATTCAAAGCTTTTCTTACAGGCAACTGAATATAAGAGATTCGACATCTTATAATTTCACAAGGGATTTTTCCCTCGACTTTATCGGTGAATTGAAGCTTTACGAACAAGGTCAGTTTAATAACAATAATTTTTCCGTAAAACCGATAGCTTATTATGTTGACCAGCTGTATACTCCTTACATAAGCTATTTTTATAATTATTTTATAAATTTCAGTATCGGGTATAAATATTTTCAGCAGCAGAGATTCCAGTATGAGAATACGGTAAAACAATTAGTAAATACTTACAGATCCTTCGGGCCGGTCGGGAAAATTATTTTATATTTTAATAATAATTCAATTATTAACTTTACGGGAGGGCTGGATTACATCAAGTATGATAATCCGACACAGGATAATTCTGCCATATATTTACAATTGAACATTATGTGGAATATGTGAAAAACCAAATTCAATCTAATTCGTATGTTAAATTAAAATAATCACTTTGAAAACTTTATCTTTAATTCTGAAAAGCAGCCGCAGTGAAGTTAGAAAGTTCGAAGAGCTTCTTGAACATGCAAATAAAGATTTTAAACTTGATATGGAAAAATTTATAAATCTCCACATAGCCTGCTCGGAAGCTTTGATAAATGCCATCGTTCATGGAAATAAAGAAAATGAGAATAAAAAAGTTTATACCAGTATAAATTATAACGAAGTGATTTTGACTGTGCGAATTAAAGATGAAGGGAAAGGATTCAATGTAGATACGCTTCCGGACCCGACTTCGGATGAAAATATTTTAAAGGAAAGCGGCAGAGGGATTTTTATTATTAAGTCTTTAGTAGATGAATTTCATTGCAAATCTTCTGACAATGGGACTGAATTTGTTTTGACTGTCAAGAAGACCTGATCCTATAATTCCTGCCTATTATATTGTATGTATATATACATACAATATAATATGTTTAGAATTGTGTTCTTTACCGACGGCGTGAATATTCGTAGAGCTATGTATATGCCTGTTCTTTCTGCGGTAAGGTTTAACGAAAAGTTAAAAACAATTTTATATCAGATTATGTAAAACAAAAAATGAGAAATTTATCCAAAATTATCCAAATGTAAAAGCAGCTTAAATCAGTTGTAATTAAATACAATACCTCGTATGTTAACGTCAAAATTTTTTTAAAGAAAAAGTTATTAAACTTTAAATAAAAAGAGCTTTCAAAACCGGTAAACAAGATTATCCGTTTCTATCTTGATTAAAGTTCATACCAAATCATTTTTTATAATAAATTCATTAATCTTTAAGGTTTAAAGCCATTTATTTCAAATAAATATTTTATTAAAAACATTTATAAAAAATAAAAAAAAAGAAATGCACAGACTGCTAAAAATTCTTCTCATTATTCTATTTATGGTAATTTTCTATTGTTCAAATTCATATTCAACAACTAGAAATATTACAGCTCAAAGTAACTTTTTCTCACCTTCTACCATATCTGCATTTGTAGGAGATACCATTCGTTGGATATGGATAAACGGAAGTCATACGACTACATGCGATGGTTCTCCTCTCACTTCGCGACCTGCAGGTGCTGCTCCGTGGGATGCTCCATTAAGTTCAACGATTCCATCTTATAGATATATTGTTACAGTTGCAGGTACATATAATTATATATGCCTGCCTCATGCAGACATCGGGATGGTAGGAGTAATAAATGTTTCTGCAGCCCCAATTACTCTTGACCTGACAACAATTATTGAGGGCTTCTGGAATGGTGTTATAATGGTGAGTGATACTGTGAGAGTTTACCTGCGAAGTGCCGTCAGTCCGTTCTCATTTGTTGATTCCGCTAAAGTAAAATTAAATAATTTGGGAAATGGTATTTTGACATTTACCAATGCAGGCAGCGGTTCTTATTATATTGTTGTTACTCACAGAAACTCGATTGAGACATGGAGCAAGCTTCCACAATCATTCACTGCAGGCGGTACATTGAGTTATAATTTTACGACATCAGCTGATAAGGCATATGGGAATAATCTTATTTTAAAAGAAGGTAAGTATACTATTTATAGCGGCGATGTAAATCAGGACGGCACTGTAGATCTTTCTGATCTAAGTCTTATCGATAATGATGCGTTTAATTTTGTGGCAGGATATATTAAAACAGATTTAAACGGAGATAATTTTATTGACTTAAATGATCTATCAATTGCAGATAATAATGCATCCAATTTTGTGAGTAAAATAACTCCGGTGCAATTAACTGATAGTTTTTAACATATAGCCTACATAACAATTTTTCTTCGCCCTTGCTTAACTTGTTGTTGGTGACCAAAAGTTTGCTCGAAAGATTTAGTTCATTCAAATGTATCATCAAACTTTTTGGAATAATGACAATGGCGACTAAACCATAACAAACCTGGGGAATTAATTTAAGATGATGCAGGGATTTCATACGAAGTTAATATTCGTATTGCATATTTTCTGTTGTAACCACAGCAAATTCAAAATTCATTTAGTATTGTTTTCTTTTCTAATTTCCCCGAAGATTCATATCTCTTCTTTATCGATATTAAATATTCCGTGCGCGATTTTTTACTCATTATTGTAACCATTTTTTACTAAATATTACGGTTACATTTTTAATGAGGCAACGACTCTTTTTTTACCCTAGCTATGGTTACCTTTTTTATGAGGCAATCCGGGTGATCCTTTTTAACCGATAATATGTTTTTTTTTAGAATTATTATTTTTATCTTTCGGAAAGCAATTTTCTACTAACGGTATCAGAATTGTGAACAATTGTAATTTTTGAAAGGAACATATTGTGTTGATGAGATTAAAAAACTACGAACAATTTCAGAACAATAATTTTTTTCCTTTAAAATACTTTTTAATTAACTGAAAAAGAACAAATATGAAAAATCTAATTTTTCTTTTTATCACATTTCTCTTACTAAGCTTTAATTTTAAGGCTAATGCTCAATGTCGTGTAGAAGTCAATAATCCAAATAGATGCTATTCTTCATTAGAGCAAGCGTTGGATTCAATAAATGCAGGAATACATTGCGGAGATATAATAGTAACTGTATTGGATAGCCTTATATTAGAAAGACCAGGAAAATTATACAGAGCATGTTATAATTCTATAAAAATTGTTCCCGGACGACCGGATCTTCCAATAATATTTATTACAGGTAATGATAGTGCGATCTTTGAATTATATGGGGTTAGAAACTTTACCATTGACGGAGGTCTTGGCAAAGGTTTTTGGTTAAAAAATAAATCTAGTATCCATAATTCAGCTGTTATATTGTTTTCTTCTTCAGATAGCACAAGTTCTTCAGACAGCTTAGGTTCAAATAATAACACTGTAATGAACTGCCGGATTTCATGTGGCATTAATACAGATTCTGCAGGTTCCAATCAATCATTTGGTATTTTCGTCGGCGGACCTACAATTTCACTTTCATCTCAGGGAAGGAATAACAACAATAATAAATTTATAGGAAACATAATTACAAAATGTATGTATGGTATCGCAATTATTGGTGGCGGTGCCGCAAATCCGAATGACAGCAATGTAATATCCGGAAACATTATCGGACCTTCTTCACACGGTCCTGATCAAATAGGAAGGTGGGGAATATTTACACAATTTCAGAACAACTGTACAATTTCAGAAAATATAGTTCAGTATGTGGGCGGACCTTTTTCTCAAGGTCTTACCGGCGGTGACAGGGGTGGCATTGGTGTAGGAGGAAATTCATGGGCATCAACTCCCAGCTTTACGACAGGCGGAAATTATACGGTTACAAAAAATAAAATTAATAATATTCTTGAGGAGAGAACTTTCTCCGCAGTTGGAATACTCTGTGCAACCACTCGTTCGGGTGTGAACACAAATAATCTGATTGCAAACAATGAGATTTATAATATCAGGGCAAATGGAATTCTCGGTGATGCCGGAATAGGCATAGGACATAACGGTAATAATAGCGGAGACCTTATAGTTTACAATTCCATTTACATGGCTGGCGATATCGATCCCCAGGGAACAGTCCCTGCAACACAATCGAGCTGCGGAATCAGAATTGCTACTCTCACAGATTCAAATACAACAGTAAAAAATAACTCGATCTATGTTAACATAAATTCGAATAACGCTTCATTGTTACATTCTTGTATTCAGATGCCTGATTCTACTTACCAATTTGGATCCGCAGAACTTGATAATAATGATTACTTTCCCGATTCTCCTGTTTTAGGACCAAATCCTCAGATGAGATTAGGTGCAAAAGGAACATCATCCGCGCCCACAAGATTTTATGCAACTCTTGCTGACTGGCGTGCATTATTTACGCCATTTCCTCAGGATTTAAATTCAATCAGTGCTGATCCTATATATTCCTTGACAGAGCCAAACTATCTTATACCCTCCACTATTTTCTCACCTTTAAAAATGGCAGCAGATCCTATTACAGGAATAACGAATGACATTTTAGGTGAATTAAGAAATTCTTTTGCACCGACTATCGGATGTTATGAATTTGATTCAATTACTCTCCCTGTTGATCTGACTGCACTTACAGCAACTGTTTTAAATAGAAGGGATGTCCGGATTAACTGGGCAACGGCTTCAGAGGTCAATAACTCAGGTTTTGATATAGAAAGGGCAGACATCAATGGTCAAACATCTAACGATTGGAGAAAGGTTGGATTTGTTGAAGGTAACCGAACGTCAACAACTTCTAATAATTATACATTTATTGACCGAGGATTGAATACAGGGAAGTATAACTATAGATTGAAACAGATCGACTTCAATGGAAACTACGAATATTTCAATTTGTCTTATAACATTGAAATCGGGATTCCGTCGGTTTATAATTTATCACAAAATTATCCGAATCCATTCAATCCGATAACGAAGATTGATTATGATATTCCTTATGAAGGGAAAGTCAGAATTGTTCTTTATGATGTATCGGGAAGAGAAGTGGCTAAACTTATTAATGATGCCCGGCCTGCAGGATATTATACTCTTAACTTTAATGCTTTGAATTTTGCAAGTGGAGTTTACTTTTACAGTTTGATTGCAAAAGATTTTTTTTCAACTAAGAAAATGATGATTCTAAAATAGTAACAGGAGAATTAAGTAAGTAAGCCGGAAGGAAATTTTTCTTCCGGCTTTTCTTATTTGTCAAAATCAAAACAATATGATTTGATGTGGGCAGCAGGAATATTTCGACTACTTCAACGATAAAGCATTTATCTTTCTGAATATCTAATCATTATATAGCTTCCTCGGGAAAATCTTTTTGAATGCTTTTCTTGTAAAGGTTATTCGGAAAATTTATTTATGATTTCTTAATAATATTCAAAGGAATTTTAAAATGAGTTTGATTATTTTTAATTACAATTACTTATGAACAATTTAGAAAAACTCATCCAACAAAAAATCTCCCGTCGTGACATTTTAAAAAAAACAGGAAAAGCTACTGCCTTCCTGACTTTAGGAGCAATATTTCCGAAAGAATTTTTTGAGCTTAATTTATTTGAAGAGAAAAAAAAAGTTCAATCAAATGAAGTTTTATTCAAATCAATTGATGCATCAATGCATGACAGTTTGATTTTGCCTGAAGGCTTTGATTATAAAGTCATAAGACAATGGGGAGATAAAATAAATGAGCTGGATTATTACGGATTCAATAATGATTTTGTCGGGTATCTGCCGATTGATTTTCTTATCGGAGGGAAAAATTCTATAGACGGACTTCTTGTCGTGAATCATGAATTCCCTTCGCCGCTTTTTATAAATAATTATACTGATGACGATTTTAAAAAAGGGAGAATAAAAACCAAAGAAGAAGTTCAGGCAGAAAAAAGAAGTGTCGGAATTTCTGTCTTCAGGGTAAAAAAGGAAAACGGAGAATGGAATTTTGCAGATGATAAAGATTATAACAGAAGAATAGATGCTGACACGCAAATACAAATCTGCGGTAATGCAAAAAACAGTCTTGGTGAATTTGCAAATGGCACACTTGCAAATTGCAGCGGGGGACTTACACCGTGGGGTTCATATTTAAGCGGTGAAGAAAATTTTCAGGATTATTTTGCGTCTGATAACATTTGGGAATACAGATGGAATGATGTCGAAAAAGATTTTGATATCCGGCAATATGGGTGGATCGTTGAAGTTGATCCCTTCGATAAAAACTCTGTTCCGAAAAAGAGAACTTCGCTCGGAAGATTCAGGCATGAAAATGTTGCAATAAGTATATCGAAAAATAAAAAAGTTATTGCATACATGGGGGATGACAGGATTGATGAATGTGTTTATAAATTTGTCAGCAGTAAAAGTTATGACGAAAATAACCGTGCAAGCAATACTGACATTCTGGATGAAGGAGATTTGTACGCAGCGGATTTTAAAAACAACAAATGGCAGCTGCTGGATTATGAGAAAAGAGCCGAACTAAAAAATTCATTTACATCACAGGCGGACGTTTTGATAAATTGTGATAAGTCATCGAAGCTTGCCGGAGGAACCGAGTGTAACAGACCGGAAGACATCGAAATAAATCCTATTGATAAATCGGTTTTTATTTCATTCACAAACAATTTAAAGAAAGATGATTATGACGGAAGCATAGTCCGGTTAATTGAAAAAGACAATGATCCGGAAAGTATGGAGTTTGAATGGGAAGTTTTTGCAACCGGCGGAGTTGATTCCGAATTTTCATGTCCGGATAATCTAACATTCGACAGCAAAGGAAACCTCTGGGTATTATGTGACATATCAAATTCAAAATTAAATAAAGGAAGATATACTCCGTTCAAAAATAATTCTTTATTTATGATTCCGACTTCAGGAGAAAACAAAGCAAAAGCATTTCGTTTTGCATCGGGACCTGTGGATTCTGAATTATGCGGTGGAAATTTTACTCCTGATGAGTCAACAATGTTCGTATCCGTTCAGCATCCGGGAGAAAATTCACTCACACAGGATGCACTTACGAGCCGCTGGCCGAATTACGGCGATGACATACCCAGGCCTGCAGTTATCGCTATAACGGGTTTTACTTCTTAGCTCCGAAGTATAAACTTGTTAAAAAAAATATTATCTGAATATTAAATCGAAATTATTTATTTTGTAAGCATGAAAATTCCTCAGGAAAAATTTGATGAAATCGCACAAGCGAATGATATTATTGATGTTATCTCAAGCTATGTACAGGTAAAGAAACGCGGGAAGTCCTTTCTGGCACTATGTCCGTTTCATCCCGACAAAAACCCTTCACTTCATATTTCACAGGAAAAACAGGTTTATCATTGTTTCTCCTGCAAAGCAAGCGGCAATGTTTATTCATTTGTTCAGAATTATGAGAAGATAACTTTTATAGATGCCGTTCAGAAGCTGGCGCAGAGAGCGGGAATAGAGTTACGATTTAATGCTAAAGATCCGGATCTTTCAAATGAAATTTCAAAACTGTTTGAGATAAATAAAACGGCTGCAAAATATTTTCACAGTAATATTAAAAAGTTATCAGGTAACGAAAAAGAATTTATTTACAATTATCTCGATAAAAGAAAGATAGATTCAAAACTTGTCGACAAATTCGGAATAGGATATGCATCAAAGAATTGGGATAATCTGTTGAATTATTTTTCAGAAGAAAATATATTTGTTAATTCCGATATAGGGAAAGCAGGTCTTTTGATTAAAAAAGAAAATGATGAAAATTTTTACGACAGGTTCAGGGGAAGATTAATGTTTCCGATATTTAACGAGAATGATAAGGTAGTCGGATTCGGCGGAAGGAAATTATTCGAAGATGACCTTGGAGGCAAATATATAAATTCTCCCGAGACAAAAATTTATACTAAAAGCAAAATTTTATATGGACTTAATTTTGCAAAAGAGAAAATAAGATATTTTGACTATGTGATTTTAGTTGAAGGTTATATGGATCTCATCTCGCTTTATAAAAACGGAATCGAAAATGTTGTTGCCTCGAGCGGAACTGCTTTGAGCGAGGAGCAGGTAAAATTAATTTCACGCTATACAAAAAATATCTATGTACTTTTTGATTCTGACTTTGCAGGCATCAAAGCTGCAAGGAGAGGAATAGAAATAATACTTGAAGCGGGCTTAGACCTGAGTGTAATTACACTTCCTGACGGAGAGGATCCGGACAGTTTTATGAATAAATACGGGAAAGAAGAATTTGAAAAATATGTAACTCAAAAAAAATCTGTGATAAATTTTATTTCGGAAATTTATGAAAAGGAAAATAAACTTGAGAGCGTTAATGACAAAACTGATTTTATAAAAGAGATCATTAATTACATTGGCAAAATTCCTGATAAATTGAAGAGGGCACTTTATATAAAAGAAGTATCCAAGATGTATTCACTTTATGAATCGGATATGCGTGACGAGCTTGAGAAAGTTGTAAAAGAAAATAAAACGCGGGCATTTCCAAAAAGCTCTGTTGTGATTCCTGAAAAGAAAGCAAGCGGTTTGAATTCGGAAGAAAAAATATATCAGCCGGAAAAAGATCTTTTGCTGTTATTTATAAAAGGCGACGAGGATGCAATTTCTTTTGTTGAAAATAATCTCGAAACTCGTTATATAAAGAGTAATTTAATATTACAAATCATAGAGCATTTTTTGGATGAATATATTAATATGGGAAAAGTAGAATTGACAAAAGTCATAAACAATTTTGAAAGTGATGACATAAAAAGTCTCATTACCGAGATAACTATGGATAAACATGAACCGAGCTATTTTGAAAATGCTACCCGGGATAACTGGCTTAATGCAACAACTGTTCAGAAATTTAACCTGACATTCGCAAAAATAGTGATTGAGAAATTAAAGTTAAGAGAGCGGAAGGAAGAAAGAAAGTTATTGGCAAAGTTCCCTGCAGAAAAAGAAATGGAGATTTTTAATTTAGATAAAGAAATTTTCAGCATAGAAAATAACATCCAACAATGGAACCGGCAATTGTCATAGCACCTTACCGATGCAAAACAGAAAATCAGGAAAAGCTATTTGAAGTTCTGAAAGACAAAAGAAAATATTTTCTTGAAGCGGGTTATGTTACGGAACGAAAGCCAATCTTAATGAGATCGCGGAAAGATAAAGAAGTCATACTGGAAATTTTCGAATGGACGAGCGATAAGCATACCAATGACGCTCACAAAGACCCAAAGGTTCTTGATTATTGGGGCAAAATGGATAAGCTATGCACTGCAATTGGATTTCCTCTAAGAGAAATATCAGAAGCAGACGAATCATTTGCACACTTCGATCCGTTAAACATTTACTATTAAATTTTTATCTTAGACACCTTCAGTTAGATTGTTACTTAGGAATTTTACCACTGGAAACTCAGGTGCACACAGGATTGGATCAAAGCAAAAATTGTTTAAATATTCTTTGTGAACCTTCGTGTAAAGTCTTCTTGAGCTTTTGAGTTTAAGGGTAACAAATTGATATTTCTAAAAAAAGGTTTGTCAAAAAAAATCCTTTTATATATGTATTCAATAGAGCCAATCGCATTTGTAAGGAACACAAGAAAAAAAATCGAAGATGATTTTTGGGGTGACGTGATTTCGGAAATTATTATCAGTGCCAAAATACCGGAAGACAGCTTAAAAGGAATAGAAGAATTTTCACATCTGGAAATAATTTTTTACTTTCATCTTGCAGATTTAACAAAAATGAATATTTCGGCGACTCATCCGAGGGAAAATAAAAAATTTCCTAAGGTAGGAATTTTCGCACAAAGGAAAAAAGCGAGACCGAATCTTCTGGGTTCTACAATTGTCGGGCTAATTAGCGCAAATAAAAATGTTTTAACTGTAAGCGGACTGGATGCAGTTGACGGAACGCCGGTAATTGATATCAAACCTGTGCTGAGAGAATTCCTTCCGGCCAATAAAATATTGCAGCCGGATTGGGCAACGGAGCTAATGAAAAATTATTGGACAAAAAAAACTTAATATAAATCTTTTGCAATTAGAATATTTTATTTAAATATAATTGATTAGCTTTGATAAGAAAAATTAAACATTTAATGTCACAGCTAAAACGAAGAGAAATAAGAATAAAAGTAATGCAAGTTCTTTATGCTCAGCAAATATCGGGCGACACGGTAAAAAAAGTTAAGAAAGATTTACTTTCTGAAATCAAGGAAGAAGAAAATATTCAATTTGCGGATAAGCTTGTTGATAACGTTTTAAATAATGAAAAACTTCTCGATGCATATATTCTTGATAAGGTTGTAAATTGGGAATTAGAAAGAATGGGGCTGATAGACAGGATCGTTTTGAGAATGGGGATTGCAGAAATGCTTTACTTTCCTGAGATACCTCCAAAGGTTTCGATAAATGAAGCGATCGATATAGCAAAAGATTTCTGCACGCGTAACAGCGGTAAGTTTGTCAATGGGATTCTCGATGCTGTACTGGAAGAATTAACAAAGGAAAAAAAGCTTGAAAAAACCGGCAGAGGTCTGCTAAATCTCAAAAAGAAAGAGAAAGAAAAAGTAAGACAGGTTATTGAGAAGAAAGTTTCTAAGACTCCTGCTAAAGAAAAAAAATAGACAATTATGTATTGACAACATTGAACAATGACTTTGATACATTTAATTATTTACTTGATATAAAGCAAAGAGATTTTTTAGAATTAGTCCTGTCAAATACATTATCATCAAAAATAGAATCGCCATATTTGGTTTCATCATAAATTCCTAAATTCAGTCTGATTCTTATTTGAATGACTTTTCAAAAGAATAATAAGAAAATAATCAATGCATGGTGTCTGTATGATTGGTCTAATTCCGTATACTCACTTGTAATCACTTCTGCAATCTTTCCGATTTACTATCAAAATGTAACAACTACAAGAGACAGCAGCGGGCAAATAATAAATGACACGGTAAATTTTTTTGGTTTTGAAATTGTAAATTCCGTTTTATACTCATATTTATTATCTTTCTCATTTTTATTAATAGCAGCAATAAGTCCTGTTCTTTCCTCTATCGCGGATTATTCCGGGAATAAAAAATTGTTCATGAGAATATTCTGTTATATCGGATCGGTTTCATGCGCTGCATTATTTTTTTTTACTTCCGAAAATATTACATTTTCATTGATAATGTTTGTGCTGGCGAGCATCGGATTCAGCGGAAGCATTGTTTTTTATAATGCTTACCTTCCGGAAATAGCAACTGAAGACAGGCTGGATAAAGTCAGCGCCAAAGGATTTGCACTCGGATATACGGGAAGCATAATTTTATTGATTTTTAATTTATCCATGATACTATTTCCGGACATTTATGGAATAAACTCAACCGGTCTTGCAACTCGAATCTCTTTCCTGACAGTAGGATTATGGTGGTTCGGATTTGCACAATATACTTTTTATTATCTGCCATCTAATATTTACAACAAGAAACCGCAAGGCAATTTTCTTCTTAACGGATTCAGAGAATTAAGAAAAGTTTTGAATGAGCTAAAAAAACAAAAACTATTAAAGACATTTCTTCTTGCTTTCTTTTTTTATAATATGGGCGTTCAAACTGTATTATACCTTGCAACAATATTCGGAGATAAAGAACTCGGACTTTCAAGTGAACTTTTGATCACGACAATATTAGTATTACAAGTTGTTGCAATCGGCGGCTCCTATTTATTTTCATTTCTGTCCGGGAAAATCGGAAATGTATATGCGCTGATGATCTCCATATTTTTTTGGATAACTGTTTCAATACTTGCATATTTCATAAGGACAGCAACAGAATTTATTCTCGTTGCAGGCTTAGTCGGCTTGATAATGGGAGGCATTCAGGCCCTATCCAGATCAACATATGCAAAAATAATTCCGGATGACACAACTGCCCATGCTTCATATTTTAGCTTTTACGACGTATCTGAAAAAATTTCCATTGTGATCGGAACGTTTGTTTATGGCTTAATAAATCAATTGACCGGAAGCATGAGAGTGAGTTCTTTAATACTTTCATTGTTTTTTGTAACAGGTTTAATTTTTTTAAGTAAAATTCCTTCAAAAAGTATTTATTCGATAAAATAGAATCGTAAACACAGATTGTTAATTAAAAAAAATGAATTTATATTGAACAGGAGTTTTTTTCATATACAGTATGTTGTATTAAAAAGTTAAAAAAAGGAGATTTATAAATTGATTGACACAAAAGAAATTACATTGGAAAATAGTTTGATCGAAAATAATGAATTTGATCATTTGATCAAGCTGCTTGACGATGAAGATGAAAACATTTATTCGAGCATCAAGGACAGATTTATTTCACACGGTGACAGTTCGTCAGACTTCTTAAAAAAATATCTTAACGATGAAAATCTCATCGTCAAAAAAAGAGCTAACGAAATAATCTCTATAATTAATTTCGAGAACATCGAAGAAAAGTTTAAGGCTCTTTCCCTAAATAATAAGAGTGATTTTCTTGAAGAAGGAATTTTTCTTATTGCATCTTATGGATACCCTATGATGAATATAAATGAATACAAACATGAGCTTGATAAAATGGTTACCGATATAGAAGCTGAGCAAATAAAAACCGGCGGAAGATTAAATAAAGCAAACCCGCTTGGAATTTTGAATGCGATTAACAATTATCTTTTCTTTGAAAAAGGATTCAAAGGGAACACTGACAGGTATTATGAAGAAGATAACAGTTATATAAACATCGTCATGGATTCGAAGCTCGGAATTCCGATTTCCCTTTGTATAATTTATATTTTAATTTCACGACGATTAGGCCTCCCCGTTTACGGTATTAATCTTCCCGGACATTTTATATTAAAATATTCCGACGGTTATGAAGAATTTTTTATTGACCCTTTTAATAAAGGTGTGATAATTTCAATAAAAGAAGCCGAAGACTTCGTTAAAAATATAGGTATGACAAAAGATGATTTTGACAAGATCCCATATTTGAAAAAAACAAACGACAAAGAAATAATTTTAAGAGTTTTAAGAAACCTTGTTGAGATTTTTAAAAAGAAAAGTGAGATAATTAAATCCGAACAGCTTGAAAAATTAATGCAAACATTAGCTTAAAAATAAAATATTTTTGTAAACGGTCTCATATTATTTATGAAAAGATCCTGTTTCATCTTACTGTTTTTTGTGTTATTCCCGTTAACTGTTTTAAAGACTTCAGCTCAGGATGACTTTGAACTTGTTGAAAGCGTTCCTCTTGAGACTAATCTGGATCAATCGAATATTTCCAGAACATTAGATGTTTGGCTGAAGATGATTAATGATGCGAAAGAAAAAATTGACATCGAGACTTTTTATTTTGCAAATGAAAAAGGAAAGCCACTCGAGCAAGTTATGAATGCCCTGAAGAATGCCGCAGGAAGAGGCGTAACAGTTAGGATAATTGTTGATTCAAGTTTTTATAACAATAATGAGGAGAAGTCAATTAATGAATTGGAGGGTATTCAAAATATTTTTATTCAAAAAATTCCAATGGGAAGAATAGCCGGCGGAGTAATGCATGCAAAATATTTTATAGTTGATAATGAAAATTTATTTATAGGCAGTCAGAATATGGACTGGCGTGCATTGATACATATTCATGAGCTTGGAGCAAGAATAAAAAATAAAGAGCTTGCTAATTCGTTTTCAGAATTGTTTGCAACAGACTGGGAATATTGTGGTGAAATATTTTCAAATCAAATATATGGCAATTATTCTAATTCATCAAACACTGTGACGATAAATTCCAATAAGTACGGAAATATAATTTTATATCCGGCATTTAGTCCGATTAAATTAAATTTTCAGACAATGAATTCCGAAGAAGAAGAGCTTTTAAAAATAATTAATAATGTTAAAGACAGCTTGTTGATTCAAATGTATTCATATTCCCCAAAAGCAAAAAATGAAAAAAATTATTATGATACATTAGATAACGCTTTGCGTGATGCTGCTTCACGGGGATTAAAGATAAAAATTATTTTTTCAGACTGGGCGATAAGAGATGCCGCAATTGATTTTATTAAAAACTTATCAACTGTAAATAATGTTCAAATCAAATTCAGTTCTATTCCGCAATTCAGCGAAGGTTTTATTCCTTTTTCAAGAGTCGATCACTGCAAATATTTCATTGCGGATAATTTTATTTCATGGATAAGCACTTCCAATTGGGAATGGGGATACTTTTATAATTCGCGGAACGCTACATTGATAATCGAAAATGTAAAGATAAATTCGGAATTGAGCGAAGTATTTTACAGGAGCTGGAACGGACCTTATACTAATTATGTGGACATAAATAAAAAATACGAACCTGTAAAAAGAAATTAAACCAATTCTATTATTTAACTATATATAAATTGTGAAAGATTTGCTAAAATTCGTTATTAACTTTAGTAAGAAGTATTATTTTCACAAATTTCAAAAAAGTATAATAAAAACTGTTGTTTTTTATTATCAAGAAATGTAATTTCTTTTATATTTTTAAACCCTTAAATAAAAATCATGAAGAAAAATTTATTTTCCATTTTATTCCTTATTTTCCCATTAGTAATATTTTCACAGGATAATTTTAATTCAGGAACTCCTGACAAGAGAAATTGTCAAACTATGGAAGTTTTTGACAGATTAAAAATTGAAGACCCCGATTATGAAAGAAGATTAAACGAAATCGAATTACAGATTCAGGACTTTATAAAAAATCATCCGCAAAATGAAAGACTTGTAATAGACATTCCTGTTGTTGTCCATGTAGTCTACAAAACAAGTGCGGAAAATATATCCACAGCACAAGTCCAGTCTCAAATAGATATCTTAAATCAGGATTTCAGAAAATTAAACTCAGATGTATCAGGTGTTCCTACAGTTTTTCAATCAAGTGTTGCAGATTGCATGATAAATTTTTGTCTCGCTTCCCGCGATCCAAACGGAGCCGCAACAACCGGGATCACCAGGACACAAACCACAAAAAAATCTTTTTCCACAAATGATTTTGTAAAGTATACAAGCAGAGGCGGAAAAGATGCTTGGGATAGAAATAAGTATCTGAATATCTGGGTATGTAATTTAGCATTATATCTGGGTTATGCTCAATTTCCCGGAGGACCTGCTGCAACCGACGGTGTAGTGATAGGTCATAAATATTTTGGTAATACGGGTACTGCAGTTTATCCATTTAATAAAGGCAGAACTGCAACACACGAAGTTGGTCACTGGATAAACTTAAGACATATATGGGGTGATGACGGAACAGGTTGCACGGGTAGCGATCTTGTAACTGATACTCCCAATCAAGCCGATGAAAATTACGGATGTCCTGGTTTTCCTACAATCAGTTGTTCAAATGGTCCTAACGGTGAAATGTATATGAATTACATGGACTATACCGATGACAGATGTATGTTTATGTTTTCAAACGGGCAGTCAAGCAGAATGACAGCAACATTAAACGGAACAAGAGCAACAATCTTAACATCAAACGGCTGCTCGGCTCCAAACAGAAATTTTGAGAAAAATATTGATTGATTAAATATTAGAAATTTTTAATATTAATTCTTTGTACCCGGGAGTTTTTTAGCTTCCGGGTTTTTTTATAACTACATTAAGATTCATTTGATGTGATATAAGTTGCTGTATTTTTCTAAAATAAAAAACCTGTTTTCAAGTTAATGAAAACAGGCTAAGCAGACAGGCTTATAATGTCAAATGACATAGCTGCTGTATGAGATAGTATCATTACAAGAATGAGGGACTTCTCTGTGCCCGGGATCGGAATCGAACCGATACTGCCTTTACAGGCAACAGGATTTTAAGTCCTGCGCGTCTACCAATTCCGCCACCCGGGCAGATTGATCAAATAATGAGTTGCAAAATAATACCTTTATGAATTATTTGCTACACAAAAAAAATAATTCTTATAATTGATATTTATTTGTCCAATTCTATTTTCAGTTCATTAAGACATTTACCCCAGAAAGTTTTTATCTTTTCTGCCACAACTAATTTATCTGTTATAATATTTCTTTCATTGTTCATGAGTTTTCAATTAATATATAATCCAGATTTTTCATTAGGGAAATTTTCTAATGAACATCATTAGAAGTTCAGTCTAATAAGTAGCTGATTTTAATAGCAATTAGGGTGACTTAAAAATTTTAGATTAGTTATTTTTGTAAGTAAGAAAATCTTACGCTAAAATGGTTCAAAAAATTGGAATCAACCTTAGTAGAAAATAAAGTATAAAAATATTTTACCTTATTACCTTATTATCAAATCGTGAAAATAGAATTTAATAATCTATATACTCATTTTATTTTTTCTACATTGCATCGGCAACCGCTAATTGAAGAAGACAACCGGGAACGAATAGAATAATATATCACAGGTATAGTGAATAATAATAGATGCCATTTGTATTCCATTTATGCCAATCCTGACCATACCCACTTTCTTGTTTCGCGTTCACCAAAAATGTCAGAAGAAGATTTAGCAACAAATGTTTCAATTAGTTTACAAAAATTCATTAATGAAAATAGATTATGCAGAACACAATTTGCCTGGCAGGATTAAGGTTAAAAACTTTAAGAATTTTTATTAATCTAAATAGAAACAGAAGCAAAAAGATTCGAGGTACATCTGCCTGGTACAAGCAGGTTGTTTTGCTTTAAAAGCTTTATAGGATTTCTAATGAAAAATTTGGGTTTAATAATTATTCTTAAAACCCGAAAACTTTTATGTTTTTTTATAAATATTTAACGATTCAAATTGTAGAGTATACTTTGCTTATCCTCAAGTGTGAGAGTTTCCTGAATCAATCTTGCACTTGCACCGAAGGTAAGATAGCTCCACATCCATGTAATGAGAATAGAAATTTTATTTTTAAATCCGACCTGGTAAAATAAGTGAAGCAGTAGCCACATGATCCAGCCGATAAAGCCTGTGAATTTAATACCGAAAACTTCTGCCACAGCATCATTTCTTCCAATTGTAGCCATACTACCTTTATCCAAATATCTGAAAGGTTTTATTTTCTTGTCATTTATTTTGTCAATTATTGCAGAAGCAACATAGCGGCCTTCCTGCATTGCAACCGACGAAACACCAGGCAGAGCTTTCCCGTTTTTATCTTTTAAATCCGCAAGATCTCCAATTGCAAAGATTTCAGGATAATTATCAAAAGAACAATACCTATTTACTAACAGTCTTTTTTGTTTATCTTCAGGAAGTCCGAATGCATTTGTAAGACTGACTGCTTCGACACCAGCAGCCCAGATGATGATATCGGCAGTTAATATTTTTTCACCTTCGGAAGTTTTAATAAAAACTTTATGATCTTCTATATTCAAAACTCTTGAATTAAGTTTTACTTTAACGTTTCTTTTCTCAAGCTTTTTTTTGGCATAAACAGAAAGTTCGCGGTTAAATGTAGGAAGCAGATCGGAACCTGCTTCAATAAGAATTATTTCAGCTTTTCTTGTATCAATATTTCTGAAGTCATCATTAATTATACTATTTGCTAATTCTGCAATGGATCCCGCAAGTTCAACACCTGTAGGACCTCCGCCGATGATAATATACTTAAGCAGTTCGGCAGATCTGTCAGGATGATTTTCAGCTTCTTCGAAAGACAGAAGAAGTTTATTTCTTATTCGCAAAGCATCAAAAAGATTTTTTAGACCGAGAGTGTATTTCCTCCAATCATCTTTACCGAAATATCCAGTCTTTGCACCAGCAGCTAAAACAAGAAAGTCATAAGAGATTTTTTTATCATGAAGAAGGATTTCTTTCTTTTCTTTATCGACACCGGTTACTACATCCATTAATACGGTCACATTTTTTTTCCTGTGCATTAAAGATCTTATCGGAATTGCAATATCGGCTGGGCTTAATACTGCAGTTGCGACCTGATAAAGCAGCGGCTGGAACAAATGATGATTGGATCTGTCAATTAAAGTTATTCGTAAAGACTTATCTTTAGCTAATTTCTTAACCGCCTGCAAGCCGCCGAATCCGGCGCCGATAACGATGACGTGTTTTTTGTGTTCCATTTATTTGTTTTATTAAAATTACTCTTTCTCAGGAATTAATTAAACTTAGAAAAGAAGATTATTCTTTTAAAATTACATGGTAATGTAATAATTGTGAATGGTGTTTGACGAACTTAAAAAAACAATAGACCACCAGTTGAGGTTATGAAAAAATTATGTGATATGATAGAAATAAGATATGATCTTCCAAAGGAAGGCGTTGCAAATAAATGGCATTAATATTTAATCCCGTTATAGATATCTGTAATATTCAGTTTACTTTCAATCGAATCAAGATTTAATGGGGGTTCAATGGTTTTAATTTCATTTAGAAGCCACTTCCCGTCGGTTTGTTTTTGATAGTGCTCGATATTTATTGAGTCCTGTGAAATGAGAATATATTCTTTCAAAGATTTTATATCACGGTACAGCTTGAACTTTCCTCCTCTGTCATAATTATGTGTGCTTTTGGATAACACTTCGAAAATCACAACAGGGTTTAAAATCGTATCGGTTTCATCGTCATAAAATTCTATTTCTCCGCAGACAACAGAAATATCCGGATATGTAAATAAACCATCATCCGAAACATTGATTCTCATATCGCTTCCGAAAGGTCTGCATGAAGTGTTTTTAAGTTTATTGTATAAGGTGGCCAAAACATTAGTTGTAATTATATTATGTCTGAGACTGGCTCCGGACATAGAAAATACTTCACCGTCATAATATTCACTTTTTGTTTCAGCTTCTCTTTCCGATTTCAAATACTCTTCAGGAGAAATATATTTTTTTTCTTTTGTAAGCATATCAATTAACATCAAACTAAGTATTCCGGCTGTTATTTTCAATGATTGATTTGTGACAAGGGACAATTTTGGACAATTTAATGATTAAAAATATTATTACAAGAATTTAATCACATAGACAGAACCAATGATATTTTTTCATAAGGGGAAAAATTTGGTATATACAATTTGACTAAAAAAAATGTAATTTTGTTCAGTTCATAAAAATTCACAAATATTGAAAAGGAAGAACATACTCTGAAAGAATGTTCGAAACCCAACACGCCGAAGAGACAACCGAAAAAGTCGATAGAATTTTAAATATTGAAAACCCTGCAGTCCTTTAAAATAAATTTTATTAAGTTATTGTGCTTGTAAAATCTTTTGCAGAGAGGATAGATTTCTACTTTCAAATTTACACATTTAATTAAAAATAGAGGTTTACACCTAATCTTAAATGAGTAAGTTCATTATATATTTTCACTACTGTCCCGCTCTAAGTTAGAATAAAACCAACTGGTTAGAGTCAGGTGTAGTTTCGTTTGTGTTAGCATTAAAATTAAGTAATTGGTTTATATAGTTCTTACTGAAAATGTTTATGCTTAAAATTTGTAAAAATAGTGTAAAGAGTTTCTGTTATTTTTAATTTTTTTTTAATGATTGCAATTAAGACATAAATAGAAATAGTAATCCAGATTTGAGTTTTTACTGCATTCTCCGTTGTACCATAAAATGATTTTATTCTTAAATTTTGTTTGATCCACTTAAAAAATAATTCAATCTTCCAACGATCTTTATATAAATTAGAAATAATTTCAGAAGTTAAAGAAAAATTGTTAGTTAGAAAAATGATGGTAAGTAAATTCGATATTCTAATAATATTATCTTTTAAAAAATAAAATACTTAATCATTCTATAAAATGTTTTTTTACAAAATTATTTTTGATAGAAACTCATTCTTATAATTAACAACCTAAGGATGGTTCAAACAACCTAAAAAATATTTATTATGCCTAAAATAATTGCTTACTCTTTAAAATTGTTTCTGCTTTTAGTTATTAGCAATAATTGTTTCTCCCAAACAGAAACATTTGACATTGTCACTTACACTCCGCCAAAAGATTTTAAAAAAGACAGTAAACAAAATGTTGTATCTTACTCAAGTGTAAACGCATCAATGGGTAGCTTCTGTGTAATTGCCATTTATGCAAGCACTGCAAGTTCTGGTGATGTCAAAAAAGATTTTGAAAAAGCCTGGAAAGAATTGGTTGCAACACCGTATATGGCTGAACCTAATCCAAAAACAGAAACACCACCCAATCCTGATGGATGGGAAATTGTTGTTGGTGGAGCCCCTGTAACACTTGAAGGAATTGACTGTTCTATTATTTTAATGGTTATAAGCGGTTTTGGAAAGACCTTAAGCATCAGAACCTCAATGACCGATCAATCTTATTTCGCCCAAGTTAATGCATTATTTGAAACGATGGAATTGGATAAAACAAATACATCAACCTTGAATAACAACAATACTCCGTCTATTCAAACAAATGCAGGGACAGGAAAATTCGGAACTATGTCGTACACAACGCCTGCAGGATGGAGCGAACAGCAAATAGAGGGTGGCGTCGTATTCCAGCCATTAGACTTGCCGTTAGATGAATATTTAGTTATGCAAATAATGCAGCCGCTACATTTTTCGGGAAATTTAGAACAAGCCATGGCGCAAAGTTATGATGAAGCTGCTGCTATGTATAAAGTGAGCAAGATGTACCAGGCGGACGGAAATTATGGAAAAAATGCACCACAAAAATCATTTAACGGATGGGAATATATACGTGGCAAAGGCGGCGTTAAGGCGCAAAACGGTTCTGAATTCGGACTGGAACTGTTTGTTATTAAAATTAATAACAGATTCGAACGCATTGCGATTTTAGAATCGAGAAAGAACTGTAACTTATCAAGATACTATACCTCTGATAGGAGAAGTTATCTCAACAGTATCCAAAATTTCCTTTTCTCTCTAAAATTTACCGACTTCAATAGCGAGGGACTAAACATTGGTTCAGCCCACGGAGTGGACATTATCGGTTTGTGGCAAGGTACTATTCAATGGACGGGAGCATCTGATGGCTTACATTTAGAAGTTTTTTCCCCAATCTTCTTAACTAACGGGCAGGTATATTTTGGATCTAAATTTCCTACGGAAGGATTAGATGATTTAGATACCCGGATAAAGGCAGAGCTGAATAACAGGGATTGGGGAACCTATTCATTCAGTAATGGAAGTGGAGTTATACAGATGCCTTTCGGTAATATTCCAATAAGGACCGAAGACGAAAAACTCATCATCAGCAAAGATCAAATGGATTGGCCATTTTTTAAATTGAATTCGGTTGACGAGGCAAGGTTTAATGGAACGTATGTAATGAGTGAAGACAATGGAAAAATTCCTTCAATCACTTTTACATCCGAAGGACGATTCACAGATGACGGAGCTATAAAAGTTTTGTATCATGAATATATCGATTGTATAAATCCTGTGCTTACTCCTGGTTCAGGCACCTATGAAGTAAAAAATTATTCGATCGTATTTAATTACAATGATGGAAGAAAAATTAAAATTGCTTTTTTGGGAGCGGAGTATGACAAAAATAACCCTTCTCCTTCTACCTTACGAATGAGTTTCAATGAAGACCCGATGACAAGGCAATAAACGCAAACCAAAAAGTATTATGAAAAATCAGTCGCTTTTGTTTTGTCATTTGTTTTAATAAATGTAGCGGCACAAGGTGCAAGAGTCATGAAGCTAAAAGTATAAAAGTATTTTTTTTCATCATTATTATCTATCTTAGCGAAGCGAGGATAGCTGGGAAATTTAAAATCTAATTCCGGAATAAAAATCTGAGATATTCAACTTACATTCAATTGAATCAATGTTTAATTCGGCTTCAATAATTTTAATTTCATTCAAAAGCCATTTCCCGTCGAGTTGTTTTTGATAATGTTCGATATTTACGGAATACTGTGCAACAAGAATATATTCTTTAAGAGATTTTATATCGCGGTATAATTTAAATTTTCCTCCCCTGTCATAATTATTAGTGCTTTTGGATAACACTTTGAAAATCACAACCGGATTCAGAATACTATCCGTCGTATTGTCATAAAATTCTATCTCGCCGCACACAACAGATATATCCGGATAGGTGAACAAACCACTTTCAGAAACATTAATTCTCATATCACTACCAAAAGGTTTGCATGAAGTATTTTTTAACTTAGCATGGAGATCTGCAAAAATATTTCCTGAAATTATATTATGTTTAAGGCTTGCTCCGGACATAGCAAATACTTCACCGTCATAGTATTCACTTTTGGTTTCGGCTTCTCTTTCCGATTTCAAATACTCTTCAGGAGAAATATATTTTTTTTCTTTTGTAAACATATCAATTAACATCAAACTAAGTATTCCGGCTGTTATTTTCAATGATTGATTTGAAACAAGCATTGTTCTGTCATAAATTTTAAACGGCACAAACACCGGCAACAATAGTCTTTTAATTTTTCATGAAAGATTTTTTAACTACAGAGTCAAAAAGAACTAAATTAAAATTTGTTTAAAGAATTGTGAGATAAAAAACTTTGTAGTCTTTTTGTTTTTAAGTTTAGTAATTTTTATATTTTCCTGTCGCGATAATTGTAATTTGTTACGAAACATTTAAGAAGGATTGTTTGTAAACAGGTAATTCTCTGTATACTTTTCCTTCTAACAAACATCCGCCTTTCGCATGATTTTTATGTTTGGAATTAATGGTTGGATCACCAGGATGAATGTTAAATTCAGACTTTCCCCATTGCTTGAAAAAAAATGGTATTTTATGTTTCTTGCATTGATTCTTAATGTCAACTATCCATTCCTCTTTTATCGGTCTTGCTTTAAACCCTGATTCACCGCCGACTATCATCCAGTCAATGTTTTTTAGATTAAGATCGGGTAATGGACCCAGCAACGGTTCTAAAGATAGAAATTTAATCTTAGCCTTAATATTTCGCAAATAATCAATCCGCTCAATTACTCTTTCATCTTCGACAGAAACTCCCATCCATATGTTTGAAGTCCAGTTTAGTTCATCACGTGAATCATAATCTGCAAGAACATCTCCTCTTTTGTTAGTATCTGAAAAGTATGCTTCGGATTTTCATTCATAACTTTAAATACTTTTTTAATATAATCTAAAGGGATATTTTTATGAAACAAATCACTCATAGAATTTACAAATATAGTTTTTGGTTTCTTCCATTGATATGGAATGTCCAGGGAATCCGGATGAACAGTCAGCTTACACCGCGTTACATGTTATCCTATCCATTTATTCCTTTCCCCCAGCACTTTACACCAAAAATATTCTACCCTCAAGTGGTCAGTTCTATTTTATTTTGTAGATCTCATACTGAATAATAAATTGACATCAATCTCCAAATTTACTAGTTTTGTAGAAATTATACTGAATAATAAATTTGATAATTTCCCTCAACGACATCGCAACCATCCAAACCGGCATCTATTCTCATACAGCTTCCAACGGTGAAATTATTTATCTGCAGGCAAAACACTTTTCTGATACGGGACAATTCCTCAAACCTGTTCAGCCGGATCTTCCTTCAAATGACCAAACCAAAAAACATCTTCTCCAACATGGTGATGTTCTATTTTCTGCAAAAAGTTCAAAAAATTTTGCAACCTGGTATGAATCGAAAAATGGCTTAGTTGTCGCTTCATCTACATTTTTAGTTATCCGCATTAATATAAATTTTAAAGAGAAAGTTTTACATGAATATTTGACCTGGTTTTTAAATCATCCGAATACTCAAGCTTGGTTGAAGAAGAAAGCAATTGGTACATCTATACTTTCTATCTCTAAAGCTGCATTGCAACAGCTTAAAATTTCTCTACCGGGTATTAATGTTCAGCACTCAATAATAAAAATAGATCAACTTAGAAATAAAGAAAATAATTTGAATAAACAAATTCAAGCTTTACGTGAACAACAAATCCAACAGCAAATTATTAATACATTAAAATAATTATTTATTATTATTATGAATAAAAAAATAACTCAAAAAGATATAAATGATACTGTCTGGAAAGCATGCGATACTTTCAGAGGCAGCATTGACCCGAGCGTTTATAAAGATTATGTTCTTACAATGTTGTTTGTAAAATATTTAAGCGATGTTTATGATGATAAATTCGAGTCTTATTTGTCAAGATACAAAAATGACAAAATCAGAGCTGAAAGAGCTATGAAGCATGAGCGCTTTATTGTTCCGGTACAAAGTCATTTCAAATATTTATTTGATCATCGCAACGAAGCAAACATTGGTGAGCTTATCAATATGGCTTTGACAGATTTAGAAGAAGCTAATAGAGAAAAATTATATAGTGAAGATGGTGCCGGTGTATTTCAGAATATTGATTTCAATAGTAGTAAGCTCGGAGAAACGAAAGATAAAAATACCCGCCTGAGAAATCTTCTCATTGATTTTAATTCTGAAAAATTAGATCTGCGTCCGTCACATCTCGATGGAGTGGATATTATCGGAGGCGCTTATATGTTTCTCATAGAAAATTTTGCAAGTGATGCCGGCAAAAAAGCGGGTGAATTTTTTACACCGAAAGAAGTTTCCACTCTCCTCGCTAAGCTTACAAAGTCTGCTCCGGGTTCAAGAATTGCCGATCCTACCTGCGGCTCTGCTTCATTATTGATCAAAGCCGGTGAAGAAGTTGGTTCTGATAATTTCTCTTTATACGGACAGGAGGCAAATGGAAGTACATGGGCTTTGGCGATAATGAATATGTTTTTGCATGGATTCGATAATGCAAAAATCCGTTGGGGCGATACGATACGAAATCCGAAATTATTAGAAGGAGATGCTCTGATGAAGTTTGATACTGTCGTTGCAAATTTTCCATTCAGTTTGGATAAGTGGGGAAAGGTTGATGACAAAGAAGAAAATAAATCTGCCAATAGCTTCGATCCTGAGAAAGATCAGTATAACCGCTTCTGGAGAGGCATTCCACCTAAGAGCAAAGGAGACTGGGCATTTATATGTCACATGATTGAGACAACTTACGAAGGCAAAGGAAAAGTTGGAGTAGTCGCTCCGCATGGTGTTTTATTCCGCGGCAGCAGTGAAGGTAAGATCAGACAGAAAACGATTGAACAAAATATTCTTGAAGCTGTAATCGGATTACCTTCAAATTTATTTTTTGGAACGGGTATTCCTGCAGCTATTTTGATATTCAATAAAGGAAAAGGTGAAAATAAAAATGTATTATTTATTGATGCAAGTAAGAATTTTGAATCAGTAAAAAATCAGAATAGACTTCGCTCGCAAGACATTGAACATATTGTTGATACATATAATAAATTCAAATCAGGAAAATTAAAGCCCGGTATCACTGAACCTAAATTCAGTTATGTCGCAACTCCGGAAGAAATTCAGGAAAATGATTTCAATTTAAATATTCCGCGATATGTAGATACTTTTGAAGAAGAAGCAGAAGTAGATATTAAAGCAGTGCAAGTTGAAATAGATAAATTGGAAGTTGAAATGAAAAAGGTTCAATTGGAAATGGGTAAATATTTGAAAGAGCTGGGGGTTTGAAACACGGATTGAATTTCTGAATTACAGTTTTCTGAATCACCGATTGAACGGATTACAAGATTACACGGATATTTTAAAGACTTTAGAGATAATGAAAGAAATAAATTTGAAAAGAAATATTGAGAATTTGAAAAAAGAAGAAATCCGTGAAATCCCGAAAATCGGTAATCCAGACAAATATTAACATTTATTATGAAACGATATACTAAATTTGAAAGGGAAATTAAATATGGAAAAACTTAAGTTTGCTGACATTACAGAGAAAATTATAGGTGCTTCATTTGAAGTTCATAAGTTTTTAGGAAACGGATTTCAAGAAGTGATTTATCAAAGAGCTTTATTATATGAAATAATTAAAGCAGGATTAAGTTATCAAAGAGAAATAGAACAAGAAATATTTTATAAAGAAATGGAAAAATCTCTTGGTACCGGAAGAGCAGATTTTATTGTAGAAGGAAAAGTTCTTATTGAAACAAAAGCTATTATTCAGTTAGAAGCTGTTCATCTGGCTCAAGTACTTAATTATCTTAAAGCATATAAGCTTGAAGTTGGATTGCTGATTAATTTTGGGAGTAAGAGTATGACATTTAAGAGATTGGTTTTATAATACTGAACAGATTAATTTCTGAATCACGGATTAAACGGATTACACGTATGGCACTGATTCTATATATATTTATTCAAATTATTTAACAATAAACTTTCTTGAAAGGAAAGACTAAAAATCCAAAGAGAAGAGAAATCAGTGTAATCCCTAAATCCGTTAAATCCGTGATTCAGACAAATTGGGAATCTCTTTGTAAATAAAAATATAACAGCATGACAAATAATGAAATTATACTTTATTCAGACCCAAAAGGACAAATAAAGGTTGAAATATATTTTGAAGATGAATCATTTTGGCTTACACAAAAACGAATGGCAGAGCTATTTGGAGTTGAAGTTCATACAGTAAATTATCATCTAAAAGAAATCTTTCATTCCAAGGAATTATCGGAAGATTCAGTTATTCAAAAAATTCGAATAGTTAAAATAATAATTGAAACTTATTGAACGGAAAAAATAAAAAAGGATACAAACTTACTTCACTCGGATGGATTCCGGAAGAGTGGGAAGTGAAAAAGATTGGGGATATAGGTAGTATAACCTCTGGTTCTACACCTTTAAGAAAACGGCATTCTGATTATTTTATGAATGGAGATATCAATTGGGTTAAAACCACAGATTTAAATAATTCAAAAATTTTAAATACTGAAGAAAAAATTACAAAACTTGCGTTACAGCAAAGTTCATGTAGGGTTCTTCCTATTGATACTGTTTTAGTAGCAATGTATGGTGGATTTAATCAGATCGGCAGAACGGGAATATTAAAAATTAATTCGGCTATTAATCAAGCTTTGTCTGCTATATATATTAATAAGGAAATAGCGTTGCCGGAATATGTTTTAAATTGGTTAAATTTTAAAGTTCGTTATTGGAAAAGGTTTGCTGCAAGCAGTAGGAAGGACCCTAATATAACGAAAGTTGATGTTGAATATTTTCCAATACTAATCCCAAAATTGGTGGAGCAAATAAAAATAAACTCAATATTGTATGTATGGAACGAAGCAATTGAAACAACTAAAAAAATAATCCAGCAAAAAGAAAAGCAGAAAAAAGGATTGATGCAGCAGCTGCTGACGGGGAAGAAGCGGTTAAAAGGGTTTGAGGAAGGATTATTTTGTAAGTTAGGTGCAGGTGAAATCTTTCAAAATATTTCTGTAAAGGGAAACGAAAATGAAGAATTACTCTCTGCAACTCAAGACAAAGGGATAATACCAAGAAGTATGTTAGAAGCTAGAGTTACAATGCCGACAGGAGAAACTTCTTCTTTCAAATTAGTAGAGATTGGAGATTTTGTAATTAGCTTGCGCTCATTTCAAGGAGGATTGGAATATTCTTATTACAGAGGAGTTGTGAGTCCTGCTTACACGGTTTTGAAGCCAATTAAGAAAATCAGTGATAAGTTTTATAAATTCTATTTCAAGTCATATGATTTTATCGGACACCTTGCAACTGCTGTTATTGGAATTCGTGACGGTAAACAAATTAACTATGATGACTTTTGTTTTGTAAAGATTCCTTATCCTTCATTTGAAGAGCAAGAAGCTATCGCAAATATATTACAATCAGCCGATAAAGAAATCCAGCTTCTCAATTCCAAATTAGAAAAACTAAAGAAGCAGAAGAAGGGGCTGATGCAGGTGCTGCTGACGGGGAAGGTGAGGGTAAAGATTTGAAAAATAAAAAAATACTTATATGACACATATCACAACTAAAAGTACTTCATTACATACAGCGGAGATAGTTCAAGATTTTATTATCGACGAAACTTTGACTACAAGAAGAATTTTTAAAGCAACCATAGTGAAAAACCCTAAAGATCCATCTGCCTGTGTCAACGGATACATTATTCATCAAAGAAAGAATAAAAGTGATGTATGGGAAGATGTAAAAGAGCTTAAACTAAGTGAATTAAAATCAGGGGAAGGGGTTAAGTTTAATTTTTCATGTGGAGAAATGAAGAATTTTTATGAATCATTGGAAAAATCTTATGCGATTGGAAATAAAGGAATTAAGTTAGGTACTAAGGATTTAGTTGTTGAAGAAGCACACAAAATCATAGAAGTACCGGCTGAACGAAAACAATTCATTATTTCACTTTTGAAAAAAAATTATGCACCGGAAATTTGGAGTGAATTACTTTCGATGGATCCTGATTTAGCTACAAAACTTTCTTATTCAAAAATTCAAGCTGATAGAAAAAAATCACTTGCTGAGTTTGAAAAAAATATGAATGAAGAAAAAGGAGAAAGTTATTGGCAAAACTTTTTTGAAAAGAACCAATGGATTTTCGGTTATGGTTTGAAATATCAATTTCTTCATTTGCTACAAGGACAGCCAAATTATGGAGGAGCAGATGTATCAGGCAAAGGTGCACAAAAAGGTGATTATCTGCTTCACACAAGTGCAGAAATTAAATTTACAGTAGCAGTCGAAATAAAAAAACCTGAAACATCATTATTCGCTCTCACAAAAACCGGTGATCTTGTAAAATACAGAAACGGAGTACCTTTACTACATTATGAGTTAATTGGAGCAGTCTCACAAATCCAAGTCAATTCAAAAACCTGGGAAATTGATGGTTCAAGTAACCAACAGAATTCTGAAAAGTTGAACGAGCAAAAAATATTCACACATAGCCCCAAAGGTATATTAGTAATTGGTCATACTAAACAACTAGAATCATTTGAAAAGAGGAAAGCGTTTGAATTATATAGATGTAATATTCACAATCCTGAAATAATTACTTTTGATGAGCTGTATGAGCGGGCGAAATATATTGTTGAAGGTGACGCACACAATTATTGTTTAAATAATAAAGAAGAAATAAATGATTTACCCTACTAAAAATTTATGAAAAATATATCATAAATGAAGTTATTAATAGTAATTTGTTATGAAGATTTATTCTTAGCAAGTAATTTTGGATACTAGATTTTAAATTATTTAATTATGCAAATTTTAATATTCTTAGGTTCCGGAGTTTCATATAAAACAGGATTGCCTGATACAAAAGAGATTACAGATAGATTAATAAACGGAGAGTGGTATAGAAGCACTCATATAAACTTTTATCCCGGTAAACATAATAATGAATATTTTGATGAGACAGATATCACTTCAGAAATTCAAAAATTCTTAAAATTTTTAAAAGAATATTGTGATGATTATCTAAAACCCAGAGGAATAATTGAATCAAACTATGAAGATATATTTTATGTAGTTAAACAAATATATGATGAATTATCATTAGAAATAGACAATCCTACCTTAAAACCTTTCATTGAATACTTAATGCAAAAATTAGATTATCCAAACAATCCTATGTTTAAAGAATTCGATTCAACTATGGAATTTCGGGATTTTTGCTGGAGAGCAATCGACTTTATTCAATGTGTAGTCTGGAACTCGGTTTTTACAAAAGATTCACCTGTTGGGTTTGAGTTAATATCGGAATTAGTAAATTGTAAAAGAATAAAAAAATTGAATATCGTAACTCTGAACCATGACCTCTTGGTTGAAAAATATTTTAAAGAAAATAAATTAGAGTTAATTGACGGATTCGGACCGACTGAAGGAGATTACTGTAAATTTCATCCAAATCTTTATGATTGCGCAAGTAATAGTGAAACAAAATTATATAAACCTCACGGTTCGATTGATTGGTATAGACTTAGATTAAGAGAGGGTGAAATTAATGTAAAATTAGTTGGAAAAAGTTCTTTAAGAGTATTTGATGACAAAGGTCATTTTATTGGAACTCCGTTAAATTCGTATCCAAATTTTTTGACCGGAACTGGCAACAAAATAACAGATGCAAATTATGGTATCTTCAAAGATATTTTTTTTAGATTTGACAAAGAACTGTATAACACCGATTTAATTATAATGTCAGGGTACGGTTGGCATGACAAGGCAATTAATTTAAGATTATATCAATGGCTCTATTCATCAGATGAAAAGAAAATAATTTTGCTTCATGAGAATCCGGATTCTTTAAAGACCGATGTAAATGGGATTTCGTTTAGGTATGAAGACTTGGTTAAAGCCGGAAAATTAATTCCAGTTTCTAAATGGATGTGCGATACTATTTTAGAAGATATTATAAAATATTTAGATTTGACCACTTAGTTGGTTATCATTTTGCCGACATCGGAAAATGGTAAAACAAATTTAAGAGTTTTGAATACAATTCATTAATTAAACATGAGGAGTTAATATTAATGAAACACGAACTTGTCAAAGAGCTTTTTGAAAAATTTGAAAGTGCATATAAAGAAATAAAAGGAATAGAATGCTGGAGTGCAAGAGAACTTCAGGAATTACTAGGATATTCACAATGGAAAAATTTTCAAAATGTAATAGAAAAAGCAAAAAAAGCTGCATCTAATGTGGGTGAAAATATTTCTGACCATTTTGCCGATATCGGAAAAATGGTTGACATTGGTTCAGAAACAACGAGGGAAATTGATGATGTTGCATTAACCCGGTATGCTTGTTATTTAATTGCGCAAAACGGAGATTCATCCAAATCCGAGATTGCATTTGCACAAACCTATTTTGCGGTTCAAACTCGTAAGCAGGAAATAATTGAACAGAGATTATTAGATATTACTAGAGTAACGGCAAGGGAAAAACTTTCTAAAACGGAAAAGAAATTATCCGGAATTATTTATGAGAGAGGCGTTGATGAGAAAGGCTTTGCAATTATCAGGTCAAAAGGTGATCATGCATTGTTTGGAGGATACACTACTTCCGATATGAAAAACAGATTAAAAATTCCGGGTAGCCGACCTTTGGCAGATTTTCTTCCGACATTGACAATAAAAGCAAAGGACTTTGCAACTGAGTTGACAAGCCATAACGTGTTGAAAAAGATTTGCAAGGACAGCAAAATATAACATATGAACATGTTGAGAATAACCGGGCAGTTAGAAAAATCTTGAAAGAAAGAGGAGTGAATCCGGAACATCTGCCACCTGCAGAGGATGTTCAAAAAGTTAAGAGAAAATTAGATAGCGATGGAAAGAAGGTTCTAAAAGATGTTAAGAAACTTCAAGGAAAAAGAAAAAAATAATAATTAAAAAATTAATCATTCTATCATTTCGTTGATATCAACGAAATGATAAATAGATATTTTTTAATAGTTTTAGAAAGCAGTTGTCAAGGAATCCCTGACAACTCAATAAACGAATATGCAATAAGTGCATATTGCTATTATAAAATAGATTATATTATTTCAGGAGTATTTTTATTATAACCAATCCCGAAGGGATGATATGATTATAGATAAACAAATTTGTATAGCAAATCCCGAAGGGATGACATTATTAATTATCGAAATAAAACAATATCACCCCTCCGGGGTTACACGGGAATGATTTTAATTTTCTATAATAATATCATCCCTTCGGGATTTTTTTTAACATTTGGATTTCCGGATAGTCCATTTTTGAACTATGTATGATTTTAATTGCAACGTATAGAGTTAGCTAATTTTGAACTCTTTCCAAAATGGAAACAGTTAAAAGTAAGAATGTTGAAAAATATAACAAAGAAAAGAATCAGATAAAAAATCAGTATGTCGGAAATTCCGACTATCTTCATTTTGAGACTGTTCCATTTTGGAACATAGTGAATATAATTTAAAACAAGCTTGTAAGGATTTCTTACATACTGTCTTAGATGAAAAAGCAACTACCGAGTATTTTCCGGTAGTTCGGAAAATTTAAAGTGTTCGGGATTTCCGAAAGAGTAAATTTTAATTAAAAGATAAAATATTTACTAATGGAAAATAAAGGTGAAATAATAATATACAAGACCGGTGACAATGAAACTCAAATCGAAGTAAAGTTTGAGAAGGAAACTGTTTGGCTTTCGCAAAAGCAAATGTCTTTACTTTTTGAGAAGGGTGTTAGAACAATTAACGAACATATAAAAAACGTTTATAAAGAAATGAATACAGGAAATTCCAACTATCCGGAATTTCCGGATAGTTCAATTTTGAAAATTATGATTAAAAATTAAAATAACTAACTTATGAAATATACAGGTGAAATAATTATTTATAAGACAAAAGGTAAAGAAACTCAAATTGAGGTTAAATTTGAGCAGGAAACAGTATGGCTTACTCAGAGACAAATGTCCGATTTATTTAATACCACACCTCAAAATATAACAGTTCACTTGAAAAACATTTTTAAGGAGAAAGAACTGGAGGAAAAATCAACTTGTAAGGATTATTTACAAGTTCAAATGGAGGGTACTCGGGAAATAAAACGGAAACAACGATTTTACAATCTGGATGCAATAATTTCCATTGGTTACCGTGTTAATTCAAAGCGAGGTACTCAATTCCGTATCTGGGCAAATAAAATTCTAAAAGAATATCTTATCAAAGGTTATGCTATTAATGAAAAGAGGTTGAAAGAAGCCGAACAGAATTTTATTGATTTAAAGAAAACCGTAAAGTTACTTGAAAATGTAATCGAACAAAAACCACTTACATCGGATGAGGCGACAGGTTTATTAAAAGTTATTACAGATTATACTCATGCCCTGGATCTATTGGACCAATATGATCATCAAACTCTTAAGAAATCTTTAAAGATTTCTAAAGAAAAATTTAAAATAACTTATGATGAAGCTGTAAATGCAATTAAAACATTGAAAGAAAAATTCGGTGGCTCGGAATTATTCGGAAATGAAAAAGATGAATCATTAAAAAGTTCTCTCGGAAATATTTATCAGACATATCAAAAAAAAGAATTGTATCCCGGTGCTGAAAATAAAGCAGCTCACCTTCTTTATTTCGTAGTAAAAAACCATTCATTCACGGATGGCAATAAGCGCATAGCTGCATTTCTTTTTATTTGGTTTCTTGAACGCAATGGTTTGCTGTATACAAAAGAAGGTTTCAAAAAATTAGAAGATAATACATTAGTTGCCCTTACTCTTATGATTGCAGAATCAAAGCCGGCTGAAAAAGAAATGATGATTAACGTGATTATTAATCTAATGCAAAAAAATTAATTTATAAAATTAAATGGATACTCCCTCATTCAAAGAAGATCACATAAGTCAGATTCCCGCATTGCAAATGCTGCAAAAGTTGGGTTACACATACCTCTCTCCGGAAGAAGCTTTGAAACTGCGTAGTGATAAAACCGGCAATGTATTGCTTGAAGATGTCTTGCGAAAACAGTTAAAAGAAATAAACAGCATTCGTGTAAGCTCTTCTAAAACATCTTTATTCAGTGATGCCAATATTGAATTAGGAATTAAAGCACTAAAAGAATTACCGATGAATGAGGGATACATGGCTGCAAGTGAATCCGTATATAATCTGCTTACTTTAGGAAAAGCTTTGGAACAAAGTATTGACGGAGATAAAAAAAGTTTTACGCTTCAATATATAGATTGGAAAGATCCGGATAAAAATGTTTTTCATGTTACGGAAGAATTTAGCGTAATGCGCAGCACGTCCAAAGATCATTACCGCCCGGATTTGGTTTTGTTTGTGAATGGAATTCCTCTTTGTATAATAGAATGCAAACGTCCCGATATGAAAGAACCGCTTGCTCAGGCAATCTCACAGCATTTGCGAAGTCAGCAGGAGGATGGTATTCGCTCTCTATATTTATATGCTCAGCTATTATTAAGTATTACCACCCGGGATGCTGCTTTTGCTACTAATGCAACACAGGAAAAGTTTTGGTCTAAATGGGAAGAGAAAGAATTGGCTTCTGAAAATGAAGGACCGAAAAATGAAATCTCTTTATTCAAATTGAAAAATCAAAAATTGAGTAAAGAGCAAACTGATAAATTGTTTT
Organism: Bacteroidota bacterium; assembly: GCA_030855105.1. Taxonomy (GTDB): domain Bacteria; phylum Bacteroidota; class Ignavibacteria; order Tepidaquicellales; family Tepidaquicellaceae; genus JAGPCH01. Next base: position 18,896 of record JALYRX010000028.1, on the reverse strand, counting down.
CAGAAAGGTTCAAATATGTTCGAAATTATTTTGATGAATTGGAAATGGAAAATATTGAACCGACTATTCAGGATCAATATTTATATAGCTTATGCCGTCCGGATCGTTTACTTGATATTATTTTTAATTTTATTGTTTATGAAAACGGAGAAAAAAAGATTGCACGGTATCAGCAGTTTTTCGCGATAAAAAAATCTTTGCAGCGCATAAAGATTATAGAAAATGGAAGAAGAAAAGGAGGCGTGATTTGGCATACTCAGGGAAGCGGTAAATCTTTAACAATGGTTATGCTCGCACAAGCTATAGCAATGGATAGTTCAATTCGAAATCCGAAAATAATTTTAGTCACCGACAGAGCGGATTTGGATGATCAGATAACCGGAACATTTCGGAAATGCGGAAAGTCAGTCGAGAATGCAACGACAGGGCAGCGTTTAGTTGAACTATTAGAAAGTAAAAGCGACGCTGTTGTTACAACAATTATCAATAAGTTTGTTGCAGCGATGAAAAAAATTAATAAACCTTTGGAAAGTCATGACATTTTTGTATTAGTTGATGAAGGACACCGAACACAGTATGGAACATTCAATATCGAAATGCAAAAGACTTTGCCAAATGCATGTTTCATTGCGATGACAGGTACTCCCTTGTTTAAAAAAGATAAAAGCACTGCTGCAAAATTCGGAGGGATCATTGATTCATATACGGTTGATCAGGCAGTGAAAGACAAAGCAGTTGTTCCTTTGCTTTATGAAGGAAGGGTCGCATTACAAAAAGTAAATGAAAATCCTATTGATACATTTTTCGGAAAAGTTTCAGAAAAGTTAACAGAATATCAGACTGCAGATTTAAAAAAGAAATTTAGTCGTGCCGATCAGTTAAATGGTGCAGAACAAAAAATTTATGCAATTGCCTGGGATATCAGTTTGCATTTCCGGGATAATTGGCAGGGAACAACATTCAAAGCACAATTGGTTTGTGATAAAAAAGTTAATGCAATCCGTTATAAAAATTTTTTAGATGAAATAGGAATAGTCACATGTGAAGTTTTGATCTCGCCTCCCGATGAAAGAGAAGGTGAAGAAAGTGCTTATGAAAAATCTCCGGAAAGAGTAAAACAGTTTTGGGAGAAAATGTTGAATGAACATGGTAATTCAAAAACTTATGAGAAGAATATTATTAATCGTTTTAAATATCAAAAGGATCCGGAAATGATTATAGTTGTTGATAAGCTTCTCACCGGATTTGACGAACCAAAAAACACGATACTATATCTCACAAGAAATTTAAAAGGTCATAAATTATTGCAGGCAATTGCTAGAGTGAATAGAATTTATCTTGATAAGGAATTCGGATATATCATTGACTATTATGGAGTCTTGGGTGAATTGGATGAAGCCTTGGATATGTATTCTTCGTTCGAAGAATTTGATGAAAGTGATTTAAATGGAACTATGACAATAATCACCGATGAGATAAAAAAATTACCTCAGAAACATTCTGAACTTTGGGACATCTTTAAATCCCTGGCAAATAAAAGAGATGCGGAAGCATATCAATTGATATTAAGAGACGAAGCCAAAAGGGCTGAGTTTTATGATAAGCTTGCTGCATTTACCAAGGCATTGAAACTGGCGTTATCATCAATTGAGTTTCAGAAACAAGTTGATGAAAAAACTATAAACCGGTATAAGGAAGATTTAGCAATGTTCTTAAGACTTCGCTTGGCAGTGGTAGAAAGATACTCCGATGAAATTGATTATAAACAATACGAAGGTCAGATCCAAAAACTTATAGACACACATATCACAACTGATAGAGTTGAGAAAATAACAGAGCTAATAAATATTTTTGATAAGGATAATTTTCAGCAAGAGATAGAAAAGACATTCGGTGAAGCAGCAAAAGCAGACAAGATTGCTTCAAGGACTGCTAAACATATTTCAGAAAAAATGGATGAAGATCCTGCATTCTATAAAAAGTTTTCTGTAATGCTGAAAGAAGCAATTTTAGATTACGAAGCAAAACGAATATCAGATGCTCAATACTTAAACAAGGTTCAGGAAATTATGAACATCGTTTTATCTCATACTGATTCAGATATTCCGGAAGTATTAAAGAACAAAGATGTTGCAAAAGCATTTTATGGTTTAACTATTGAATCGTTAAGTGAAAAAATTCAGGATAATGATTTAAGAAAAGAAATTTCGACACAAGCAGCATTAAACATAGATGAATTAATTCAAAAAGCTGTACTCGACAACGGTAAACCTATTATTGATTGGCAATTTAAAACAAACATAACAGGAAAGCTTTTAATAAACATTGGAGATTATTTAATTGATGAAATAAGAGACAAATATAAAATTTCTCTTTCATTTGATGAGATGGATACAATTGCCGAAAAGTGTATAGAAGTTGCCAAAATCAGATATAAATAAACACTTAGTCTTTCTCACGTAAGCCTGCCTTGCCTCAGGCAGGCGGGAATCCAATCAACTGTTCCTGTCAAAAGAAAGAATAATTAATTTATCCCAAATTGTTCATTAGAAAATTTAGAACCATTTAACACAAAGCCCACAAAGACTTTACACCCGCCTGTAATTGCGGAGATGACCCCCAAGTTAACTATGATCGGGCAGGCAAAGTTCACAAAGAATTATTTCTTACAATTATTTATTTTGCTCAGACCCTTTGTGTACTTTGTGTTCTCGTGGTTAAAAACCCTTAATGAACAATCTGGGTTTATGAAAAGTAATCACTATTAACATTCAAATCAAAGTGAACATGACTCAGACTTTGTTTTTCGGATCAAAGGAAATCAAATTCAGCCTACTCTATGCAGAGCGAAAAACTTTAGGAATAACTGTAACATCAGATATGAAAGTATCTGTGAAAGCACCTGTAGGTACTACATTAGAAAAGATTATAGGAAAGGTTAGAAAAAAAGCGCCATGGATTATCAGGCAGCAAAATTTCTTTTTATCATTCCATCCAAAGACACCAGCACGAAAATTTAAAGGAGGAGAAACACATTTATATCTCGGAAGACAGTATCGTTTATTAATTGAGAATGTCCAATTTAAAAATGGCAATAAGAATATTGAAGAAATTAAATTAAACGGAAAATTCCTAATAGTAAAAACAAAAAATAAGTCACCTGAGAATATAAAGTATATAATGTCAGCATGGTATCGAAAAAATGCAAAACAAAAATTTCAAGAAATATCTGATCCAATAATTAAAAATTTTATTCGAAGACACAAATTATCAAATACAAATTATCCATTATTAATTCGCGAAATGCCCACTCGCTGGGGCAGCTGCACACCGAAAGGTAAAATTATTTTAAATCCTGAATTAATAAAAGCACCAAAAAGATGTATAGAGTATGTAATCATTCACGAGCTTTGCCATCTCATACACCCAGACCACACACAAAAATTCATTGACCTTCAGACAAAAGAAATGTCCGACTGGAAGAAATGGAAAATGAAACTGGAAAAGGTTCTGGCTTAGAACAAGGTATGCGAGTTCAGCAAATATCACCATCGGTTTATTTAACGGAAGAATATATCACAATGTCATTAAGTTAAGAAAAGAAACTTCCGAAGTCTCAATTTAAATCTTAAATTATCGAAGCTCAGTAAATAAGACTTCGGAAGTTTTTCTGTTTGAAGCTTAACTTAAAGGCATTGGAGTATACCAGGGAGTTAATTTAGACGATTTAACAAAGAGGGTGCGGAGTAATTCAATATACATAGAAGTCGTGGGACAGCCGGTACAGTTTACGGAAGTAATAAAATCAGATTGAAGAATTTCAACTTGTATTGCTTTAGAAATTCGGTATAAGATAAGACAACTTTTTTTACAGGGAAAATTTTTGGTATAGTTTTTTTGCAACATGAAAATATATTTTTGCATAGTTATAAAAAACGTTCTATATTTGAAAAGGAAGAGAATACCTACTGAAAGAATGTTCGAATCAACACCGAAAAGACAAACCGAAAGAGTAGATAGAATTCTAAGTATTGAGATCTACAGTCCTTTAAAATAAATAAGCGAATCAGTTTATTGTTCTTGCAAAGTTTTTGCAGAAAATTTCTATTTTAAAATTTCAACTTATTCAAATAGGGGTTTATACCTATGAAGAATTAAGATAAGCATTTATTTTATTTGAAAAGGAATATTAGGATTTTTGTAGAGGAGAGAAAAACAGTTGAGATTCACATTAATTCACTTAACAATCTTAATTACATGGATAATATTAAAGAAGTTTTGTATTCGGAGCCTTCTATACTTATCAGGTTCCTATTAGAAAAATAGAACAACTGACAAACATTGATTTCGGCGACTTGAGCAATTATGATCCTGTGAATAATGCTCCTGGTCTCATGGGATGCTTTTATATATAAAATCCCTTCCCATTATATCCAGCAGAGGAAATAAAATAAATCATTATAGAAGGTTGAATAAGATTTTATAAATCTATTAATTTGCTTAGTATTAATTTTTTAAAACTAATGTTTAAAAAATGAGACCCAAAAAATTTTTTTATATAAAACAAATTTGATTTTTACTACATCAAATTCTATCAAATCTTATTACCGAGAAAAATTTAGTATATTATTTTTAATGTAAAAAAATGTAATTTTACACAGTTCATATAAATGTCTTAGGAAGAACAGATTCTCATCAATAGCACCCATGTTTACCAATACTACTTACATAAATGTTATTGAAAAATTAATAAAAAATTTATTATGTGCAACCCCCTTCATTGCTTTCTTCCACCTTACATGGTTGAAAAATTAAAAAAAAATGTAGATCCAGAAATGGCTTCAGTTGCAAAAAAAAATGATAAGCTTTCAAAAAAATTTAGAAATAGCAGAGAATATATTTTATATCAAAGACAGGAGGTTAATGAAGTTGATGATTTAAAACTTGAAGGATCACAAATAGAAATATACGATTGCAACGATACTGAAGAATTACCCGGTGAGCCGATTGTTAATGGTAATCAAAATGAAGATTATAAAAATGTTTCAAAAAATTTAAAAACTGCGTGTTCTTTTTATCAGGATTTATTTGCCAGAAATTCCTTTAATAATAATGCTGCAAAGATAATTGCCTCTATTAATTATTCAAACGATTACAATAATGCTCACTGGAACGGCGGGCAACTCGTTTTTGGAAATGGTGATGGAGTGAATTTTAAAAGTTTTACATCGGATATTGATGTTGTTGCTCATGAATTAACACACGGGATTTCGCCGGTTTCTATAACACTTGGCTATAGCGGAGAAAGCGGTGCATTGGTTGAATCTTTTTCTGATATTATGGGAATTTTAGTGAAACAAAAAATTGAGAATGAAGATGTAAAGCAATCAAACTGGCTGATGGGTGAAAATGTGCTTATGGATAACGGATATGCAATTCGTTCACTAAAAGACCCGGGAGCTGCATTTGTAAATCACCCTACCTATGGTAATGATCCTCAACCAAAAATATATGATAAACTAATTACGGTAAACGACGTGCATAAATTTTGTGGTATTCCTAATTTTGCATTTTATGTTGCCGCACGAGATATGGGTGGCAATGCATGGGAAAAGGCAGGCAGGATATGGTATGGCGCTTATATGGAGTTAAAATATAAAAAAACAAATTTCGGTATGTTTAGAAATGCAACCGTTGATAAAGCAAAAGAACTTTTCCCGGGAGGTGCTGAAATTCAAGCTGTAAATAATGGCTGGGATGAAGTTAAAGTAATTCCATTTGAGCCAGGAGGAAATTAAATCAAATATTATCTGAAAAATTTTCCAATACTTAAAACTTTTATTAACCTTAAAAAAATAAAACAAATGCCAATAGATCAAACATTTGCAAATTCATCCGTTGATCCAAACGTGTCTCAATTAATTAATGGATATGTAATTTCAAGAGATGCACTTCCACCCTGTAATTGTGGAACATCCGCCAGGGTATGCAACGGTACTTTAAGAGCATGCAGACGAAGTACTTCACCTGATGGAGGTGTGTACACTAAATTAGACAGGGGAGGATTTTTAGGATTTGATTATGATTCTAAAATGACAGAGTTGAATACAATTTCTTCTGACATATTAAATAAGATTACAACAAAAAAAAACTTCATAGATAATCCTCCGGATCCTACAGATCCTAATTTGTCTGAATTACTTGAGAAGGCGTCAGAAGATATTGGGATGATGGCATTGGTCTTGGAAGAGCTTGCATATTATAAAACGCAAATCCAAATTGATTTAGCTTAGATTTTATAAAAAATAATCATTTTAAATAAATCCCTAGTAATATGATAATAGATCAAAATTTTGCAGACAGCGCTAAAGACATTAATGTTAAATGTTTAGTAGAACAATACATCTGTATAAGAAAAAAAATACCTGACTGTAATTGCAATTCCTCTTCAAAGTGTAAGCTAAGAACATGTCAGCAGAATGGAGGTGTTTACACAAAACTAGATAGAGAGCCTCTTATAGATTTCATGAATTTGATATCGTTATTAAAGATTGATTTTGATTCATTAGGCTTGTTAATTTACTCTAAAATTTCCGAAAAAAATTTGTTTATAAAAAATAATCCTACCCACCCTGATTTGCAGGATTATTATGATGATATTGAAAGATTAGCAATTGTCTTAACAGAACTGAATCATTACACGACCCAAATTAGAATCGATTCTATATGATTTATAATATTATAAAAATATTTGTTAAATTCATTACCCCTATATAATATAAAACTAATTTTGTATAAGATTGAATGATATAAATTTTGAAAGATTGTCGCTTAACGATGGATTATCTCAAAGCATAATTTATTGTATTTGCCAAGACTCAACAGGCTTTATGTGGTTTGCAACACAAGATGGGTTAAACAGATTCGATGGTCATAATTTTAAGGTATTCAGGAACAACAGAAACGATAATCATAGTCTGCCAATAAATTATATTTCAGTTTTGTATGAGGATAATGATGAAATACTATGGATTGGAGGAATGAACGATAATCTTTCAATGTATGATAAAATTCAGGATAATTTTAAAAATATAAAATTAGATGATGATCAGGACATTTCAAAATCCAGTGTAATTACTTCTATAGTTGAAGATAATGATGGCATATTATTCATAGGCACTTGTGACGGAGGATTAAAAAAGTATGATAAAAAAAATAACTGCATAGAACATTTTGCAAAAGGAAGTTACAATAGTACTATCTTTTCCAACCCGGATATTACTTGTTTATTGAATGACAAAGAAGGAAATCTTTGGATCGGAACAATGGAGGAAGGCTTATTCTGCTATAACAAAAAGCGAAATTCTGTGCAAAAGTTTTCAGAATTATTTGATAAAGAAAATTTAACGGATAATTACATAACATGCATTTACGAAGATGATAAAGGAATAATCTGGGTAGGAACTCTAAATGGTTTAAATTCTATAAACAAATCTCAAAAGAGTCTGAAAAAATATTTCTATAACTATGAAAATAAGAACAAACATTTGAATTACCGAATATCTTTTATCATTCAGGATAAAAAGAAAAATTTATGGGTAAGCACAAAAAACTACGGCTTGATAAAATTTATTGATAGTGATAATTATATTGAATATAGCTACGATGAAAACAATGTTAATTCTATAAGCAGCAATTCAATTTATACATTATATATTGACAGGTCGAATACATTATGGATAGGAACAATGAATGTCGGAGTCAATAAAATGGATTGTGATAAAAAGTTGTTTTACAATATTACTAAGAATAAATCACAGGCAAACACATATAACGTTGAAAATGTCAGGGCTGTATTCAAAGACAAAAATGAACGGCTTTGGATTGGAACATCGAAGAACGGGGTTTTTGTATTAGAGAAAGAAAAGGAAAATGTGAAAATTTATAACAAACCGGTAAATCATTTATCTCAGCTTATAAATAAAAATATTTCTGGAATAATGGAGGATTCCAAAAAAAATATTTGGTTTACTTCGTTTTCGGAAGGATCACTTATTAAATATAGTATAGAAAATGATAAATTGGAGTATTTTACTTTTGATCCGAGTGATTCCGTTTTTTCAAAAATATTTTATGGTAATAGTTTTATATTGGGGACTTCATCTAAAGGTATGATTAATTTCAATCATGAGAAAGAAGTATTCGAAGAACTCAAAGACGGTTTAAATACTCTAAATACTTTCTCGAAAGATAAAATATTCTGTATGTTGAAGGATGAAAACATTCTTTGGATTGGAACTCAAAATGAAGGTTTGTATAAATATAATTTACATGAAAACGAATTGCATAATTTCAGACACGGACTAAATGAGTCAAAAACAATAAGTGATAACTTTGTAACCTGTTTACATATTGACAAAAACCGGAATCTTTGGATCGGTACATATTCCGGTGGGTTGAATAAATTAGAAAACGAAGATCAAAGCTTTTTAAATTTTAATATAAGCCATGGAATTAAAGATAATATAAAAGGAATTCTGGAAGATGATGCAAATATGTTGTGGCTTAGTACATATTATGGCTTACAGAGATTTAATCCACAAAATTATTCTGTTAAAGAGTATCATCATAGCGACGGTCTTCAAAGTAATGAATTTAATGACGGAGCCTACTTCAAAGATAAAGAGGGTATTTTATATTTCGGAGGAATAAATGGTTTGACCTATTTCCACCCCAAAGAAATTAAAGACAACCCATATATCCCAAATGTCGTCATCACCGACTTTGAAATTTTTAATCAAAAAGTAAATGGCTCGTTCGACAATCCTTTTCTAAAAAAAAATATTATTTATGCTGACGAAATAAATTTGACCTACAAAGAAAGCGTGTTCTCATTTAAATTCGCGGCTCTTATTTATAATAATCCGCAAAAGAATCAATATGCTTATAAGATGGAAGGTTTTGATAACGATTGGACTTATTGCGATACCAGAAGAAGGACTACTTACACTAATTTAAATCCAGGTACATATATTTTCAGAGTTAAAGGATCAAACAATGACGGAATCTGGAATGAAGAAGGAACGTCAATTAAAATAAATATCAGTCCTCCTTACTGGAAAACATGGTGGTTCCGGGGTCTGGGAGCTTTGGGATTGATAACAGCTACCGGACTTGGTTACAGGCAAAGACTCGAAACATTGAAAAAGGAAAGCAAAGCGCAGGAGGATTTTTCGAGAAAGCTGATTGAAGTTCAGGAAAATGAAATGAAAAGAATTGCCCATTCACTGCATGACGGAATTGCTCATGATGTTTTGATTTTGAAGAACAAAGCATTAATGGCTCTCAAACATAAGGAGCATACGGAAGGTCTGGAAAAAGCTCTTGAGGAAATTTCAGAACAATCTTCTGCTACCATTAAAGATGTAAGGAACATTGCTTATGACCTTCATCCTCACCAGCTGGACAAACTTGGTTTTACAAAAACCATAAGGTCAATAATTAATGATGTTTCCAAATCAACAAATATTAAATTTGATTTTGAGACCGACAACGTGGATGAAGTTTTGTCAAAGGAAAGTGAAATTAATTTATACAGAGTGGTACAGGAATCAATAACTAATATTATCAAGCATTCCATGGCGAGTGAAGCAACATTAAAAGTTTCAAGATTAGAAGACAGCCTTTTAATCTCAATTACAGACAATGGGCATGGATTTGATGTTAACAATAAAGAATTCCTAGAGGCAAAACATGGATTTGGCATATCAGGTATCATGGAAAGAATCAAATTTATGAAAGGTGAAATCAAATTCGAATCCGAAATAAATAAAGGAACAACACTGAGATTCAAAATCCCGATTTAACAAGAGAAATGTATTGAAATAAAATTTTAGATTTGTCCTCAAAGCCATACCCAATCATTAATAATAAACGTTTCAAGTAAAAATTCATAACAGCAACTTATATTACATAAATTTATTAGGTGTTTACCCCTATTTAAATATAGTGGTCGATCACCTATAAAATTAGTACAGTTACTTATTTTTTTTCAAAAAAAATATTACGATTTTTGTATTAGATTTTAGAGGAAGTGTGAAGCCTTTGAATTATGATATCGTAACTTAAAGTGAATCAATTAATTAAATGAAGAACAAAATGACTGGATAACTCAAGTTCAGCTTTGCTGCTTTAATAGGGATTACTGTAAAATACTGCAGCCGCTCCAAAATAATAATCGGAGGTAAGTTTCACTTTAAATCTCTGAAAGTAGAGTTGAATAATATTTAAAGAGGAATTTGCACTTAAGTTTCCATCGCTTCAATTTTAATAATTGTTGGATGGAAATCTTTTTTTAAAATTACACTATCAAAATATTAAATAAACATTTGATGAGATTAGATAACGATTATATAAAAATCAGTTGGATTACAAACAAAAATCAACATTCTCAGAATTCCATAAATTCCTATAAAAAGATTCAAAGCTCACCCGAAAACTACTTTCAAAAAAAAAATATAACATTCACTAAAAAAATAAATTCAACTAACCGAGAAAGTGTATTTTATTTTAAATTCGCTTCTCTCCTTTTTAATAACCCTTAAAAAATAAACACACATTATAAAATGGAACTTTACGATAAAAACTGGTCCTATTGCGGTACCAACGGAAGCATAACTCAAGCAAATCTCAATCCCGGGGATTTCATATTTAAATTTAAGAAATCAAATAGTCATAACCTCCGAAATAAAAATGGTTTCTCTGTTAAGATTCAAATAATTTTGTCATACTTGAAGACAATGTGGTTCAAAGGATTAAGCTTTTTAAGAGCTATAAGAGATATTGGAAATAAATACAGACTGCGGGTGGAAAAACTGAAGAAGCAAAGCAAAGCACAGGAAGAATTTTCCCGCAAATTGATTGAAGTTCAGGAAGATGAAAAAGAGAGAATTGCTCATGAACTGCATTACACTATTGTCCACGAAATTCTGATGTTCAAGCAAAAAGCAATGATGGCACTTAAGCACAGAGATGATAAAGTCAGAATGGAAAAAACCCTTGAAGAAATATCGGAACTTTCTTCAGCAACAATAACAGAAGTAAGAAATATTGCATACAACCTTCATCCGCATCAGCTGGCAAACCTTGGGTTTACAAAAACAATAAAATCTATTATTAATAAAGTTTCAGGATCCACGAATCTTAACTTTATATTCGAAACCGATAATGTAGATGAACTCTTTCCAAAAGAATGCGAAATAAATTTATTCAGGTTAATACAGGAAACTATAACTAATATTATTAAAAATTCACAGGCAACCGAAATTATACTGAAAGTTTCTAAATCAGAAGATCATCTTTTGATACTGTTTGTAGATAATGGGAAAGGTATTTTAACAGGCAAAGAATTTGCAGATGATATGGGCGAATTCGGAATTTCAACAATTATGGAAAGATTAAGAATTATGAATGGAGAGATTTCCATAGATTCGGAAATTAATAAAGGAACATCCTTAAGATATAAAATTCCACTAAAAAATGAAAATGGCTGAAGGGAAAAAAATACAAATTATAATTGCTGATGATCATCCTATTTTTAGAAACGGATTAAAGCAGATAATCGAAGAAGACGAAGGCATAGAAATTATCGGAGAAGCAGAAAATGGTGAGAAGGCTCTTACAATTATAAACGAACTTAATCCTGATGTTGCCCTTCTCGATATAGATATGCCTAAGATGACAGGGCTTCAGGTTCTGAAAGAATTAAAAGCTTCTAACTCAAATTCAAAAGTAATCTTTCTTACAGTTTTCTCATCGGAAGATATTTTTGATGAATCCATGAACCTTGGAGTTCATGGATTTGTACTTAAAGACTGCGCGGTAAACGATATTGTCGAATGTGTTTATAAAGTTGCGGAAGATAATTATTATATAAGCCCTTCGATTTCCAATTTGATGATGAACAGAAGAGCGAGGATTAAGAAACTCGAGCAGGATAATCCGGCTTTAATGAAACTGACCAAAACCGAACAAATGGTTTTAAAATATATTGCAGAAGGTAAAACTTCGAAAGAAATTGCGAATGAAATGTTTATTAGTTTCAAAACAGTTGAGAATCACAGATCGAATATGAGCAGCAAGCTTAATCTCAAGGGTTCATTCAGCTTAATAAAATTTGCAATAAAAAACAGCCCGCTTTTGTAATATCATTTCAATAGATGGCATTAAAGATTCACAATTTGTCTTTATTTCCAGTAAAGATATTCATTTCAAAATTATCTTCTTTAAGTTTTAGTTTCATCAACCGTCTGACGTGCTATATATTTTTGAGCATATTCGAAAATATGAACCCCTTTACAAGGTTAAAATTCTATTCACCGGTCCCCGTAATGGCAATAAAGCCACTCATATATAGTGGTTGACCCCCAAACAATTTAAACACTCACCTTTATTAACAATTAGTGCATACATTTATTTAAAATATAATATCAATTGCTGATTTTTGTAATAAGTTTTTACAGTCATTAGCTTACAAAGCAATCCGAAGCCAGAAAGCTTAGAGACAAATAAAAGTCAAGGATTGAAATAATTGAAAAAAAAGTACCATCGGCTTGCATGCACATGAAGAAGAAAATTGAACTTTAACAACTAATAAAAAAGGAGGAAGTCATGACTTTAATTCAATTACAAATAAAAAAATCCTTAAAAATTCAGGAAATACTTAAAAGATTAAGAAGTATAAAAGAAAAGGAAGAACATCCTCAAAAACAAGAGGAAGAGAAAACAAATCGAAACAAAGAGAAGAGCAAATTAAAAGGAAGAACAAAATCTTACGAACTGCATTGATAAGCAGGTGTAAGAGAAGGGATGTAAAACTCCGGCAGCATTTTAAAACTGAATCCAAAAAAACGGGTAAGAGAAGATTAATGTAAGTGCGCTGACCCTTTTATAATACCTTTCAATATATAAATAGATACGTGCAAAATAATCTTCGCTAATATTTTATCATCTTTTAAAGAAGACCGGTTATAGTGGTTGTCCCCTATCAATTTTAAGTATTATACTATACTGCAAATAAGTAAAAGCATTTATTCAAAATCCAATATCATTTACCGATTTTTGTAATAAGCTTTTATATATCTGTGTTCTTTGGAATTAGGAAATTAAAAATTCTAATGATTGAAAGCTTTAAAAAATTACTAACAAAACGAAATTAATTAAAGGAAGAGTTAACAATCCGAAGCATGAAAGCTTAGAGACGAAAAAAAGTCAAGGATTGTAATTCAAGTAAGAATTAAGAAGGTTGAAAAGTTACAAACAAAAAGGAAGAACAAAAAGAAAGAATTTAATTAAAGGAAGAACAAATCTGTAAGTTCGGGAAGAACAAATTCTTGTTCATCATTAATAAATGATGTGAACAAGACAACCCCAAATGCTGCCGGTGTAAAAGCTCCGGCAGCAATTTTAAATTCAATTACGATTAGGAATTACGATCTAGGAATTAGAAAACAAAAGCTAAAGTAATAAATGCAATGAATGTAGAAATAATGTTAGATGAGTACAATATTTTTAACTTGTAACTTGTAATTCGTAACTTGTAACACTTAACCTGTAACTTGTAATTAAAATTATCTTTTACTTTCTTTCATCATCATAATTCCCGCCATCAAAAAGAAAAAAGAAGAAACTATAAATGTCGCTTCGATGGAAATTAATTTTAAAAGCAGGTAACCAATAAAAGGAGCGAACAGGCCTCTGACGCCGGTCAGTGTTATATGAATTGCCTGATAATTTGCAACCTGTGAATGTGGGGCATAATAAATTGAACTTAAATTCCATGACATAATTACACCGCTCATTGAAATGCCTAAGAAAAAATATGTTATATACAAAAGTGTTTCAGGAGAAATAAAATGATTATCAATTCCGAAATATTTAATCGAAAGCATAAACAGCGGATAAAATACTAAAGATAAAAACAAGTAACCGCAGAACTTAGTAGGGTTACCGACTCCGTGAATCCTTCCCATCACTGGTGTAAATAAAATCGTTGCAGTATAAAATACTAAACCTTTTGCAATTGAAATCGGGGCATAATCCAATTGTAAAGTTTCAACTAAAAAAATCGGAACGGCAGGACTTGCAATCATAAATGCCATCCCGTAAAGAAAAAAATAAATTTCAAATCTGAAAAATGGTTTGTTGTCCTGGAATATTTTAATAAGATTTCTCACAGGTAAAATCAGAATATCTTTTAATAAACGCTTTGATATAATGCCTGTAAATTTATTTTTACTTTGTTCGACATTCAATTTTCCCATTCTAATCATCTTAGCTAAATTGATATAGGCAAGGATGTCGAATATTCCTGCCATTGGATAAAAAACTTTATAAAGCTCATAATTCAAATCAAGCAAATATCCAAGCAGGGTTGTGACTATAAGCACAATAACAGTGTACAAACTGGAGGCATAAGAATAAAGCACACTTCTTTTTGTATCTGTATAATTATGTTTGAACACTGTATTCCATGACGGCTTTATAAGCGAGTCGGTATAGCTCATTGCAGCAATACAAAAAATAAAAAAGTTCGGTGTATCAAAAAAAGGGATTATCAATAAAAACAATCTGCTTAAAACTGCCATTGTGATTATTGTCCTCGACTGGTTGTTAGACCGGTTAATTATTTCAGTTCCGTAAATGGAAAATAAAAATGCCGAGCTTGTAAGAAAAATTAAGATTGTAATCTGAAAATCGGAAGCAAGAAGTGATTTTTTTAATATTACATCCTGAAGCATCAGGATACCGAAAGATAAACCATTGAAGACCTGAGAAATCAGATGAAGATGAAAAGTTTTTTTCTCTAACATTCTGAATTCCGGGGAAATGTTAGTGCTTATGTCTGAGTTGTTAGCCGATGTTTAGACCTTTCTCGATTTGGTTATGATGGAGTTTTATTATTACTTCGTGATATTTTTCTACAATATGACGTTTGGTTTTTTCTACTGCATAGACAGACCTGTGCTGACCACCGGTGCATCCGAAGGAAATTGTTAAGTCTGTAAAATCACGCTGCATGTAATTTTCTATAGCAGGATCGATGATATCATAAATATTATTTAAAAATTTATTCATTTCCTCCTGCGAATCTAAAAATTCAATTACATTCTCATCTAACCCGGTTAAAGTTTTAAATTCTTCTTTTCGTCCTGGATTATAAATGAATCTGCAGTCGAATACGAATCCTCCGCCATTACCTGAATAATCAAATGGCATTCCCGATTTTTTATAACTGAATGAATTTAAATGTACAGTGAGAGGCATTTTTTTATAATATAATTATATGTGCTTTTAAATAAAGTTAATAAAGTTAATAAAGTTTATAAAGTTTGTAACTTGTAACTTGTAACTTGTAACTTGTAACTTGTAACTTGTAACTTGTAACTTGTAACTTGCAACTAATTATGCTTCTCCGAATAAATCAAATTGATTTTTGTTTCTTATTTCTGAAGGAATTTGGAAAAGATTTGTTGCCAAAGGATTTTTTTCCTTATTCAAATTATACTTGTTGCAATTTGCTTCAAAAATTTTTTGTAATGTCTCAGCCCACAACCCTTCTCCTGTCATTCTTTTTCCCCATTCGCTGTTATAAAGTTTTCCTCCGTGCAATTCCATAATTCTATTTAAAATTTTATTTGCTCTGTCCGGAAATTCACGTTTAACCCAATCAGCAAACAGGTCTTTCACCGCGAACGGAAGCCGCACAATAACTCTTCCTGCAGATTTTGCTCCGCACTCGGAAGCAGCTTTTAAAATTGACGGAACTTCTTCATCTGTCAATCCCGGAATTATGGGAGCTACATTTACAGACGTAATAATACTGTTTGCAGTAAGTCTTTCTATTGTTTGCAATCGCATTAAAGGAGATGAAGTTCTTGGTTCCATTTTTCGCTGAACATCTTTTTTAAGAGAAGTAATAGAAATTACAACTCTGACTAAATTTAATTGAGCAAGCTCTTTTAAAACATCTAAGTCTCTTTGTACCAGTGCATTTTTTGTAATTATAGCAACAGGATTTTTAAACTTCAAAAAAACTTCAAGACAGGCACGAGTAATTTTAAACTTCCTCTCTGCGGGCTGGTAACAGTCCGTATTACCTGATAATACAATAGTCTGCGGCTCCCAGCTCTTTTTTAAAAATGCTTCTTCTAATAATTTCGGCGCATCCTGCTTAACCATTATCTTTGTTTCAAAGTCCAGCCCTGCAGAAAACCCTAAATATTCATGAGTCGGTCTGGCATAACAATAAATACACCCGTGCTCACATCCGCGGTAAGGATTTATACTGTATCCATGACCTAAATCCGGGCTGTTGTTTTTTGAAAGTATTGTTTTAGTATGATCATTGTAAAAAATCGTAGGCACTTTTTTTTCAGTATCTTCATCGTCAAAAAATTCAATGTGCTCTCCTACTTCAAAAGAATTATTATCAATATAAATCTGCTCAAACCTGTTTGGCGGATTGAATTGTGAACCGCGGCCTTTTAATTTTTGATTTTCCACAACTTAATCTAAACCCTATGCCTTAAATTATTAAGGTTAAAATTTTTACACTTATTTGCAACCTCAAAGTAAAAAAACTTAAACTTCATAATACAAATGAAATTCATAAGGATGCGGTCGTAACTGAACTTGCTTGACTTCATTTTTCATTTTATAATCAACCCATGTTTCAATCAGGTTGTCAGTAAAAACTCCTCCCTGTTTCAAATATTCGTTATCATCCTCAAGCTTGTGCAATGCTACAGTTAAATCTTCCGGAGCGTGTGGAATTTTCTTTAACTCTTTTTCATCAAGATGAAAAATATCTTTATCGAGCGGGTCACCCGGATTAATTTTATTTATTATACCGTCAATTCCTGCCAGTAGTATTGCAGAGAATGCAAGGTATGGATTTGCTGTTCCATCCGGGCATCTGAATTCAACTCTCTTTGATTTAGGATTATCTGAATAAATCGGAATTCTTATTGCAGCACTTCTATTGCTTTTCGAATAAGCCAGGTTTACAGGTGCTTCATAGCCGGGTACGAGTCTCTTATAAGAATTCGTTGTAGGATTTGTAAATGCAAGAAGAGAAGGTGCATGTTTTAATAAACCACCGATAAAATTCAAAGCGAGCTCACTAAGTCCTGCATAACCATCGCCTGCAAACAATGGCTGTCCGTCTTTCCACAAGCTAACATGAGTATGCATGCCGCTCCCATTGTCACCGAACATAGGCTTCGGCATAAAGGTAGCAGTCTTTCCGACTGACTTAGCTGTGTTCTTTACAATGTATTTAAACATCTGCAAGCTGTCCGCACACTCAAGCATCGGGCAATATTTAAAATCAATTTCCGCCTGACCGCCGGTTGCAACTTCATGATGATGCATCTCCACATCAATTCCGACATTGATCAAATTTTCTACCATCAAACTTCTTAAATCATTTGTTGAATCGGAAGGCGGAACAGGGAAGTAACCTTCTTTCAGTCTGATTTTATGTCCGAGATTTAATTCTTTTTCACTTCCTGTATTCCAGAATCCCTCGGTGGAATCTATTCTGTACCAGCTCGAATATTCATTAATGTTGTATGCAACATGATCTAAAATAAAAAATTCTGCTTCCGGTCCGAAGTAAGCAACATCTGCGATCCCGGTTGATTTCAGGTATTCAACTGCCTTCCTTGCTATATTTCTGGGATCCATACCATAAATTATTTTCGACTCCGGCTCATAAATATTACATATTAAACTTAAAGTTTTCGTCGTCATAAAAGGATCTACGTTTGCAGTTGACGGCTCGGGAACAGCAAGCATATCCGAATCATTAATTGATTTCCATCCTCTTATTGAAGAGCCGTCGAAACCTATACCTTCGTAAAAAGTTGACTCGTTTAATTTTGAAACCGGTATAGTCAAATGCTGCCATTGTCCGGGCAAATCGGTAAATCGCAGGTCAATCATTTTAATCTCTTTTTCCTTAATAAGCTTAAAGACATCATTAATTTTTTTTAGCTTATCTTTTTGTTCTTCGACTGTTGTTTTTTCCGTCATAGTTATATAATTTAATTTTGATAATAAATTCTTTTAATCTTTCAGGTCAATTTCCGATGTTTCTTTATGCGTTGATAAAACAATATTTGTTTTCGTGGACTTAACTCCGGGCCAGCTCTGGATTTTTGCAAGAAGTTTTTCAAGCGAATCCGTATTGCAGGTTCTTATTTTCAAAATATGAGAACCATCTCCTGTTATGGAATGACATTCCAGTATTTCTTTTGCATTTTGAGAATGTTCGATGAACTGTTTGTAATATTTCGAAGATTCACTTACAACAAAAATAAAGCATGTAATATCATGTTTAAGTTTTTTATGGTTGAGAACGGCTTTATAGGAAATTATGTAACCGTGAGATTCAAGCTTTGAAATTCTGTCAATCGTTGAGGGAAGAGATAATCCTATTATTTCAGAAAGTTCATTCTTTTTTATTTGAGAATTTTTTTGCAGCTCATTTAAAATCTTTTGATCGATATGATCTAATTTTAAATCTTCCGAATATTTTGTTTGAATTGTAATGCCTTAATGGATTAGGTTATTAATAAATTTTGCCTTACAAAATAAGGTAATTTGTAATTTATGTCAAGTAAAATTCAGTTGGTTTTTAATAATTAAAAATGTGAATTGAAAAACAGCAGATACGAATTTAAATTACAATAAAACTAAATAGTTATTAAGGTAATAACTAATTTTCAGTTGAAAAAATGAATAGAGGCTCCTAAGTTTGTAAAATTAAGTTTTTGCAAAAAATTAAATTAAAAACGAAGGAGACACTCTAAATGTTAGTTAAAAATAGAAAA
>JALYRX010000027.1 GCA_030855105.1 Bacteroidota bacterium | reverse complement strand
TTACTTACAAAAATAACTAATCTAAAAATATTTTGACAACCTAATTGCCATTAATATCAGCTACTTATTAAACTGAACTTCTAATGATGTTCATTAGAAAATTTCCCTAATGAAAAATCTGGGTTAATATAATCAGACCATAAGCATTTTTAGATTTTAGAAAGCAAACTGTTTTCGGAATAATTTTTTTATTTCGATTATTAATTTATCAAACCGTTTGAGTTCGGAATCATTCAAAATAAAAGCTACGATTTTTAGGGAATGGTATCTGATTTCTCACTTAGCATGATAAGACACTGTAAATAATGCAACACTAATTAATCCGGAACCAGATATAAGAATGAAAAAGTATAATGAAAAATCAAAACATATATATCAAAAAAAATATTAATTGAACGCATCAGCTTCGAGGGTAAGGTATCAAAACCTTCCCTCAGCTATTTCACATAAACCGTCTTCCTATTTACAAACTCCATCATCCCATCTTTTGAAAGTTCACGGCCATAGCCGGAGTGTTTTGTTCCTCCGAAGGGTAACCTTGGATCTGACTTCACAAGTTCGTTAATGAAGTATGCACCGTCGCTGACCCGGTCTGTCATGGCAATTGCTTTTTCGATATTGGTTGTGCAGACCGTTACACCTAAACCAAATTGCGAAAGGTTAGAAAGTTCGAATGCCTCTTCTTCGTCTTTTGCTTTAAGCATTGCAGCAAGAGGACCAAATGTTTCTTCTTTGAATGAAGGCATCTCCGGCGTTACATTTCCCAGAACAGTCGGCTCATGATAACAGTCCTTCTGTTTACCTCCCAATAATAATTCAGCTCCCTGATCTATCGAGTCTTTGACCTGCTTCTGAAGTTCGTCGGCAAGATCTCTTCGTGCGAGCGGACCAACTTTCGTCTCTTTATCAAGAGGATCTCCTGATTTGAGTTTACTCATTGCTTCGGTAAATTTCGAAACAAACTCATCATAAATTTTTTCCAATAAAATAAAACGCTTCGCTGCAATACAGCTTTGTCCGCAATTCAGCATCCGTGCAACAAGTGCAGTCTCAACAGCTTTATCTATATCGGCATCCTCCCAAACAATAAAAGCATTACTGCCGCCAAGCTCTAAAAGTGATTTCTTTATATTCTTACCTGCTGATGCTGCCACAGCTGAACCCGCTCTTTCGCTGCCTGTAAGTGAAACCGCTTTTATGACTTCATGAGTTATAATTTTTTCTGTTTTATCGTGATGGACAATTAAATTCTGGAATACACCATGAGGGAAACCGGCTTTTGAAAACACTTCTTCAATTTTCTTGCCGCAGCCGAAGACATTTGATGAATGCTTTAGTACTCCTGTATTTCCTGAGGTCAGAGTTGGAGCAGCAAAACGAAAAACCTGCCAGAAAGGGAAATTCCATGGCATGACGCCAAGAACACATCCGATAGGATCATGGCGAACAAAACTCTTTTTAGCATCGGTTAAAATTATCTCATCAGCAAGAAACTCAAAAGCTTTTTCAGAATAGTAATCGCAAACCCAGGCGCATTTATTTATTTCAGCTTTTGATTCTGTAATAGGCTTACCCATTTCGAGAGTAATCATACGGGCGTATTCTTCTACATTATCCCGAAGTACTTGCCCGGCTTTTTTTATTAATTTTGCACGCTCTTTAACGGATACCTTTCTCCAGCTTTGAAAGACATCACCGGCATTCTTCAATTTGGCAAATAATTCAGCTTCAGAATGTTCTTCATAGCTGCCGATCTGTTTTCCGTTAAATGGGTTGATTGTTTTAAATTCCATTTTCTATAATAATTTGATGTCTTATTATTGTCATTCAGATTTTAGCATCTCACAGCTTTCCCATATTATTTCATAATTATTTTTTTACAACATGTGATTTGAAATTTTGTAAAGATAAAATCTTTCCTGAGTTGTATTGTAAAAAATTATTTTTCCTCAAGCTTTTCATAAAACCAATTTTTATTCGGAACAATTTTTTTCTCGTTATCCAATTCTTTCTTTAAAATTGTTCTCAATGATTTTTTCTTTGATGATTCACTTTCAAATAATTCAATTAAATTTGTCATATATTTATTAAATGTTTTTATAGCTGCAATCTGATCCGGGGTTAATATTTCCTTTGTCCTTAAATACTGCCTGAGATTTGAAATTATATATTTAACTCCGTTTAAATTTTTCATTTCAAAATTAACCCTTCCCATAATAAACTTCGAATTATAGTAGTAATTCGGATCTCTGAACTCCACTTCATTCAGATGAGAGTATATTTTCTCAAATTCTTTTTTTTCATACAACATCTTAGCTTTTGCAAGATTATAGGCATCTTTGGAAAAAGAAGGATCAAGATATTTCGAATATTCATCTATAAAATCATTAAGCCATTCATATTCCTTTAGAGGCAGAACCATATTAACCACACTGTTGAATTCCATGTCGGTAATAATATTGTCAATCAAAAAAAGTCTTTTTGCTTCCATTAATTTAATAATATCAAATGCAGGCTGCAGGTATTTAGACTGTCCGGAATTTATTTTAACGATGTAGTATGTACGGACATAGTGATAATAATAACTTAAATTTTCCTTAGTAAATTTTTTTTCATTTGCATTAAGATAATCAAGAAGTTCGGTTAAATATTTGTCATCTGATGTATTTCTCATCATCATCACCAAATAAATAATAAATATGTTCGGATGCTTCTTATGGATAATTTCTCTGTTAACTTCTAAAAAATTTATTATCTCATTTAAGTAACTTTTATTAAAAGATTTATTTTTACTTATTTCATTGAAGGACATCTCATTAAAGGTATGGAGTTTATTGAAAATAAAATAATAATCTAAATTGTCAGATCTTTTTTGCAGGCATTCCGCATATTCCAACTTAAAATTACTAAAGTTATAATAAAAATATGCACTCTCAAGATTAATTTGATTATAATAGTATTCACTGTCTTTTGAAAATTTTACTTTTTGAATTTTATCAACTTCCCTAATCCCCATATCGCATCTCTTTGATAAACCCCTTTTCCTTAGAGAATTTATCAGAGAGATCTTATTCCCTAAGTAATTTTTTTCAACTTCTATCTGAGTCAAAAATTTTTCCAGCGCTATAGTAAAATCCGAAATCAGTTTTCTGATTTTTACTTCATTAATCCTTTTCTCGGAAAAAATATTTATTGATAATTTTAATTTATCAAAATTAATATTCTCTATTTTAGGATAGGAGGGATGTAAATAGTCATAAAGCTTGACCAAATTAGTATTTGAATTAAAGTACGTGGACATGAGGAACTTTCCAAATTTTCCAAGTTCTTCAGGAGTTAATTTATTGAGATATTCAACCATTAATTTATTTTATACTTAGTTATAAAAACAACTGTGATAATTTATGAATCTTTAATATCAAACAAAATGTAAATATTTTTTTCAGGCAGTTGTTTAAGAAAGTTATCAGCGGTTCAATGGCTTAGGAAAGAGTTGAAGAAAATACGATTACCAAATCCTGCTTTTGTATAAACTCCATAATTCACACCTTTAAAAAGTGTAATAAAAAGGGTATTTTAAGAGTCAAATAATATTATTGCCCTTGTAGCTCAGGTGGATAGAGCAGCAGTTTCCTAAACTGCTTGCCGGATGTTCGAGTCATCCCAAGGGCACGGGATTAATTACAGATTAAGATTTCGAATTAAAAATTTTTGTTGAATAAATATCTGATGTACTAATTTTATGGTTAATAAAGTTGCATTGGTTACAGGAGGAGCGCGGAGACTTGGGAAGGATATTTCAATAGCTCTTAGCGGAATAGGATACGATATAATTTTAAATTACAATAAGACCCCCAAAGATGTTTTGCAGGAAACAATATCAAAAATAAATGAGAAGGGGGTTAAAGTTACTCCTGTAAAGTACGATGTTTCAAATGTTAATGAGATAAAGAAAATGTTTCAATTTATTAAAACAGAATATAAAACTCTTGACCTGCTGGTAAATAATGCCGCGATCTACAGTAAATTTTTCGGAAGAAAAAAAATATCCAATGAAGAGATTTGCTAACGGAGAAGACATTACATCAATTGTAAACTATCTCGCAAAAATAAATACTTATATTACGGGACAAACCTTTATTGTTGATGGCGGGAGAAGCCTTTGAATCAATTACGAATTGCGAATTACGAATTACGAGTTACAAATTACGAGTTACAAATAATAAATTATGAGTACATGTCAGTGTTTCCCTTAAATCCAAATTTTAAGTATTAACAATCTATGGTTAATATCAAATTATCAATTATCAATTATCAACTATCAACTATCAACTATCAATTATCAACTATCAATTATCAATTATCAATTATCAATTATCAATTATCAATTATCAATTATCAACTAAATTTATCAGATGCCATTTTTAAACAAAGCTCCGAAAGCATATCATAATTTAAAGTTCTTAAATTCCCCGGTTGCAAGAAATATCAGGATACTTACGGAATACACTGAGCCGTTAGAGAGATTTAAAAGATATAAAATAAATCATACAATTGTTTTCTTTGGCTCTGCCCGGACATTACCCCGAAAAGAAGCTCTTGCAAAACTTAAAGAAGTAAAGATTAAAATAAAAATTTCAAAGAAAAAAAATGTTAAGTTAGATAAAGAACTAAAGAATGCAGAAGTAAATTTAGAAATGTCCAGATACTATGAAGACACGGTGCAGCTTGCATATCTTATGACTCAATGGGCAATGAGCCTGAAGAAGCCGAATAAATTTATTGTCTGCTCGGGAGGTGGTCCCGGTATAATGGAAGCCGCAAACAAAGGAGCTTCCAAGGCAAAGGGTTTTTCCATGGGTTTAAACATTTCTCTTCCATTTGAACAATACCCTAATAGATACATTTCACCGGAATTAAATCTGGAATTTCACTACTTCTTTATGAGAAAATTTTGGTTTGCTTATCTTGCTAAGGCATTGGTTATCATGCCCGGTGGATACGGAACACTTGACGAGCTGATGGAAATATTAACTTTAGTTCAAACACAAAAGCTTCATAAAAAAATGACGGTGGTTGTTTACGGCAAAGAGTATTGGGATAAAATAATTAATTTAAAAAATATGGCTGAAATGAACATGATATCACCTGAAGATCTTGATCTGTTTAAATTTGTAAATACACCACATGAAGCTTTTGAGTATTTAAAAAAAGAATTGACCGAACATTACGTTATTAAATAAAGAGATATATGATAGTCAGCATGACGGGATTCGGCAAAGCCGAAGGAACTTTTCAAAAGAAAAATTATAGCATAGAAATAAGATCTGTCAATAACAGATTCTGTGAAATTGCTTTTAAGTATCCCAGATACTTGTCTTCGAAAGACTTCGAGCTAAAAGAAATTGTCCGGAAAAAAATTACACGTGGAAAGATTAACATTAATATAAATGCAGAGGATGGTGATAACGGATTGGTAAGTCTTAATGCAGATGAAAAAACAATTAAGGAATATTACGAATTGTTAAAAAAAGTAAAAACAGTTATTGGCTCCGAAGAAGAAATCAAAGTTGAGCATATATTAAACTTTACAGACCTGTTTATTAAAGACCCTTCGAGTGAAATTAGTGAAGATGAATTTCAATTTGTTTCATGGCTTCTTAATAAGGCACTTGATGATTTAATCAGAATGAAAATAAAGGAAGGTGATAGTTTAAAGAAGGATATACTGGAGAGAATAAAATTTATTGATAAAGAATCTTCAGTAATTGCAAAGATGTCAAAGGAAAGAATTAAATCGGAAAGAAAACGATTATTAGGGAAAGTGGAACTACTGCTTGGAGATAAAAAGATCATTGATGAAAACCGGCTTGAGCTCGAAGTGATTTTACTTGCCGAGAAGATTGAAATAACGGAAGAAGTTATAAGATTGAAAAGCCATAATAAATATTTCGTTGAGTATGCCCGTTCCAGTGAGCTTGCCGGAAGGCGATTAAATTTTTTAATTCAGGAAATAAACAGGGAAATAAATACCATTGCTTCAAAGTCACTTGATGCGGAAATATCTCAGAGAGCTGCTGTATTGAAAGAAGAGCTTGAGAAGATCAGGGAACAATTGCAAAACGTAGAATAATTTAAAAGATGCTGTACGTTATAGCTGCTCCTTCAGGAGCCGGCAAAACAACTATTGTAAGAGAGATTTTAAAAAAAAATCCGGAATTTGTATTTTCCGTTTCTGCAACTACACGTTCGAAAAGAGAAAATGAAAAGGACGGACGAGACTATTTTTTTTTTACAAAGGATAAATTTAAAGAAAAGATAAACAATAACGAACTTGTGGAACATGAAGTACTGTTTAATGGAGATTATTACGGAACACTTAAGTCATTTGTCCAAGATAATTTAGAAAAAAATAAAGAAGTTATATTTGATATCGATGTAAATGGTGCACTGAATATCAAAAATATTTATGGCAATAAATCGCTGTTAATTTTCATTATGCCGCCTGACATCGAAACTTTGAAACAAAGATTGAAAAAAAGAGCTACAGAAAGCATCGAACAGATAAATGAAAGAATAAAAAGGGTAGATTTAGAAATCGGAAAAGCAAATGATTTTGATTATATTGTAGTCAACGATAACCTGGAAAAAGCAGTTTCAGAAGTGCAAAGTATAATTAACAATTTTAAAAATTAAATTAATAAGGAATCAAAATGCCTATAATCACCTTAGACCTGGAAAAATTCGAATCAAAGACAGCAAATCTTTATGAATCAATCGTCGTCGCTTCCAAAAGAGCGAGACAAATAAATGATGCAATGAAAATGGAGCTTAATCAAAGACTTGAACCTATAATTGCAAAAGAAACAGAAGATGACACAATTATGAATCAGGATAAATTAAATATTTCATTAGAGTTTGAGAAAAGAGGAAAACCGACTATTGAAGGAATAAAAGAACTTATGGATGATAAACTGAATTACAGATTTAAAAACGAAGACGATAAAGAATAATTGTTCTTCATAGATTTTACTGAGTTTTATTTAGAATATCCCTTTTTTACAGGGATATTTTTTTAATGTCAAAATGTTAAAAGGAAAAAAAATCTTAATCGGAATTTCGGGAGGCATTGCTGCATACAAAGTCTGCAGTCTTGTAAGATTATTTATTAAACAGGGAGCAGAGGTCAGAATTATCATGACTCCTTCAGCCACAAAGTTTGTTTCTCCTGTCACACTTTCGGCTCTTTCTAAAAATGAAGTTATAATAAACATGTTTTCTGAAAGTGATGATTACAGCAAAGTAGAAAGAGCCGAAACGAAAACATGGCACGTTAACTTAGGAATTTGGGCGGACATATTTGTAATCGCTCCGGCAACTGCAAACACTATTGCAAAAATTGTTTGCGGTATCAGTGATAACTTTTTGCTTGCCACCGTCCTTGCTGCAAGATGTCATATAGCAATTGCTCCCACTATGGATGATGACATGTATAAGAATCCGGTTACAAGGATAAATCTGGAAAAGGTGAATAAGTTCGGCTATAAAATTATTGATCCCGGATACGGTGAACTTGCCAGCGGAATTTATGGTGAAGGCAGAATGGCGGAGCCGGAAAAGATCTTTGATTTTGTAAAGGATCTAATTTTGAAGAAGAAAGATTTGTTAGGTAAGAAAATTTTAATTACTGCCGGACCAACGATAGAATTTTTAGACAGTGTCAGGTACTTAACAAATTCTTCAACCGGCAAGATGGGATTTGAATTAGCGAGAGCTGGCAGAGATAGAGGTGCTGATGTTACTTTAATTACCGGGCCTGTATCACTTCAGGATATTGAAGGGACAAAAAGGATAGACGTTAAAACCTCGGATGAAATGTTTCATAAAGTGAAAAGCAACATTACAAATAAAGATTTGATAATTATGACTGCGGCAGTCGAAGATTTCAAACCTGTTAAAACAATTAATTCAAAGATCAAAAAAGAAGATAAAGACAATTTTATTTTTGAATTTAAAAAAACAGTTGACATACTTGAGTATGCGGGACGGAATAAAGAAGGGTTTAAATTAATCGGGTTTGCGCTTGAGACGGAAAATGAACTTGAGAATGCAAAAAGAAAATTAAAAAATAAAAATCTTGATTTGATCGTTCTGAATAATCCAAATGTAAATGGAGCAGGCTTTGGGACGGATACTAACGTTGTAACATTTGTCGACAATAAGAATGCTGAAGAGCTCCCATTGATGAGCAAGTATGAAGTTGGAAACGCAATACTCGACAAATATTTAAAAATGAAATGAGCAAAGAAAAAAATAAAATAATTGAGAATACAGTAAATTATTTAAAGTTTTACAAAGAACATTACAACTATACGATTTATAAAAATGAAATTAATTTTTCAAATTCACCTCCGGGTTTATTCGAAGCAAAAGAACCAGGACACGACAAGGTTACAGGAAAAATTATTTCCAAACCGGAAGCGGCAAAGGATAAAGAAATTATTGTAAAAGATTCTGTGAATGAATCTGTAATGCCATTAATAAAGGAAGATTGGATGGATTGTGACACGCTTGAAGCATTTGCAAATGCAATCAAAGACTGCCCTAAGTGCTCTCTGCTTGTAAGGACGAGAAGGCAGGTTGTGTTCGGTTCAGGAAATCCGAATGCAGAAGTAGTTGTAGTTGGTGAAGCACCCGGAGCAGATGAAGATGAGAAGGGAAAGCCTTTTGTAGGAAGAGCCGGGAAGCTATTAACAGAGATCTTGAAAGCGATAAATTTTTCAAGGGAAGAAGTTTTTATTTGTAATATTTTAAAATGCAGGCCACCGGAAAACAGAAATCCATTACCTGATGAAATTGCAAACTGCGAGCCCTATCTTTTTAAACAGCTTGAAATGATAAAGCCGAAGTTGATTCTTGCAGTGGGGACTTTTGCTGCACAAACACTTTTGGGAACAAAAGAACCTTTAGGAAGACTAAGAGGAAAGTTTCATACTTATAAAGGGATTAAAATGATGGTAACTTACCATCCTGCTGCATTGCTGAGAAATCCAAACTGGAAAAAACCAACGTGGGAAGATGTAAAGTTGTTTAGAAAAGAATACGATAAACAGTTAACAGTTAGCAGTTAGCAGTTAGCAGTTAACAGTTAGCAGTTAACAGTTAGCAAGTTTATTAGGTCTTAATAATTTAATACTCAATACTCAATATCTAATACCGAATTGGCAAAGAAGAAATACAGTAAAATAAGATCAGAAGAGCCTCTTGATGAAACGATGGATGTCGAAGGTGGGCGCATTCCTCCTAATGCATTGGAGCTTGAAGCAAAAATCTTAGGTTCGATACTCATTGATAATCAGGTGATGAACGATGTAATTCAATTACTCGAGCCGAAACATTTTTACAGACCCAGTCACGGGATCATTCACCAGGCAATGATAAATCTTGATGGTAAGAAAGAGCCCATCGATCCTAATACACTGAAGGAAGAATTAAAACGTTTGGGTAAGTTGGAAGAAATTGGCGGAATAGAATATATAATTGAGCTGACTACTTCTATTTCGACTTCAGCCAACGTAGAATTTTATACAAGAATAGTTTTCGAAAAATTTATTCTGAGAAATCTTATTAGCATATCTTCGAAGATAGTTGACAAGTGTTTTGACCCTACCTCGAATACCTTTTCAATACTTGACGATGCCGAGCAGAAGATACTTGACGTGTCGGAATCACTTTCAAAGAAAAAAGTCCTCTCCGTAAAGGATGAGCTTGAACATCTTATAAAGAGTATTGGTGACCAGAGAGAAAATAAAAATGCAATCATCGGTGTGCCTACAGGTTTTATTGAGTTAGATGAGTATACCGCCGGCTTGCAGAAGTCGGAACTGATTGTAATTGCAGGAAGACCATCTCATGGAAAGACTGCACTCTGTATGAACATAGCAAGAAATGCTGCTGTTGATCATGGAAAGTCGGTTGCTATATTCAGTCTTGAGATGTCTTTCCGGGAATTACTACTAAGACTGCTTGCCGGTGAAGCGAGAGTTGACGGGAAAAAACTAAAGACCGGCAAATCACGGGTTGAAGAATGGAATAGAGTATTACAAACTTATCATAATCTAAAGACAAATTTATATATCGATGACACAAGTGAACTTACTATACTTGAGATCAGGGCTAAAGCAAGGAGGATGAAAATGGATTATGGTATTGATATGGTTGTAATTGATTATTTACAATTAGTCCGCGGTCCTGAAAACTCAGAGAGAAGAGATCTTGAAGTTGCATATGTATCGAGAGGATTGAAGGCTCTAGCAAAAGAGTTAGATATCCCGGTAGTTGCATGCGCGCAGCTCAACCGTTCTATCGAGCAAAGAGGAAAAGAGAAGAGACCTCAGCTTGCAGACCTTCGTGAATCCGGTGCTATTGAGCAGGATGCTGACGTTGTGATCTTTGTACACAGGCCAATAATGGGAATGAAAGCAAACCAGGACGATCCTGATTATGAAGAATTAAAACGCAAAGCTGAAATAATTATTGGCAAGCAAAGAAACGGTCCCGTAGGTGATTTTGATCTTGTGTTCCTTAATGAGTATGCGAAGTTTGAAAATAAAATCAGACATCCGGTCATTGATATTCCGAGAAATGTTGAAGCAGAAAGTCCTTTCTGAAAATTATCACATCAGTCCTAATTACCAATTTGCGTTGTAAGCAGCGTGTCTGAGTTTATCTCCTTATAAGAAATACTCTTGCAGACTTTATAAAGTATTTGTGATCTTCAAGTTAAGATTAATTTCCAATGAACAAAGCGGGTTAATAAAAAAAGCGAGACTATAAAAAGACTCGCTTTTTCTTAAATCTAATTATTTCTAAAATGTTATTACTTTACTAAAGCCATTTTCATAACTTTACTGACTCCGTTTGCTTCCAACCTGTAATAATATATTCCGCTGGAAAGATTTGATGCTTTAAAATTAACTGAATGATATCCCGAAGTTCTTGATTCATTCAATAATGTCGCAACTTCTTTTCCGGAACTATTAAATACCTTTAAAGAAACAAATCCGTCTGCCGGCATGTCAAAGTTAATTGTTGTGGAAGGGTTAAATGGATTTGGATAATTCTGACTTAAATCAAACTTAGTCGGTGCTCCGATTATTACTTCACCGTTCAAATTATGATATGCAAAATTACCATTGTAATCAATTTGTTTCAATCTGTAAGTATAAATTCCCCGTGTTAGATTTCTGTCAGAGAATGTATAATCATGACCGGAAGTGCTTGTTCCGTTACCTGCAACATTTCCGACTTTAGTCCATTCATCCGAACTAAATGCTTTTCTTTCAACATCAAATCCTGAATTATTTATTTCTGAAGTTGTATTCCAGTTTAAAGTTACATTTCCGTTAGTTGGTATAGCAGAGAAAGAAGTTAACTCAACGGGTAAAGCACCCCATAATAAAGTTGCGGTTCTTAACCCCATAGTTGTTCTGCCCAATACAAGAAGCTGCTTTATCGCACTTAAACCCGAATAAGTTATACCTCCCGGGATCTGGACATGTGCAGTTGCAAAAATTTCGCTTCCGTTGTTGGCACCCGTAACAATTACATCAGGTGAAATACCGCTTGCATTAGTATTAACTGTTGTTTCACTTAAAGTACCGCCGTTGGATATAGAAAGCTCAATGCCGTTCACAGCAATAGGATTTCCTGCAGTATCAAGAGTTCTTATAAAAAAATCATCGGGATTCGCTGCGGGTACAATTTCAAGGGTGCTGACATTAACAGAAGAACCTCCGTTTAAAATTGTTTCATCTACAATGGTTTGTGCCCGTGCTCTTATATCTGAACCTCCGACATCACCACCATTCATTGTGACAGATGAAATTACCAAAGCATTTCTGAAATGCCAGATAGCCAATTGAACGGCGCAAGCCTCATCATCTACGCTTGGAAGAACATTTGGAGCAGCAGGATAATAATTATTAGTGATATGTATTGCCTGAGGAATAGTAGAAGCAGAGTCAACAATAGAATCACCAAGATTTATGTTGGTACAAAGGTCTAAACAGTAAAACGGTACGTCCGGAGAATTGTCTAAATTCACAATGATCGTACCTGTATATGTTCCGGTATGCACTGTACCGCAATTACTGGCATTAGCATCGAAATCAGTAGTTCTTCCTTTCCAATTGGAATTGAAATTTTGATCTAATTTGCCTTTGCTGGCTCCGAATTGTGAATAAGAATTTGTTGCTAAAAATAGAAATAGAACGGCGATTAACAAAATTTGTTTTTTCATTTTTTGGGGTTATGTTTTTTAAAAATTTTTAAATTATCCCGCAGTTTAATATAGGGAACAAATTGCCGGATGTGATTTTAGAATCTCATTTGAGATTTTAAATAATAAAATAAGTCTTTAAATTTTCAGTTGATGAAAATATATAGGATTAAATTATAAGTGTTGTGTCAAAATAATTAATTGCGGGTAATTATTTTTAACATGTCTATCTTGGGATAGTAAGTGTTCGATAAAATTGAAGTGGTGTAACATAGAGTAATCTACATCTAATGTCAACTCACTAATTAAAAATTAAAAATCCCCGGAATAAAATTTATAATTAAATTTAGGAGTTGATCTCTGAAACTTTGAAAGTAAATATGAAATATTTATTTCAAAAGCGTAATGCTTCCACGTGACATTTCATTCTGCTGCTTTAGGTTTGTCAATAAAAACCGATCATGTATGAGTGGCTTTTATTAATTATTAATTTTAATTTTAAAATATTTATACAAACAAAAAACCCGAACTAGATATAAGTCCGGGTTTTTTTTATTAACTTAGAAATAAATTATAAATTACAATTTTTTTTCTGTTTTAGTTTTATTCATGGATTTGCTTCCGTCACCACACTTGCTTTGATCGCAGGACATTCCATTTTCTTTTACTGAAGCTGCAATAACTTCTGGTGTTGTATCGGCTGCAGAATAATAAACTTTTACATTTGTCATGTGTGATACTTTGCAGGTCTCACCGTAATTAACTTCCTTGATCCCGGCTACTCCCATTAATTTTTCGGACATTCCTGGTTTACATCCGTCACAAGTAATTTTATCTGTCACGAATTCATAGACTGCATAACCGTCTTTGTCATCCGTTATTGTACTTGCACTGCTAGTATTTTTTTGTGTGCATTCGGATTTGGTTACAGCCGAACTTGTTTTTTCTGTGCATTTTGATGAACAGTCTTTCTTGTCTTTGTCATCAGCAATCAGATTGCTTTTTTGAGAATACAAGAATCCGAACACTAATAAAACTATTAATGAACCGATAATGATAATTTTCTTTTTCATAATGATATGGTTTAAGTTAAGTAAGTTTTAAAATAATTGAGTATTACATTGTTTCATCATCTGAATCTTTATTCTCATCCGGAACAGAAATCTCATCCGGAATTTCAGGAGTTTCAATTTCCATAACTTCATCGCCGGTATTAACTTCTATTTCTACTTTTGGGGCAACGATCTTTATTTTTTTGACGCACTCTTTTTTATATTTTTTGCATTCGGTATTTTTCTCTGCGTTGCTGTATTCATACGAAGTGCTGTAATCACAAGAAGTATTGTGTTCATAAGTGGTACCTGATTGATAATAACCATTTGAACTGGTTGATCCGTTTGATCTGTTTCCTGTCGAATTTTCATCTGTAATAAGATTATATTCGAATCCGTTCCCGCGGTAGTATTTACTTTTCACATCAAAATCTTTATGAAGGAGCTTATAATTCGATCTCAACTCCCTTGAATCCGCAACTTGATCCTCACTATAACTCTTATTTGCTTTAAACTCTTTTCCGGGTTTTAAGTCCTTTTCATTCTTCATTAATTTTTCAAGCTCTGCAGTAAAGTCAATATTTTTATCAGGAACCGGACGTCGGAAATTCGCTTGTTTGCCCGAGACAAAATCAGAGAATAATTCTTCTCCGGCAATGACCGCATCTTTGGACTTAAACTCAATCGTGTTCTTCTTCTTTATAAAAAACTTAGATTTTTTTTTAGTAATTTTGCTATCGCCTGATTTCTTTACGGTAGAGTTAAACGATTCACAATCTGCAGGAAGATATTCTTCCATGTCATTCGAACTCAAAACTGATTTGATAGATCTTTCGAAATTTTGCTGAATGTCTTGTCCGAACTGGTAATAAATAAATCCGGCAAGAAGCGAAACAATTACGGAAGACATAAATCGTTGTTTATCTTTCATGGCAATTGTGATTTAAGTTATTTGACAATTGGGAAACTTGTGCAATATACAAATTTTAATTTTAAAAAAATATTATTTTTTTCTATACTCCTGAATATATTTTTTGATCTCCTCGATCCTGTTGGCAGGGTCAGGATGTGTACTCAAAAATTCCGGCTGTCTCTGACCGCCGGAAGCCTGCTTAAGAATCTGCATCACTTCGATTTGTGCTTCCGGTTTATACCCGGTCTCAAATAAATATTTTACTCCAAACCTGTCCGCTTCGATCTCATCATCTCTACCGTATTTCATATTAATTATACCTCCGACGTATTGAGCAATTGCTCCCTGCATTCCGGGACTATTGGGATCCGATGTTGCAATGGTTGTAGCCGAGATCAAACCTTGCGTAAGTTCATCCTTAGCCATTTGCTCTGCTGAATGTCTTCCGACTACGTGCCCGATCTCATGACCCAGTACTCCGGCGAGCTCATCTTCGGTTTTTAATAAATTTAATAATCCCATAGTTATAAAAATCTGACCGCCCGGTAATGCAAATGCATTGATAGTTTTAGGATCTGCAAGAACATGAAAATCAAATTTGTATTTTGACTTACCGGCCTCAGTGTTGTTTACCATTTTCTGTCCAACTCTCTCAACCAATTCCTGCACTTTAGGATCAGGAGATTCTCCGCCCATCTGTTCGATCATTTGAGGAGCGCTCCGCAAACCGAGTGCGACTTCCTGATCAACAGTTAAGCTTACTCTTTGCTTTTCACCGGTAACAGGATTAACTTCAGTCTTACTGAAATATGAAATTACTGCAATAATTGCAATAACCACTCCTATAATTATTTTCGGACTTAAAAATCTGCGCATAATTTTTTTTGTTTATCTTAAATCTAAATTAATTATAAAAAAATTTCATTTCTAAAAAAACCTATTCAACTTCAAAAGAAATTTTACAGTTCACCCGATATTCGCTAATCTTTCCGTCTTTAACACTTGCGCTGAGATTTTTGATATTTACAGAGCGGATATTTCTCAATGATTTCGATGCATCATCAACAGCAGATTGTGCCGCATCTTCCCAGCTCTTTGTAGAGCTTGCTAATATTTCAAGAACTTTAATTACTGACATAATTTTATTTTATTTTATTTTAATTTACTTAAGTTGACCGCTTATAACTTTAATTTATTTTTTTGCCACGGATTACACAATTTCCACGAATTATCTCTAATTATTATAAAAAAAATTTTTGCGTGAATTTGTTTTAATTCGTGAAATTCGTGGCGGAAATAAATGTTTTGAGAACGAAGCGGTCAACTTAAGTTATTTTAATTTAAGTACAAAATATTGTTTTAAATTCTGTTTAACAATTACTATTTTATTCTTTTTATTGCGACTAATGTTCTGTCATCTGAATAAACTCCGTTGGCGGAAAAGAATGCAACGTCCTGTGTGATCAATTCGCATATCTCTTTGGGACTTTTATCTTTATGTTTCTTTAAAGTATCTTTCAATCTATCGTCTCCGTAAAATTCAAATTTTTCATTTGTCGCTTCGACGATACCATCTGTATACAATAATAGAATATCATTTTTTCTAAAGTTAATACTGTCGGAAGAATATTTTTGGTACGGTGCTGGACCAAGAACAGGTCCTGTCGCATCAAGACAATCAACCGTGTTCAATTGAGATTTATAAAACATCGGAGGATTTTGCCCGGCATTGACATACTGACACAACCCTTTCTTATCAGTAATCATCTCGCAATAAAAAAGAGTGACGAATCTCTCATATGGAAAAGTTTCATAAACAAGATTATTAATCTTATAAATCATTGTAGTCATCTTTGTCTGGTACTCGTAGCCCATTCGCAATGCACCCGACACATAAAGCGATTGTGCTGCAGCCGAAAATCCTTTTGATGCCGCATCTCCGATAGCAATACCTATTCTTTCCTTATCTACGCTTTCCAGATAATCAAAAAAATCTCCGCCGACAATTTTGTCCGGTATCGAAAGCCCGAACATTTCATAATTCCCAAAACTCATCTCATGTTCAGGAAGAATGCTCCTCTGAATTTCTCTTGCTTTCTCGAGCTCTACAATATTTTCCTTAGCGGTTGATTCGATATACCTTGCCCTTAAAATAGAATTCAAGGTCATGCTGATTATATTCAGAGTATTAAGCAGATTACCTTCCAGACTTTTTGCATTCAGAGCGAATAAATACTGATATAAAAAATACGACTCGTCGTCATTAACCGAATCCTTAAGCTTAAACCTGTTTCCGGCACCCGTTGCCGAGTATTGATAGATACCCTTCTCGATTAAATATTCATCTGTTTCTTCGGCAATCACAGATCTGTAAAGTCCTACCTTTTTGAACATTGGGTATTGATCAACTTTCACTTCATAATTTTTTTCAATTAAGTCTACTTCACCTTTTTGCTCCAGTAAAATATATTTGTCTTTATCTTCATTCAGTTTCCACAATCTTCCGCCGGTAATTTTGATTTCCTCGTTATTTATAATTTGTTCGAGCACATAACCCAAAAGCTTTTCTTCGGTTTCAATTTTCGGAGCTTCCTTGAGAATGTCTTCTAATGTACGGTATAATTTTTTCTGATCCATTTTATTAATACTGTTTTATTTTTCTACTAATGCTTTTTTTTCGAATTTTGATTTATTTCTTTTATAATAAATTTCTCCAAGCTCCGCACCGACAACAAATATTACTGAAAGGTAATAAATATAAAAAATGCTGATTACAATTGTGGCGTAAGTCCCGTAAATTCTTCCGTAGTCTGCGATTCTCAGTATATATAATGAAAATAAATATTTCAAAGCCTCAAAAAAAATTGCAGATACCAAAGATGAATAAAGAACAACTCTTCTGTTCAATTTCCAATGCGGGACAAGGGCATATAACACATAGAATAAGCAAAATGAAATTATAAATCCGACAATGAGAGGAATAAATTTTTCAAATAATGTAAGAGTAATTAACTCTCCGAAAATTCCCTGTGAATATTCCTCGATGATCTGTACTGCAGGAGTTATTGCCATAGAAAGCATAAAAAGAATTACACTCAGAATCACTAAAACAAAATCCCGCAGCTTTCCAACAAAGTAATTCAATTCCGAATTTATCTGAAAAATCTTTCGAAGCACTTCTCTCATTGAGCTAAACAACCCGCTGACTGTCCAGAACAAACCGCCTAATCCGATCGCACCCGTAAGGAAAGTATTTGTTGTCAATTCCTTAGTACGCTCGGACAGCTCAAATATAAATCTGTCTTTGTATTGTCCCGGAAGCGGTACCATGTTATTTAAATAATTGACCAATCGTGACTGAACCGTTTCACTGTCAAGATAAACTCCGAGTATAGTCAGCAATATAAGAGTAAAAGGAATTACACATATCAGCATATTGAATGAAATGCCCGACGCCATTATCCAGATATGATCATTATCAAATTTGTCAATTAAAGTATTGATATAATAATAGAGTGTCTTGTAAACTTTTGATTTTGTAATCCTGTGGATTAAGCTCTTCATCGGCTACTCAAGCTCTCCGGTTTTTTTTTCAACAACAGACAAAAAATTTCCGTCAAAAATTAACTCCGTTAATTTTAGAATTAAGTCGCTTGTTACCGTATCTTCTGAAACGTGTTTCATCTTTTTTCTGATATATTGAAAAGCTTCCTCGCATCCATTCCCGCTTTTCAATGGCCGTAAAAAATCAATCCCCTGAGCTGCACATAAAAATTCTATTCCAATAATTTTCTTTACATTATTTATTACTTCATAGCATTTTCTTGAACTGATCGAGCCCATCGAATTATGGTCTTCCTGATTTGCACTAGTCGGGATTGAGTCAACTGAAGCCGGATGACATAAAACTTTGTTCTCGCTGACGAGTGACGCGGAAGTATATTGTGCGATCATCAATCCTGAATTCAGGCCCGCTCTGTCACTGTCAATAAGAAATCTCGGAAGACCGCTGAGATTTCCGTCAACGAGTCTTGCAACTCTCCTTTCGCTTATATTTCCCAGCTCGCTGATTGCAATCGCAAGAAAATCCCCTATCAAAGCTAACGGCTCACCATGAAAGTTACCCCCCGCAATTTGTTCTCCGGTCTCGGTGAATATCAATGGATTATCAGTCGCCGAATTGATTTCAATCTCAAGAATTTTTTTACAATGTTCTATCGTATCTTTGACTGCACCGTGAACCTGGGGCATACATCTCAATGAATATGCATCCTGTATTTTCCCGCAGCTCTCATGAGATCTCATTATCTCGCTTCCTTCCAAAAGCTTCCTTAGATTTTTTGCAGAAGAAATTTGTCCTCTGTGCGGTCTGACTTTTTGTAATATTTCTGAAAAAGCTTTATCCGTTCCTTTTAATGCATCCAGCGACAAGCTTCCGGAAATATCTGCAAGCTTTGAAATTCGTGTTGCATCAAAAATAGATTTGCACATATATGCCGACATCATCTGTGTCCCGTTAATTAAAGCAAGACCTTCTTTTGCAGACAGCTTTATTGGTGAAATATTTTTTTTCTCTAATGCAAATTTACTCTCGATTATCTTATCTTTAAGCTTGCAGTAACCTTCTCCGATTACAGTCAATGCAAGATGCGCAAGCGGAGCTAAATCACCAGAGCTTCCGACAGAACCCTGCGAAGGCACTAAAGGAATTATTCCTGAATTAAAAATTTTTATGAGATGGTCAATAAGTTTAAGCCGGACACCGGAATATCCTTTAGCCAGGGAGTTAATTCTAAAAAGCAGCATCAGACGCACAATAAAATCGGGTATATACTTCCCGACACCTGCTGCATGTGAAAGTATAAGATTTCTTTGCAATGTTTCTAAATCTGCCGGTGAGATCCTGACGTCTTTGAATTCACCGAAGCCGGTAGTGATTCCGTAAATTATTTCATCATTTGCGATCCACTTCTCGACAAGCTTTCGCGATGAATTGATTTTATTCACAGAAGATTTGCTCAGTGAAATGTTTTGATTTGATATAACAATTCTTACGGAATTTTCTACGGTGAGATTATTCCCTGTAATAAGGAAACTACTTTTTTGCATGTGTCAATATACGAACGTTAGAGAGAATTATAAAGATAGAATCAAGTTCGTGTATTGAGTGTATTGAGTGTGTTGAGTGTGTTGAGTGTATTGAGTGTATTGAGTGTATTGAGTGTATTGAGTGTATTGAGTGTATTGAGTGTATTGAGTGTATTGAGTGTGTTGAATGTATTGAGTGTATTGAGTGTGTTAAGTGTGTTGAGTGTATTGAGTACTGCTAACTGCAAACTGCTAACTGCTAACTGCAAACTGCTAACTGCCTAACTGTTAACTGCTAACTGCTAACTGCTAACTGCCTAACTGCTAACTGCTTAAGGTCGAATCAATGTTATAAAATCAAAAGCATTATTATCGCAAATAGACAAATCCTCCAAGTTAACAAGATTATCTCCGTTCAAATCCGAAGCAATATTGTTTCCGGAAACAGAATTAATAATATCATTATCTGTTGTTTCCAAATCATTCAGATCAATAGCACCGTCTTGATTCACATCACCGCTGTAGATGCAGTACTTCGCTCCTTTAAGTTTTAAATTATTTCCATATGCATGTTGAATGGAATCAGTGAAATAATATTTATTCAATAAATTAAGATTAAATTGGCTTCCTCCTTCTTTACTCCATGTTTCTATCCCATTCAAAGTTTTTAAAACTAAATAATAGATTCCTGTGGATGCATATCCGAAGACAGGGTAAATTTTAAAGTCATCAGGATTGACGATTTGATACGAAGAGTCGATTATATTATATGGAGAGTTTACATTTCTCAGATGAACTGTAACAGGAAATGAGCCAATTAACTTATTTGTATTCTGATTATAAAATCCTTCTAATAACAATTTTAATTCTAAAGTTAATACTGAAACATTTCCGGTTTGAAAATTAAGAATTGACGAAGGTGAGGAAAATTTGTTTGAATCGAAATCATAACCATATACTCTCCAAAAATGATGAGACCATGAATTTAATCCGATCACTACTTTGAATGTGTCAGTAATATTTGAATCAAGGTATTCTATGTTTGTAAACGATTTATCAAGTGCAATTTCCAGTTTATATCTTTGATAATCAGTATTGCATCCAAATGAATGCCAGTTAGCAATAACAGGAGCAAAGATTTGCTCTTCAAATTTTGGGCGTGCTAATATTACATTCTCCGGAATAATATCTTTTAAATCTATTGAATGGGTAGACGGAGTTGTTATTTTAGTAGAATACAATCCAATGTATGCAACTATTTCAGTGACCGGCGCCGTCTGAGGAGAATTTCTCCATTTCAAAAATTCAGGATTCTTGTGAAACGAAAAAAAAGTCGAGGTACTTAATCGCACCCTGACCACTAAAGTACCGTTACTATCATTCAATCCTCCATTACCAGTAATAGTAGGACCGCAATTACCATTACCCGGGCAACTATTTGAAGATAGTGTTAAAACAGTTGTATCATTAAAAACCCGAACTAGAGGATTGCGGGGTCTGAACATCTGAAGTAAATCAGAACCAATAATCTGATAAGTCAATATTCCGCCATTACATATTGTAGTATCTAAATTAAAAAAGTATTGATGACCAACCATATCAAAATCAACAGGCGGATTTGTATGCTTGAGATAAATATCCCATTCGAGCTGATTGTTATAGCAATTCGTTTTGAAATTCTTTGCTGTAAGAGTATATGTTGGGATTTGAGAATAGCCGGTTTGAAAAAGTGAGATTAAGAGAAACACAGCTACAAAAAATTTTAATAAATTTTTCATAAGAGTAAATTTAATTTTTATCTTATAACCATTAACGACAATGGATCACGGTCTTATCAAAGTAATAAAATCAAAGACATTATTATCACAAATCGACAAATCTGTAAGGTCAACAACCTCATCATAATTCAGATCAGAAGGAACATTTAAACCTGTTACTGAATTTGTGATATCATTGTCTATTAATTTTAAATCTTCAAGTTCAATCATTCCGTCCTGATTCACGTCACCGCTGTACATACAATAATAATTTCCCTTGAGCTTTAAATTATTTCCATATGCTTGCGAGCTTGAATCAATAAAGTTATATTCATAGGAGTTTTCAATAGATAACTGCTCACCACCTTCTCTGCTCCATGTTTCGATTCCATTTATAGTTTTTAATACAATATAATAATTTCCGGAAATTGCTCTCGGAAATCCGGGATAAATCCGGTTATCCGATAAATTCACATTTGAATGGGCTGAATCTCTTACAGTGAAGGGAGGATTTGTTTCTCTTAAATATACTGTTATAGGAAATGATCCCTGATCTTCCAAAGTACCGGGTTCGTAGATCCCCTCCAACATGATTTTCATTTTGATACTAATGCTATAAGTTGTTTTAAATTTATATATAGACGAAGGTGAATTAAATTTATTCGAATCAATATTAAACCCGGATATTCTCCAGTAATATACTGAACTTGATAAAAATCCATTCACAATTTTAAAAGTATCAATAAGATTCGAATCATTAAAAACTTTATCGTTAAATGAATAGTCCCGGGCAACTTCTAATTTATATCGATTCAAATTATTGCAATTAAATTTTGACCAGCTAAATTTTACAGGGTAATATACACCCTCGGAGCTGTGAGAAGGAATATATTGTATGATATTCTTATTTATTGTTCCACCGGGGATATTTATTAGATGAGTATTCGGGGTTGTGATTTCTGTATTATACATTCCTATATAGACATTAATTTTAGTAATAGGATTTGCACTTGGATAATTTCTCCATTGAATAAAATCCGGAGTTTTTTCAAAGGAGAAATATGTTGATGTTGTTAATCTCATTTTTACTACCAATGTACCATTACTGTCGTTTGTACTCCCATTATTTGTAATATCTATTCCGCATAAGCCAAGTCCTATACATAAATTCGCTGCTAATCTAAGTACGGTCTGCCCGTTATACACGGCAACTGAAGGATTTCGCGGTCTTATACTGGGAATAAAGTCGGATCCAATTATCTCGTAAGTCAATGTGCCTCCATTTGAAACAGAGGTATCAAAATTAAAAAAATATTGACCGCCTACATACCAGAAAATTGTTGGCGGATTTGTATGCTTGAGATAAATATCCCATTCAAGCTGATTGTTATAGCAATTCGTCTTGAAATTCTTTGCTGTCAGAGTATATGTTGGAATTTGAGAGTAGCCGGTTTGAAAAAGTGAGATTAGGAGAAACACAGCCACAAAAAATTTTAATAAATTTTTCATAAAAGTATAACATTGGTTAATAAAATTAGTGTAAAATAATTTTATAAAATCAAAAACCAAACAATTCAATAGTCAATGCTCAATGTTCAATGGTCAATGTTCATTGGTCAATGGTCAATATTCATTGGTCAATGGTCAAGGGATACAACTTAATATAATAACTGCTAACTGTTAACTGCTAACTGTTAACTGCCTATGGATTTGCTTTTATGTAATCCAAAGCAAACAGTTCGGCATCGGCTTTATTTGTAAACCAGTATGAACCTATCTTCTTTTTGAAAAATAAAAATTTTTTGTAGATATTTAATACCCACATGGAGGGATCTGACAAACGGTTAATCAAAACTGCAAATTTTTTCCCTGAGCCTGAAAATACTTTCTCGAAATCTTTCATCTGATGTTTTAAGTTGCAGTAAGTTAACCTTTTAGATATTAAGGTGAAATTTAAATATTCGACGTTTGGAAATAACTTATATTTAAGAAATACTTTTTTTATAATAACTTAAATTTTTTTATACCGTATATTTCCAAAGCAAAAATTAATTTTTATTAAATTGGCAAAACAGAGCGTATTTAAAAAAATCTATAACTTCTACACTAACGACCTTACTTCGAATGAATTTGAACGTGTATTTACGAGAGATGCGCAGTCACGTTATCAGTATTATGTCCGGAGCATGGTTAAAACTCCCGGACACAAAAGCAAATTTGTAGATTTTTTTTCCTTCTCGAAAAATTTAGCAATTACATTTTTAAGAAAGCTGTCCCCGGTAATAAGAATAATCTATACAGTAGCAGTAATAATATTTTTTATGGCTGCAATACAGGGAATATGGAATTATGCAATTTTCGCATTTATAATTATTAATGTTTTATTAATTTTTGAAGTTGCTGAAAAGCTTACTGCACGGGATGAACTCGAAGTTGCACGGGACGTTCAGACAAGTTTGATTCCGCGGCACCCTCCTGACGACGACAATTTTGAAATTGCGATTCATTACGAGACTGCAAAAGAAGTAGGCGGTGATTTTCTTGATTTTATTTTAAGAGAAGACGGCTCTTATTATATATCCATCGGGGACATTTCAGGTAAAGGTATGTCAGCAGCTCTTTATATGATGCAGGTTAGATTATTATTAAGACATCTTGCGGACTTTTCCGATAATCCCAAGGCAATTTTGTCATCAT
This sequence comes from Bacteroidota bacterium, assembly GCA_030855105.1. Classification (GTDB taxonomy): domain Bacteria; phylum Bacteroidota; class Ignavibacteria; order Tepidaquicellales; family Tepidaquicellaceae; genus JAGPCH01. Next base: position 37,620 of record JALYRX010000027.1, on the reverse strand, counting down.
TAAATAAAAACATATTCAAACATGTCAAGAAAGGTTTATATTTCAGTGCTGTCCTTGCGGAAGTAAAAAATAATAATCTAAAGATCTGCAGAGCCGGACATAATCCTTTGCTTTATTACAGCTCTTCAGGAAGAACCTGTACAGAAGTTAAGCAAAACGGAATGGCTATCGGATTGAGCAACGGAAATTTGTTTAATAACTCTCTCGAGGAATTTGAGTTTACATGTAACAAAGATGATATTATACTTTTTTATTCGGACGGACTGACGGAAACAATGAATGATAAGAAAAATGAATTTGGAATAGACAAAGTAAAGGAAATTATGATCAACAGTTCACACAAAAGCGCAGACGAAATCCGGAATGATATCAAGGATGAGATTACAAAATTCAGAGGATTTGCAGAGATACATGATGACCTGACTATGATAATATTGAAATCCAAGCTGACTGCAGAAGCTGCAAATAACAATGTTGAGACAAAAACCAATAATGATGATAATAATATAACAACAACTACTGATTACATATCCAAACCAATGGAAACTAACAATTCCGATAATTCTAATAAACTGATATAGATAGTTTATAAAAAATTACCCCTTCTTTTAGACGGTCCGATTCTTTAAAAAGGTTATTCAATAATTTGATAAATAGTCCACTTCTGTGACCCCGGCACGACCAACGTTGCAAGAGCATTTGAATATGGTCTGAATTGCGGCTGAGACATGTCAGCGAGTGCTTTTTCGAAATCGTCGAGTGAACCGAATATATATTCATCAATAATAAAGGATGCACTTTTACCTATATATCCGCTCATCATACGGGCTTGTGAAACTTTAAAATGTGATGACTTAAATTTTTCTTCTCTCCATTTTTTCATAATGTCAAGTGCTTCTTTTTGCTTTCCAAATAAAATTTCAAGAGACCATTGGCAAATGAATTTTTGTTTTGATGAGTTCATGTTTTGTAGGATACAATTTTTCTTTAAAATTAATATTATAAAATTAATAAAAATATGAATTAATAAAAGAACACAGCATCTGAAATGCAGTAGCGTCCAAAACGTTTTTTCTTATTAAAATATTCTGATTAAACTTTCGAAAATTCAAATCAATTGTAACTCAAAAAAATTATAACCCTCCCGAACCGGAGCTGTCTAAAAAGTCAATATATTTAAAAACACAAAGTGCACAAAGAAGACACAAAGTGCACAAAGTTTTTCTTTCTAAAAAAATCATAAGCTTTCAATTTTTTTCTTAGTGTTCTTTGTGGGCTTTGTGTTTAAAAAAGAGTTTTAGGACAGCCCCCGTTAGAGTGAGCCTGAATTGCATATTACAAAATGTATTTAATTGTTTTATTAATCTGTAATAGTAATTTTTTATTTTTCTGAAAACGTTTTGGACGGATGTGTCTGAAATGCCATCCTTTCAAAACGATTCAAAGAAAATTAAGATCAATTAATTTTAACTTATGTTCTTTTGAGCAACTTGTTACCTGAGACAGGAGTATTGTCGTATATCCTGCTTCTTATTCGGATAAATTTATTTAAATTGTAAATAAACAGCGAAATCTTTAATTTTACTGCAATTAGAAAGCAAGGAGCATACTAAAAATTTTGGAGACTGATTCAAAATCCCCGCACGGAGAAACAAGCGAAATACCTCACAAAGATAAAAGTATTGATCAAAGAGGCTGGATAAGCGAAAACCTGAGTTACAAAAACAATTCAGGCAGCTGGGCATGGATACTACACCGAATTACAGGCATTGCATTGATCGGCTATTTATTTTTACATATTTATTCTTTGAGTCCGTTGACACAAGGAGAAGCTGTATTTAATAAAGAAATGGAGGCTTACACTACACCTTTCTTCATGGTATTGGAATGGTTTTTGTTTGCGTTTGTATTATTTCATTCGCTGAACGGGATAAGGATTGTAATTGTTGATTGGGCGGATGGTGCGAAATATCAGAAACAACTTTATAAAGCAACATGGATTTTAGGCATAATTTTGTTTTTGGCAATGGGTGCAATAATGATTGCTCACGAAATAAAGAAACTTTTTTAAATTTCATATTAGTTACAGTGAATGTATAAATAACGCGCTTCAAAAAATTCAGGTTCTTCAAGCTGGGTTTTGCAAAGAATAACAGGTCTTGCGTTGGTTGTATTAATGATCGGTCATTATATCCTAATGCATTATCAACCTGAAAGCGGTCATACTTACGGAGCGGTTTTATCACGAATGCAGTATTCATGGTACAGGATCATTGATCTGACTTTTATAGTGCTCGCAATGTATCACGGTCTGAACGGTATCTGGAATATTTTCCGGGATTATAAATTAAAACAATGGGCGAAGCTTTCAATAATATCTGCACTGTTAATAATTGGTGTTGCGTTTACTGCATGGGGTTATATTATAATTTTTTCCATTCCTTATATAAATACAGTTGCCGGAACAAATTGAGAATATACTGATCCGTTGACTATTAAAGAACAATTTACAAGAATAAGAAAAATAACTTACAAAAATAAAATATTTTTAATAGATTACAACTAAAAATTCCAAATTAAACTAAAATGGAGAACATAAATGGAAAAGCACAAAGATTTAAGTGACATACTGGAAAGTATGAAAGCCGATATCGAAAAATTCTACCAGAAAGGTCAAAATGCAGCAGGAACAAGATTAAGAAAGTCTTTGAATGACCTAAGAAAAAAAGCTGCTGAAATCAGGAAAGATATTCAGGACGAAAGAACGAAGAGGAAAGCAGAAGGTAAATAACCTAAATCAGTTTATTTTTTCAAAGTGGAATCTAAAAAAGTTGTTCCATTATAATATAACTTTTTTTGGAATCCACTTTTTTATTTATTAACATTAATCTATTGAGTACTAAAAATAAAAATAACATTAGAAATTTTTGTATCATAGCTCACATTGACCATGGCAAGTCAACTCTTGCTGACAGATTACTCGAAAAAACCGGAACAATCGAAAAGCGGAATATGATTAAGCAGGTTTTAGACGACATGGACCTGGAGCAGGAAAGAGGAATTACTATAAAGCTTCATGCAATTCAAATGAAGTATAAAGATAATGACGGAGAAAATTATATTTTCAATTTGATTGACACTCCGGGTCATGTTGATTTTTCTTATGAAGTTTCAAGATCGCTTGCCGCCTGCGAAGGTGCATTGCTTGTTGTTGATGCTACTCAGGGAGTTGAAGCACAAACAATAAGCAATCTTTATCTTGCAATTGACAATGGTCTTGAAATCATACCGGTGATAAATAAAATTGATTTGCAAAATGCAATGATAGATGACGTTACAAATCAAATTATTGAACTGATAGGTTGCAAAAAAGAAGATATAATTTTAACGAGTGCTAAAGCAGATATCGGAACTCAGGATATTTTAGATGCTATAGTCAACAGAATTCCCCCTGCGAAAATAGAACCTGACAAACCCCTGCGCTCGCTTATATTTGATTCAAAGTTTGATATATACCGAGGAGTAGTCGTTTATATAAGAGTTTTTGACGGAAGTATAAAAGCAGGAGATGAAATAAAATTTTTCTTTTCAGGGAAAGCATTTGTTGCTGAGGAGGTCGGCCATTTGAAAATGGGAAGAGTCAAAGCAGATATTTTAAATTCCGGAGATGTTGGATATTTAATTGCAGGGATTAAAGATGTAAACGAATCAAAAGTAGGTGATACAATTTTTAAAGTATCGGAACCTGTATCGGAACCGTTACCCGGATACAAGGAAGTTAAATCCATGGTGTTCAGCGGAATTTATCCTTCTGCTACTGATGAATTCGAAACTCTCAGAGATTCACTGGCAAAATTAAAACTCAATGATGCGGCACTGACATTCCAGCCGGAAACTTCGGTTGCATTAGGATTCGGATTCAGATGCGGATTTTTGGGAATGCTTCATATGGAGATTGTTCAGGAAAGACTTGAGCGAGAATATGGTTTAAACATAATCACAACAGTTCCGAGTGTAGAATACAAAGTATTTAAAACTAACGGTGAAGTAATTTTAGTAGACAATCCTTCGCTGATGCCCGAGTCCGTAAAAATAGATTTTGTTGAAGAGCCTTATATCACGGCAAATATAATTACACCTACGGAATTCATCGGCAACTTAATGAAGCTTGCAAATGACAGGCGAGGAATTTTTGTTGCTACGAATTATGTTGATGCAAAAAGAGTTGACCTTCATTTTGAATTTCCATTAAGTGAAATTGTTTTTGATTTTTATGATAAGCTCAAATCCTATTCGAGGGGCTATGCTTCTTTCGATTACGATTTCAAAGATTACAAAAAATCCGATTTGGTAAAGCTAGACATCCTTCTCAATGGTGATTCGGTTGATGCGCTTTCAATAATAGTTCACAGGGATAAAGCATTTGAATGGGGAAAGCGGCTCTGCACAAAGCTTCGCCAGCTTATACCGAAGCAAATGTTTGAAGTTGCAATTCAGGCAGCCATAGGTGCTAAGATAGTTGCAAGAGAAACCATAAGTGCAATGAGAAAAAATGTAATTGCAAAATGTTACGGCGGTGATATATCCAGAAAAAGAAAGCTGCTTGAAAAACAAAAGGAAGGGAAAAGACGTATGAAGCAGGTAGGTTCTGTAGAAATTCCTCAGGAAGCCTTTCATGCAGTATTGTCTTTGGATTAGATACCCTAAACTATGATTGAATGATTGAATGATTGCCAGGATTAAGTTAAACTTATATCAGTAAATGAAAACATAATTCATTCAGCCAAAGTAAGAATAACAAACTTAATACATCATGTCCATTAATTATAAATTAAAAATTTCATCTTCTAAATAAGTTTAGTTCATAGTTATAATTTAGTCATTAAATCAAAGTTAAGAAATCATAGTTATCATTCAATCATTAATTCATAGTAAAAAGATCATAGTCATCATTCAATTATTTAATCAAAGTTAAGGAATCATAGTCATCATTAATTCATAGTAAAGAAATCATAGTCATCATTCAATCATTAATTCATAGTAAAAAGATAATAGTCATAATTCAATCATTTAATCATAGTCATAGTTAGTGAATAAATATAATAATCAAAAATCAGAAGTTGCGATAAAATCAAAAGCTATCACACCAAATACAAAAGACAAAGACGAAAAAATTAAGAAGTCAAAATCGCGGGAGTTTATAGATGCACTTGTATATGCAGCTGTTGTAGCTTTTATAATAAAAATTTTATTTTTCGAAGCGTTTCGAATTCCAACCGGTTCGATGGAAAAAACCTTGCTTGTCGGGGATTTTCTTCTTGTTACAAAATTTACTTACGGTGCCACTACTCCGAGAAATATTCCATTCACAGATATTCGTATTCCGTATTTTCAGCTTCCCGGATTTAAAGATCCTCAGAAAGGCGATATCATTGTTTTTGATTTTCCGGGTGACAGGGACGAGCTGCAATCAAAGGAAGTTGTGAATTATATAAAGAGATGCGTTGCAACGCCGGGCGATTCACTTCAGATCATTGATAAAAAATTATATGTTAACGGTCAGATTTCTCCAAATCCTTCCCACTCGCAGTTTGATAATGTAAAGAGACCTCAGAGTTTTGTAAATCCGAGAATGTTTCCGAAAGGTGCAAGCTGGAATGAAGACTGGTACGGACCGATTCGTGTTCCGAAGAAAGGTGATAAACTAAAAATTGATTCATCTAATTTCGAAGGCTGGAAAATGTTTGTTATAAAAGAAGGTCACTCTATAAAGATGACCCCGGACAGAAAGGTTTTTGTTGATGATAAAGAACTTCCCAACGGTGAATACACTGTTGACAAAGATTATCTTTTTATGATGGGAGACAACAGGAACAACTCGTTAGACAGCCGCTTCTGGGGATTTATGCCTGTTGAAAATATTGTAGGTGAAGCATTTATGATATACTGGTCCTGGGATCCGAGCATTTCATTTTTAAATTTCTTTGATCTTGTCGGATCTACCCGATGGGAAAGAATCGGCAATATGATAAGGTGATTTTAGATTTATTAGATTTGGAAATTGCCTGCCCGTACAGGCGGGGAATATCGCCTGCCTGCTGCAGGCAGGGATTTGAGATTTAAGAGATTTTAGATTTGAAGAGTTTTGCCCGTTTACAATTTTAATTAATTTTAATGGAAGAAAAACAAATGGAAATTGAAAAGATTAATTCTGAAAAAAATAAGCCTTCGGCATGGATAATTGTACTATTAAATTTTATTTGCCCGGGATTAGGATTTGTTTACTGCGATGAATTAAAACGGGCTGTACTTTTCTATTTATTTCTTTTATGTTCTACAACACTTTCCTTTATTGCAATACTCATTTTTCCCGATACATTAAACATAATTTGTTTTTTATTATTAGCAGCTGTTCAAATCCTGTTCATACTTTTCTATTCATTTGTTATTTCAAAAAACCCCAATTTAAAAACCAATAATAAACCACTGTCAATTGTTCTTTATCTTGCTTCTGTCATACTATTCAATTCTTTATTTTTTCTGCCTGTAATCAAGAATGTAATTGTCGAAGGATTCAAAATTCCAACAGGGAGTATGGAAAAGACAATTCTTGTCGGTGACTTCATTCTAGCTGATAAATTTAGTTACGGAATACACTCGCCATATTCCAATGACTATATAATAAAGTTTAATGATTTTGAAAGAGATGACGTTGTAATATTTTATTTTCCCGGAGACAGGGATGAAATTAATTATAAAGAAAAAGTACCTTACATAAAACGAATTGCCGGTATTCCGGGAGACACTATTCTGATTGAAGATAAAAAATTATTTGTGAACGGGAAAATAATTCCAAATCCTCCTTATGTTAATTTTGATATCATAACAAGACCAGGCAATTTTAGTAATCCCAGAATGTTTCCGAAAGGTTCTGAATGGAATGAGGACTGGTACGGGCCGGTTTATATTCCAAAGAAAGGTGACAAAATAAAAATAGATTTTTTAAATTATGAAGCATGGGAAGTTTTAATTATAAGAGAAGGACACTCTGTAAAAATAAATAATGATAAAGTTTTTTTAGATGACAATGAACTTGTAAACAATGAATACATTGTCGAAAAAGATTATTTATTTTTACTTGGTGATAACAGGAACTATTCATTAGACAGCAGGTACTGGGGATTTCTTCCAATTGAGAATATAATAGGAAAAGCTTCAATGATATATTGGTCTTGGGACCCGAATATTTCATTCTTTCATCTATTTAGTCTTATAGGATCTATCCGGTGGGAAAGAATCGGGAATAGAATACGTTAATTACAGATTAAATGATTTTGATTATAAATAAGTTTATTCAAATCAAACTTACAAACCTTACAAACCTTACAAACCTTACAAACTTTACAAACTTTATTATAACTTTACAAAAAAGCTAGTCCAACTAATACTAAGCAATAATTAATTCTTTTAATTTGATTGTTGAAAAAATTATTTTGCCAATAATATAAATTTTATGTCATACGAATTATTTCTCTGGATTGCTTTTAATGTATTCATTCTTCTTATGCTTGCATTAGACCTTGGAATATTACAAAAGAAAACTCATGTAATTTCAGTCAAAGAGGCACTGATATGGAGCGTGATTTGGATAATTCTCGCTTTGTTATTTAATGTTTTCATTTATTTTGATATGGGTAAAGTAAAAGCTCTGGAGTGGTTTACAGGGTATTTACTTGAGCGGTCATTGAGCATTGATAATATTTTTGTATTTGTTTTGCTCTTTTCTTATTTCAAAGTTCCACCGGAATTTCAGCACAAGGTTTTGTTCTGGGGAGTGCTCGGAGCTTTAATCTTACGTGCTATACTCATTGTACTGGGAGTCGTTTTAGTTACAAAATTTGGATGGATAATTTATGTGTTCGGGGCATTTCTTGTTTTTACAGGATTTAAAATGGCATTTCAGAATGATATGGATATTGAACCTGAAAAGAACATAATGATAAGATTGTTTAAGAGATTTTTTTCGGTTACAAATGAATATCACGGAGCGGATTTTTTTGTAACAATTGATAATAAGAAATTTGCTACTCCTTTATTAGTCGTTTTAATTGCGACAGAATTTACCGATTTAGTTTTCGCATTTGATTCCATACCTGCAATTTTTGCAGTGACCAGTGATCCTTACATAATTTATACTTCTAATATTTTTGCAATTCTTGGATTAAGAGCTATGTATTTTGTACTCGCCGGTGTTATTGATAAATTTCATTATTTAAAAATAGGTCTTTCAATGATCCTTATTTTTATAGGATTTAAAATGCTTGTGATAGATATTTTTAAAATCCCGATCGGATATTCTCTCGGTGTGATCGCACTTATTCTAATCGCTTCAATAGTTTTCTCTCTCTTAAATCCATTGCTTAATAAAAACAATGAAACGGATGATGAATAATGATTAGTAATTACTAATTACTAAAGACTAATTACTAATTAAAGATTATTGACAATGTACTAATCAACTAATCAACTAATCAACTTAAAAAGATTATTATCGGCAATTTCCTCATCACTAAAATCTACAACCCGTCTCGCTTAAATCAGTAACGCCGGATCGGTAACTTTATGTGAATTATATAACATTTAATTAAAGTTCTGTAATACTCTTTAAAAACAATCTTCATATTTTGAACTGTCTTGAATAAAAGCATGGATAATTTTTATTCTCGTAAATAACCGATAAGAATTGGTCAAATTGTTTGACTATTCTTTAGTTAGTTTAGAATAGCAGCAATTTATATTAATACCGTTATTTTTCTTTCCTGATAATTTTATTTATATCAAATTCTTATCGTATTAATTCCTGAATCCGGCTTGGTTCCATGACGAATTCCGGACTCTTTAATAAAAAATATTTTAATTTAAATTTACGGGTTCATCTAGAACATAATAAATGGAAAACAGTCAAGTTGCAAAAACAAAAGAAACACTAAAACAACACCACAAAGTTGTACAATCGGGTGAAGTACATAAGGAAAGCTTTGAAGTTGAGAAAGGAGTTGGGTTAATCATTGTGGAAATAATTGAATATGTTCCAAATTCGGTCGTCAGCAAAACAATTATTAAAAAATCAACAGGCAATGTCAGTGCAATGTCTTTCGATTCAGGGGAAGGACTAACAGAGAAAACATCTCCTTATGACACTTTTGCACAAATCATCGACGGAAAAGCCGAAATCATTATTAACGGTAAAGTTAATTGTCTGGAAACAGGAGAATCCATTGTTATCCCTGCTCATGCATCAAATATAGTAAAAGCTAATGAGCGTTTTAAAATGATTCTGACGATCATCAAAAGCGGTTATGAATAATTGCTGATTGATTAATTCGTTTTGGCAAAATTACCTTTTTCCCCATTATAGATTTACAAAGTATATTTATTTCAACTAATTAAAATAATACAGTTGTTATAACTTTATCGAAATTGAATTTTATAAAAATGACGAAATCCAAAGTAGAAAATCAGTGGGAAATTGATAAAATCAAATTAGTACTTCTTGCAGTTTTTAGTTCTCCAAATCAAGATGAGCTGATAAATGAATGTAATCGCATGTGCGGAGAACATTTAAAAAATTATAATGAAGTAGTTATATTTTTTTTCCGGTCGGTCGAGCATGTTGATAAGTTTACTGAACTTTTATTAGGAAAATCAAAAAGTGAAGAAGCTGCACTTAATGAATCGCAATGCTTTGCGAAATTCATTTGCTCCACTCTTACTTTTGAAGAAATTAACGAGGATATAGAATTTGAAAAATATTTGTCCCCCATCAGCATCACCAAAACTATAGGTATAAAAGATTATAAAATTAAAAGATTTATAGGTACTCAGGATTCAAATACGCTCATCCAAAGACAATTAAAAAATTAGATAAGGTTTTTTTTACTATTTATTCAATTTCCGAATTCCGTTCCAAGATATTTTTTTGTGGATTTTTAACTTTATTATTTTTAAATTCCAAATGAAAAATCCACAATTTTGATTTAATGAGTGTAAATGCCAAAATACACTTTTAATAATCCCTGAAGTACAACTAAATAATGAAACTATACATTAAGTACATGGTGAGCATTCGGTGTAAAATGATTGTAAAGTCGGAGTTGGATAGACTCGGGCTTGACTATAAAACAGTCGAATTGGGCGAGGCAGAAATTATAGACCAGATATCTTCTGAAATGAGGGAACAACTTAAAAACAATCTGTTAAAGTCCGGACTCGAAATAATGGACGACAAGAAAAGTATATTAATTGAAAAAATTAAAAATGTTATTGTTGAAATGGTTCACTATTCCGAAGAGCAGATCAAAGTGAATTTTTCAGAATACTTAAGTGAAAAATTAAATTATGATTATACTTACCTATCGAATCTGTTTACTGAAGTTCAGGGAATTACAATCGAGAAATTTATTATTTATCATAAAATCGAACGTGTAAAAGAACTGATTGTTTATGATGAACTTAATCTTACCGAGATTGCATATAAGCTTCATTACAGCAGTGTTGCACATCTGTCAAATCAATTCAAAAAAATTACAGGGCTTACCCCTTCACATTTTAAAAAGCTAAAAGAAAAGAAGCGTACCAGTCTGGAAAATATAAAATAACCGTATCATTAGACTTGATAACTTACCAATATTCAATCACCAAATTTTATTTATTTAAAAGTTATCTCATCAGTCCAAAATGTTGCTGAAAAATATAGTAAACAATTCTATAATAATTTTATTCTGCGATTATTGAAGAAATTTTATAAAAGACCCCTCCCAAACCCAGTTTATCAATCATACCCTCACCCCTACCCCTCTCCCGAGAGTGTCTCAAAACATCTCTCATTCCCAAGCCCCAGCTTGGGAATGAGAGATGTTTTGAGCTGTTTTGCTCACCAAGCTGGGGCTTGGTAAGCAGTAGTCTGGGTTTTGAGACAGACTCTGCCAGTGGGAGAGGGGTAGGGGTGAGGGTTAGAAAAAGCTCCTTAACTTAATGGCATTGAGGGCAGGGTGGGGTTATTTGAATGATTAGAAAAATTTTAATGATTAAGATATACTTTATAAGTTTTTATAACTACTAAAATTTATTTTGGGCCAGCAATAAAAAGTTATCTAATCTTCTTAAAATAACTCCATTAAATATTAATCTTATTTTCAGTAAATTGCATGACTAAAAATTTAAATAAATTAATTTTAATTTTATCATGGACACACTTCAGGAAATTGAAACTCAAATTCAGGATAATAAAACTACAGAAGATTTTCTCCCGCTAAAAAGAATAGACCATCTCGAGTTTTATGTTGGTAATGCAAAGCAGTCAGCTTTCTTTTATCAATATGTGATGGGATTTAAGCTCACCGGTTATTCCGGTCTCGAAACAGGAAATAAAGAAAAAGCATCTTACCTGCTCGAGCAGGGAAAGATAAGATTTATTTTATCTTCGCCGCTTACTGATGATAATTTTATCGCCGAACATCATAAGAGACATGGTGACGGTGTGAGAGATATAGCAATGGAAGTAGATGATGCTGCCAAGTCTTATCTTGAAACAACGAACCGCGGCGCTAAAGGAGTTAATGAACCTAAAGAGTACAAAGATGAAAACGGTGTAATCATAACTTCGTCAATTCAAACTTACGGTGATACTATTCACACTTTTGTGGAAAGAAAAAATTACAAAGGACTTTTTATGCCTGGATTTGTAAGTGCAGAAAATAAAGCCGTGAAAGGTCTTAAAGATACCGGACTCCGGGCTGTTGACCACATAGTAGGAAATGTTGAGCTTGGAAAAATGAATGAATGGGTAAAGTTCTATGCACACACTATGGGTTTCAACCAGCTGATTTCTTTTGATGATAAAGATATTTCAACAGACTTTACTGCATTAATGAGTAAGGTTATGCAAAACGGGACAGGGAAAATAAAATTTCCAATCAATGAGCCTGCAGCCGGGAAAAAGAAATCTCAAATTGAAGAGTATCTCGACTTTTATAAAACCGGAGGAGCACAGCACATTGCAATGGCAACACCGAATATTCTGGAAACGGTGAATGAACTAAAAAGCCGTGGATTAGAATTTTTGAATATTCCTACAAGCTACTACAGAGAGCTTGAAGGAAGAGTAGGAAAAATTGATGAAGACATTTCCGATCTGGAAAAATTGGGAATACTTGTTGACAGGGATGAAGACGGTTATCTTCTGCAGATTTTTACTAAACCGATTGAAGACAGACCAACTGTATTTTTTGAGATTATACAAAGAAAAGGTGCGAGAAGCTTTGGAAAAGGAAATTTTAAAGCGTTGTTTGAAGCGATTGAAAGAGAGCAGGAGCTGAGAGGAACTCTTTGAGATTTGGGATTTGGAATTTCGGATTTGGGATTTAAAATATGTTAGATGTTAGATGTTAGATGTTAGATGTTAGATGTTAGATGTTAGATGTTAGATGTTAGATGTTAGATGTTAGATGTTAGATGTTAGATGTTAGATGTTAGATGTTAGATGTTAGATGTTAGATGTTAGATTTCAGACCTATAATCTTTATTCTTAAAACCACAAAGTCACAGAGGTACAGAGATATTTGTTTTTTGGTAGTTTCATCTTTGTGTCTTTAAGTCTTTGTGGTTTATCATTTTAACTAAAATTTAAAAGATAATGATATTTAAAAAGCGGACACATACCTGCGGTGATTTAAGACTTACCGATGAAAATAAAAAAGTAACTTTAAACGGATGGGTTTCAAAGAAAAGAGATCTTGGAGGATTGCTGTTTATAGACATGCGAGACAGGTACGGGATTACTCAGCTCAATATTGCACCGGAGAATAAAAATATTTATGAAACTGCTTCAAGGCTTGGCAATGAGTTCGTAATTTCTGTTTCGGGGAAAGTAATCAAAAGAGAAAGTATTAATAAAAATATTCCGACGGGTGAAATTGAAATAGACGTTGACGAGCTGGAAATTTTAAATGAATCCGACGTGCCTCCTTTTGTAATTGAAGAGGATGTAAAAGCTTCGGATGAATTAAGATTAAAATACCGTTATCTTGATTTACGAAGAAGGAGTGTTACTGACAATTTGATTTTAAGAAACAGGGTTTATCAGATAGTTCACAAATATTTTGAAATACATAATTTTGTTGAAATCGAAACCCCGATACTGATGAAGTCAACTCCGGAAGGAGCGAGGGATTATCTTGTTCCGTCGAGAGTACACAAAGGGAAGTTTTATGCGCTTCCGCAATCACCGCAGATTTACAAGCAAATTCTTATGGTATCCGGCATTGACAGGTATGTGCAAATTTGCAAATGTTTTCGTGATGAGGATTTGCGGGCAGACAGGCAGCCGGAACATACACAGATTGACCTTGAGATGAGCTTTGTTACACAGGATGATGTATTTGAAATTGTCGAAGGAATGTTTAAAGAAATCTGGAAGGGAATAAAAAATATTGAGCTGGTCACACCGTTCAGGAGAATGACTTATGACGAAGTTTTAAATTCTTATGGCAGCGATAAACCTGATCTTAGAATTAAAGGAGAATTGAAAATAGAAAAAATAAGTGAAATAGTAAAAGACAGTGAGTTTAAAATTTTCATTGATGCCATCTTAAGCGGAGGTATAGTTGCGGGAATAAAATTAAATAAGCAGGAAGTTACGAGAAAAATTATAGATTCTTTGACGGAATTTGTAAAGGACATGGGATTCGGAGGACTCGGTTATTTAAAATTCAATAATGACGGAAGCATACAATCACCAATAACAAAATTTTTATCCGAAAAAATCTTATCCGGTATCAAAGAAAAATTCAAAGCTGAAAACGGAGATACAATATTTTTATTAAGCGGTGAAAATAAAAAAGTTCTTTTATCATTAGGTCAGTTAAGATTGAAGCTCGCTGAAGATTTTAAGTTGAGAGATGAATCAAAATATGAATTTCTCTGGGTGACTGACTTTCCGCTTTTTCAGTATGATGAGGAAGAAAAAAGATTTGTAGCAGAGCATCACATTTTTACTTCTCCTAAAGATGAATATTTGAAATTTCTTGATAGCAGAGACATAAAAGAAGTTGAAAGTATTAGAGCGAATTGTTATGACATTGTTTTAAACGGATTCGAATTAGCAAGCGGAAGTATTAGAATACACAAACCTGAAGTTCAGAAAAAAGTTTTTGATATGATTGGCCTGACAGACGAAGAAGCAAAGATGAAATTCGGATTTATACTTGAAGCATTTAAGTTTGGAGCACCTCCGCACGGCGGTGCGGGAATCGGACTGGATAGAATTGTAGCGATACTCTGCGGACTGAAATCTATCACAGATACTATAGCTTTTCCAAAAACACTGAAAGCTTCTTCTTTGATGGATGAATGTCCCAGTGAAGTAAGTGATATACAGTTGAAAGAATTAGGGATTGAAATTTCGAAGAAAGAATAATTTTATTTTTTACTCCTCAACCCCATCCCGGACCTCTCCCGCAAGCAAGGAGGGAATCAGCGGTCAAAAGATTTCGTGAGTTTCCATCTTCGCTTGTCAGCGAATTAAAATTATTCAAGAGCTTCCATATCTTTAAACATTTAGTATTTTTTTATTAATGATTAGATAGATAAATCTCCCATACTGATAAAATCCCAAATTCTAAATTCCAATTCCCAAATCCAAAATCTAAAATCGTAAATCATATTAAATTCCAAATCCAAAATCCCAATTTCCAAATCATATAGGTATGAGTCCCTATTAAATTGAACTCCCCTCCTTATTTATTCTTCCCATATTGATAATTAATTTTGCAATGATAAAAAACAAAAGTTCTTTAGGATTAAAATTAATTATTAAGAAAACTAAAATCTGCATTTGCTAAAAGGAGGAACAAAATGAAAGAATATTTTTCAGGTTTTATTTAGGTCATGTAATGCTGACTAATATTTATTTCTCAAATATTACCAAAAAATTTTATAAACTAAAATTAAGGAATATTAAAATGAAAAATCTAAATTTACGCTTTAAAATTATAATTATTATCTCCGCATTTCTTATTTCTTCAAAGAATATTTATTCACAATGGACTATTGTCGGTGAATTAGAGGGTGTGACTGGATCCAGACCACAAACCTCAGTTGTAGATGCGAATACAGCATTTGTTACAGGCGGATCAACTGTAAATGCCACTTATAAAACTACAAACGGCGGAACGAATTGGATTCAATTAAATACCGGTACATTGAGAGTATTCTACGCTATCGGGGCTTTTGATGCTAATAATGTTTTCGCAGGCACTGATGCAAGCGGAGGTACGGTAAATTTTTATAAAACTATAAACGGAGGAATTAACTGGACAATTATTGATTCTTTTCCCGTAACAGGAGCTGGTATTCCGGGTTTTAAAGGAATAAGATTTTCGAATTCGATTCCTTCTTTTGGGATAGCCTATGCAGAAGGAAATAATGGAGATGTTTATATTTATAAAACAAGAAACGGCGGAAATATATGGACCAGGACAGTGTTACCCGGTTACCCCGGATTCAATATTTCAGGTGGTTTGAATGTAATTGACAGTTTGTTTTATGCATTTGGAACAGCTACAGGTCCGCCATCAATAATTATAACGACAGATGGGGGAGTAACCTGGAACTTAAGAGATTTGAATCTTCCACTAGCCAGCATTAATATAACAAGAGGTCTTGCCTTTAAAGAAGACAAATTAACAGGTATAGCAGGATCAAGTTCTTTCCCAATTATAGCAAGAACAACTAACGGAGGTTTGAATTGGGTAAATATAAATGTAGGAAACAATGTAATTAATAGTGCTTCTGGCACTATAATGAGGTGGATAGAAGGAACAAATATATGTTATTTAACTGCATCGGGTTCTTCAATAGCAGGACCAATAACAGGAGTATTAAAAAGTACCAATGCGGGATTAAACTGGAATCCAATGACAACTTCAGGACTGGGAATAAATTATATGGACACAAAAAGAATTGGCTCGAATATATACGGATATGCAAACTCAGCTGTTCCGGGTGCTTTTGGAGGCAATGTGGTTTTAAAATTAACTGATGTTATTCCTCCTCAGCAAATACTCTATGGAGATTCCATTACACTTGGAAATGGCGTAGTCCGTACATTTGTTCGGGTAAATGCCCTTGGTCGCAGAGAACAAATTGGAGTTTCTATGACGGAAGGCGTTATGAACAATTTACCGGATACTATTATAAGAGAATTCGTTCTTAATTTGCCGGCACCTGTGGCGGCAGATGATACAACTTTCAATCATTTATTCTTAACGTGGAATCCTGATGGACATGGTCCTCCGGGAATTAATGAAGTTCCGCATTTTGATTTTCATTTCTCAACGGTAAGTGTAGCCGAGCGTGAGGCAGTAATTCCCGGAATTGATCCTGTATATTACCCCCGGGAGTTTGTACCAAGAGATTACCTTAGAGATGCACCGGGTGTAGTTCCAAGACGGGGTCTTCATTGGGGAGATTCTACAAGTATGCAAACCAATGAAAACTTTACAACTCAATTTATATATACCACTTACAGAGGAAAAAGGTTTTCCTGGGCACCGGGGATTACCAGAGCTTATTTTCTAAGGAATCGCGATACTATAATAGCAATCAAACAGGCGCAGCTTTATCGCCGGGCGGGTCGTTACCCTCTTAATTATAGCATTACTCATGATCCAATTAAACAAACTTATGATGTAGTTTTGCGGACCTTTGTAGAAAAAGAAGCGACGACAACAAATCCATTTATTGGAATCTCAAATGGTTTGGTAAACGGATTTTCAGAAACGGTGGCTTGTGGAAGTTCAATTACAGGAGGAAATTTAGTTCCCGTAGATTTTGATATAACTGCTTCAGATTGGGATGTTGGAGATTCAGTGACACTTACTGCATCTTTTTCCAATCCTACTGGTGGATCTATCATAACATTTACTCCTTCACTTCCTGTTAGAGGCAATCCGGCAAGAACACACTTACATTTTGTGAGTAATGGAGAATATCTTGGAGACTTAACAATACTCGCTACAGACCGAACTGGAAATACAACTCAATGCGCTATTCATTTCGATTTCCCGTTGCCGGTGGAACTTACATCTTTCGTTTCTACAATACATGAAAATGATGTAACACTGAACTGGACAACTACTGCGGAGACCAATAATGAGAGATTTGAAATAGAGAGGCGAGACGCAAGAGGCAAGACGCAAGACGTATGGAATAAAATTGGATTTGTTCAAGGACATGGAAATTCAACAGAGCCAATATCATATTCATTTGTTGACAGAGAAATAAATGTAGGAACATATAATTACAGATTAAAGCAAATTGACTTCAACGGTAATTATACATACCATAACCTAAGTAATGAAGTTGTAATCGGAGTTCCAACAAGATTTGAGCTGTCACAAAATTATCCAAACCCGTTCAACCCAAAGACAATAATCAATTACGAAATACCAGTTACGAATAATGTTTCTATCAAAGTTTATGACATAAGCGGAAAAGAAGTTGCAACACTTGTAAATGAAATACAAGAGGCAGGATATTATGCAATTGATTTTGACGGAAGTAACTTTGCGAGTGGAGCTTATTTTTATAAGCTGGTCACAAATGGATTTACAGATACAAAGAGAATGATATTGCTGAAATAATTTTGATTAAAACCTCACGGCCTTTAAATTGGTTGTGAGGTTTTCATTTTGCGTCAACATTATTCCATTTATCATAAATGAATAAAATTAAGGGAAGAATAAATATAAATGAAACGGGAAACTAAATCGTACGGCTTTGTTTTTTATTTATAATCTCAAGTTACAGAAACTGTGAAAACGATTTGATGTCCTTCGGAGAGACATTCCGCCGATTAGATTTACTAGAAAGACTAAACACTTGTGTTTGCCTTGCTACTCGGCGGAAGAATCTGCGGGGACTTAATAATAAAAATAACAATCAACTTGGTTTAGATAATTTTATTCACATTCTAAATTCTTTGACAAAATTTTAAGAGTTAATATTCAGATTACATTTGTTAAATTCAGGACTCTACTAAAGATTACAAGGTTTAAAATTTAATCGAGAGAGGAAATTATGAAGACTTACTATTCAGGTTTTACTTAGCTGATGTAATTCTGAATTAAATATTTAAATCATCAATATTACAAAAATTTTTATAAACTAAATGTAAGGATATCAAAAATGAAAAAATTAAATATACATTTTAAAATTGTGATTCTTATTTCTCTACTTCTTGTTTCTGTAAACATTTCATATTCCCAATGGACTATAGTCGGGGACTTAGCCGCAATTATTGGACCTAGACCAATAGTTTCTGTTGTAGATGGAAATACAGCATTTGTTACAGGTGGTGAAACTATAAATGCCACGTATAAAACTACAAACGGCGGAACGAACTGGATTCAATTAAATACAAGTATCTTCAGACCATTCTGGTCTATCTGCGCTAAAGATGCCAATACTGTTTTTGCAGGTGATGATGGAACCGGGGGTAGGATAAATTTTTATAAAACTACAAACGGAGGAATTAACTGGACACTTATTGATTCCATTTCCGGGGTAACCGCAGTCAATAATGGCTTCAGAGGAATAAGATTTTCCAATTCGATTCCTTCTTTTGGGATAGCATATGCGGAAGGAAATAATGGAGATTTTTATATTTATAAAACGAGAGACGGAGGAAATATATGGACGAGGTCCTTAATACCAGGATACCCCGGATACCGTATTACTGGTGGTTTAAATGTAATTGACAGTTTGTTTTATGCATTTGGAACATTCCGAGGTCCGCCTTCAATGATAATTACAACTGATGGAGGAGTAACCTGGAATTTAAGAAATGTAGATCTTCCATCGGGGGGCAATAATGTTACAAGAGGTCTTGCCTTTAATGAAAACAAATTAACAGGTATAGCAGGATCAAGTTCTACACCAAGTATTGCAAGAACAACTACCGGAGGTTTGAATTGGTTAGAGATAGATGTGGGAAATATTGTTATAAATCATCTGGGTCCTATAATGAGGTGGATAGAAGGAACAAATATCTGTTATTTAACTGCAAAGGAACCTTCACTAATTGGAGGAGTTATGAGTGGAGTATTAAAAAGCACTGACGGAGGATTAAATTGGACTCCAATGACAACTTCAGATCTTGGAATAATTTATATGGACACAAAAAGAATTGGTTCGAATATTTATGGGTATTCAATCTCAACTCTTCCTGGCGCTTTTGGAGGTAATCTGGTTTTAAAAGTAACAGATGCGATAGTAGGAATAAATCAAATTAGTGAACTTGTTCCTGATGGATATAATCTTTCTCAGAATTATCCTAATCCGTTCAATCCGATTACTGTTATTCGTTATTCGTTAATCGAAAATCGTTTTGCAACTTTGAAAGTTTATGACATGCTTGGAAATGAAATTACAACTTTAGTTAATGAGAAACAAAATGCAGGAACCTATGAAGTTGATTTCGACGGAAGTAATTTTTCGAGTGGCGTTTATTTTTATAAATTATTAGTTGACGGAAACATTATTGATACTAAGCGGATGGTGCTTTTGAAGTAAGAGTATTTTTTATTGTGTTATTGTGTATTGTGTAATTTTTGTGAACATCGTTGAGCAAAGTGCCACACACTATACTTTAAGAAATTTTAAGGCTTAATCTTCAGATTACATTTATTAAATTTATAACATCACTAAAAAATTGTGAAGTGAATAATATAAAATCAAATATAATTTTTCATTTAGGAGTTTGTTTGATTGCAATTACATTTCTTATCCTTTTCGCAATTCAAGATATCTACTCACAGCAGGATAAATATAAGTTTGATAAACTAATAACGAATCAAGAAAATTTTCCTCAGCAAATAAATTGTGTGATTAAAGATAAAAAAGGATTCATGTGGTTTGGGGCCGACTATGGATTATATAGATTTGACGGATACAACTTCAAAATCTATGCATTCAAATTTGGTGATTCCACATTTCTTGGTAACAATAGGGTTAATTGCCTTTATGATGACGATAGATATTTATGGATAGGAACAACTTCGGGACTCAATAGATTTGACAAAACTACCGAACGATTTAAAGAATTTAAATTAGGCTTTCTGGATAAATTTATTTATGGGATTTACCCGGCAGCAAATAATGAATTATGGATCAGAACGGCTGGCGGTTTAAATAGAATTGATAATACTAAAGAAAAATATACTAAGTTTAAAAATGTTCATGATGATACAACCGGAGCAATATTCTTTAACGAATTAAATACATTATGCGAAGATGAAAACGGTTATTTATGGATTGGAACTCCTGAAAACGGATTGTATAGATATGACTTAAAAAAGAAAATATTAAAAAATTATAAATTTAATCCGGAAGATTTAAATAGCTTAAGCAGCAATGAGATATCAAAAATACTCGAGGACAGCAAAGGTAATTTATGGATTTCAACTTACGGAGGAGGGCTCAATGAATTTGATAAAAAAACAGAAAAATTTATAAGATTTCATCATGATTCTTTAAAGAGAAATAGTATAATTAGTGATGTCATTCAATATATGACCATTGGTATTGATGAAAAATTATGGATTGGAACTCCGAAAGGTATCAGCATCTTTGATCCCAATTCAAATATTTTCACAAATTTTAAAAGAAAAGATCATCCATTTTCACTTTCTGATATTTCAGATATATATTGTGATAACATTGGTATAATCTGGATTTGCAGTAAACTTGATTATGGATTCAGTATTTGTAATACACTTAAATGGAAGTTTAGCTATTATAAAAATATTTCCGGTGATAATGACAGCTTAACTTACAATCCAACAACTTCAGTTTGTGAAGATCATCTTGGAAATTTCTGGATCGGAACTGAAAATGGAATAGATATCCTTAATAAAAGAAAAGAAAAAATCCGTCATTTAGAACACAATCCCAAAGATACCCAAAGTCTCGGCAGCAATAATGTTCTGAATATTTACAGAGATAAAAAAAATTTCATGTGGGTAGGTACAAGGTACGGACCATTGGACAGATATGATGCTGAAAAGGATATATTCACTCATTATTATGATTCTGACGGAAAGGTTTTTAGAATCTGGGCCATTCTTGAAGATAAAATGGAAAACCTGTGGTTGGGATTGTCTGAGAGCGGCATAAGGGTTTTCGATTCAAACAGAACATTGATTAAAGAATATCTTTATACTAAAACGGACTCCTCAAATTACTCGCATATTCCCATATTTGATCTTTTTGAAGACAGTAAAGAAAACATGTGGATTGGAACCATGCAAGGATTAGCAACAATTGATCTTAAGACCGACAGTATAACTTTTTATAAAAATATTCCAAATAATTCAAACCCTTTAAGCTATAACTATGTCCTGGGCATTAATGAAGATGATAAGGGTGAACTATGGATCGGTACCTGGAATGGATTAAATAGTTTTGATATTACTAAAAAAACTTTTAAACAGTATAATAATATTAAAGATGGAGGTAGAGATGATATTATAGGGCTGATGAAAGATACCAAAGGCAACTTTTGGTCTACAACTGACAAAGGAATCACTATGTTTAATCTTAATGACAAAACATTTACAAACTATGGAGTGAGCGATGGTTTTCAGGTAAATACATTTCATATTAAACCCCAACAATATAAAGCCCGTGACGGAGAAATGTTTTTTGCCGGATCTAATGGTCTTACCAGTTTTTATCCCGACAGTATTCCTCAAAATAAAAATATTCCGACTATTGTCTTAACCGATTTCAAAATTTTTAATAAAGAAGTTAAGCTCGATACATCGATTACAGAAAAAAAATTAATTACCATTTCTTACAAAGAAAATTTCTTTTCATTTGATTTTGCATCATTGGATTATACAAACCCTGTAAAAAATCAGCATGCTTATATACTAGATGGTGTAGATGAGAATTGGAATAATGTCGGAAATGTGCGAACAGCACACTATACGGATATTGAACCTGGAGAATATACATTCAGAGTGAAAGGATCAAATAACGATGGAATATGGAATGAAGAAGGAACATCAATAAATATTATAATCACACCTCCATGGTGGCAGACATGGTGGTTTAAGTCCTGCGGAGCTGCATTGATTTTTATGACAGTTGGTTATGGATATAAAAAAAGAATTAATAAAATCAAAAAGGAAAAAACTTCTCAAGAAGAATTTTCAAGAAGACTGATTGAATCCCAGGAGGATGAAAGAAAAAGAATTGCTTCGGAACTTCATGACACTATTGCACATGATATTTTGTTGACAAAGAGCAAAGCATTACTGGCATTAAGAAATCCTGAAGATAATGAAAACTTGAAAAACGCTTTGAATGAAATTTCCGATATGTCTTCGGAAACAATAAACGATGTAAGAGGGATTTCATATAACTTACATCCGCATCAACTCGAGCGTCTTGGATTTTCTGAAGCAATACAATCAATAATAAATGAAGTTTCAAAGGCAAGTGAAATTTATTTTAGTATTAAAGTTGATAATGTAGATGATGTAATATCCAAAGAAGCTGAAATTAATTTGTACAGGGTAATACAGGAAGGAATAAATAATATCATTAAACATTCACGAGCTACGGAAGCGGAATTAAAAGTGATACGGCTTGAGCATCAGATCATAATTTCTATTACGGATAACGGAATAGGAGTAAATGCAGAAAACCAACATTCATCAGAGACAAAACAAGGATTTGGACTATCGGGAATAGCAGAGAGAGTAAAAATATTAAAGGGGGATTTGAAGATAGAATCAGAAGTAAATAATGGAACTGTGCTGAGGATATTGGTTCCGTTTAGTTCGAAACAAATAGAACGCGGATGACATAGATAAGGGAAAAATAATGGATTTTCCTTCTTCACAGTCATCACTTTACCGAACTTTATTTTCCCGCAGAGTCCTTGAAAGAGCACAAGTGACTCAGCGGATACAGGCTAAGAAATAAACTACAAAGACCCGAAGTCTCAAACATTATTCTTTATTTATTCTTTGAGCCTTTGAGACTTAGTGGTTAAAATATTTTTTTGACTCAGACCGAAGAGGGATAAAGGAAATGAAAGTTTATAAATGGAAATAATCATGACAGAAGAGAAAAAAATAAAAATTATAATAGCCGATGATCATCCGATTTTTCGGAATGGTTTAAGAAAGTTAATCGAAGAAGACACTTCAATAGAAATAATCGGCGAGGCGGAAAATGGTGAAGACTCACTGAAGCTTATCAACGACCTAAAGCCGATGATTGCTGTTCTCGATATTGATATGCCAAAGATGTCAGGAATTCAGGTTCTTAAAAATCTGAATAAACTAAAAGTTGAAATCAAAATAATTTTTTTAACAGTATTTGCATCGGAAGATATTTTTGATAAAGCAATGAGTCTGGGAATAAGCGGCTATATATTAAAAGACAGTGCAGTCAATGAAATTAAAGAATGTATCCGGAAAGTTGCCGATGGTAATTATTACATTAGTCCGTCGGTATCAAATTTTCTTGTCAACAGGAAAGACAGGATGAAGAAGCTTGAAAATGATAACCCGGAATTACATGAATTGACGAAGACAGAATTAAATATTCTGAAACTTATTGCTGAAGGTAAAACGAGCAAAGATATTGGTGACGAACTTTTTATCAGTTTCAAAACAGTGGAAAACCACAGGACTAACATCAGTCATAAATTAAATATTACAGGATCAAACAGTCTGATCAAGTATGCAATAAAGAACAGACAACTTTTTTAGCATATTTAACTTTCTATTTCCGGAATAACTTCGAATAAAATTTACAATACCTCAACTATCCAAGACTCCGGGTGCAATAGTTTTAAAAAAATAATTTCTGAATGAGTATTTTCCACTATACTTTTTAATTACAAAAATTGTAATTTTGTATTAGCATAATAAATTAATATTTTAAAATTAAATTTAGTATTTTACAAAAACTTTTTTATAAACAAAAATCAAAAGGAGAACAAAAATGAAAGCTTCACTAAAATGGTATTTTGCATTAATTGTACTGGTGATCGGACTAAATTATTCCACTTCATCAGGGAAAGATTACGGCTATTTACTTGCGGTTCAGAGCTCGCTTGACAGTATATTTTGTCAACCGCCTGATTCGACTTGTTTGAACATTGCATGGGGAAATCATGTAATTAATGATGCAAAATTTTTCAGAATAGATACAACAATGAATCGCTTGCTGCAATTACAGGAACAAAGTATTTTAAGTTTAGACTCAATGGCAATCGCGATGAATTACCACAAAAGGATAATAGACAGCGCAGGAGGGTATACTAAATCTCTGACAGCTTCTACCCAATACCATAATGTGAAGGCACTCAGAACTGAAGAACTAAAATATTACAGAAAAGTGGATCAATTAATTAGAAAGATAGAATATTTAGTTGATAAGATTACTCTTAACGGAATCGTAAGAAGACCGCTTTAATAAAAGTTTTTTATGTTTTAAAATAAAAAGAAAGTTTAAGTTTTATAATTAAACTTACAATAATTTGATTAGATGAATTTTAAATTTGAAAGAATTTCTTTAGAGCAGGGGCTGTCGCAAAGTGTAG
The DNA here is from genome assembly GCA_030855105.1 of Bacteroidota bacterium. Taxonomy (GTDB): domain Bacteria; phylum Bacteroidota; class Ignavibacteria; order Tepidaquicellales; family Tepidaquicellaceae; genus JAGPCH01. The sequence goes on along the minus strand of JALYRX010000027.1, from coordinate 12,938 downwards.
TCTACAGTATTTTGCAGGACAGCCAGGGATTTATGTGGTTTGGAACAGAGGAGGGTCTTAACAGATTTGATGGAAATAATTTCAATATATATATAAATAACCGGACTGATATAAAGAGTATAGTGAATTCACATATTTTTACGATGCATGAAGATAATACAGAAAATTTGTGGGTTGGAACTTTTGAAGGAAATCTTTCAAGATACAACAGGGAGACGGATGATTTTACAAATTTTATTTTTAATCTTTCCGATGAAAATAAAAAGAACTCTGCCACTATTACCTCAATTATAGACATGGGTAATGAGTTGTTTCTTGGAACTTACGGCACAGGATTGATAAAATTCAATAAGAGCAATCATAAATATTCTTTCATCAGTGACAGACAAAATTTACATTCAATTGATTTTATTTCCAGTATGTCAGGGCAGAACGAAAAATTGATAATAGGTACATGGGGAAATGGTCTGATTATTTATGATTATATAAAAGAAGAGTTTACAAATCATAAGATTGATTCTCCAAGTTCTGACATCGATGCCAGGAATATTATTAAAACTATTTTTAAAAAAAAAGATGGGAATTTATTAATAGGTACCAACAGCGGTATATACGATTTTATTTTTGATGAAGAAGAATTTATTTTGCCGGACAAAAATCAAGACCCTCATGATATCCTGAGCGGGAAATCGATAACATCGATATGCGAAGATAAAGATTGCAATCTTTGGTTAGGAACCAGATATAACGGTATTTACTTCTTAGACAAAGAAACAAATTCATGGAACAATTTGAATTATATTGAAACAAATAAACAGAGCTTATGCAGTGATGCAGTAATATCGGTAATTAATGACAAATCAAATGTGACATGGATAGGAACCATCGGAGGCGGGATTTGCAAACATGACGGAGAAGAGAAAAAATTTATTCACATCCCGGAATTAAAAGATACAAAAAAAAATATAGTGAGCAAAAACATAGTCACGTTTGCAGAAGATAATTACAATAATATCTGGATCGGATCTTATGGAATGGGATTATTTAAATTTGATGTATCATCCGGTAAGATGGATAATTTTACTTACAACCCGGGAGACGTAAATTCATTGGGAGGAATATCCGTCATGTGTTTATTAAATGACGATTTAAATTTATGGGTGGGAGTCCAGAGAGGAGTATTGAATAAATTAATAGGTGACGGCAGGACTTTTGAACGGTTTAATTATTCTGATTCACCGGATGAACATATATTTGCGATGGAAACAGATAAATCCAATCCTGAAAAGTATGTATTAATCGGATCAAACACCAAAGGAATTTTAAGATTTGATAAGGAACAGAATAAATTTTTTGAATATAATTTCTTTGGAGAATATGATTTAAGTAATGTTTTTGTAAAGTGTTTGTATTTCGATTCGTTCGGTGAATTATGGATCGGCTCATACAACGGTGAAGGTTTATTCAGAATCAATTTTAAAAAAAATGAAGTGGTTAATTACAAATTTTCCCGGGATATTCCCGGTAGTATAAGTGACAATAATATTTTTGTAATTCACGAAGATACACTTAATAATATCTGGATCGGAACTTACAGTCAGGGGTTAAATAAATTTAACAGAAAGTCAAATTTATTTTCTCAATACACAACCGAAGACGGACTGGCAAATAATTCAATCCGGGGAATTCTTGAAGATAATGCCGGCAGCTTGTGGATAAGCTCCAACAAAGGTTTATCGAAGCTCAATCCTTTCAAAAAACAATTTAGGAATTACGATGTTACCGATGGTCTTCAAAGTAACGAGTTCAATGACAAGGCATATTATAAATCAAAGGACGGGACATTTTATTTCGGGGGAATAAACGGCTTTAATTATTTTAAGCCCGAAGAAATAAAAGATAATCCTTACATCCCCGATATTGTCATTACCGACTTTCAGATTTTCAACCATTCGATAAAAAATTCTCCCGAAGATCCTTTTCTGAAAAAAAATATAACCGAAACAGAAAAAATAATTTTGACCTACAAGGAGAGTGTTTTTTCGTTTGAATTTGCCGCATTGATTTACAATAATCCGCAGAAGAATCAATATGCATATATCATGGAAGGATTCGATAAAGAATGGATCTACTGCGGGGCAAGAAGGAATGCAACCTATACAAATCTTGATCCCGGCGAATATATTTTTAAAGTAAAAGGTTCAAACAACGACGGGTTGTGGAATGACGAAGGCACTTCAATAAAAATCAAGATCACGCCGCCCTTCTGGAAAAAATGGTGGTTTAAGTCGCTTGGAGTAATGTCAATATTGGGCGCAACCGGGCTTGCATACCATCAGAAACTTTCAAAAATAGATATAGATAAAAAATCACAGGAAGAATTTTCGAGGCGGCTGTTAGATTCGCAGGAGCAGGAAAGAAAGAGAATTGCCAAAGAGCTTCACGACACTATTGCTCACGATATATTAATTACAAAAAACAAAGCTGTGATCGGATTAAAGAAATCTCATGATAGTGATGCTGTAAAAAATATATTAAATGAAATTTCCGATTTATCATCAATCACCTTGAATGACGTAAGAACAATTTCTTATGATTTGCATCCTCACCAGATAGACAAGCTTGGAATGACCAAAGCTATAAAATCAATTTTGAACAATGCATCCAAATCAACAGGAATAGAATTTACAGATTCAATACAAAATATTGATAAAGTTCTTTCAAAAGAATTGGAGTTGAATATTTTCAGAATTATTCAGGAGAGTATTACCAATATTATCAAGCATGCCAAAGCAACTGAAGCTTCTTTAAGCATATTGAAAGATAATAAATCTTTATTGATTACCATTTGGGATAATGGAATAGGAATTTCGAAAGAAAGGAAAGATGGATTGGGGCTTACCGGTATTGCCGAAAGAATTAAGTTATACAATGGCGATCTTGTTATCGAATCAGTTCAGCCACAAGGAACATTAATTTTAATTTCTTTGCCCATATAAAAACATAATTATGAAACAGGAAAAAAAAATAAAAATAATAATGGCAGATGATCATCCGCTATTCAGAAACGGTCTGAGGCAGGTAATCGAAGAGGACGAAAATATTCTGATATTAGGAGAAGCTGATAATGGTCAAAGTGCACTGGATCTCATAAATGAATTCAACCCTGATATTGCATTATTGGATATAGACATGCCCGAGAAAACCGGGCTTGAAGTTTTAAGAGAACTAAAAAATTTTAAACAAAAACCCAAAGTAATTTTTTTATCTGTATTTGCTGACGAAGATATTTACGATGAAGCCATGGAGCTTGGAATCAGCGGTTATGTTTTAAAGGATAGTGCTGTCAGCGATATTATAGATTGTATTTATAAAGTCAGCAAAGGTGATTACTATATCAGCCAGTCCTTAATGAATCTCCTCGTAAATAAAAAAACAAAAATTAAATTTTCTGATGATTCATCTTTTATAAGAATGCTGACAAAAGCCGAGATAATGATATTAAAGCTTGTATCCGAAGGAAGAACTACTAAAGAGATTGCCGAAATGCTTGATATAAGTTTTAAGACCGCAGAAAACCACAGGACAAACATCAGCAATAAGCTCCAGCTGAAAGGATCAAACAGTCTCATCAAATTTGCTATTGAAAACAAAGCCCATCTTTTCTAAGATGACATGAGAAACTTTACAATTATTTAGCAAATAAAAAATCCATAATATGAAATTTAAATTATGGATTTTTATTAGCTTCAAAATTCTTTAGCAATTTTATCAAAACACTTAAAACTGCTGAAACTTAATTTTATTTAATAAAATAAGTCTAAAAATTACTTATTTTATCACGCCACTCAATATGTTTGTAGCTCCGTGCTGCGTAGGACAGCTGATCAATACCTGAAAGAACGCTTTGCCATCTTTCCCGATATCCCCGTGAATTTCCCACCCACCGTTTACAGATCCATCAGCATTCCAACCCTGTGCTATCATATCATTGACTAATTTTTCTAATTTTTTGAGCGAGTTTGCAGATACAATTCTGTAGATACAACGTTTTGCTGTGTTATCACTTGCTGCCATTTTTATTCCCCTTATATAATTTTTTATTTATAATAATTTAAATAATTTAATTTATAATAAAAATCTCATAATCTGATTAGTTTTGTAATATTCAGCAGTAGTGTCCAAATTATATTTTTTTACATTTAATTGTTTCAATTTCATTATAAAATGCTTGGAAGTTATTTTCTTTTCTTGAACAACCCCACCCTGCCCTCCCCTTTGGAAAAGGGGAGGGTTAGGGAGGGGTTTTGCTTATTTAAAGTAAAAGATTTCCAAGTATTTTTTTCAATTTATTTTTTGTTTTATAAATATTTTGGATAGAGTTGAATATGCAGTACATGAGAAAAATTGAACACGGATAACTCGGATTTCTAATTTCTTGTAAATAAAAGTCTATTTTGATCTACACCCGTCCAAAATATTTTACATATAAATTTACATCTTTGTAATTGATTTTAAATTATCCCCCTAATCCCAAATGACATTAAGTTAAGAAGCTTTTTCTAACCCTCTCCCCTAACCCCTCTCCCACTGGGAGAGGGGTTAGGGGAGAGGGTATGATTGATAAACTGTTTGACATTCCTTAACTTATTGGCATTGCCACTAACCCCTTCATAAGGGGGGAATTAAAGGGAGGATTTCGGATTCAAATTTAAAATTATATTTTGATATCAGTGTTCGAAACAGGATTTGTAAAAATAAAACGAAAATGAATTTGAAGAAAAATTATTCTTCATAAATTTATTTTGGACAACAGTGATTCTGATCTTATTATCCGGATATTTTTTTTATTGAACTTAAAGAACGATAGAACTATTTTGTAAAACTTCTTAAAAAATTAATTTTAAAAACACAATCATATATTAATCTAACTTTTTGATTTGAAGAACAAACTTGATATAAAATTTGAAAATATTTCTTTAAAAGACGGTCTATCACAAAGCGTAGTTCGAAGCATTTCTCAGGATGAAATAGGTTTTATGTGGTTTTGCACACAGGACGGATTGAATAAGTATGACGGAAGGAAATTTGAAATTTATAGAAACGATCCTGAAAATAGCGAAAGTATTTGTTATAATAATATTTATTGCATATGTGAAGATAAAAATAAGAATTTGTGGATCGGCACTGACGACGGTTTAAGCAGATTTGACAGAGAGAAAGAAATTTTTTTTAATTACAAATGTGATATTGAAGATGAAAACAGTTTATCTAATAATCAAATACGAGCTATTTACGAAGATAAAAAAGGGGTAATTTGGATCGGGACATATGGCGGAGGACTGGAAAAATATAATGAAGCGGGTGACAATTTTATCCATTACAAAAATAGAAAAGATGATATATCAAGCTTAAGTGACAACAGGGTAACTTCGGTAATTGAAGACGAATTTGAAAACTTATGGATTGGAACATGGAGAGGGGGCTTATGTTTACTTGACCGTGAAAATAATAACATAATCCGTTATAAACTTTCCGGCGATAATGTAAACAGCTTTCTTATCAACAGTGTTAACTCTTTAGCAGTTGACAATAAAAGCAATTTGTATGTAGCAACCAACTACGGATTATTTTTTATGAATATACGAAAGAATGAAATTAAGCATTTTCTTAATGAACCTGCAGACCCCAAATCAATCAGCGAAAATTTTGTCTCTACAGTGTTTGAGGACAGCTCAAATAATATTTGGGTTGGAACAAGGGAGAGGGGACTGAATTTATTAAATATCAGTAATGGTGAATTCAAATGTTACAGGCACGAAAAAAATACTCCAAACACATTAAGCAGCAATTCAATTTTTTCTATCTATGAAGACAGGTCCGGAATGATTTGGATAGGAACTTTTGGAGGCGGTTTAAATAAATTTAACAGTCAAACAAAAAAGATTTATCACTATTATTCACAGGAAAACAATAACAATACATTAAGCAGCAGCAAAATATATAATTTTTGCGAAGATGGTGACGGAATTTTGTGGATTGGAACCAGTGATGGAGGATTAAATAAATATGACCGCGGAAAGAATATTTTTACTCATTACAAACATGATCCGGATAATCCTGACAGTATAAGCAACGACACTGTAAATTTTATTTTAGAATCTGAAAAAAATATTCTTTGGATAGGCACTAATGAAGGATTAAATAAATTTGATATAAAAAAAAATAAATTTAAACACTACTTAAATAATCTTCAGGATAAAAATACCTTAAGTCAGAATACAGTATTTTCTTTGGCAAAAGGCAGTAATGGAATAATATGGATTGGAACAGTTGGGGGAGGCTTAAACAAATTTGATACGGAGAAAGAGGAGTTTACAATTTACAAAAATGACCCTGACAATAAATCCAGCATTTGCTCTGACAGGATAAGAACCATTTTATTAGAGAATGAAAATACTATTTGGCTTGGCACAATTGAAGGAGGAATATGCCGGTTTGATGTGACTAACGAGAAGTTTTACCAATATAAAAATGATCCTGAAAATTTATTGAGTATAAGTGAAAACCATATAATGACCATTTGTATTGACAAATCAGGAATAATGTGGATAGGAACTTTAGGCGGAGGATTAAATAAGTTTGATAAGAATAAAAAAACTTTTAAGAGATTCAATCAAAAAGACGGACTATCAAATGATACAATAATGGGAATATTGGAAGATGATAAAGAAAATTTATGGATCAGTACTAATTACGGTTTATCAAAATTCGACAAGCAGTCGGAAACATTCAAAAACTATGATGTCAGAGATGGCTTTCAAAGCAATGAGTATAATCAATGGTCTTTTTTAAAATTACAAAGCGGCGAGCTTGTATTCGGAGGAATAAACGGATTCAATATTTTTAACCCTGACGATATAAATGATAATTTATTTATCCCGCCGATAGTAATTTCAAACTTCACGATATTCAACAAGCCGGTTCCAATTTCAGAAAACGGATCTGTTTTAAAAAAGTCCATAACTCTACAGAATGAGATTATACTTACATACAAAGAAAGTGTTTTTTCATTTGAGTTCGCTGCCTTGGATTTTAATATACCCGATAAAAATAAATATGCATATAAAATGGAAGGCTTTGATAAAGAATGGATCTATTCCGGTAACAGGAGATTTGCAACTTATACAAATTTAAATCCGGGTGATTATTTTTTCAGGGTAAAAGGTTCAAACAATGACGGGGTATGGAATGAAGAAGGAACAAAAATAAAAATTAAGATAACACCTCCATTCTGGAAGACATGGTGGTTTAGAACCATTGGAATTGTTACGACAGCAGGGGTTGCGGGAGGAATATATCAAAATAAATTGAACCTGGTTATTAAAGAGAAAAAGGCACAGGAAGAATTTACAAAAAGACTGATTGATGTACAGGAATCGGACAGGAAGAAAATTGCCGAAGAGCTTCACCACAGCATAGGACAGGATTTATTAATAACAAAAAATAAACTGCTGTTAAGTATAAAAAATCCTGATGACAAAGAAAATCTTTTACAAAGTATCAATGAAGTATCGTCAATCATTTCAGATACTTTGAAAGATGTAAGAGAAATATCTTATTCCCTTCACCCATACCAGATTGAACGTCTGGGATTGTCAAAAGCTATTAAATCCATAGTTGACAGAATTTCAAAATCTACGGATATAAAATTTATTTCCAATGTGGATGACATAGACAAACTAATACCTTCAGAAGATGAAATAAGTCTTTATCGTATAATTCAGGAATGTATAAATAATATTGTAAAACACTCACAAGCGATGGAAGTGATTTTGAATGTTAACAAAGGAAGTGATGATATTTCTATTTTAATTTCAGATGACGGAATAGGATTCAATCCCGAAAAAGTGAAAGCAAATCAGGATAAGCACGGATTTGGCCTGTCGGTAATGTCAGAGAGAATAAAAATTTTTAAAGGAAAATTTCAAATCGAATCTTCTTCAGGAAACGGGACAAGTATAAATATTAATATCCCTCTGAAATAACCGCCAAGAATTTTTTTTTATTTTTAGATATGAATAAAAAATTACATTATATAACGTCAAAGTTCGAAAACTAAAAAAGCTTTTGAAAAACCTTCAGCCAGTTTATCCCATTAACATTTTTACAGAATAAGTTCCATCCGGATTTTGAAATTCCACTCCGTCAGCATTCCATCCCTGAGCTACCATATCCTGTTCCAATTTTTTAAGTTCGCCTAGTGTGTTTGCGGTTAGAACTAATTTTGCGGTTGAAGCTGCTTGATCATTCATATTTGTTAGTATTTAATTTAGTTTCAAACATAAGTAAATTTATTTTGAATATCAACACTTGAATTGAATTTGGAATAACCCGGGATTTCCTCAGAGAAAATTATTGTAATAAGCAACAATCCGCCGGAAGGTTTGTTTGATAAAATTAAAATCTATTTAATACGCTCCGGCATTTAGGAAATAATATCTGCAGTTTTTTTAATTGCTATTCATTGTTGTAGGTTTGAAAATACTTAGTTATTTTTGTAACACAATAAAAAAATTAAATTTAAAAATGGGTAACGAAATCAAAATCGTCATTGCCGATGACCATCCTATATTCAGAAACGGACTTAAACAAATAATTGATACGGAAAAAAGTATCAAAATTGTTGGTGAAGCCGATAACGGACAAAAAGCTCTTGAACTAATAAAAGAGCTGAGTCCTGACATTGCAATTCTGGATATCGATATGCCGAAGTTGACCGGACTTGAAGTTTTAAAAAATCTTAAAGAGGATAATGTAAAAATAATTTTCCTTACAATGTATGCCGAGGAAGATATTTTTGATGAAGCAATGAATTTGGGAATTAAAGGTTACGTCTTAAAAGATAGTGCCGTCAATGATATTATAGAATGTATTTCAACTGTTTATGAAGACAATTATTATATCAGCCCCTCGGTTTCAAATTTTCTTGTAAACAGGAGAAAAAAACTCAACGAACTGAGGAGCAATAATCCAAATCTTCAAAAGCTAACATTTGCAGAAAAAAAAGTCCTTAAATTTATTTCCGAGAATAAAACCAGCAAAGAAATAGCCGATGTTTTGTTTCTAAGCTCCCGGACAATAGAAAACCATAGAACTAATATCTGCAACAAACTCAATTTGAAAGGAAGTCATAGCTTAATAAAATTCGCAATTGAAAACAAAGCACTTCTTCTCGAATAAATTTTCAATGATCCAAAGTTGAATGTTTAATGTTAAATGTTTAATGTTTAATGTTAATTGTTGAATGTTGAATGTTGAATGTTAAATGTTAAATGTTTAATCATTACAAATCTAAATCCTAAGCTTAAAATCAAAATTTTCTAAAAATCAAATCCAAAGTTCTAAATCCCAAATCCAAAGTTCTAAATCCCAAATCCAAAGTTTTAAATCCCAAATCCAAAGTTCTAAATCCCAAATAAATTAAGTGTTGTCCCCTATTAATACAGAGTAATCGCATCTATTCATTTATTGACACATTATTCTGATTTTTGTATTAGAATTGAAAATGATTAATCAATAATTTTCAATTTAAAATTTAAAGGAAGAACAAAATGAAAAACACCAATTTAGAAACTTCTAAAGATCTTTCACAAAAATTCTTTTACTATAAAGACTACAAAACCAGATTCTCAAACATAAATTTTATTAAAGAAAGGAGAAACAAAATGAAGAAAATTAACTTAAGAAATACCCCAAAGGTTGCAGCTCTCTTAATAATTCTTTTTACAATTTCATTTAACGGCTGCGGTGATTCGAATATCTCGGGACTAAATGAAAATGAATCAAAGCTTACCGCCGCTGGTGAAAACTCAGAAAGAAATATTTACGATTCAACCGTGATCCGGCTCGATTTGAGTTTGAAATTTAAATCTGCAAGTATAGCCGAATCAAAAGCACTTGAATCAAACATCGGAAACAGATTCAACAGCATTATCCCTATTAGCAAGGATTTAAAACCAAATGAAGAACTTGATCTTCAGGTATTACAACCATACGGAATTTTCGGATTATATTTAAGTTCGACAGGTCGTTTTTCACTTACAAACTCCGATGGAATGTCATTTACATCCAAAACCGTATTGATGGAAAAATGCTCATTCATTGATTTAAAGCTAAGGAACCAGGAACAAACACCAATTCATGTAAGCGGCTTTGTTGCCGGAGAATAATCAGTATTTGTAAAACATGTTTGTCAAATAAATTTTAAATTTTTTAAAAACATAAAATGAAAGGAAAAACAAAAATGAAAGCAATTAAAATGCTCCAAGCAATAATCGTAATTTCCGTTTTTACCATACTTACAGGCTGCAGCGAAGAAACAATATCTCCTGTCGGTATCAGCAATGATTCAGTTGAAGTATCAGATCCGGCTATACAGGATGATATACCGGTCAATGTTTATCATTCAGTCATAAGAATAAAACCAAAGAAATCTTATACTTTTGATTTCAGCAATACGGGTCTTTATTCATTTAATTCAATATCAGTATTTCACCCGGAGATCTCAAGAAAATTATTTGAAATAGTAGCATATATGGATGATGAGGTAATTTTGCTCGATAACAACAGCAGCGGATTCTTTGTCAGATCAATAACTATTCAGAATTTAACTTCCCGCTTTATTGATTTGACTGTAGTATTAAAAGGATCAAATGTACCTGTAAAAGATCCGAAGGGAATAACGACTAATGAGGAATAAATGGAAAATTTTAAAAACAAAATTATTAACTTTAAAAAAAACAAAATGAACTCGAACATTCAAAACATTAAAATTCTAAGAGCAGTATTTTTATTCGTACTGATAATCTTATCACAAAATGCTTTCTCACAGGTTAAACAAGACTGGGTGTCCCGATTCAATGGGGTTGATGGTGAGGATAAAGCGAATGCAATGACAATAGATAATGAAGGAAATATCTATTTAGCCGGATACAGTGAAGGTAAAGGAACCGGAAAAGATTTTATGACAATAAAATATTCAGAGAAAGGTGAAATTATCTGGTCACAAAGATTTATAGGGATCGGATTTGCAATAGAAAGTGAAGACGAAGCCAGAGCTATCGTAACAGATGGAAAAGGAAATGTCTATGTAACCGGTCACACCAGTATGGGAAGAGCAGGAATAGAATTCTGTACAATCAAGTATAATGCAAAAGGACAGGAAGAATGGATAAATTATTTCAGCGGATTGGGAAATATAGAAGACAGTTACGACGAAGCGACTTCAATAGCTACTGATGGCAATGGAAGCATATACGTTACCGGCAATTCTATAGGGGACAACGGATCAGATATTTGTATCCTGAAATATGATGAAAGCGGTAATCAAGTCTGGGCTTCTCTGTTTGATGGAAAGGCAAATGGTAATGATTATGCTGTGTCGGTGAAAGCAGATAAACAGGGATTTGTGTATGTAGCGGGAACAACCGAAGGAGGAAATACAAGTAAGGATTACTTTGTCGCAAAATACAGTAAATCGGGAGAACAGGAATGGGTCCAAACATACAATGGAATTGATAGAAATCTTTTGATCAATGATGATGAAGTAAGCGCGCTTGAAGTAGATGAATCGGGAAATGTCTATGTAACCGGATACAGCTATGGTGGAATAACAGGAAAAGATTTTCTTACAATAAAATATAATTCATCAGGTCAGATTGTGTGGGTGTCAAGGATTGATAATTCGCAAATGCCAATAAGTCTTTTATTTGATGATGAAGCAAAAGCTCTTGCCGTAAATTCTTCGGGTGATGTTTATGTAACAGGAAAGACTTCAAATTCACAATCAGGCAGTGACTATTTCACAGTGAAAATCGGACTGAAAGGTCAAAAACTGTGGGCAAAACTTTTTAACAGTGAGACAATAGACCCGAGTCTGGATGGAGCTGAGGCATTAGTACTGGATAGTAAAGGAAATATTTATGTAACGGGCTATATAAATGATGAACAACCGTTTTCAGATTGCGGAAATGAAAGAGGTATTGATTTTTGCACAATAAAATATACGACTTCCGGTGAGCAAAAGTGGATAAAAGATTTTAACGGTTCGGGTGGTATAGGCAATAATGACGACATAGCTAAAGGGATTTTGATAAATGGAAGCGGTAATTTATATGTGATGGGTGAGAGCATGGGATCCGAAGAGACAAAATTAGATTTTTGTCTCGTTAAATATTCCGAAGATTTTCCAACAAGTATAATTGATTCGAATATAAAGCAGTCATTTGAATTATATGATAATTTTCCGAATCCATTTAATCCTTCGACAAAGATTAGTTTTAATGTTTCTGTTGTATCAAATGTTAAACTTACAATTTATGATATTTCGGGAAGAGAAGTTTCATTACTGGAAAACAGTATTCTTCAACCCGGAAAATATCAGTATCAATGGAATGCATCACAATTTGCAAGCGGAACATATTTTTATAAGATACAAGCTTCCGATTTCGTTATGACGAAGAAGATGACATTAATTAAGTAGCAATAGAAAATACAAAAAAAATAAAATGCAACACTCCTGCAAGGTGCACATTGCAGGAAAAATTAAAATAAACTGATTAAATAATTAAACCCAAAGGAAGAAAAATGAAAAATCTAAAAATGTTCCAGGCAGTATTAGTAATTTTAGTTCTTGTAATTATAGCCGGTTGCAGTGACCAAATTACATCGACTTCAGACTATGAGACTAAACCTGCAAGCGGTGTTAAAGAATCGGAAACAGGAGATCAGCTTACAGTCAACTCTTTTAGTACAAGAATAAAATTAGGTCCTAATAGAGAATATACGTTTAATGTTTCTAATACAGGATTGGCAAAGTTCACTGCTATTGATGTTGAAAGAATCTCAAATGAAATGGGTGATGATTTGATAGCTAA
>JALYRX010000075.1 GCA_030855105.1 Bacteroidota bacterium | reverse complement strand
TTTTGCATTTTCTTTTATTTTTATATGATACAAAAATAATCATTACCTAATTATTTATACACCCATTTTTTTATTTTCTATTTTATTTTCTATTTCTTGTGCTGAGTTTCTAGAGATGCCCTTAAATAGCTTTTCTTCTTTATACATTGTCATGAAAATTATTTTTGTCTCAGGAGATATTTCGCTAACCCTCTCAATGACCTGTAATCCGTTATACTTCGGCATATCCATATCAAGGATAAGTATATCAGGCGATAAATTTTTTACAAGCTCTATCGTTTCTTCACCGTCGTTTGCTTCGCCGGCTACAATATAATTTCGTTCCTTTAAGAAGTTTACTACCCCTGCTCTAAAAAGAGGGTGGTCATCAGCAACTAATATGGTTGTTTTCTTTTCCATTAATTATGATCAAACCGGAATTGTTATTTTATATTCCGTTCCTTTATCTTTCTCAGTGCTCAAATTAATCTGCCCCTTTAAGATATTTACCCTTTCCTGAATTCCAATCAACCCCATTCCCTTTTTTATTACAGATGCATCATCGGTATCAAAACCAATTCCATTATCTTTAATGATTATCTCAATACTGTTATTAGTTTTTTTGATTTTTATATAAGCTGTTTCTGTTTTAGAATGTTTTAGAATGTTACACACACATTCCTGTATTATCCGGTAAAAATTAATTTCAAATTCTTCTTTTAAGACATTATCAATATTATCTATTTCAGATGTAACTGTAATTTCTGTTGAGTTTAAGTTTTCTATAATGGATAATATTGCCTCGGTCAAACCTAATCTCTCCAATTCATAAGGCCTTAGGTTGTGAGAGATGGCTCTGACTTCTTCAATTGCGTTTGAAGTTAAATCTGAAATTTCATCCATATTAATTAAATAAGAAGTTTCTTTATCGCAATTCTTTGCAAATAAGATTTTATTTTTTATGATCATCAAGTTCTGTCCCAGACTATCATGAAGCGCTCCTGCAATTCTTCTTCTTTCATGCTCCTGGGATTCAATGAGCTTTCTGGTAAACTCTTCCTGAATGTTTTTTTCTTTTTCTATTTTTTCAGATCGCTTCCGGAACAAAAATCCCGTTCCACTTATTAAGCTCAATGCTGCCAGAACTTTAAACCACCTGCTTTCATACCACGGAGGCGTAATTGCTATTCTTATGGAAACACCCTCTGTATTCCACACTCCATCGTTGTTTGAGCCTTTGACTCTGAATGTATATTCTCCCGGTTGGATGTCCGTGTAATTTGCAGTCCGGACATTCCCAACATAATTCCAATCTCTATCAACTCCCTCTAACATATATGCATACTGATTCTTAACCGGGTCTGAATAGTCCAGAGCTGCATATCCAAACGAAAAAAAATTTTCTTTGTAAGAAATTGTTATTTCTTTAATCTCTGTTATTAGAGTATCCAGTTTAACTTCATTATTAAAAATTCTGAAATCAGTTAGGACTAAGGTTGGAACATTGGAGTTTTTATGAATTCTGTCCGGGAAGAAGGAATTAAAACCGTTACTGCCGCCAAAAAACATCTCACCATCTTTCGATTTGAAATAAGAATCTGTAAAAAATTGTAATCCCTGAATTCCATCACTAAGGCCATAACTTGAAGATGTTTCATTTTGAGTATTTATCATGGTTATACTTTTTTCAGTACTAACCCAGATATTCTCATAATTATCAAATAAAATTCCTGACACTGCATTAAATCCAAATTCACCTTTATCTTTAAATTTTAAAAAAACCTTTGTGTTTGGATCAAACTTCATTAACCCGCCGCTATTAGTACCTATCCATAAAACTCCGGATCTGTCTTCGCATATTGAATATACATTTGTATTAACTTTTATATTATTAGAAATATTTTTAAAAAAAACTATCCTGTCAGTTAAAGTGTCGATCACACCTAATCCCTGGTTGGTTCCAATCCAGATATTCCTATTATTGTCTTCATATATTTTATTAACGCTGATTTCTGTAGGATCCTCATTTTTAATTTCACCTGATAAATATTTTTTTTTAAGCTTCCGTTCCTTATTAAAAACATAGATACCTCCTTTTGAAAATCCAACCCAGAGATTTTCATTCCTGTCTTCATAAAAATTTGGACCGGTTAGACCAATAGAGGCATAATCAAAAAAATGTTCGAACTTTTCGGATTCAGGGTCACATTTTTCCAAAATCCTGTCGGTAGCTACCCATATGTAATTTTTTTTATCCATGTAAATTTGGTTTATCAAATTTCCACTTAAGCTGAATTCATCTTTTGGATCGCTTTCCAAATGCCGAATTTTTTTCTTGGCTGAATCTAAAATGTCTATTCCATTTGGACTTCCAATCCAAAAGTTTCCTTTTGAGTCCCCGCAAATTGCACCTATTTCATTAGAGCTTAAACTGCCGTCATCTCCCGGAAGATTTCTATAATGATTAAATCTCAATTTGTTCTCATTGAATGTTCTATAACCTTCTTCAAATGAACAAATCCAAACCATTCCCTTATCATCAGTATATATATCAGAAATTTTTGATATATAATTAAAAGATGAAGGTTCATATATATCTTTTCTCAAATCCGTAAAAATATTATTACTGGGATCAAAAATAACGATACCTTCTGAACTACCTAGCCACAACATTTGATTCATATCTATTGCCATAACAACTATATTTTTTCCTTTAACGCTTTTATTATCTAAAGGATCATATTGAAACCTGTAAAATTTGTCTGTTCTTGGATCTAACTTATTAATTCCCCCGCCATAAGTTGCTATCCATATATTTCCTTCTATGTCCTCAAGAATTTTGTATATGCGATCAGTGCTCAGGCTATTGGAATCTGCGGGATCATGTTCGTAATGTCTAAAAACATTATTTTTGATATCATATTTATCCATTCCCCCTCCATTAAGTCCAATCCACATATTACCGTTCCTGTCCTCGCATAAAGTACTTATAGTATTTAATGGGGAATCTGATGAATTCTTCGGATAGGTTTTTATGTTGATAAATTTCTCTGCTTCTCTGTCAAATTTATTCAAATTTTTTCCACATCCCAGCCACAGTTCATTTTTCCTTGAAAGATGAATTGCCCATACAAAATTATTTCTTTTGGTCTTAATTGGGTCAGGATCAAAACTATATAATTTGAATACCTCCTTTTTTTTATCAAATCGATTTAACCCGTTGTTTGTACCTACCCATAAATAATCATCATCGTCACAAATACTAACTACCCAAAACTCACTGATTGAATTGGTATCATTGCTTTTATGCGTGTAGGATTTAAAGTCATATCCGTCAAATCTATAAAGTCCTCCGTACTTGGTTCCAAACCAAATGAAACCTTTCTTATCTTTAATAATGCATTGAATCTGGTTCGAAATTAGATCTTCATTATCCGAAAGCTTATCAAATTTATATTTGTTTTGTTGTGACTTGATTTCTGAAATTCCAAAAAGAATGGATAACAACAAAATAGTAAATTGATATACAAGAAAAGATTTTCTATTTATAGAATTGTTCATTATAATCTAATTTAGATCACCGAGTTTAATAAAAAAAGTATAAGAAGATTACTTGAAGGATGGGATTTAGCTACTATCTTCAATGGAAAATATCAATGAGGTTCCTGAAGATTGTTTCTTTCAAATTTTATTCTTTCCCCTTTCCCCTTTATTTTTCAGAACGCGTTCTAATATAACAAAAAAATCCATTTTCATTAATACAGAAATAGACAAACAAAAACAACGGGTTGCCTCATCAGTTCCACTTTTTTTGTAAATTTTTTGAACAAAAAATCGGATTGTTAAACCCGCTTTAAGTAGTTTTAATTCTATCATAAATCGCTTCTAAGAGATTTTCAATAGCTCAATGAGGTTGCGCCATTTGTTTAAATCATTGCTCTTCATGAAAATAAATCATCGAAGTTGTAATTGCTTTTTGTTCAGCTATCACTTTGAAGTATTTAAAGGAACATTATTTTTATCAGTTCAGTAATTGTACTATGTTTTAAGAGAATAAATTTGAAATCATTCCTTAGGATATTGTTAAAATTGAGAATAATATTTTAGAATGCTTCCTCTTCCCTTCTTCAAAATCATTAGAATATGAGATGTACTAATGAAAAAACTAATGAATTTAGTAAATTATATTCAATATAAACTATTAATAAGCTTTTCCAAGTGACTAATAATCAGCAGGTCGACAGTTCAATTCTGTTCTCCAGCTCTTAAAAGCCCTTAATGAATTTACTAATGAATTTTGTGAGAGAGCTTTTTAAGTTAATAAAAGAAAAATTTCGATAAGTAAAATTTTCAGGTCTGCAAAAACCTTTAAAAAACATACCGGGATTTTTAAAATTAAATTCTGTTTTCAATTTGCAGTTTGAAATTATTCTATATAAAAATAATCATTTCAAATATCAAAGTTAAATTCTTAAAGAACTTTATGGTACCTTTCGGCCAATCACGCTTTGTTGTTTATCTTGGTTAGCACAAAAATATTTGCTAAATCAATCTTTTGAAATTTTAAAAAGTGTAATGCAACTTGCTAAATCTTTATGACAAGTATTGCACTTCTAAGATTTATTATTTTTTAGTTATCATTTTCGTGCAGTTTAAATATATTTCCATGATAGAATTTAATGAATTTTTTCAACCGATAAGGTGTTGCTTATAAAATAATATCAAATAAATCTAATAAAAAAATTATCGACTCCGGCAATTCAAAACTATAAATCTTAACTCATTGAAGAATATCTGACTACTTCGTAATAGATATAACTAAACTTGCTTCCCATAGTCAAGGTATTTAAATTGTTAAAAAAAAAAAATCAAATTCGTTATATCATTATATGATCCGCAGTCGGAAAATGTTATTGTAACAGGTTTTGTAGAATTTATTGCGGATGAATACAGAAACAGTTCCATTGCAGTATCTCCAATAAGAGTTGGAGCCGGCACACTTAATAAAGTACTTGAACCAATGGCTATGGGTATTCCCGTGGTTTCAACGCAGATAGGCTTTGAGGGCCTGAGTATCAGATCGGGAGAAGGGGTTGTACTAGCCAAAAATAAAAAAGAATTTATTGACTCAATATATGTACTCTTAACAAACTGTGTACGCAGGAAGCAAGTTGGCGAGAGTGGAAAAATTATTGCAGAAGAGAATTTTGGTTGGAATAAAATTGCACAACAGCTCGAAAATATTTTTACATATTAAACGAGCCAATATTAGAGAAAAATTCTACAAGGGTTTGATAACTAATAAAAATTTTGGAAACATCATTTCTGCTTCAGATATAAATTTAAAAATTTTAAAAAAAACACATGAAGAAAATAAATTTACATGTTTTATTTGTACTCGTATTATTATCAACAAATTTACAGGCACAGTGGGAAAGAACAAACGGACCTAATGGCGGATATGTAGCTGATTTTGCTGTAAACGGAAGCAGTATTTTTGCTGCAACGATTGACGGGATATTCAGAAGCAATGATGCGGGGATAAGCTGGGTAAGGATTAGCAATCTCGGTCCTTCAACAATTTGTGTAAACGGAACGACTATTTTTGCAGGTGAATATTCATTAGGTCTCTATCGCTCAACGGATAATGGCAATAGCTGGGTAAACATTACTAATAATATTGCTGTAAGTTTTATATCACAACTGTATGTCCATAACGGAATTCTATTTGCAGGTACTTCAGGTGCAGGAGTTTACAGATCAACAGATAACGGAAACTCTTTTCAAGCGGTCAATAACGGATTTGGTGCATATGCGTTTATCAATACATTTACTTCATCGGGAAATTTATTATTTACCGGACTCGTCGGTAACGGTGGAACTGTAGGTCCGTATGTAACAAACGATAATGGTAATTCATGGATTCAGGTTATAAACGGTTTACCTGTAAATCGTTTGTCAACACAAAGTTTAACAGCGATTGGAAATGAGGTATATGCTGCCGTAAATGATCAGGGAGTTTATAAATCTATCAATAACGGTGGAAGCTGGTTTCCGGTAAATACCGGACTACCATTAGTTGTCAATGGAGGTGTAAACATTCTAGAAGCACATGGCGGGATTATTTATGCGGGAAGAGGAGGAGAGGGTGCATGGAAAAGTTCTAATAACGGTGCGAGCTGGATTAATATTGCGAATGGTCTTCCGGTTCAAACGAGTCCTATATCATTTTTTATAACTGATACATTTGTATTAGTTGGTTCTCAGTATGCTGTTCA
Source organism: Bacteroidota bacterium (assembly GCA_030855105.1). GTDB lineage: Bacteria > Bacteroidota > Ignavibacteria > Tepidaquicellales > Tepidaquicellaceae > JAGPCH01. The sequence continues at coordinate 10,993 of JALYRX010000075.1, read as the reverse complement.
CAAAAGTACAAATAACGGCAGCTCGTGGTTTGTATCTTACAAAGGAATAGCAAATACAGTAGTAACAGATTTAATTGTAAATGGAAATAGTATTTATGCAGGTACTACACCGGGTAATCCCGGATATGGTGAGGGAGTTTCGGTAACCTCAGATAACGGAAATAACTGGACAAACGGAAATGGCGGATTTCCAGCAAACATCTCTGTAAATACCTTAGCTTTTAACGGTACTACTATTTTTGCTGGAACAATTAATGGTATTTACACAAGTACAAATTCAGGTATTGACTGGCAGAAGGTTGATTCGACAGATGTTGGTGCAGGTGTTCAGAAAATTATAGTTTTAAACAATACAATATTTGCAGCAACGTACGGAAAAGGAATATTGAAGAGTTCGGATAATGGTTTATCGTGGCAGTTCTCAAATACCGGTTTGGGAGATAACATTACCGTGTATGAGTTAATGGTTGATGGAAATAATTTATATGCAGGGATTTTTTGGGGAGTATACTTGTCAACAAACAACGGTGCAAGCTGGGTAAATAAAAGCGCCGGAATTTACCCGGGCTCATCTGTTTATTCACTAGTGAAAAGCGGAAATAATTTACTTGCCGGAACTCATAACGGGCTTTACTTAAGCAGCAATAACGGTTCAAATTGGAATTTAGTTCAGGCTGCGCCATTAAACAGTAACATACGTGACTTTGCAGTATCAGGTGATAATGTTTATGCAGCAGCGGATAGCGGAGTCTTTCAAAGTTCAAATAACGGGATTAGCTGGGCACCGTTTAATACAGATCTGGCTCCTTATACAAATGTTATATCAGTAACTATACTTGGCAATCATATATTCATTGGTACAAACGGCAAAGGCGTATGGAAGACCACTCTGCCCGGAATTCTTACACTTAGTCTTAAAGCAATAATCCATGGATTTTACAATCCGGTTTTAAATGTAATGGTAAGCGATTCTGTAAAAATTTATCTGAGAAATGCAGCCTCTCCTTATTCATTAATTGATTCTTCTTTGTCCATACTGGATTCTGTCGGAACCGGCAATTTTATTTTTCACAATGCTGTGAATTCGCTTCCATACTTTATAGTTATCAAACATCGAAACGGACTGGAAACATGGAGTGCTGCAGGTAACTCATTTATTTCCGGAAGTTTGAGTTATGATTTTACTTTATCTATGTCAAAAGCATATGGGAACAATCAGATTTTAGCAGGAACAAAATATTGCATATACAATGGAGATGTTAATCAGGATGGTGCAATTGATATAAGTGATTTAGGTTTAATCGATAATGATGTTTATAATTTTAATTCAGGATATGTGACAGCAGATGTGAATGGAGATTCATTTGTTGATATTAGTGATTTGGAAATTGCAGATAATAATGCTATAAATTTTATAAGTCTGCAAAGACCTTAAGATATTTGTGAAATTAATAAAGATAAAAAGGCATTTGAAAATGAAACTACCAGCAGCTCAAACTTAATCCAAAAATAATTTTAACAAGTAAAAACATGAAAGGAATGTATAGTTTTATCTGAATGCATTTAATCTTATAGTTTTACAAAGACCGTAAAAATGTTGAAGTAAAGTAAAACAGATTTAGCTAACTAATACATTATCAGAATTATTAATGTGCGGTTAAAGTAATTTAAATTAAATAATGTGTAAATAATGTAACTTTTTTTAAAAGTTGTGTAATACATTTCAAAAATAATAGTTCTAATTTTGTAAAGTTATTGAATTAGAATTTTTTCTTTATTTGTTCCAGAATTAATCAATAAGAATTATTCAAGTGTTAATGCAAAATTAATAGGCATGGTTAATAAATTAATTGTAACATGTATTAACTTTTGGGAGATTTAAATATTTATCAATTCTTATTGAGTTAAGATAAACAGAATCCGGCTTTCTTTATGCAATGAGCCGGATTCTTTAAATATCTACACAGCTAATATTTATAGCATGTAAATCTTTCTCACCTCAAAACCTGCCCGGACTTGAATCTTGGGGATTATACTGAGCAGGTTCAATTTAGACAAATCATTTCAAAAAATATAGTATATTATAAATTCAAGGTTTCTACGCACACGACAAAACTCCAGACCGCAATAAACGCCTGTCTGAATGCGAGGCAGTGTGATCAAACGGATATCAGCGGATAATACGAAAATAAAAGTAGTTTAATCCCAATTTATCCGTTTTATAATTATAGAATAAAATTTACTGCAAAAAATAAATCAGTTATTTTCCGTTCAAGCTACATCATCCCCGTTACCATTTTGTCAGTGAACGCAAATTAAAGTTGTCAATAAAATCTATTCATTTAATTTCAAAACTCAAATAAGTATATTGTTTGCAAATGAACACTGAAAACAATATCGTAAACTCTGACTTAATAAAAGATAAAGAATTTTACAAGGAGCAGGAATATAAAGCAAGGCTTTCTGAATTTGAAGGTCCGCTTGATATACTTTTGCATTTCGTAAAAGTTGATGAACTGGATATTTATAATATTCCTATTTCAAAGATTACAAAAGATTTTCTGAATTATATAAATTACATGTCTACTCTTGATATCGAGCTTGCAGGAGAATTTCTTGTGATGGCTTCGGAGCTTATGAAAATAAAAGCACGGATGATGATCCCTCAAATTGATGTTGAAGGTAATATAATAGAAGAAGATCCGCGTCTCACGCTCATCAGGAAGCTCCTAGAATATAAAAGATTCAAGGATGTTTCAGCTCAGATTTCCGAACTCGAAGATGAACAGCGTAAAAGAATTTTCAGAAGTAACTTCGATAATGATTTTAAAGAATCTGATAAAGAAATTGAAAATGATCTGAGCCTTAAAAATGTAACGATCTTCAATCTCATCAAGGCTTATAAAAGAGCAGTTACAAATATAAGAAAAGAAGTTGTTCATCCGATAGAATTGCTAGATATAACTCCCGAGAATCAGAGAGAATATATTTTGAAAACCATTGATGAAAAAAATGAAATAGAGTTCATTGAAATGATATCAGCTATAGATATAAGATTAAGAGTTATTTGTATTTTCCTTGCAATACTTCAGCTGGCTTTAGAAGGTGTTATAGAAATTATTATTGATGATAAAGATATGACAAAATTCTTTATACGAAGACGAACAACAAATTTAGACCAGATTATTTTATAAATGATAAGTCCTGAAATTAAAAATATTATTGAATCATTAATATTTGCTTCAGAGGATGAAATTAATCCGAAACAGCTAAAAGATGTTATTGAAAGAAGCGGGGTAAGAATAAATATCGCAGAAGTTGAAGAAGCCGTTAATGTTTTGAATGATGAATATAAAATTAATAATAAATCATTCGAGATTTTAAAAATTGCCGGAGGATATTCTTTCGCTACAAAAAAAGAATACGGAAGATTTATCGGGAAATTATTCGAAGAAAAGCAGAAGAAAAAGCTTTCTCCATCTGCTTTAGAAACACTTGCAATCATTGCATACAAGCAGCCGATTACGCGATCTGAAATGGAGTTCATAAGAGGCGTCAATGTTGATTACATCGTAAACTCCCTGCTGGAAAAGGAAATGATAACTATTCACGGAAGAGCGGAAACTCCCGGCAGACCAATACTTTACGGAACTACCAAAAATTTTCTTAAAGTACTCGGGTTAAATTCCATAGAAGATTTGCCAAAGCTAAAGGAGATAAATGAAATTTTAAAGAATGAAGAAATAGAAGGCATAACTGAAGCTGACATCGAGTTATTTAATTCAGTAAATAATCCGGATATTTATAAAGAGCAGGATGCCGGGCATCAGCTCGAATTGATTTCGACTGAAAATTCAGGTGAAGTTTTGCAGATGGAATCTGAAGATATTAATGTGCAGAAGGAAAACAATACAGAAGAAAAATATTCAGAAGAAAGCAATGCCGATGAAGACACTTCTGAAGACATTGAACATGGAATTAAACAAAACGAAAATGAAATTAATAAAAATGAAAACGAGACAGGAAAATAATTGGATAATTTAGTCCGCTTAAATAAGTTCATCGCATCAAATGGTATTTCTTCGAGAAGGAAAGTTGATGAGCTGATAACAGAAGGAAGAGTAACAGTAAATGGAAATACAATTGTTGAGCTTGGATTTAAGATAGATCCTGAAAAAGATAAAATTAAACTTGACGGTGAAACCATCCGGACTTCAACAAAGAAGATTTACCTGATGCTCAATAAGCCTAAGGGAGTTATAACTTCGGTTTCAGATGATAAGAACAGAGCAACTGTGATTGATATTATTAAAAGCAAAGAAAAGATTTTTCCTGTCGGAAGGCTGGATTATAATACAAGCGGTCTTTTGCTTTTGACCAATGACGGTGAACTTTCTAATAAACTCATGCATCCGAAGAGTGAAATTTATAAGACTTACTTTGTACAGTTATCAAAGCCGCTCGAAGAAAGACACAGGCTGAAAATCACCGGCGGAGTAGAATTGGAAGGAAAGAAAACCGCTCCGGCAAAAATAAGATATCCGAAAAAAAATAATAATTATCAGGATTTATATATTTCGATTTATGAAGGACGCAATCGTCAGGTACGAAATATGTTCGAGCATTACGGTTACTTCGTGAGAGAGCTCGAGCGCACTGAATACGCGGGTTTGAAACTCGGTGAATTAAAAGAAGGCGAATGGAGAAAACTGACGCCGGAAGAATTAACGATGCTGAATTCGATCGTTAAAGAAACTCCTGCAAACTTTCCTAAACTTGTCAATACTGAAAAGAAAAAATTCAAGAAAGTTTTTAAGAAATACGACAATAATAAGTACGATAGCAATAAAAAAGATTTCAAAAAAGACTATAATAAGTTCGATAAAAGCAGCGATAAGAGAAACTCTAAATGGGGATTTAAAGAAAAGCAGACAGCAGATAGAGATAGCAAGCTGGGATTTAAAAAAATCGACTCACGGGATGAAAGCAATGATGTAAAGAGAGATTTTAACAAATCTGATAAACGCAGCGATAAAAAAGATTTTAAAGCAGGTTTTAAGAAGTTTGATAAACGTGATGATCGAAAAGATGTCAAAAGGGATTTTAAGAAATTCGATAAACGTGATGATCGAAAAGATGTGAAAAGGGATTTTAAGAAATTTGATAAACGTAACGATAAAAAAGATTTTAAAACAGGTTATAAGAAGTTTGATAAACGTGATGACATGAAAGATGTGAAAAGAGATTTTAAGGAGTTTGATAAAAGCAGCGATAAAAAAGATTTTAAAACAGGTCGCAAGAAGTTTGGTACAAGCGATGATAAAAAAGATGTGAAGAGAGATTTTAAGAAGTTTGATAGACGTGATGATAAGAAAGATGTAAAAGGAGATTTTAAGAGGTTCGATAGGAAAGATGATAAAAAGGATGCGAAAAGGAAATTTCAAAAAGTTCGATCGAAGGAATGATAAAAAAGATGTCAAGAGTAGCTTTAAGAAAAAATATTAGCTTCATAAAACTTACTTCATGAAATCTAAAATGAACCTTACTCATCAACTTAAAAATTTATTGGGATCTAAACTAAATCTAAACTACTAAATTGTGAATAACGAAAGTCTAAATATTAACAGTGGCAAATAGTTCAATTCTGAATATCAATACTGAATCAAAAAGATACATGTATCTAGACTCAGTTGAAAATGCTATTGATTCATTGGATAATATTATCTATCTATTGAATAGAAAAAGTAATCTTAAATGGAAATGGATAATCATAGCATTACATCATTCATTATACAATTTTTCTATTTGTAATATAGAGGGATCGAATTACCAGTTTAATGTTCTGAAGCAAAAAGGAAATAATGAAGATGAAGGAAGATTCGTTAGATTTGGAAATCATAATTTTAAAAAAAGTAAAATTAAAAAGAGAGGTTTTGGATATTTAATTGAATGGGTTGAAGCAACAGAAGGGGAAGTTAAGCAATTCGAAAATATGAAACCAAGAAGTGTTGAATTTAATAAAAAAGAATATATTATAGGATTCTGGACTGTATTAGCTCGAATTCAAGACTCATATTATTGGATGAAAAGGTCAACAATTTCAAAAGCTGTTGAAATTACTGATGAGGAATGGGAAAGTATTACTCTTTTAAATGAATATAGAAATAGTTTTATGCATTATATTCCAATGGGTTGGACTATCGACATAAATGATTTCAAAAAAATTGTGAAAAATGTTTTAAATGTAATTGAGAAAGTTGCACTAAATACTCGCCAAATTATGTATTATGATTTTGACTCAAGAAACAAAGTTGAAGAAATTATTAATGAAATTAAAAAACAATTATGAGACATTTAGCATTAAATGTTAAGCAAAGCAGAAACAAAACCATTCTTAAATGTGTGATTACAAAAGAAGATGACACTTTTTGCTCATTATGTTTAGATTTGAATATAGCTATGGATGGTTTAACAATTAAAGAAGCTGAAAATAATTTATTAGAAGCTATTAAGGATTATATAGAGGTTTGTCTGGAAGAAAATATTCCTATTCTTAGAGAAGTGCCCATTGAAGACAATCCATTATTCAATGATGAAGAAGTCATTGTGAAAAAATTTTTGATTTTATTAAATTATGATTTAACATCTTATGTCATCGATTCCTATATTAAAGCCGCATAAAGTTATTAGAGCTTTAGAAAAAGCCGGCTTTGTAAGGAAAAGACAAAAAGGAAGTCATGTTCAATTATGTAAATTAAATTACTTAGTCACAGTACCACTTCACAATCGAGATTTGAAAATTAAAATTATGAAATCTATTCTTCAGCAAGCAAACATGACTGTTGAAGAGTTAAAACAATATTTGTAAACAGAACTTATTCAGTATTAACAATTGATGAGTTAATGTAAGCTCTTTGTAAATAAAAAATTTAAATCAGAAAACATTAAATATTTAAAAATATGATAAATGAAAAAGAACATATTATAAATTTTTTAAATGAAAATAAAAAAAAATTATCTGAACAATTCGGAATTATCAGAATAGGTTTGTTCGGATCTTATTATAATAATGTTCAAACTGAAAAAAGTGACATAGATGTATTAATAAATGTTAAAATGGATTTCAAAAAATATAAATATTATTTTGAGTTAAAAAGATTTCTCGAGGACAATTTAGGAAAAAAAGTGGATATTGTATATGAAGATGTTGTAAATCCATTAATCAAAATGGAAATACAAAATGATATAATATATGTTTAATAAGAATATCCTCCATCTTCTTACTATCCTCGAAGCCATTGCAAAAATTAAAATATATTGTAAAGATATACAAGATGCTGAATCACTTTTTGAAATAAATGATCAATTAAACTTTAATGCTGTCATAAATTTATTGATAGCGGTTGGTGAAGAAAGTAGAAAAATTGATGAAGATTTAAGAAACAAATATCCTCTGATAAACTGGAATGAAGTTATTGGGTTGAGAAATGTTTTATCACACAATTACATTGGGATTGATAATGCAATAATCTGGGATATAATTGAAAATTACTTAAACGGATTAAAGAGTTGTTGTATTATAATCCTTGGTGATTTGATTAACACTAAGGAATTAAAAAAAAATTTAACGGAAATATTGAAAAATAAATATTATTCCCATATAAATTATTTAATAGAAATTATAAATAACAAAGGAAGCTAAATTTTATTGTCAGAACAAAACGATCTAATCAAAAGAAGATTAGAAGAATTAAAAGAAATAAAGAATCTCGGTATCAATCCTTACCCGCACCGTTATGACGTTTCCAATAATTCAAAAGAAATTATCGAAAGTTTTAAAGATGCTGAATCTGAAGAAGAGAAAGAAAAGCAAAAAGAAAATATTGTTTCTGTTGCAGGGAGAATTATGGCAATACGCAAAATGGGTAAAGCAACATTCTGCCATATCAAAGATAACGAAGGAAGGATTCAGATTTACATTCGAAAAGATGATGTCGGTGAAGATGCTTACAATATTTTTAAACTCCTGGATATCGGCGATATAATAGGAGCAAAAGGATATGTTTTCAGAACGAAGACGGGTGAAGTCTCTGTTCATGCGCTCTCATATGAGCTTTTGGCAAAATCAATTCATCCGCTCCCGGTCGTCAAGGAAGAAGTTACGGAGTCCGGTGAAAAAATTATACACGATGCGTTTGCTGACGTAGAGCTTCGTTACAGACAAAGATACATCGACCTGATCGTTAATGAAAATGTTAAAAACACTTTTATCAAGCGAACAAAAATTGTTCAATCAATAAAACGAACTTTAGAAAAGCATAATTTTTTCGAAGTTGAAACGCCAACTCTGCAGACAGTTTACGGAGGCGGGAATGCAGTTCCTTTTACGACAAATCATAAGGCGCTCGATCTGGATTTGTATCTCAGAGTATCGAATGAACTTTTTTTAAAAAGATTAATTGTCGGTGGATTCAACCGTGTATATGAATTTGTCCGTGACTTTCGAAATGAAGGAATTGACAGGACACATAATCCGGAATTCACTCAGGTTGAATGGTATCAGGCTTACGGAGATTATTTTGACAGCATGAATTTATTTGAAGAAGTTTGCGAGCAGGCATGCATTGATATTCACGGCAAAACAACAGTTACTTACGGAGATATTGAAATTGATTTCAAGCGCCCGTGGAAAAGAATCAGAATGACAGAGGCCATTCAGCACAAGACAGGTTTAGATATAATGAATATGAAGAAAGAAGAAATTATAAATTACATGATTTCGAATAATATAGAATTCGACAGAAAGATCTCCAATAGAAAAGGTCTGTTGATTGCGCATTTATTTGAAGAAGTTTGCGAAGAAGATTTAATTCAACCGACTTTTGTTTATGACTTCCCTATTGACACAACGCCTTTATGTAAACCCTTGAGACAATATTCAATGAAACAACTGGAGGAAATGGAAACTGATGACGAACAGGTAATCTTTGCAGAGAGATTTGAACCTTATTTAAATAAATGGGAGATGGGAAATTCATATACTGAATTAAATGATCCGATATTACAGAGAAAGCTTTTGGAAGAGCAGGTCGAAAGAGGACGAGGCGGTGAGGCTGAAACTCATCCGCTTGATGAAGATTTTATAAAAGCAATTGAAGTTGGAATGCCGCCTACTACAGGCGTTGGACTTGGAGTAGACAGGTTGGTGATGCTGCTTACTAATTCGCATTCGATTAGAGATGTGATATTTTTTCCGTTGATGAGACCGTTGTAGATCAATTACTAATTACGAATTACTAATTACGAATTATATGAAATTAAAAACTATGTTTCACATTATATTTATAACAATTTTATTCTTCAGTCTTAACAGTGCTTATTCGCAAAATGCTGATAATAAGAATTCTTCAGACAAAACCATTTTGAGAACGGATAGCGTAGGGAATATTTTAGGTGGTGATATGAAGTATTGGGATTTTGATGAGAATAATTATGATGAAATTCAAGAATACAATTATATGTTCGGGAGACCTTTTTACAAGGGTGATCCTATTCCAGTTACTGGTTTCCAAGATGAACCTTTTTCTTTCGAAATTGATGGACATGATGTAATTCTAAAATGGTCAACGGCGACTGAAATAGATAATAAAGGTTTTTATGTTGAGAGAAAAGAATTTAATTCAATGAGCATAGATAAACAATGGATGGAATTAGGATTTGTCAAAGGATATGGAAGCTCTGAAAAAGAAAGGAAATATGAAGTTATAGATAAGGATTTGGGAAATGGTAAATATAATTATAGATTGAAACAAATTTCTTTCAATAATGAATTTCAATATCATAATTTAAATAGCGAGGTATTTATGATAAATTATCCATCGCAATTTGAATTTTATCCTGCATATCCAAACCCTGTCTCTGATAAAGTAAATATCAGTTTCTATTTACCAAAAAAAGATGTCGTAAGTTTATTCTTTATTAATGGAGACACAACTTATATTTTGGATCATGAGCCGCAGGAGAGAGGATTTTATAAGTTAACTATTGATAAGAACTCACTTGGTTTTGAAAATGAGATTAAAAGATTGTACATAGATTGTAAGTCTTGTAATAAGAAAAGAAATTTTGGCGATATACAGTTTTAATTTTATTTGATAAATGATATGATAGAATAACTTTTCGAATATGGCAATTAAATATAAAATAATTATCTATTGGAGCGAAGAAGATAACTGCTTCGTATCTGAAATGCCTGAATTGCCTGGCTGTATGGCTGATGGTAATACTTACGATGAGTGCATTAAAAATATTGAAATAATTGCAACTGAGTGGATAGAAACAGCAAAAGAATTAGGCAGAGAAATTCCTAAACCAAAAGGAAAATTGTATTATGCTTAATAAAGTTTTGAAAAAAATAACAAATGAAAATATATTATGATAATCAAGTGGATGCTGCATATATTGAGTTATCCACAAAAAAACCGGATGGCGTTGTTGAGATTTCCGATTATATAAATTTAGACACGACAAAAGATGAAGAGATCGTTGGAATTGAATTGCTCGATGCTTCCAAGAAAATTCCAATAGAAACTCTATTTAATCACGAAATTGATTCTGAATTGCTTGAAAAATTTTATGAGAAAAATATTCATAAGAAATATCCGGAATTGGTACAAGATAAAAAAAATAAAACTAAGTAATTTTTATCAACTCTGTCCAAAACGATATAAAAAAAAATAAGACTAAAACCCTGTAATTAAAAAATTACAGGGTGTATTTTTGTTTAACCACAAACTTAAATACAATAGTCATATGAAAACAAACATAACATTATTAGCTCAAATAATTAACAACTTAAATAGGGACCCATTTAATTCAATTGTAAAGAAATACGATACGGATAAACATTCAAAGGGAATAAACAGCTGGACACATTTAGTATCAATGTTGTTTTGTCAACTGGCAAAAGCAAATTCATTAAGGGAAATTACCG
>JALYRX010000099.1 GCA_030855105.1 Bacteroidota bacterium | reverse complement strand
GCAGGAATTTTTTAAAACAATTATATTTATCAAAAAAATTAAAGGAGAAAAAAATGAATAAATTAAAAGCGTTCAAAGTGGTATTGGTTATTCTAGTGCTTATAATTTTAGCCGGGTGCAGCGACCAGATAACATCAACATCAGATCATACTACTAATCCGGGCTCAACCGGAATATCAAAAGATAAAGTATCGGAAAAAGGAGCTCTGCTTTCGATCAACTCTTACAACACTCAAATAAAATTGAAACCTTTTCGTACTTATACATTCACTGTATCAAACACAGGATTGGCTAAATTCAATTCTATTGATGTCCAAAATTTATCTGAAAATTCCGATATAGACAGGAAACCAATTGTTTGTGAATACCTGCTAATATATGGCGATTCAAAAGATGACATCTTTTTAGATTGTCACAGCAATGGATTTGAAATGAAAAGGATTTCTATTGAGAATACAAGCCCATATTTATTAGACTTAGATGTTAACTTGTATGGTGAAAAGTCAAAGAAAAATACAAATTCAGAACAGTAATCACTATCCTGCCGGCATAAACCGGCAGGAAATTTAAACACACAAGATTTATAAAACAAAATTAAAAGGAGAATAAAATGAATACCTTAAAAATGTTCCTGTCAATAACATTGTTCTTTGTTCTGTCAATACTAACCGGGTGTAACAACAGCGGAGGTCCGGTTTCGTCATCAGATTTTTCCGCAAATGAAACCATTAATAAAGGCAGCACAACAGTCAATGAAGGCTTGCCGATAATACTACCTGTAATTCCAACATACAAAGAACAGATTAGATTAAAGCCATTTAGATCTTATACTTTTAATTTCTCGAATACAAAATTTCTAAAAATTACTTCGGTTGACATAAATGCAATTCCGTCCGGTCCGAGTCCGGGTATTGTAACTTTTGATTGCAGAGATCTGTCAATTTACGGAGATAATAAAAATGATGTAGAAATAACTTGTCATAGCAGAGATCTCGATGCAAGCTGGCTAACAATAGAAAATCTCAGTTCGAAAATGCTGAATCTGGATGTTTCTTTACTTGGAATTGAATTAAAGAAAAATAGGGAAAAGTAACAAATCATCCTGCCGGTACAAAACCGGCAGGAAATTTATAATAATTGGTTAGTTTCCGAATGATAAACTCTACAAAATTAATTAAGTAGTTTTACTTAGAATATAGTGTGTGTACCTCTATTTAGTTCTTAGCTGATAATAACGATTTTTGTAAGAGAGTCAAAAACAAAAAAGGAGAAATTAAAAATGGAAAACATAATAAAAAAAATATTTTTTACAGTATTAGTATTAACTGCGCTTTATAGGGTAACATTTTATTCGCAATCATCTGCTTTAGGTATAAATTATCAGATACCCGAGAATGATAAAGATATGGTTTATAAAGACTTCAAAGTGTATCAAAACGAACCGCTGGAATTCAGCGAAGTAACAAATATTAAATTTGATATTTACAAAGCCGGAGAAATAAACCTAAGTATCTTTGACATCGGTGGAAATCTAATCGAGAATTTAGTAGATGGTGACATGGAACCGGGTCAATATAGCGTTTATTTCAAAGCCTACGAGGGATTAACACCGGGTGAATATTTTTATGTTATGAAAGTCGACGGTTTGACGAAAGTTATGAGAATGTTATATTCAAAAATTTAAATAATATAAAGCCATAATGATAAAAATAATTATAATAGTGTTAATCCTTACAGTCAACATTGGATTGACGGCAGAAGCGCAGACTGGTCCTGCCGATGGGAAGTCTGTTTTATTAACCGGTTTCAAATTATTTCAGAACTATCCAAATCCATTTAATGATTTGACCATTATTGAATTCAGTATTACGGATGAAAACTATGTTAACATATTTATTACAGATAAAAGCGGAAATAAAATTGAAACATTAGTTGAAGGTGAAGTCGATAGAGGAGAACATTATGTTTTCTTCAAGCCGCGAAAGAATATGTCTGAAGGCAATTACTATTGCACAATGAACATTTTTTCAATAAATGAAGACAAAATAATTCATTCTGAAAAAATCAAAATGCAATATGTGAATTCGGAAAGTATAGTATTTAAAAAATAAATTAAGATTGGTTAGTTAGGTAATTAGTGTTAGTTAATAAAAGGGAAGGTGGGAGGAAAAAATTTCTTCACACCTTTTTTATTTAAATTCCCTTTTCCTCTGCTCGAGAGACTGTTTTCATAACCAATAAAATTTTTACTGCTAACTTCAAATGGTTCATTGTAGTTGATATTAGTTTATTATAATAAATTTAGAATTTATTTAAAGAAATATATATCTTATCTTGGATCAATAAAACAACATTAAAAAATAAGGAGATATAATTTGAGTACAGCAACATTAGACAAAACAAAAGTTCTACCATACAAAGTTAAAGACATTTCACTTGCGGAATGGGGACGAAAAGAAATCCGTCTTGCAGAAGCAGAAATGCCCGGCCTCATGGCTATCCGGGAAGAGTTCAAATCTACAAAACCTTTTAAAGGTGCAAGAATAGCAGGATGTCTTCATATGACAATTCAGACAGCAGTGTTGATTGAAACGCTTGTTGATCTTGGTGCTCAAGTTACATGGTCTTCATGCAACATTTTTTCAACTCAGGATCATGCCGCGGCAGCAATAGCAGCAGAAGGAATTCCTGTATATGCATGGAAAGGAATGAATGAGGAAGAATTCAATTGGTGTATCGAGCAGACTTTATTTTTCGGACCTGACAGAGATCCACTAAATATGATATTAGATGACGGAGGAGATTTAACGAATATGGTTTTTGATAATTACCCCGAATTAATTTCCGGTATCAAAGGATTATCAGAAGAAACAACAACCGGAGTTCACAGGTTATATGAAAGAATAAAAAACGGAACGCTTTCCATACCGGCAATTAATGTAAATGATTCAGTTACTAAATCCAAGTTTGATAATAAATACGGCTGTAAAGAATCCTTGGTAGATGCAATAAGAAGAGCAACTGATATAATGATGGCAGGAAAAGTTGCGGTAGTCGGAGGATACGGTGATGTAGGAAAAGGTTCTGCTCAATCACTGAGGGGAGCAGGTGCAAGAGTAATGGTTACTGAAATCGATCCGATCTGTGCTTTACAGGCGGCAATGGACGGATACCAGGTCATTACGATGGATGAAGCGTCGAAGATTGCAGATATTTTCGTTACTGCTACAGGTAATGTGAATATCATAACCGACAGGCACTTTAAAAATATGAAAGACAAAGCTATCGTTTGTAATATCGGGCACTTTGATAATGAAATTGACATGGCATGGTTGAACAGTAATTATGGAAAAACAAAAAATATAATTAAGCCGCAGGTAGATATTTATACTGTAGATGAAAAAGAAATAATTATTTTGGCTGAAGGAAGATTGGTAAATCTCGGATGTGCAATGGGTCATCCGTCTTTTGTAATGTCAAATTCCTTTACCAATCAGGTTCTTGCCCAGTTGGAGTTATGGAATAACTCGGAGAATTATGAAAATAAAGTTTATGTACTGCCTAAACATCTTGATGAAAAAGTAGCAAGACTTCATCTTGAAAAGGTCGGAGCAAAACTTGAAACACTTTCAAAAGAACAGGCAGAATATATAGGAGTAAGTGTCGAAGGACCTTATAAATCGGAAATGTACCGATACTAATTTTAAATGATAAATTGTAAATGTTAAATGTTAAATTTTTAGAGTAAATTACATTTATAATTTATTAGCTTTAACGTTAATTATGCTGATGGAAAGAGAAAATGTAATAAAGGAAAAGAGTTACAAATTTGCACTAAGGATTGTAAACTTATATAAATATTTAATAGAGAATAAAAGGGAATTTGTTCTTTCGAAGCAGATATTAAGAAGTGGAACATCAATCGGAGCAAATATTGAAGAAGGGATTGGAAGCCAATCAAAGAAGGATTTTATAAATAAATTTTGCATTGCACATAAGGAAGCAAGAGAAACACACTATTGGATACGACTTTTAAGAGACTCTGATTTTTTGGAGAATCATTTATCAGAATCTTTAATAAATGATTGTGATGAAATTCTTAAAATCACAGGAAAGATAATTTCTACTTCAAGAAAATCCATTTAATATTTGAAATTTATAATTTGAAATTGATTTGCTGGAGTAGCTCAGTTGGTAGAGCAGCTGATTCGTAATCAGCAGGTCGACAGTTCAATTCTGTTCTCCAGCTCGGATAAAAAGCCTATAAAAGCCCATGAACATTACGTTTGTGGGCTTTTGCTTTGAAGGGAGCTGATTTGAACAGAATGAATAAATTAGGGTTTCATTAGTCATCGCACTAATGAATTTACTAATGAAATTTTCCGAAGAACAACTTAAGTTAATTAAAGAAAAATCCCGATAAGTAAAAATTTCAGGTCTGCAAAAACCTTTAAAAGACTTACCGGGATTTTTAAAATTAAATTCTGTTTTCATTTTGCAGTTGGAATTTTGTTCAATACAAAAATACAAATGTTTCTATATCAATGTCAAATTTTAATAATTTTTTTAACAATTTTACTTCTGCATTCTCTACTTCTTTTAGTCTGTGTAATCATTAGGTCGGGGTTTATTTCTGCTTTGATAGTAGCCAAATTTTTGAATTGTAGAGACGCAAGTATTTGCATCTCTACGTAATTTGTAAAATCAGTTATTTTTTTCCCGGTAGTTAAATAATTGTTAAATTACTATTTGTAAAATGCCATGATCTTTCATCTTACTTTGCCGGGAAAGAAATTAGTGATAATGGAGTAACCTTCCCCACAAAGTTATATGCGTTGTTATCTGCTATAGTCGCATCCGCTAAATCAACAACATTATCACCATTGACA
>JALYRX010000026.1 GCA_030855105.1 Bacteroidota bacterium | reverse complement strand
GAATGTCAGGAAAATTAGGTGAATCATTGGGTACAACAAATTGTATAGAGAGTCTAAATTCACAACTTGGAAGATATATAAATAAAGTAAAACACTGGAAGAATTCTGATCAGATATTCCGTTGGGTAGCTTGTGGATTATTAGAAGCTGAGAGAAGGATGAAAAAAATCAGAAACTATAAAAGCTTGTATCTACTAAGAGAAAAAATTATGCAAACACTAAAAATAAAAACAACAAAATCTTATACTAAAGCAGCTTGAGTCTCTGTTTAATTTCAACTGAAAATGACTTTACACCCACTCAAACATTTTCAAAGGAAGAAATCAAATAGTTTGAATAACTTTTATCAACCTTTATGAGTCCGAATTGTAAAAAAAAATGTAAGTCTTATTTTAAACTATGCGAAAAATATATTTTCCGAAAAAACTTATAACATAATTATAAAGGTTTAAATAAACTTTTCCATCCCAAAAATCTCACAAAATCCTATGGTAAAACCAATCCGGTAACAAGAATTATTCTCTATTCTCAGAGGTCTTAATAAAATCAATTTACTGACATATAATGACATAAGTGACAATGCATAAAAAAATATTTCATAAATCTTACATTATAATAATCTGTGGATAAAAAATATTGCTTGGCACAAAATATGCAGATACACTTTTCATTAATTAACCTTTTTTCATTAACCTTAAAAATAAAAAATATGGAAGAGAATCAAGCAAACACCGGAACTGGTAAGTCCGCAACCGAACGTAAAATGTTAACAGGTATGTTTACAGATCGTGAAAGTACGGAACGAGCATATAATACATTAAGTGACAAAGGTTATTCAAAAGACGACATTAATTTAATGATGTCAGATGATACCCGTAAAAAGCATTTTGGCAATGAAGAAGTTGGAGAAACTGAAATAGGTACAAAAGCAATGGAAGGAGCTGGTAAAGGCGGTGCAATAGGAGGAACTATAGGTGCAGTAGCGGGTGTGATCCTTGCTTTAGGTACAAGTGTACTAATTCCAGGCTTAGGGATTATTATTGCGGGTCCGATTGCTGCAGGTTTAGCTGGTGCAGGTGCAGGTGGTCTCACAGGTGGTATTATAGGAGCATTAATTGGCAATGGTATTCCTGAAGAACGGGCAAAAATATATGAATCCGGTATCAAAGGTGGCAGAATAGTTATGGGAGTTCATCCACGAAATGAAGAAGATGCAAAATATTTTGAAGAGGATTGGAAAAAAAATAAAGGCGAAGAAATTTACAGGTAAATTGATTTTAGCATAAAAAAAATTTCCATAAAATTTCAATTGTCAGATTAATTTCTTCATCTAAACTTTAAAATAACTATGAAAAAATTATCTTTAGCAATATTATTTTTAGCGTCAACTTTCTTAATATCTTGTCAAGATACAAACAAACAAAGTAATAAAACCGGTAATCCTGATACTATTGTAGTTAAAAAAGATACGGCTATTAAAAGATCAGACACAACCGGTTTTGGTAAGTAAAATAACTGGTTATGTTTAATTAATACGGGAATATAAAAATTTGATGCCTGCGTTGTTTAGCAGGTATCAAATTTTAATTTTAGAGAGAATCAAGTTTAACCTTCGGTTGATTACTTAGGGTTTTATCACAGTTACAAAATTAAACGAATTATTATCAGTTATAGTGTTATCTGATATATCTGTAAAATTATCCCCATTCACATCGGTCGCAACATACCCCGACAGAAAATTATATGAATCATTATCAACCAAACTTCCATCATCTAAATCGACTATCCCGTCCTGATTTACATCTCCGCTGTAAATTCCGTATTTAACCGGGGTATTATCTATCTGATGCTGATTATTTCCGTAAGCTTTATTTGCTGCAGATGCAAAATTGTAATTCAAAGTACCGCCAGCAAAAGCATTTCCTGACTGGCTCCATGTCTCAATGGAATTTCTGTGTTTTAAAACTATATAATAATTGGCACCGTTAACAGCATTTGAAAAATAGAATTTCCCTGAACCTAATGAATCTAAAGTTGATATGGACGAGTCAACTAAATTATAAGGAATAGCGGCACTTCTTAAATATACTTCGATAGTATCACTTATCATTACATTGGATTGGGAGTTATAAAAACCTTCAATGAATGCAATAAGATTGAGCTGAAGCAGTGATGAGCCGCAGATCGTACCGGCTATTGAAAAGCTGCCGTTTATAATTACAGTATCCGCGCAAATGTCTGCCCCTGCTTCAACGACAAGCCCTGAACCTGTCTGATAATCAATCTCACTTTGGCTGAATGTATCAGATGCAAATAGAATCAATAAAGATATATAAAAAATTTTCATTTTCATTTTCCTTCTCCTTCTATTAAAATAGTATTGTTTACATCAGAAATTTTAAAAGATGTTAGTTTAACTGAAGCCATCTCACTTAAAGTTTGTTCAAGTTTTGCTATCTTATCATTCATTAATTTTAATGATTCTACTTCCGATAAAAGTCTCTCATTGTTTTGCTTCAGGATATCATTTTCTGATTTCAGTTCCTGTATTGCCTTTACCATCACAGGCAATAAATTGCCGTATGTAGCTTCGATCTTTTCAGGATTATCTTTCAAGACAAGATTGAGCCATTCGGCATTTTCAGTTTTTTGAACTTCATCAAGCTCCTGAGCAATAAAACCTGCTGTAGGAATTTTCTGTATCATTGTTCCGTCTGAAATATTATTCTCATACCATTCTCTTTTATCCCAGTTAAATATACGCGGCTTTACTTTCATTAAAAAATCAAGACCGAGATTTAAATCTGTAATATTTTTTTTATCTCGCATGTCCGATAAACTTGTAATTGTCTGCACATTGCATCGCAGGGAAAAAACATTATTATTACCAAGTGTGATTTGATTATTTGCAGAACCCGATGATGGCTGTGCATTGTAGCCAACTAATGTAAGATTATCACCTGTTGTGACATTTGATCCGGCAGAATATCCCAGGGCTGTATTGAAACTTCCATCGATGTTGGCAAGTAAAGAATGCATTCCCACAGAAGTATTGTAATTACCCAGCGTATTGGAATTTAAGGATGCAAGCCCCACACCGGTATTGGATCTACCTGTTAAGTTAGAATTTAATGAACCGTATCCCAAAGCTGTGTTTTCAACCCCATTCGTGTTGTATCTTAAAGATACAAATCCAACTGCAGTGTTCTTATTGCCTGCTTCATTTGTTTCTAATGATTTATAACCCACAGCAGTATTATCATCACCTTGAATATTGGAATATAAAGCATGATCCCCTAATGCTGAATTATAATTGCCTGAGATATTCGAATATAAAGATAGATCTCCGAAAGCTGTATTAGAAATTCCAGAAGTATTCCCATATAAAGTGAGATGTCCAACTGCTGTGTTAGAATAACCTGTATTGTTAAATTTTAAAGACTGATACCCTAATGCTGTGTTAGAATAACCTTCGGTGTTAGAAGTTAAAGTCAAATATCCCAAAGCAGTATTAGCATCACCTGTAGTGAGACTTGTAAGTGAAGATTGACCAATTCCTATTTTCGCTCCGGCGCCGGTCAATGTAAAATTACCTGAGTTAACACCAAGAAATAAATTACTTGATCCGAAGCTATGCAAAAATCTGTCTGCGCCTTTAAACATTACACCCTGGCTTGAACTTGTTGTGTTTTCAAGTCTGAGAGTTTTTAATATATTCACCTGACCGGTTGACTGAGTCAAGCTAAGATAATTATTAGCAGCGTCTTTGATTAAAAATAAACCGCTTGTGCCGAGTGTATTGGTAATGCTTTGTGAAAAAACTGATGTTGCAAACATTAGGAAAAGTATTACTGACTTGCTGAAGAGATTTAATTTTGTTTTCATTTTTTTATTATTTAAGTTTTGTTTAAAAAGTTTATTTTTATTGGATTTTTTTATTTGAATACTGCCCTGTGGTATTTTCATTTTGTTTTCATTTTTTTAGCTTTGTTTAAATTAATTTAATTCTTTTTCAAAAATATGGAATAGGATATCGCCAAGCAAAGAGAAGTTTTTATAATTGTTCGGAACAATTATAAGCCCTCTGCAAGAAAACTATTTAAATTTTGGTTTTTTTTGAAGATTATAGCAGGAGAATTTTTTGATATGTTCTAAAATTGTAGTAATAAATAAAAAAGCCGGAAGATCTCTCCACCGGCTTTTATTCCGTTGCAAGTTGCAAGTTACAAGTTGCAAGTTACAAGTTACAAGTTGCAAGTTACAAGTTACAAGTTGCAAGTTGCAAGTTGCAAGTTGCAAGTTGCAAGTTGCAAGTTGCAAGTTGCAAGTTGCAAGTTGCAAGTTGCAAGTTGCAAGTTGTAACTTGCAAGTTGCAAGTTACAAGTTACAAGTTGCAAGTTTTACTAAAATCAACTTACAAACTTTACAAACTTTACAAACTTTATAAACTAAATCAAGGAGTGATTTTAGCAACAAAATTAAACGCATTATTATCTGCAATTGCGTAATCACTAATGTCAGTCAAATAATCTCCGTTAAGATCCGATACAAGATATTGGCCGATTACAAAATTATAAATATCGTTATCAATTATTGAGATATCAACAAGATCTATTGCCCCGTCCTGGTTAACATCACCACTGTAAATACACCACACGGATCCTTTAAGAGTCATATTATTTCCGTATGCATTAGCGTCGGAACTCGTAAAGTCATAGGAATTTATTGAGCTATGTGAAATTGTTATCGGGTTAGCGCTCCATGTTTCCACTGTATTATAGTGCTTCAAAATAAAATAATAATTCCCGTCCGGCGCATTCTTAAATACCATTTCATTCATTAATAATTGAGGATCAAGATATACAAGAGAAGTGTCGACATGATTATACGGAGGAGTCTGTTCTGCAAGAATAACATAGTAAGTATCATAAATCGGCACTGTGCCTGTTACTTCGTTATAATATCCTTCGCTTGCGAGCTTAAGATAAAAATTTATTGCCGAACAGCCGGTTGTCGAACTAAGTGTATAATAATAAGACCAAAAATTAAGACAGCTGTCACCATTCACATAACGGAAAGATGGTTTTGGATTTGCAATTGAATTAGCGTAACCGGTATTTGTGCAGTGAAGGTAAGAATCGAGATTGAAATCTCCGTTAAACCTGCAGGAAGTTACATTGTTCATATAATTTAAAGAATTCACAAATGCGACAGAAAAACTACCGCTGGCATTTCTTCTTCCGATCACATCTCCGTATCTTGATTTATGAAGTCCGGAATATTCCAGTGTAGCGGCAGACCAGTTATTCGCATCGCTTGTTGAAAGATACCATTGATCATAATCCCCGGTGTTATTATAATCATCCGTATAAGTCACAAGTAACTTTGTTTGATTGTCTCCTCCGTTGGATGCTATTCTGGCATATTCCATATTATCGCCTGTCGGGCTGATGAATCCGTTTGTAGTCGGGTAAACTGTCGAATTTCCGAAAGCTTTGTAAAAATACATTTTATCATTAAACCCGGGATAACCGCTCAATAGAAATACCAGTGAATCATTAACGTTATTGAAATATGCAATGTCGGTAGTTACTCCGAAATCATAAAATCCTGCTGCAACTGAATAAATACTTCTCGGAAAATAAGTAAATGACGGAGTCAGAGTATATGGACTTAAGACTCTGCACATCTTTGTCATAAAATATTCGTTAGCTCCGTCAGTCGAGTCCTGCATTGCAACGATCGTAACGTAAGGATTTCCCGGATACCTTGCATTGTCTGAAGTTAACCTTGCATTAAAATATTTGCTTGAAGCTGTTTGTCCCGGGAAACTAAGAGTAGTTCCGAAGACCGACAGCGTTGGCGTAGTGACAACAGTGCAGCCGATTAATCTTTGTCCGTAATAGCCGTTTGTATAATACCCGAAGACAAGATAAATATATTTTGTGCCTGAATTATTTTCTATGATTTCCATATCGAGGTCATCGAACCCGATTTTATTTGCCGGGCTAAAAGCGACACTTACATATTTTGTATATGTCGTCCCTCCATCGATTGAATAAAATAATTTAATTGTATCGCCCCTCGCGCCGGCTCCTGTATCCAGACTGCTGTGACCGATAGCAACCCAGATCTTTCCATTGCCGGCTCCTCTTTGTTCCACCTGTGTAGCAATGGCTGCTATGTAATCTCCATCGAAAATATCAGTTGAAAAAATATTGTCAGAGTTATTTGGAAGAATGATCGTTCCAAATGAATTTGACTCTTGTTTTGTAACAGTTGAGCCGTTAGAAGCTTCCAGTCTATTCTGAAGATCGAGAATTTTATCACCATCCTGAAATAAGTTATGCGGCTGTTTGTATTGATTCATCTGCGAGATTATATCAACTTCCTGTTGTGAATAATTGTTTACCGGAGTACGGGACAAGGGGCTGTTATCTTTCATCATAACAACCGGTTTCCTTTCTTTAGAAACTTTTTTCTTTTGAGAAAAAGAATCCTGTGAAAAAACAAAAATTGTAATTGCTGCAAGACAAAAAATAAATTTGAATTTTAGTAACATTGTAAGCTCCTTCTTTTTATTTTTGATTATTTTTAAAAAATGAAATAATAACCTGGCATACCGGCATGCCTTTGAGAAAAAAGTCAAGAAACATTTTTCACCGGTTATTATTCTTTCGATTAACTAATACAAAAATATCTTTACAGTTTTTATAAACCAAAGAAACTTATCCGCATTTTTCACTTCAAAATCAAATTGTATTTGTTATTTAATAACTATAATTTCCCTAAAATTCGACAGATTATAAACAAATTGAAGATTTACAAAAAGCTTTTTACACCTTACAAAATTTTTACAATACCGGATTGCCTAAAAAATTTATGACTTTTAGCAAAAGAAAATGTTAACCAGCTCAGTAATAGAAATTCTCAGAGTATTTGATAAATCGGAATTGAAGAAATTCGAAGACTTTATAAAGTCTCCTTATTTTAATAAAAAAACTGTTGTTGTAAAACTTTTTAAGTTTATAAAAAAGTTTTCTCCTGAGTTTAAAAATGAAAGTCTGAAAAGAGAAATTATCTGGAAAAATTTATATCCTGCGAAGGACTTTAATTACGGAGTCATGAAAAATCTTATACATGACCTTTCAAAAGTTACCGAAAGCTTTCTTCAGATTCAGATCTTTGAATCCGATAATTTCAGAAAGCAGTTTTATCTTTTGGAAAATCTTAATCAAAGATCGAACAAAAAATTGTTCAGCTCGAAGTTTAAGATTTTATATGAGAAGATACATTCTCAAAAATTATTCACTCCGGAAAATTACGAACATTTAAAAGATTTAAATATACTCGATTATGATTTTCATTTTAAGAATGTTTCAATCAACAAAAATGACAATCTTACATACACGATAGCCGAATACGAAATATATTATTCTTTGATCGAATGTTTTAAAAATTATAATAACATAGTTGTATTCAGGCTTAGGAATAATTATAAAAAGGAAATTAATGTACTGGAGGTATTTCTTGATAAGCTTGCGATAGCTAATATCATCGAGGAAGTTAAAAAGCTTTCGGAGTTTGATTATACAATTTTAAATACTTACTACCTCATGTATTTAGCCACACAGCATAGCGAAGAGCCCGATTATTATTATTCATATAAAAATTTCCTTATTAATAATGACAAACTTTTTGAAGATTCCGAGAAAAGGCTGCTGTATAATCTTCTTGAAAACACATTGACTCTGAATGAGAAAATTCCAAACCGGAATAAGGAATATTTTGAAATTGATAAAATCAGGATTAAAAGGAAAATTATTTTAGATAAAAATAAAAATATATCATTTAATGAATTTGCTGCGATTGTTAAGACTGCTTCTGATTTTAAAGAAACTGAATTTCTGGAAAGTTTTATAAATACCTATTTAAAAAATGTACCACTCCCGATAAGAAAAAATGCGGAAATTTTTTCAAATGCATTTTTATATTACAATAAAGGTGAGTTGGATAAAGCTCTTGAAATTATTGTGAGTCATGACATGAATTCCTCTGAGTACAGACTGAATCTTCGCGCACTCAATCTGAAAATATTGTACGATAAAAACGATTTTTTATCTTCAGAATATATGATAGATTCTTTCAGACATTATTTATCAAAAGACGGTGTACCGGAAGCTTACAGAAACTCATATTTAAATTTTTGTAAGTTTTTATCCAGACTTTTCAAGATCAGAGAATCAAAAGATAAATCAGAATATAGTTTATTAAGGCACGAAGTTACGGAAAACGTTACTGCAAATAAGACATGGCTTTTGGAAAAAATAAACGAACTCTAACACACAATTTTAAATATTAAATTAACTGCAGGCAAATAAAATATATGCTAACCAGTTATTACAGTTGTTTGTACTACGGAAGACATTTCCAAAATCCGAAATATCCATTAAGAAGTGTTAATGCTTCAAGATGCGGCTGGACACCGGAACTTATTCTCATGACCGAATCCAGTGATCCATATTTATAACCATACGCTGCATTTTGTCCCACTATTGCCCAGTTATCATTATTTTCTCCTCTTACATATTTGATTGAACTGCTGTTTAATAATGGATCATTGAAGTTGTATACAGACCAATTATTTCCGTTGTTTGTACTATGGAAGACATTTCCAAAATCCGATCCTAAATAAAGATTATTAACTGCAGATGCTTTGCAATCGTAAAGATTTTGCGAAGTAAATGACGGTTGAATGAACCATCCGGTTTGGGCTTCAATTGTATTTATTGTTAATGCAATAAGTACAATAATTAAAATAGTTTTTTTCATTTTGGTTTTTGGTTTAATTAAATAAATTTTTATGTAAATATTATCTGAATAAAAGGAAATCAGAGTGATGACGAATATTATTTTTCATAATTATTTTTTAAGGTTTTTAATTTTAGTATTAATTATTGACCATTGATCAATTGATCATTGATAATGCAAAGGTATTGAATTTATATTTCACTTTACAAGTAAAGATTTTTTGAAATATTACAAAATTTCGAACCGCTCACCTGACTGATTAATAATTCAGGGTTTGATGTTGAAAGCAAACTTTCATCTTCAACCGAATGGACAAAAGTAGGGAATGTCTCAGGTAATGGGAATTCTAACGAATTAGTGAACTACACTTTCTCAGAGAAGGTTGCTGTAGGAAGTTATAATTACAGATTAAAACAAATCGACTTCAATGGCAATTTCCAATATTTCAATTTTTCTAATGAAGTTGAAGTGGGATTACCTAATTCATTTAATATGTCACAGAACTATCCGAATCCATTCAATCCAACTACTAAGATAGATTATGAGCTTCCATATGACGGAAGAGTGAATATAATTTTGTATGATATTTCCGGAAAAGAAGTATCAAAGTTAGTGAACGAAGTAAAAACTGCCGGGTATTATACAGTTCAGTTGAATGCAAACAATTTATCGAGCGGATCATACTTCTACAAAATTTTTGCTCAAGGCGGAAGTGAAAATTTCACAATAACAAAGATGTTGACTGTAATTAAATAGTAAATAGTAAAAAGATTGAAGCTACTATTGAGCTGAAAGAAGAAATTCTTTCAGCTCTTTTTCAATAATGGTTTTTTTCAATTACTATTTTCAAATTACGAATTACTAATTACAAATTACGATTCTCGTTTCACGTTTGACAATTCACGGCCTTACAACACTCACAAAATTAAATGCATTATTATCTGTGATTGTATAATCTGTCAGGTCTACAAAGTTATCTCCATTCACGTCAGTGGCAAGATAACCCGATACGAAATTTAATGCGTCATTGTCAATCAAGCTTCCGTCTGTCAGATCTACCGAGCCGTCCTGATTTACATCACCACTGTAAACAGCAAATCTCACAGGCGATGCATCTGCCTGTATCATATTATTTCCATAAGCCTTATTAGATGCTGTAGAAAAATTGTATGTTAACAAACCGGATGAAAATGCATTTCCCGAATTGCTCCACGTCTCGATTGAATTTCTATGCTTAACAACTATATAATAATTTATTCCGTCAACGGCGCTTGAAAAATTAAATGTTCCGATTCCGGTACCGGTTAAGATTCCCTTTGACGAATCAACTTTATTGTACGGAGCAACTATGCTTCTCAAATATACTGTAGCAGTATCGCTTATCATAGCATTTGAAGTTGAATTATAAAATCCTTCTATGAATGCAGTAAGATTAAGAGAATGAGAAAATTGCTTGTATTTTACAGTTGTTGTTATGTAGCCGTAAATAGAATCGTAGCTGCTTCCTGTCACATAAACATTACCGTTTAAATCAACTGCCACAGGGTTTTTTCCGTTGCAAACATCTTCACCATTTGATGCTCCGTTAAAAGTTTTTACCCACTTAAGTGTGCCTGCTGAATTATAACTGACTGTAAGAAAATCTGAATTTGCATTGTAAGAAACTCCTGTTATATAGGAATTTTCATTTTTATCCAGGGCGAGTCCATATGCAATATCATATTGCGATCCGGGGTGGTCATAAATTTTCAGCCATTGTTGATTTCCTGCCGAGTCAAATTTTATTAATGTATAATTTGTATTTATCAAACCCGTCCCATGACTGTAGCCGGCAGCATAAATTTTAGTTTTTGATGTATCCAGTTTAAGTGATACAATAGTTTCTGCGCCTGTAGAAATTATAAGATTAACTGTTCTGAGCCAGATCTCAGTTCCTGCCGCATCGTTTTTATATTTAATTACAACACCTATATCATTTCCAACAGTCTGTTTGATCATTCCGCCTACATAAGCATTACCACCTTTATCTACAATTACCGAATTGCCGGCGTCGGTTGAATTTGAACTTCCTTTAACTCTCTTTGTCCATAGTAACGCCCCGGCAGAATTATATTTTACAGTAAGTATATCCTGCATTGAGCCAGTGCTGTCACTGTTGCCGGTTACAAATACACTTCCGTTAACATCTACTGCAATGGCATTTGGAACATCCTTTCCGTTTGTTATAGCTCCATAATATCTTATCCATTGAACAACACCGGCAGAATTATATTTAATAGTCATATAATTTAAATCTGTTCCTACTGCTGTTTGTCCGGCCACATAAACATTTCCGCTATTGTCAATTTCTATCGAGTTACCGGCATCATCACTATTGATTGAGTTTGAAATTATAAACCAAAGATTATTTCCGTTTGAATCAATCTTCCCTGTGACAATTTCCTGCTTGTATGAAGTGTTAAGAAAAACAGTTCCTGTAAAATATACATTGCCCGATGTATCAACCGTAATCGCCTTTGCTTCATCGTAAACATCATAACCGGCGCCTGTGCCTCCGCGATTATATACCCATTTTTCAACCCCGGATGAGTTATATTTTATTATATTAATATTATCTCCTAAATTAGTTCTTGTCCTGCCAACCACATAAACGTTTCCTTTTTTATCGGTAACAACTCCATTTGCAGCATCATTTATTAATTGCGCTCCGTAAAATTTCTTTGCCCATTGCTGAACTCCTGATGAATTATATTTTATTGTTCCGAAGTCGCTTTGGTTTTCATAACCGCTTGAGCCCGTCACAATCACATTTCCGCTGTTATCCAATGTCATTGCATACGCAATTTCAAAATCAGGTGCTGCAAAGTCATATGCATTTGTCCATAAAACATCTCCGTTTTGATTGTATTTCATGGTTAAATATTTTCCAAAATATGAGTAATCTGATGCTCCTGTTATATAAATATTTCCGCTGTTATCAATTATAATATCTTTTACATAATCTGAATATGCTCCAGGACCGGCATAGGTTTTTGCCCATTGCTGAACTCCGGAAGAATTATATTTTACAGTTACAATATTTGTGTAACTTCCGATGTATGTCTCGCCGGATACAAAAATATTTTCGTTAGCATCAAGAGCTATGACTTTTCCCTGGTCAGAGCTATTTCCTGTTGCGTCATATTTTCTGGTCCATAAAGTGTCACCTGTCAGCGGATTATATTTTATTGTAAGATAATCCAACATACCATTTGTACTGTATTCGCCCGTCACATAAATATTTCCACTGGCTCCAACTGCAATCTCATTAGCCCGGCTTTGATAATTCGATCCTCCGCGGAAATATTTTTTCCATTGTAAAACTCCGGCCGTATTTAATTTCGATGTATAATAATAAACTGCGTTACTTCCGCTGGAATCGATATCTCCTGTAAGATATATATTTCCTGCTGCATCAAATGCCATATCGCTTGCTTTAGCGCGAACATGACCGGGATCGCTCGCTACTATCGTGCTAAAAACTATTGCTCCAGCAGAATTATACTTTATAAGAAACGGACTTTCTCCGTTACTGCCGGATACATAACAATTTCCCGATGCATCTGTCAAAACTTTAGGAACGGTATGAAGATAACCATTTAGAGAAGTTGAATAAGTTTTCTGCCATAACTGGTTTCCGTTTTGATTATACTTTATCACGATTATATTATTATGTGAAGTATTCATTCCAGCACAATATAAAAAAGTACTGTCTCCGGTTTTGTATAATGCTATCGAGCGGCCAACTTCATTTGAATAATCAGTAGTAGTACTGTTAAAAGTTTTCCCCCAAACATAGCCACCTGCCGCATTATATTTTAAAGTTACCATATCATAAGTCGAATAACCGCGGCTTGTTGTGCCTGTTACATAGACATTTCCTGCGGTATCAGTAACAGCATCATAAGCAACTTGTGCATTAAGCTGCGGACTGCTGTAGCTTTTTACCCAATCCTGTATTACCTGAGCAAAACTCATTTCACATGAAAGAACAAGAATACAAATGAGCACCGGTAAATTTAGTTTTAGATTTTTCATTTTAGTATGGTTTAAATTATTTTAAAATATTTTTTTAAAAGTATTGCATGAACCCAATTACGAAAAAAATTTAACTTTAATTATGATTATTTACTATTTAGGACATTTGTCCTATTGCTTCGAGGCAATCTTGACAATTCAGCCGACAACCTTGCAAACTCCTTCAAGATATTGAATCATATCCCGTAGGGATTATATATTGGTAGAAAATAATCACACAAAAAACTAATCCCGTAGGGATGGAATATAAGTTCAGCTGACTTTACATTTCGTCCCTACGGGACAATTTAGCATTTCATTAATGTGTTACCAATATTTCATCCCTACGGGATGTTTATTGAATTTTGGATTATAAATTCAATCTTTAACTTAATGATATGACAAATGTCTTTACTTTATCAAATTCATTTTCTTGGTCTGCGAAAAATTACCGGTTGTCAATTTATAAAAATAAACTCCACTAGGAAAATTACTTCCATCAAAATCAACTTCATAAGTGCCGGCATTTTGTTTTTCATTTACCAAAACTGTCACTTCATTTCCAAGTATATCAAAAACTTTTAGCGTTGTGTAATTGCTAACTGTTAACTGATAACTGATAACTGTTGCCGGATTAAATGGGTTAGGATAATTTTGTGAAAGAGAAAATCTATCAGGAACGTTAGACGAAATTTGTGTTATTCCTACTGATTGTGAATATTTAATTGTTGCATAATCATCTGTGTTTACTCCTCTGCTTGAAATTCCGGTTACGATAACATTCCCGGTGAGATCGAGAGCTATTGCTATCGGCTCATCTCTGCGGTTTGTGAATCCTCCGTCATAATTTATTTTCCATTTCTGCACTCCGGCAGGATCGTATTTTATCGTCATGAAATCAAAATTAAAATTTGTCTGGTACGCTATACCTGTAATATAAACATTACCGGCTCCATCAACTGCAATTGCTTTTGAATAATCGCCATCGTTTCTGGTACCATTAAAAAAACTTTCCCACAACAAACTTCCTGACGGATCATATTTTACTGTGAGAAAATCTTCGCCCCCGTTTCCTGTAGTTCTTACACTGCTTCCTGTTAGATATATATTTCCGGATTGATCAAGTGTCAATCCTGTAACCGTGTCGTAAAAATCTCCGCTAATGCCGGTGTAAGTTTTTTTCCATAACCTTGTTCCGGCCGGATTATATTTATAAGTCGTTATATCATACCCGTAATTACATGTGACAATTATGTTTCCCGATGGATCAATCTCCATTCCTATAACATCATCGCTCCCGCTTGTCAAAGTATCCTTTCTTATCCATTGCGACACTCCTGCAGCATCATATTTTATAGTAGTGGCAAAAGTGGAAGCAGTCAAATTGGGATTCTGATCAAAGCTTTTCCCGGTAACATAAACAGAATTTCCGTCGACCTTTATACACGCGATTGCGCTTCCTAATCCCGCAAGGAAATGTGTTCCTTTATAAGTTCTTGTCCAAAGTGAATCTCCGGATGAATTGTATTTGATAAGAAGATAGCTGCTGTTCTGACCGCTCCCAAACTGCCGCGATCCTCCGACATAAATATTTCCCGATGGATCCAATGCAATGGGACTAATCCTCTTCCCCGGAACTGCAGGACTCCCTCCCGGCACGCCAAGAACACTCGTCCATTGCACTACACCAGCCGAATTATATTTAACTGTTATCTGAACACCTATACTGGCAGAGCCGGTTACAAATACATTTCCCGAAGCATCGACTGCAATTCCTTTAACTTCATCATCCTGAGCTCCGGCAGAATTAAATCTCGCAGCCCACTGCTGGACACCGGCTGAATTGTATTTAACAGTTGTGTAATCTTTAGCTGTTGTAATAGTTCTACTGACTCCCGTTACATAGATGTTCCCGGCATTATCAGCGACCATTGCAACCGGATTGTCGTCGTTATTTGTTGGGCTGTTGTAATAGCTTGCCCATTGCTGGCTTACCTGCGCCTGTAAGTTTAAAGAATAACTCATACAGCAAAACTGAGCAACCAGGCATAATCGTATTAACGTCTTCATTTTGATTTGATTTAATTATTAAATAATATTTTACTTTTGTTCAATTACTTTTTTAACTTCAAACAAAGAACTATCAACTATCAATTATCAACTATCAATTACCAACTATCAATTACCAACTATCAATTATCAACTATCAATTATCAACTATCAATTATCAACTATCAATTATCATTTTTATTTTTTCTCAAATACTTCATATTGCTGTTGCAAATTTATGTGATATATTTCTACAAACAAATTAAACTTTTTTTGAAATCTTGGAGTGATTGATTTGGGAATGGGAAATTTTGAATTTGGGATTTTGTAACTTTTAAATTTTTTACTTTTAACTTTTTATTATTCTCTATTTACTATTTTCTATTTACTATTTACTTTACTATTTAGTATTTACTATTCACTATTTATTATTGACTAAAGTATGAAAAAAAGCAATCTCATACAGATAATCTCAAATCTTGATGAACAGGAATTTAAGAAGTTTGGAAAATTTATAGACTCGCCATATTTCAATACAAATAAAAAACTCAACGAATTTTATAAGATACTTGTAAATTATTACCCTGAGTTTGATGCATTGGAACTATCAAAAGAAAATATTTTCAGGAAACTGTATAAGCAGGATAAAGTAGTTATGGGAACAATGTATTACTTAATTTCGGAAATGGAAAAACTCCTGGAAAAGTTTTTGAGCATTGAAAAAATTAATCCGATCACTCTCAACTTGTCTGCACTTAAAATTATCGGAGATATGAGATTGTATAATATGTTTGATGTAAAATACAAAGACATAAAAAAGAAACTTAATAAAATATATGACCCTGAAAACATTAATAATTTTATATTATCAAATATAAACAGGCATAATAAAATCGAAAGAAAGATCTCGTTGACAAAGAAAGATGTTTTCCAAAAGGAATGGATGGAACCGGTAGATGAGCTCGTTAAATTATTCTTAAAGAATATGTTATGGAGCATCGCATTATTTTCAAACTTTAAAAAACACCTAAATGAAAAATTGAGTATCCCTTTTTATAATGAGATTCTTGATTACGTAGAAAAAAATAAAAATTATGAAAATGATCTCGAGCTGAATTTGATTTTTTACCAGATTAAAATGATAAATAATAACGAGGAAAAATATTATTTCAAATTGAAAAAATTATTTATTGATAATAATAAAAAAATCAAAGCAGAAGTAGCTCAGGAATTAATGGCTAACCTTAATAATTTCTGTATGCAGAAAGTGATAAGCGGATTCGGGTATCAGGAAGAACAATTTGAAATACAAAATTTGTATCTTAAATATTATATTGAAAAATCAAACGATAATTTCCCCATAGATGCTTTCAATCAGATTTTTATGCTGGGCATGACTTTGGATAAGGTTGATTGGGCAAAAGCATTCATCCATAAATACGGGAAACGTCTCGAAGAAAAATTTCAAAATAATGCCGAGAATTACAGTTATGCTGTGATTGATTACAGGGAAATGAAATTGGATGAAGCATTAAGAAAGCTCAGTAAAATAAAAAATTATTCACATATTTATTATAAGCCGGCAGTCAAGATTTTACAGCTAAAAATATACTTTGAGTTAAATCTTTTTTCAGAAGCAGAGGATGCCGCAAATACTTTTATTCAATTTTTAAGAAATGATAAACTTACAACATCAAATATTAAAAAAACTTACATTGATTTTTTGAAGATTTATAAAAAACTTCTTGCAGTACAATTTTCAGTTGATCGGAATAAAATAAATAATTTCAAACATGAAATCGAAAAAAAACGAAAATTTTTACTGGCAAGAAAATGGTTCAGAGATAGAATCGACGAACTCGAACAAGCCCAATCGAAAAATAAAAAGAGAAAAGCTATGTAGTATTTTCGGAATTCACTTCGAATTTCTTTTTTATATAGTCGATAATTACCAGACCCGTGGGAAAATCTTATATTTGATATTTCATGATTAGTCTGCCTGTCACGAATATTTTTGTAACAAAATTAAATCCGTATTATCTGCAATTTTCTAATCAGCAATATCAACTCCACCGTCACCATTTAAATCGGTGACCGCATTTCCCGTAATAAAATTAAATGCATCATTAACAATCAAACTTCCGTCCGTGACGTGTGCTGAAAAAATTGGGTTTTAAATACCGAGAAAAAAATCAGGTCTACACATCCATTAGTTTGGCTTGTATTAAAATATCAATATCTAAGTGATCAACTTTCTAACTTCAGCTTGTGCAAATTTTTTCTGTTTAACTTATCTTTTTTTATTTCAGCAAATGTTTTGTTTTCTATTTTACTGTCGAGCCAGCAGATATAATCAAAATATTCCAACGGAACCCGTTCATAAGGATCTTTCTCTAATTCCTGAAGCTCTTTCTTCAATAAGCCAAACTCATATTGTAAATCATTACCGGCTGAAAGTTTACGAATGTATTTCAAAACTACTTCTTCAAACTTGTAAAGTCTTTTATTCCTATAGAAGAAACGGTAAGTATTAATCAACGCATACCTTAATAAGTTGGTATTATTTAATTCATAATGAATCAACAGGTTGCAGATTAATGTATTTGTATAAATATCTATTCTGATTTTTTGATTCAGGTTAAGGATCCTGTTATTCCATTTCAGCGCATTAGCATAATCTCCAAGCGCAAAGTAAAGAAAGAATATTTTTTCATACAAAATCACCTCATTTGATTCAGGGTTTTTTAATCCGTATTTTTTTAAACCCTTCTCAATAGCACTAATTAAAGATTTTCCTTTTTCAAACCGGCATGAATGTATATTAATTAACAACTCGATCAGGTATGTTGTAAAAAAAATATACTGCTTTAGTTCGAGTATAGATACCCGGCAATCACGCATTGTTTTTATAATATTCATGCTCTCTTCATAATTGCCAAGATTAAACGAAGATGAAAGATACCCGCCCATTGCAAGAATATGTTCACGGGTAAATTCAGTCACTCTGTGCGGTGTTTTTTCAATCTGAGAAATGAGTTTAATCGATGACTGCAAAGTCAAATCATCATCGCCTTCAGCCTGGGAATAAATAAATTGAATCAAACAATATAGTATTCGTGACTCATAAGTCAGTGCCCTGTTTTCATCCTTAATTAAAGAATTTTTAATAATCTTAAGATATCTATTTCTCTGCTTGCTGTTCCGGATCGAACCTTCGTTCTTTATCATTACATAAATATTTTCAAATAATTTTCTGTACTCTGAAATATTTTTAATCATTGAAATAGTTTCTTTCTCTTCCATAGAAAATTTATTAAGAGTTATCAGAATGTCTTCTTTCATAAATTTCAATATTAATTTTTTGTGTAGTTTTATAAGTTCCAGTATCTCCCCGTAAATACCATATTCATAAGCAAGTATTTTAGTCTTAAGAAGAATGGTTAATGCTTCTTTGTATAAACCCTTTTCATATAAAATATTTACACTGTTTATATTCTCCGCAATTTTAAATCCAGGAGATTTCACAGAATTAAATAAAAACAAATTTCTCAGGATTTTATTATAAAGGTAATTTTTGGTGACATGTAGTTGTTTTACAAAAGTTTCGTCTTTAAATTCTTTAATTATCTGCATTTCATCATACTCATTTTGTAAATCTATTTTATTAAATAATTTTAAATATTTTAAATCATCGCCCTGATCTTTACCGCCATGTTTTAAAAAATAACCTTTCTCACCCTTTGTTAGTGATTTTATAAGTTTAAAAAGTGAATCGGATTTTGTGTTCATAAGGAAAAATTAGGTTATGCAAACCTACGATTTGGATTAATTAGTCCTGTGCTTTTCAGTATTTATTGCCTATTTTGATTTAGATAAAATAAAAGTATGGTTTATAGATTGCAATGATTATTTGATGACACATGTTAGGAATATACATTTCTTAAGAAAGTCCGGGAAGTCCAGTTAAATTCACAATAAATTGTTTAAAAAAATAAATCATGAAAAAAATACTTTTAATTTTGCTCACAACAATCCTTTTCAACGGAGTATTCAGATTTGTTTCTGCACAAACCAGCATAAACTTATTTGACAGTACATGGAAGGGTTATAATACCGGAACTGACGGAACAAGTAGCTTTCCTGCAGTTTCTAAACTTGCAGATATGGACAATGACGGTGATTCCGATGTTGTCGTAGGACTGAAAACTTTTGCAACAGGTTTTACACTGAAAAAAAAATTCAATTAAAAAATATTAACTTTTAACAAGTACTCTCTGCAGGTAAAGTTTATAACTTTAATTCTTTAAGCACAGGTTAATTATTTACAGGTAAGCAAAATTGATTGAAACCTAAAAAAATCTAATATTAAATAAAAAAAAAATTATGAAAAAAATATTTATCATGTTATTAGCACTGACTTTAATTGAGGGAACCTTCCGCTATGTTACCGCTCAAATTCCCGGAAGTTTTTTTGACAGCACTTGGGTTGGGTTTAACACGGGCACACATTATAATTCGAGATTTCCTTACTCAGCTAAACTTGCTGATATGGATAATGATGGAGATTCCGATGTTGTGGCAAGCCAAACGGGTTTCGCAAAAGGTTTTACATTCATGAGAAATACAGGCGGAGGAGTATACGAAATAAGCGGACATTATACTTCGCAAAAACCAACACGTGATGTCTTTGTCGGAGATTTTAATAATGACGGAAAAAAGGATGTTGTCACCTGTAACTATGGTTTCTATTATGGTGACGGAAATACAATTGCTCTTTTTACTCAGCAGGCAACGGGAGTTTTTTCTCCTGCGATAAATTATCCTTCAGGTGAAGCTCCCGCAGGTTTAACTGCAGCGGATTTCAATGGTGACGGATGGCTGGATCTCGCGGTTTCTAATTATAACTACGGAGCCAGTACTGTATCAATTTTATTTAATAATGGCAGCGGTGCATTTAATTCACCCATTACCCTTCCGGCCGGAAACAACTCATGGAGGCTGGTTTCGGGAAATATTAATGATGATAATCTTCCGGATATAGTTGTGGCTAACGGAGATCAAAAAGTAAACATTCTTTTTAATAACGGAGGAGGAAATTTTGCTTCCCGGGTTCAATATGAAATTTTACCGGGAACAGGGGGAGGCGCAGAATTAACCAGTGTTCAGATTGGAGATATAAATAATGACGGGAAGGTTGAAATATTTTATGCACCGGGAAAAAGGTTTTATGGAACGGGAGGCGGCGGTGGCAGCGGATCCGTAGGGATGCTTAGAAATCTCGGCAATGGAATATTTGCCACGGTGGAATTTTTTCCAATGGTTGAGTATACTCTTGGTATTTCGGATATAGAAGTGGGAGATTTAAATTCGGACGGTTGGAATGATCTGGTCGTTGGTTCTTATAATGGAAGAGCTGTTGACGGATATATGGTTTCAATGAACAATGGCAGCGGAGGATTTATTGCACCGTATCTTAATCCTGCCGGGCAGTATACCATAGATGTTATGATCGGCGATGCTGATAATGACGGGAATAAAGATATCCTCACCGCAGATTATAGTTCATGCATGATAACCTTTCATAAAAATTTAGGGAATGGATATTTTCCTGTTCCGGGTCTTTATCCAACAAATTCAATTATAGCATCTTTTATGGATGCTGCCGACATTGATAATGACGGAGATCTTGATTTACTGACTTCTGCTACCGGAGCTGCAGGTGGATCAAGCGAACCGGCTATTTTAAAAAACAATGGCAACGGGACTTTTGAATCAGGAGTATTATATAGTATAAGATATGGAGGTGTTCAGGGAAAATTAAGAGATCTTAATGGTGATAAGTTTCCTGATATTCTTTATGCAACTTCGGCAAACTCTCCGCCTTTCGATTTTCATTACGCAATCAACAATGGTGATGGTACGTTCGGGCCTGTACAGACAAAGCCATTAAACTCATGCGGGTGGTTTGATATAGATGCAGTTGATATGGATAATGATGGCGACCTGGATGTTGTTGTTACTGAAAATAAATCATGTCCCGGAATAAATGAATCAGGCAGAAGAATTTATATTTGTCTCAACGATGGAAATGCAAATTTTGCAAATCCAATCATTGAGCTGACTACTTCGGGTTTCCCATCGCCGGTTGCATTAGGCGATTTCAACAGAGACGGCATTGTTGACCTCGCGACGGGGCACAGACTTTCAATCGATATAAGTCTGGGAATGGGAAATGGCCAGCTGAATAATTCAGTTGTCTATCCATCTGATCCAGGTACATTTGATATATGCGTTGCAGATTTCAACAATGATAAAAAGCTGGATCTTGCATCATCTCATTTAAGTGATTCTGCTTCAATAAATGTAAGGTTAGGAAACGGAGACGGTACGTTTCAGGTTATGCAATATTATCCGGCTCCGGCATCTACGGATTTACAAAATAGCAGAGGGCTTACATCTGCAGATATAAATAGTGACGGCTTTGAAGATATTGTTCTTGTAAATGGAGCTTCACATACTTTGGCTGTATATATTAATAACGGCGACGGTACATTTTCACATGGTACAAGATATGGTGCTTACTACTATTCGGAATCCCCGATCTTCGCAGATTTTAATCTTGACGGAAGAGGTGACATCAGTTATGTATCCGGGCTTCGTCCGGGCGGTGGTCCAAGCGGCGTTTCAGTTCTTCGCGGAAAAACTACCGAATACATGTTAATAAAAAAACATTTGAATCTTACAATGTTTATACAAGGATTTTATAATGAAGCATCTAATACAATGACCGGTGATACTGTCACTATTTCTTTAAGAAATACAACGTCCCCATATGAAATTGTAGAATCTTCAAGGAGTTATGTAAGCTCGTCTGGTGTAGGTGCATTTGAATTTAATTATGCTATAAAATCAAGTTACTATGTTCAGATAAAACACAGAAATTCACTTGAGACCTGGAGTTCTTCCGGAGTAAATTTTTCTTCATCGGTTGAGGGATATAATTTTACAACTTCTCAATCACATGCATTTGGAAATAATCTCATCCTTAGCGGAAACAAATATTGTATTTACAATGGAGACTGCAATCAAGACGGAACTATTGATGTATCGGACCTAGGAATTATCGACAATGACATTTTTTATTTTGCCAACGGATATATTCCCACCGATCTTAATGGTGACGGGTTAACCGATGCTAGCGATGCTCAGATTGCAGAAAATAACGCATACAATTTTATTACAGCAATTACACCATAAGACGTTAAAAAAAAAGCATTAATAAAAGTTTTCTAATTAATTTAATTATTTCTAAATCACAGTCGAACTGAACAGAATAAATCTTTAGCAAAATAATTTTTACAAATTTCAAACACCAAAAATATGACAAAGATAAAATATCGAATAAAAATATTACCAATCTCTATTTTCTTACTTCTTTCAAATATTTCCTCATCGCAGACTCAAGTTACATTTTTTGACAGTACCTGGGTCGGTTATAATAACGGGATATATTTTAACTCAAAATATCCTTACACATCCAAACTTGCTGATATGGATAATGACGGTGATTCTGATGTTGTTGCAAGCCTGGTCGGGTTTCATAAAGGATTTACCTTAATGAAAAATATAGGTGCAGGATTTTTGGTTGAAAGCGGCCAATATACTTCTCCAAATTATAGCAGGGATATACTTGTTGGAGATTTTAATAATGACGGAAAAAAGGATGTCGTTACCTGTAACTACGGATATTATTTTGCCGATGGTAACACCATTGCTTTATTTACTCAGCAAGCAACAGGAACTTTTGCACCGGCTGTAAACTATGCTTCGGGATTTGCACCTGCGGGACTTACCGCAGCGGATTTCAACGGAGACGGATGGCTTGACCTTGTAGTTTCAAATTATAATTATGGTCCAAGCACAATTTCAATTCTTTATAACAATGGAAGCGGGATATTATTACCTCCGATTACATTCGCCGCCGGTAATAATGCATGGAGGCTTACTTCTGGAAAAGTAAATGATGATAATCTGCTGGACATAGTTATAGGAAATGGAAATCGCAAAGTTAATATTCTCTTTAATTTAGGTGGTGGAAATTTTTCTCCCAGGGCTGAACATATTATTGAACCTGGAGTTACTGACGGAGGTGAAATGACAACTGTGGAATTAGGTGATATCGATAATGACGGGAAGCAGGAAATATTTTATAGCCCCGGGAAAAGGATCGTGGGTACTTACGGACGCGGAACAATTGGTATGTTAAAAAATCTGGGCAATGGAAACTTCTCGCCGGTCGTTTATATTGAAATGGTTTTAGGAACACTCGCAGCTCCGGATATTGAAATTGCAGACCTCGATTCAGATGGCTGGAAGGATATTGTTCTAGCATCTTATACCGGAAGACACAAGGATGGTTACATGGTTTTTATGAATAATGGCAGCGGAGGATTTGATGCTCCATATCTTAACCCAGCTGGGCAATATACAATTGACGTCATGGTCGGAGATGCGGATAATGACGGGGACAGAGACATACTTACTTCTGACTATAGTTCCTGCATGGTTACAGTTCACAAAAATATTGGAAACGCTTACTTCCCTGCACCGGTATTATATGAGACGAACTCACAGATTGCATCTTTCATGGATGCAGCAGATATTGATAATGACGGAGATCTGGATTTACTGACATCTGCTACCGGTGCTGCCGGAGGAGCAAGTAAACCATCAATTCTTAAAAACAACGGCGACGGATCATTTGCACCTGGAGTCCTTTATAGCATCAGGGATGGAGGAGTGCAGGGAAAATTAAGAGATCTCAATGGAGATGGATTTCCTGATATTATTTATGCAACTGCAGCAACATCACCCTCATATGATTTTCATTATGCTTTGAATAATGGGAACGGTACTTTCGGACCTGTGCTGACAAAGTTCCTTGGCTCATGCGGATGGTTTGATATAGATGCTGTAGATCTGGATAATGACGGCGATCTTGATGTTCTGGTTACTGAAGATAAAGGCTGTCCCGGAATTAATGAATCGGGTAGAAGAATCTACATATGTCTTAATGATGGTAATGCTAATTTTTCAAATCCAATTATAGAACTGACCACCTCACCTTTTCCGGCCGCAATCGCACTGGGAGACTTTAACCGCGATGGTATTGTAGATGTAGCGACCGGCAACCAGTCTGCTATCGATATAAGTCTTGGAACTGGTAACGGTGATCTTTATCCATCCGTAATATATCCAACTGATCCACGGACCTATGACATTTGCGTTGCAGATTTTAATAACGACAAAAAGCTGGACCTGGCTTCTTCACATGCAAGTGATTCTGAATCCATAAATATAATGTTTGGAAACGGCGATGGTACATTTCAGCCGAAGCTTTATTATACTGCCCCCTCTTCTTTTGATCTTCAAAACAGCAGAGCTCTTACAGCTGCTGATATTAATAATGATGGTTATAAAGATATAGTGCTGGCTAACAGCGCGTCAAATTCCATGTCAGTCTATATTAATAACTTGAACAGCACATTTACATTTGTATCAAGGTATGGTGCTTACTACTTAGCTGAATCACCAATTTATGCAGATTTTAATCATGATGGAAAAGGTGATATCGGTTACGTAGCTTCAATCGGTGCAGCTTCTGTAGTTTCAGTGCTCCGTGGCAGTACTACCTCATCTTTGTTAATAAAAAAACAGCTGAATCTTACAATGCTTATACAAGGATTTTATAATGAAGCATCTAATACAATGACCGGTGATACTGTAACTGTTTCACTCCGAAATACAACTGCCCCATATGAAATTATAGAATCTTCGAAGAGTTATGTAAGCTCTTCGGGTGTAGGGGCATTTGAATTTAATTATGCTATAAAATCAAGTTACTATATTCAGATAAAACACAGGAATTCACTCGAAACCTGGAGTTCGGTTGAAGTAAATTTTTCTTCATCGGTCGAAGTATATAATTTTACTACTGCTTCTTCGCGTGCATTTGGAAATAACCTTGTTCTCAAAGGAACAAAATATTGTATTTACAATGGTGACACTAATCAGGATGGAACTATAGATGTATCGGACTTAGGGATGATCGATAATGACATATTAAATTTTGTGAGCGGGTACAATCCTACAGATCTTAATGGGGACGCACTTATAGATTTAACAGATTCACAGATTGCAGATAATAATGCATTCAATTTTATAACAACAATTACACCATAAGACGTTAAAAAAAAAGCATTAATAAAAGTTTTCTAATTAATTTAATTATTTCTAATTCACAGTCGAACTGAACAGAATAAATCTTTAGCAAAATAATTTTTACAAACTTCAAACACCAAAAATAAATCTCAATTTCCTTACTTCTTTCAAAAATTTCCTCATCGCAGACTCAAGTTATATTTTTGACAGTACCTGGGTCAGTTATTATTCAAAAAAATAGATAGTATATAAAATTTCAGCTGAGCCGGGAATTAAGAATTAAAACACATATCTCACCGGAATCGGATCGATTCTATTCAAAATATCAAACTGCATACAATTAATATTAATAATTTCATAAATTACGACTCAAAAAATTTTAATCCTTATGAGCAATAAAAAAAGTAAAACGAAGGGCACAAACAAGTATGATACAATTATCATAGGTACAGGGCAGGCAGGAAAACCGCTGGCAATCGCATTGGCAAAGGAGGGATGGAAAGTTGCTATAATCGAAAAGAGATTTGTCGGAGGGTCTTGCATAAATTACGGCTGCACACCGACAAAGACATTGATAGCAAGTGCAAAGGCCGCCTATCTTGCATCACGAAGCAAAGACTTCGGAATATATACGGGCAAGATTAAAGTTAATTTTGCTGAGGTCATTAAAAGAAAAGATAAAATTGTAAAAATTTTCAGAGATAGTGTCATAAAATCTCTCGAAGAAAATAAAAATATAAAGCTAATTTTAGGAACGGCATCTTTTTTATCAGCCAATGAAGTCGGGGTTAAATTAAAAAACGGCAGAACTCAAAAACTGCAATCAAAAAATATATTTATAAACACGGGTACAACACCTTTTATACCTCAGGTGGATGGATTGGATGAGACCCGATATTTTACTTCAGAAAGTTTAATGAATATAAAAAAAATACCCAGGCATTTAATAATCATCGGCGGAAGCTATATAGCAGTTGAGTTTGGACAGATGTTCCGAAGATTCGGCAGTGAAGTAACCCTGATCGAAAAAAACAGCAAACTTCTTGCAAATGAAGATGAAGATGTCTCGGGTGAGATAACACAAATACTGAAAGATGAAGGCATAACAATATTTACATCAGCAAGTTTGAATAGTGTGAAAAAAGCAGACAGTAAAAACATTAGAGTAACATTTAATGTTAACGCAAAAGAAAAAATAATTTCCTGTACGCAGATTATGATAGCAACAGGAATGAAGCCAAACACAGAAAAACTTGGTTTAAACAAAGCAGGTATCCAAACAGATGAAAGAGGATTTATAAAAGTTAATGAAAAACTTGAGACAAATATTAAAGGGATTTTTGCATTGGGAGATGTAAAAGGCGGATTGGCATTTACTCATGTCTCCTATGATGATTACAGAATAATTTTTGCTAATCTGATTAAAAAAGAAAACAATACAAC
Organism: Bacteroidota bacterium; assembly: GCA_030855105.1. GTDB lineage: Bacteria > Bacteroidota > Ignavibacteria > Tepidaquicellales > Tepidaquicellaceae > JAGPCH01. The sequence goes on along the minus strand of JALYRX010000026.1, from coordinate 37,037 downwards.
AAGAAATCGTTTGATTCCATATACAATTTTTACTGATCCTCAAATCGGCAGAATCGGATTAAGCGAGAAAGAAGCTGTTACAAAATCAATAAAATTCAAAACTGCAAAGCTGCCTATGAAATATTCCGCCCGCGCCATTGAGACCGGTGAAACAAAAGGTTTTATTAAAGCATTAATCGATCCCGAAACAAAAAAAATTCTTGGATGTGCAGTAATAGGAACAGAAGGCGGCGAAATAATGGCAATGATTCAGATTGCTATGATGGGCGGCTTGGAATATACAAAGTTAAGAGACGGTATTTTTTCACACCCTACACTTTCGGAAACTCTGAATAATCTTTTTCTGAAATTTGAGCTATGAACAAAAATTAATTTTACATTTTTAAAAATCAAAATATATTACTTGAAGAAAGGAAGATTAGAAGCATTCAGTGACGGTGTGCTTGCAATCATAATTACAATTATGGTTCTTGAAATCAAAGTGCCTCATGGCAGCGATGATTTTAACGCGTTGATCCCATTGCTGCCTGTATTTTTAAGTTACACTTTAAGTTTTATTTACATAGGTATTTACTGGAACAACCACCATCACATGCTGCATGGCACACAAAAGATCAGTGGAAGTATCCTTTGGGCTAATCTGCATTTATTATTTTGGTTATCATTGGTACCGTTCGTAACAGGATGGATGGGAGAAAATCATTTTGCTTATTCAACACTGGCACTTTACGGTTTCGTGTTGTTTATGGCAGCAGTCTCTTATACTATTTTACAGCAAATGATTATTAAAACAAACGGTAAAGATTCCTTATCATCAATTGCTGTCGGAAAAGACCTGAAAGGAAAAATATCTATTGTATTTTATGTAATTGCAATTCCTGCTTCTTTCTTTATACCGGTAATCGCAGCAAGCTTATATATTCTTGTAGCTTTGATTTGGCTTATACCTGACAAACGAATTGAACACGCTTTGGAAAAAAGAAGCAGCATATAAATTTAAAGATATTTATTTAAATTAATTATCTTGTATAAAAAATCTCATATTGTTTATTGGATCTCTGTAGGGTTGGTAATGAGTTTTATAATCAGTCTGATAGGTTCGTTTTTGCCTTCACAAAGTGTTACACAAACTATACTATTTAAGATAGATGCTTTATTTGCAATTTCCGCATTCGCCTGCCTTGGCTCTAAAGCAAGTTCCGAAAAAATGGAAATCCCGGCTGCGGGATTTACTGTACTTGCAATTGCACAGGGTTTGTTTCTTGCCGAGATAGACAATCCCGGGCATTGGGATTATCAATCCGCTAATACTGCGGTTTTATTTATGGTACCTGCTGTTATAATGATTTATTATTATACTGTTTTTCCAAATTGGCTTCGAATCGTCGGAATTATTTCAGTGATACCATTTATAATTCTATTTATCATACGGCTTACAGTAGGTTTTGAGAACACTTCATTTTATGAAAATATTGTTTACTTAATTTATCAGCTGATAACACTTTGCTGGGCGTGGCAAATTTGGGTAGAAGAAAAAATAAAGGATGAGCAGTAATCTATTAATACGTCAGTAAAAAGTTAAGCGTTATTTAAATCAATAAATTTTAAAAAAGTTGAAACCACACAAGCTGAAAAATCTATTACTTCTGTCCGGTATAACGTGACGGTTATATTGAGGAACCAATTATTTCAGCTTGATAAAAATTTTTATGAATGTTTTTATAATCTTTTTAAATATGACAAAAGGTGTCAAACAATGTCAACAAGTTATAATTATTTCTAAAGCTTATACATATTCATGAGAAATTTTAAATTTATTATAATGGCATAGCATTTGCGGATTATTAACTGTAATTACTATGGAATACCATCAAAATCAATGAAGAATGTTAACTTCAGACTTTTAAATCAAACAAAAATTTATGATCAAGGAAATGAATTATTCTTTCAAGGGAAGTAATCTGTTTAAACGATATAAGAATAATCCGATACTTACTCCGTCAATGTGGCCTTACAAAGTAAATGCTGTCTTTAATGCCGGTGCAACTGTTTATAACAATAAAGTTTTGCTCTTAGTGAGAGTTGAAGATATGAGAGGATTTTCCCATCTTTGCAAAGCTATAAGCAATGACGGATTTACTAACTGGAAGATTGATAAGCATCCAACCCTGCTCCCTAAACCGGAAGATTTTCCTGAGGATAAATATGGAATTGAAGATCCAAGAATTGTAAAACTGGAGAAGGATGGAATTTACTCGGTAGTGTATACATCTTTTTCAGAAAGCGGACCTTTAGTTTCATTAGCAACTACAACTGATTTTGAGACCTTTCGCAGATACGGAGTCGTTATGACTCCCGATGATAAAGATGCTTCATTATTTCCGAGACAATTTAACGGTAGATGGGTTCTGCTTCACAGGCCTTCGCCGGGTAGCAATTACCTCGGAGCTCACATATGGATTTCATATTCACCTGATTTGAAACATTGGGGAGATAGTTCAATATTGCTACACGCAAGAAAAGGCAGCTGGTGGGATGCTTATAAAGTCGGATTGGGTCCTCAGCCAATAGAAACTACAGAGGGTTGGCTTATAATTTATCATGGTGTTAAGACAACTGCTTCGGGTTCAATATACCGGCTTGGACTAGCATTACTTGATCTTGATGATCCGAGCAAAATTATAAGAAGAAGTGATGAATGGGTATTCGGACCTTCCGAATTATATGAGCGTGTCGGTGATGTACCGGATGTTACTTTTCCATGCGGCGCCATAGTTAAAGGGGATGAATTGATAATGTATTACGGTGCTGCCGATACAACTATGGCAATCGCAACAGCTTCGGTTAAAGAAATTTTAAATTATTTAAAAAATTATTAAACTTATAAGTAATCATGAATAAAACATTTGGAATATCTTTCTTTTCGTCTTACATCCCGCGAAGATGCGGCATAGCGACCTTTACAAGCGACCTTGCAGAGTCAATAAAAAATCTTGATTCGCAGGAATACTCGGTGAATATTTCCGCACTTAATGACACTCCTGAGGGATACAAATATTCGTCGGATGTAAACTTTGAAGTTAAAGATAAAAATGTAATTGATTTTAAAGAAGCTGCAAATTATCTCAATCTCTCTGATGCAGATGTAATCAGCATTCAGCATGAATTCGGGCTCTACGGTGGTGAAGCGGGTTCTAACATTTTGAATTTAATAAATAAACTTAATAAACCGGTTGTCACGACACTTCATACTGTACTGGAAAATCCTTCGAATGAAGAATTAAAAGTAATGAAGGAGATTGGTAATCGTTCTTCTTTTTTAGTTGTTCAATCGAAACGCTCCTTTGATATTCTGGAAAAGGTTTTTAAGATCCCTCGAAGAAAGATCAAATACATTCCTCACGGAGCTCATGACGTTCCTTTTTTAGATCCTGCATTTTATAAAGACAAATTTAAATTATCCGGAAAAAAAGTAATACTGACATTCGGTTTATTAAGTCCGGGAAAAGGTTTTGAGGATGCAATCTGTTCATTAGAATTTGTAGTAGATAAGTATCCTGATGTCATGTATATAATTTTAGGGGCAACTCATCCGAATGTAAAAAAACAATTTGGTGAATCTTACAGAAATTCTCTGGAAAATATTGTAAAGAAGATGGGTCTGGAAAATAATGTAATGTTTATTAACAGATTTGTTAACACAAAAGAACTTCTGGAATTTTTGTTAATGAGTGATATCTATGTAAGTCCATACCGAAATCGTGAGCAGGCGGTGTCGGGCACATTGACTTATGCACTTGCCTGCGGTAAAGCCATAGTATCTACGCCTTATCTGTATGCGGAGGAATTATTACAAAATGAAAAAGGTATTTTAGTCCCGTTTCAAGATCCTAAAGAAATGGGAAATGCCATTACAGAATTATTGCTTGATGAAAACAAACGCAACCGTTTAAGAAAAAATGCTTATGATGCGGGGAGAGGTTTGATATGGGGTAATGTAGGAAAGCTTTACACTGAAATTTTCAAAAAAGCAGCGGAAGAATTTAAAGCAAATAGATCTGTGCCGGTTACATCTTCATTGAATAACATTCTCCCATCACTTCCGGATGTTAATTTAGTTCATTTAAAAAATCTTACCGACTGCACGGGAATTTTCCAGCATGCCACATACTCTATTCCAAATCCCAATCATGGCTATTGTACGGATGACAATGTAAGAGCATTGTTGGTCACAATAATGCATAAAATTTATTCGAGCGACGAAAAAATTGATCCGTATATTAACAGGTATTTAACATTTGTTTACCATTCTTTTAATGAAGAAAAGGGATTGTTTCGAAATTTTATGTCCTATGACAGAAAATGGCTTGAGGAATCCGGCTCCGAAGACAGCAACGGTAGAGTGATTTTTGTTTTAGGTTACTTAATTAATCATACCGCATCTCAATCAATATTAGGACTTGTAAAAAATCTGTTTGACCTAAGCATAAAAAATATGACTGAATTCAAATCTCCAAGAGCCATTTCATATATCATCCTCGGCTGTAATTTTTATTTAAACAAATTCTCCGGTGCAAGTGAAATAAAAAAAATTTTAAATGAATTATCATACCGGCTATTCGAATATTATGTTAATACTAAATCAGATGACTGGCTTTGGTTTGAAAATTATCTCACATATGTTAATGCCCGGATGCCGCAGGCATTAATTATGGCCGGTAAGTATCTTAAAAAAGATGAGTATATAACCGCTGGAGTAGAATCTTTAAAATGGCTTTATAAAATTTTGTATGACGAAGACAATAAACATCTTTCGTTGGTAGGGAACGATGGATGGTATGTAAAAGGAATGCCAAAATCAAAATATGATCAGCAGCCGGTGGAAATCCCGGCATTGATAGATGCATGTTACCAGGCATATTTAGCGACGAATGATAATGTGTGGATCAAACATACGGGCACTGCATTTAGCTGGTTTCTTGGAAATAATGATCGGCAGGAACCAATGATTGACTTTACTTCCGGGGGTTGCTATGATGGACTGACCTCAACAAAAATAAATGATAATCAGGGAGCGGAATCTACTTTAAGCTGGCTCTCTTCATTATATAAAATGATTTCCATAAGTCAAAAATTACAAATTAATAATGAAGAAAATACAGAAAAATTATTTAAAGAATATTTATCAATTGTTAGTTGAAACTTTTAATCAGTTCCTTGACGATAAAGGCTTCAAAATGTCGGCAGCATTATCCTATTATGCTGCTTTTTCTTTAGGACCATTACTGATAATTATTATTTCTATTGCGGGATTTATTTTCGGGGAAGAGGCCGCAAGGGGGGAACTGGCAATTCAAATGGAAAACCTTGTGGGTCATGACGGCGCTGTTCTGATTCAGACAATTGTAAAAGGAGCAGCAAACACTTCAACAGGAATAATATCAACTGTCATAAGTGTTGTCTTTTTGGTTTTGGGTTCACTCGCAGTTTTTCTTGAATTACAGGAATCTTTAAACATTATATGGGGCGTTGAGCAAAAACCGGGGAGAGTTTTAAAGAATTTAATAAAAAACAGAATTAATTCTTTTTCAATGGTGATTGCTACAGGATTCTTACTTGCTATATCCCTTTTAATAAATTCCTTCATTTCATTACTTTATAATTATTTAGGAAAAATGTTTGATGATTATCTGCCTGTATTGGATATTTTGAATATCGTCTCATCATTTGTTGTAGTAACACTTTTATTCGCTTTGATTTTCAAATATTTGCCTGATGTCATTATTTCATGGAAATATGTATGGCTCGGATCAATCATTACCTCAGTTTTATTTTCTATCGGAAAATATCTGATAGGATTGTATCTTGGTAAAAGTTCATACAGCTCGACGTACGGTGCTGCCGCATCATTCGTAATTTTATTTATTTGGATATATTATTCAGGGATCATATTGTTTTTCGGAGCTGAATTTACACAGGTGCTCAGAAGAAAATATGGAAAAGTTGAATTAAAACCGGACTCGGACGGGCTGTTGATACCGAAGATATCTGAATTGATAAAATCTTCTTATGAGAAAATTACAAAATAAGTCCGGCTAACATCAAGTAATATCATTTTACAAATACATAAACTTTTTTGGTACTATATGAAATACTGTGAATTACCATGGATATTTATTTCACTAGTTTTATATTAATATTCATAAAATTATCTAATACAGATTATGAATATTACTTTTTCTTTAAAATTCATACAGTTTAATCTTCTTTCTTTTGATAGATCAAAAGAAAGAAGCAAAGAAAAATCTCCCGCTTGTGATAAATTGCCGGAAATTCAATCGTATTGGCGGCAAAAATTTCAACTCACCCCACGTCAGAAAAACACTGACGTGGGGTTCAGACAGGAAATTTTTGCTCTTCGCCAATACTCTGAATTTCTTTCGGCAATTTATCACAGGCGGGTATGATAATATTTAAATGATTTTAATTTAAAAGAATTTTCCACTTTAAATCATATAGCACAACTTTTTTTTAGAAAAAATTTATTTATTAATTTATAATTAATTTGATTATTTTTACAAAAACTTTGGTTTAACATAAGTTCTCTTTTTAAATTTTCAGTTATGATTTTGTAAACCCTCTGTCATAAAAATGAATCCAAAAGAAAAACATATTGATGCATACATAGCAAAGTCGGCAGATTTTGCCAAACCTATCCTTAATCATTTAAGAGAGATTGTTCACAAAGCATGTCCTGATGTTGAAGAAAAAATAAAATGGAGCTTTCCGCATTTTGATTATAAAGGAGAAATGATGTGCTCTATGGCATCCTTCAAACAACACTGTGCATTTGGGTTTTGGAAGGCATCACTGATGAAAAATTCTGAAAAAATTTTTTCAAAAATCGGAAAGACTGCAATGGGACATCTCGGACAAATAAAAAGCCCGGATGATCTTGTTGCGGATAAAATATTAATTGCAAGTATTAAAGAAGCAATGAAGCTGAATGACGAGGGAGTCAAAGTTACTAAAGCAAAGCCCTTACAAAAAAACGAAATTAAAATTCCGGATAATTTCAAAGAAGCATTAAGAAAAAACAAAAAGGCGCATAAGTTTTTTGAGAGCTTTAGTCCTTCTCATAAAAGAGAATATCTCGAATGGATATCGGAAGCTAAAACAGAAGTGACACGTGATAAAAGAATTACAACAGCACTGGAATGGATGGAAGAAGGTAAGTCAAGAAACTGGAAATATGGTAAGAAATAATATAAACATGAAGCATATCATTTATAAATTACGATCAGCCGGAGTTATAAAAATTATAATAATATTTTTATTTATAGCTTTTACGTCTTGTGAAGAAAAAAAATATGCCGATGCTGATTCAAAAAAATCACCTCTCAAACAAACTGTTGATGGTGCAAATACAATGCAGCCAAAACTTTATAAGGGTATGTATTATTTCTTACCTGATGAAGGAGCTTTCACAGATTGTGATTCAAAGAAAAAATATTTATTATCCATAAATAATGAAAATGCAAACCTGCAAAGTGTTTATTCTTTAATTACAAATTATAGAAAGCCAATTAAAAAATTATATATTGAAGCCGAGGGCTTCACTTCCGTTCAGTCAAAACAAGAAGGCAAAGGATTTGACTCTGTAATGATAATAACAAAGTGCATAAAGCTGGATACAGCTATAAATTGCGAGAAGTAATCTTGTTTGTAAATTTTTTTTTGATAATTGTTTATTCACTTTTCAAATTTTTTGTATGTTTGTGATTTATAATTTTTTAATGAAAATCCGGTTTAAGATAAAATAAAAAAGCAGCTTACCCTTATTGAATAAACTGCTTTTTGTAAATACTGATTAACAAAAAATTATTTTATTAATACCATTCTTTTGATATCTGTAAATTCACCTGCATCAATCCTATAAAAATAAACTCCGCTTGAAAGATTGCCGCCATTGAATTCAACCGAATAAGCCCCCGCATTTTGTCTTTGATTAACTAAGTTAACAACTTCTTTTCCTAACACGTCAAAAATCTTTAATGAAACATGGTTTGAAACCGGCAGAGAGTAATTGATCTTTGTCGTCGGGTTAAACGGATTCGGATAATTCTGCGATAAGGAAAATACTTCGGGTATCGAATAGATACTGTTGCTTGCTAACCCGGTCAGTAAACTTAACTCGAATTGAATATTCGCACGGTTAAAACTCTGAGTCAGATTCGTTGGGTATTGTGTATCACTCTGTCCTCTTCGAGTCCTGTAATTTGGAGATGTGCTTGTGTATGCATATCTTGGATAGGAAGTTACGTACTGCTGAAAATCTCTTCCAATTGCAATCATAATATTTTGCGAGGCATTAAACACAATCGGTGTAGTAAGCTGTATTTCAGCCCAGCCCGGTGAAGATAAGCTCGTGATACTACCGGAAAATACCAAAGTCATTCCTGTAGAATCCCACGTTCCTGTCGGAAGAAGTTCATCAGTTGTTGTTTTCATAAATACTCTTAGATTTTCATTGGTTATAGACCCGACTGAATTATTCTGATAAAATTTTATTTTACGAATCATTCCGCTGATACCAATTTCAGAACCTAAATATATTCCCTGCCATCTGTAATAATTATAAAATCTATTTAGAGGATATGATTCATCTGCCGTCCCTGTTCCAATCGTAACTGTTGTTATAGGCAATCTTCTTAATCTTAAATTGAAAGTTTGAGAAGATGATAATGAATCATTTGCACTGTATGAGTAAGTTCTCCATTGACCTGAAATTGAATCATTGTTCCCGGCACCGAGACTGGCAGCAAGAGAATCCAGTTTGGAATTGCGAATGCTGACAACAGTATCGAAACCATTGTTATCAGATTCATAAATTGCTTTTACGTTTCCTGACGAACTAAAATCAGGGACAGCATACAGCCATTTATATTTCACACCTTCACCAGACCTGGTCCATGTTGACTTGACGGGTAAAAGATCCGTTGGAGTAGTTTGGATAGTTGTACCCGATGGAGGTGTGCTTAGATTAAAAGCTATCAATTGAGGAATACCTCTTTTCAATGTCAGATCCCTTGGACCATTCGTTGCTTTTAATGAATCGACAGGATTGTTTCTAAATGACCAAACATCCCATTGACCTACCAATGAATCCCCCTGTGCAACACCGATACCTGCTAATAAATTATCTAATTGTCCGGAAGACAAAGTAAGCGAGTTTGTATTTGAAGAAATTGTTAATTTTCTCGGACTTGTTGTCGGGCTTCCGAATATCCATTTGTATTGAGCCCCTGTGGCAGCAGTATCCCATGTAATTGTTATTGAAGATGAAGAATTAGGAAATGAAACTATGCTTGCCCCTGATGATGGAGTCTGGAGATTAAACGCATTTAGAGGAAGAGAAGCTAAATTCAAATACGCTTCATATAAATTTATAAGACCTTTTCCATAAGTATTGTCTTCCCCCGCATCTCCTAAATCAGTGCATGTCGAAAGTAAAATTGCTTTAATATGTTTACCGGTTAAATTCGGAGCCGCCTGTTTTAATAATGCAATGCCTCCCGCTACATGAGGCGAAGCCATTGATGTTCCCGAATTATTTCCATAAGAATTATTAGGAAGAGTAGAACGAACACTCGTACCCGGAGCTGATACTTCAGGTTTGATTAATAAGGTGCCCGAACCTCCGCATAAAGATGGTCCCCTGCTTGATGAACTTGAAATTAAATAGGGTGGAGCATTTCCGTTTACATTCCCGACACTAAAGGTATTTACAGAATCAATGTTTATATTTTTTGGCGGTGTAATGGATGAAGCGCCCGGACCTGAATTTCCCGCGGAAAAAACTACAGCTATTCCTGCTGCTTCCACTGCCGTTAATGTAGTTCTATAAATTGAGTTTGTGCATTCGTCTGTGGCAGAAGGGTCTCTCCATGAACAACTTATTACATCAGGCATATCCATTTGTTGCCGAATTGCTATCGGGATCCATCGCCCATTGATATGCAGCAATATTCATTGACGGATATGAAGCACCCGGACAATCTGTAATACCGGCTGACATCCATCTTGCATCGGGAGCAACTCCAACTGTATCTCCCGAAGCAGAATTTCTTCCGCACATAATTCCCATCGTATGCGTTCCGTGACTTCCGCAGTCTGCGGGTGATGTTGTAAAAGGAGACACAGGATCAAACCATGAATGATACCATGGTCTTCCGTTATTTCCCCACCATCTCGGCGCTAATGCAGGATGAAGCCCGTCAACTCCTGTATCGATATGCATTACAGTTCTTCCTACACCCGTAATTCCGATTCTCCAAAGTAAATCTGCTTTTATAACCTTGAGTCCTGTTTCAGCAGATTCAATGCTATTATTAGAAAGTGCATAATCTTCGTAGATAGGTTTATCATAAGTTATCTTTTCATCAAGGTCAAGAATTTCAACATCTTTACGTTGTGTAAGACTATTCAGAACATCTGAGGTTGCTTCGGCATAAATTATATTAGTAATCCAAAAATTGATAAGGTCTTTAACTTTACCCTGATTTTTTTGTGAGTTCAAAAATTCAAGTATTGGACCTTGTGTCTGGGATGCTTTATCTTTTAAAGTATTCAAAACCATTCGAGCTCTGTAATCAAGAGGAGCATTTATTCTGTACAGCTCGGCATCGAGCGACTCGATGTCAACTCTATCCTTCATTAATATTAAGACTCTTGTATACTCAATCGGGTTAAGCGATTGAATTTTTCTTTGCAGCCGTTCTGTTACTTGAACATCCTGAGAATAAGAACTGCTTGAAAAGAGCATAGCAAAAAATAGAAAAAGAATTTTTTTCATAGCTTTTTATTATAATTGGTTTTTTAAAAGTTGGATTAAAATATAAAGAACAATTTAAAACTAAATTTATAAATAAAAAAGGGAATCAATAACTTTCTTGTTTCATTTACTTTGCAAAATAACCATCAATTTATTTAATCAAAACCATTCTCTTCACAGCTGCAAATTCACCTGATTGAATTTTATAAAAATAAATACCACTAGAAAGATTGCCCGCATTAAATTCTACGGAATATTTTCCGGCATCCTGTCTTGAGTTTATCAAACTGGCAACTTCTTTCCCCAGATCATCATATATTTTTAAAGTTACGTAATCTGCCTTTGGCAGCTGATAATTTATTTTCGTAACAGGATTGAACGGATTAGGAGAATTTTGAGATAAGAAATAATCACCAGGAATATTAGTGTTGATTACATTTGAAATACCAACAATTGGTGAAACTACACAAATGCTGTCAAGAAATAAATTATTTCCGTAGTCACTTAAAGCTTTAAATGAAATTTTATTTGTTCCCGGCGGCAAAGAATATTTTTTTGTCGCCCACTGATCTGAAGATGGAAAAAATATATCTAATGAAGGCGGAGCGGTAACCAATGGACCCGAAACTCCTCCATCCAATATTATTAATGTGGTGTAAGAATTACCGCCGTTTGTAGAAGTTTCAATTTGCAGCTGGTCAACTTCAATTTCGTAAGTACAATATGCATGATCAAATTTTAATGAGTCACCTGCTGTAGACGAATCAAATGTCAAAGTGATCAAGGACTGAATCGTTCCGGGAAACGCAGTATAGAAATAAAACACTGCCGAGCCTGTTCCGACTCCGTAACTGCTTACGGTATCCCTTAACCAAAATAAATCTCCGGTATATTCAAGAGTCCAGTCCACCGGTGGAAACGTTGTCGAGCTGAATCCTTCACACAAAAATGTATTTATTATTTTTGATTTATATTGAGGCGTAACATTTGAAAAACTTCTTAAACTAATCCCGTTAGTTTGAATTGTAGAATTAAGCACAGCATCAATACTATGACGCTGTGTCAAGCCTCGTTCCGTATATAATTTTGTCAGCTTATGAATATTCCGGATCGGAGGAGCTTTCTCTTCCATAGTGTTTTTAGTAATCTGACTTCGATGACCTGTAAAAATAAAATAACCTGCAGTTATAATTGTTAAAAATAATAATAATTTTTTCATGAGTTTATTATTTTGAAAATTTTAAAAAGACAAGGGAGACAATAATTTCTGTCTCCCTTGCCTGTCACACTTTTATAAATTTTGTTTAGTTAAACTAAATACATATAAGTTATTTAACCAACAACATTCTCTTTGTTACTTCAAAGCCACCCGCCTCAATTTTATAAAAGTAAATTCCACTTGAGAAGCTTGATGCATTGAATTCCACATCATAGTATCCGGGTTGTTTGTTTTCATTTATCAATCTTGTGACTTCTCTTCCGAGAACATCATAAATTTTTAATGATACAAAGGATGCTTTTGGAATTCCAAAACTGATCTTTGTAGTCGGATTAAACGGATTAGGATAATTCTGTTTTAATTCAAACTCTAACGGTATTCCCGATAAAGAATTCTGAACTCCAACAGTTCCTACATTTAACCGGACTCTAACATCTTTTGTTGGTCTTAAAGGATCATTACTGTTTACTTTCATTACACCAGTGTAAGATCCAATCGCCAGCCCGGTAGAATTAAATGTTACTGTTACATTTTGATTTCCGGAAGGTACGATTGTTCCTGAAGTCGGTGATTCATCAAGCCAGCCTAATCCCTTTTCAATCTTTATAGCAAGATTGTTATGGAGATATGCACTGTTATAAACTACCTGTAATCCTATTGTGCCACTTGAATTTTCATTACCGATAGTACATGAGTTTACTAATGTAGATGCCATATTCAGATACTGATAATAAATTCTTCCGTCCCCATAAATCATTACTTCAAATGTGTAAAGCTCCCCTGAACTGTAATGAGGAACGTCTTTATATTCAACAATAAATCTGTTGTTTGCGGCATCATTATAATGATAAATATTGCCCCCGTCACCGATATCTATGTCGTCCCAGAAAGCATATAATGAATTATTCGGTTCGGTAGCAACAGGTATCGCGACGTTGGTGTATGATGTACTTGAAGAAGCGGTAGCAAATCCCACCCAGCCATTTGTACATACCTTTAATTGTGTAAACGGATTTTCATAATATGTAAACGTAAATGGTAACGGAACGACAGTATATCCGTCATCGATTGTTCCGGTCCATGTTGTTATTGGTGTTCCTACTGTAGAAATATCGACCCAATTGAATGCAGGTCCACCTGGCTCGTCGCTGTCTATCCATCTATAACCGCCGGCATCGGGTCCTCCCATACCATCTGTGACTTCAGGACCATGATATTTGTCCGGAGCACCTTTGGGAAGATTTACTATTTCAGCTATTTTAGTTTGTGTAAGATCATTGGTTGCATTTAAATTATCAAGCGATGATGACGACTCGCTGATATTCCAGATAAGATCAAATTGACCTGTATTTCCGATTATAAAATTTCTTGTTGTTGTATTGTTTCCAACCGGGAGGTTAACTGAAATTGAATCAACAGATGTTGTAACAGTCGGAGGTATCCCTCTTCTTATAGTTAGATTATACGTTTGAACTGATGAAAGTGAATCGTTAGCACTATATCCGTAAACTCTCCATTGTCCAATCGCTGAATCGCCTACACCAACTCCTATTCCTGCAACTAATGAATCGAGCCGTGAATTTCTTAATGTCAAAACAGAATCGTATCCGCTGTTGTTTGATTGAACACTTAATTTAACATTCGCTGTCGTAGAAAAATCGGGACGGGCGAACAGCCATTTATATTTTACCGCCTCGCCTGACTTTGTCCAGTTTATATTTACAGGAGTTGTATTGGAGACTAATGTAAATATAGTTGTATTGGTGGGAGGTGAAATTAAATTAAAAGCAGTGAGTAAAGGCTTTGCTCTTTTTAATGTAATTGCTCTCGGACCGTTCGTTGCACTCATTGAATCATTTGTAGCATTGTTTCTGAATGCCCACACATCCCATTGTCCCACTAATGAATCACCTTGAGCCAATCCTAAACCTGCGAGCAAGTTATCCAGCTGACCGCCGGTAACTGTCAATGAATTTCCTGTAGTCGGTAAAGTTATTTGTCTTGAACTTGCTGTAGGACTTCCGAATATCCATTTGTATGATGCTGTAGATGCAGCAGTATCCCATGTAAATGTATAGTTTGTTGTATTGTTTGGTAAAGTTTGAATGCGTGTTCCGGGTGAAGGTGTATTTAAGTTGAAAGCATTTAAAGGAAATGTTTCAGTTTGAAGAGCACCGATCCAGGCATTGAAAAATCCCGAGACATTAGCTTTATCATCCATCCAAATAGCAACAACTTTTCCAACACTTGAAGTTATTCCTATATAGTCTCCCATATATCCGCCGCCAAATCCTGAAGATGGCTTTGGCTTAAAGTGATGGTCGGAAACTTCGACGTCAGTAAATGTAGAACCGCCGTCAATAGACCGTGAAATAAATACTGCGCATGAATCTCCTGAAGATGGAAAATTTCTGTTGTCATAATATACTACATTCACTCCGCCTGCATCATCTACACATATAGCAGGGAACCACTGAACTTTGCCATTACTTAATGCATCCTGATTTACTCTTATTCCCGGTGACCACGTTGCACCATTGTCAGACGAACGGTGAAGAACAACGTCAGCGTCCGATCCTGCGGGAGCCAAATTCAATTGGCTCACTACGATATATATCCAACCTCTTCTTGCTCCATTAGTTTTATCAATTGCTATTCTTGGAAAACCATTTGTTCTGATTCCCCATCCGTTAAATGATGTTGACCTGCTGCCATTGTCATCAAATGCATTTTCAGTTGATGTGAACGAAACTCCTCCGTCTGTTGATTTTGCAACTCCTATAAAATCTTCTGTAAAAGGCGCAGCTGAAACTCCTGCGCTCCAACAAACAAAAACTTCTCCGTTGGGTCCAACAGCAACATCATGTCCTTGTGCATTATGTCCCGATGGTGTTGCATTAATAATTAATGGTGCGGACCAGCTTACACCTCCATTTGTAGTTCTTGATACTCTACCATTCGCAGGACTCGTTCCAAAACTTGTCCACGCAAAATAACTATTCCCGTAAAAAGGACTTGTTGGTGAATCATCTGTCCCCGCTAAATTCTTATCTGCACTGCCATCATTTGCAACTTGTACTGTTGCTGACCATGTTAATCCGTTATCAGTAGAATAATTTGCGCCCATTCCGGTAACACCTCCAAAATTACTTATACTTGTAAGGTGAGTAAGTATAATTCTTCCGTCCTTATCGATCGTTGGTCCCGGATCTCCGCGCTGGTCATTTAAGTTGGGAGCATTTATGGTGTCAGAACCTCTCCATGTTAAACCTCCGTCAGTTGATACATATGCCGCAGAATTTATAAAATTTCCGTGAGCTGAATTCGAAGAACCAAACAATATATTTGGATTTATAGGGTTCCTTACAATAGGGAGCTCAGACTGTTGAGTCACAGTAGAAGGATGGGCTCTTACGTTTGGAAACGTAGTTAAAACCCCAATAGGTGTAATCACTGTCTTGGGAGTAAATGTAAACTGCATGATATCAGTTTCGATCGCAGGAAGAGGTATATAATCTCCCGAGAGATTTACGACGCTGCGGGGATCTAAATTCCATCTCGGACTTTCTTCTTGTACATTATTTTGTTTTGAATTTTGACCTGTCATAATAAAAAAACATAATATCATTACAGGAAATAAGAAAAATAATTTCTTCATTAATTGGTTTCCCTTTCTACTTTAGTTTTATTTGTAAATTATAATTTTAAAAAAAAAATTGGAATATAAAAGCCTTATCCTTAGAATTTTTTGGATTTTGAATTAGGGATGATAAAAATTTATTAACAAATTATGCTTTTATTAATTTAAATGCAATTTTTAATTAAATACTTTTGTATATTCGTATTAATTGATCTCTTCCTCAATGTATTCTCTTCCTTTCCATCTCGCTCCTTTACCAAATTTTAAAACTCTGTAAGAATTTAAAGAGACAAATATTATAAACAAACTGCTGAATATATTGATGAACGAAAATAAAAATGGCTGCCTGAATTTTATTGAATGAGTAATCCTAATTAATATCGGTATTATAATTGAAATCAATGAAAGATAAATTATAAGTGAATTTGAAATTACCGATCCGAAAATCAAAAAAAATACCGGGGAAATAAAAAATACCAAATACAAAAGTATTACTGTTATTAAACCAATAGATGAGAAAGATAATCCGGCAAAAACATTTTTCGAAAAGCCGCTCCATATTTCCTCAAAGCCCTTATACATCCTGCATTTCATAATGTCTGTTCCGTCGGCAAAGATTAGTTTACCTCCGAACTCTTTAATTCTTCTTGCGAGCCAAACATCTTCCACAATTTTATTTTTTAAAGATTTATGTCCTCCAATTTTATCATAGAAAGATTGCTTGAAAAACATAAACTGTCCGTTGCCCATTGCTAATTGCTTGAGGTTGGATTTTTCAATCATCGGGACCGGCAAAAACACCATCACTGCAAAGTAAAGCATTGGTATTACTAACTTTTCCCAAAATGTAACTGATTCTTCATAAGGCATGATAGAAAGAAGGTCAGTTCCGTTCTCAGCTGCAAAAAATACAGCAGCTGAAACACAACCTTTGCTCATTTCAGTATCGGCATCTATAAAAAGTAGATATTTTCCTTTCGCTAATCTCTGTAACTGATCGCAGGCAAAATTTTTCCCAACCCAACCCGCTTCCAAAGGTTTTCCGTTTATAATTTTTAATCTACTGTCTTCAATCGAATTAAATATTTCGCCGGTCCTGTCAGAGGAGTTATCATTTAAAACTATTATCTCGATATTTCCATAACTCTGATTTAAAACAGATTTAATACATCTTGCAATATTATCTTCTTCGTTTCTTGCTGGAATTAAAACGGAAACTAAAACATCTTTATTTTTATTGGAAATATTTTTTTGAATAGAATTAATTTTTGGAAGGGAAAATAAATTTATCAGATTAATTATAAAAAGTAGAATTAAAGCAATAGTAATGAATAGTAAACTTATCTCTGTTATGTCATTCAATTTCACACATATAAATTATTTGTTACAAGTTCCTCACTTTCTCGGGGGCTGTTCAAAAACTTACTCTTTCCAAAACCCCAGTTTTTGAAAGTTGTATTTCGTTACAAATTCCTTACCAAAATGGGGTTTGGAAAGAAGTCTCGGAAAGTTTGTCTTCTTTTGGAACACTATTGATTAGATAATTCCTGTTTGTAGTTATTCATCTGACTTTTCAATATCCAATTGCTTTTCCATAACCCCTTCTGTCCGAATATCCGGACATGCTTCCATCATCGAGAAACATAATTGCATCTACTCTTCCAAAGTCGGAAATTTCTTTTAGTGAGTAGCCCATATTTTTTAATTCGTTATTAATGATTTCATCTCCAAAATTTTTTTCAATCTGAATTTCATCCGGATACCACTGGTGATGAAAACGAGGTGCATCTATTGCCTGGTCGAGATTAAAACCATAATCAATAATATTAATAATTGTCTGTAAAACCGTAGTAATAATCCTGCCACCGCCTGGTGACCCAATGATTAAAAATGGTTTATTGTCTTTAAATACAAAAGTAGGTGTCATCGAGCTGAGCATTCGTTTTTCGGGTTCAATTGCATTTGCATCGCTTCCGATAAGTCCGTACAAATTTGGTGCTCCCGGTTTTGAAGCAAAATCATCCATTTCGTTGTTCAAAAAAAATCCCGCACCGGCAACAACAACTTTGTTTCCAAATACATCATTCAAAGTTGTCGTGACTGAGACAAGATTTCCGTCCTTATCTGAGATACTGTAGTGAGTCGTCTGATCGCTTTCTTTATAATATGCATCACCATGTTTTACATTTATGCTTGTTGATGCTGTGCCTTCAACGAAATCCCTCATTCTTCTTTCTGCATAAACTTTTGAAGTTAATATATCTGCGGGTACATTAACAAAATCAGCATCCCCCATAAACTCGCTCCTGTCAGCATAGACCCTTCTCATTGCCTCTGCCATTAAATTTATATTTTTGCTCTTTCCATAACCGTATTTTTTCAAATCGTAATTCTCCAGAATATTCAAAAGATAAATTAAGCTTATTCCTCCGCTGCTGGGAGGTCCCATCGAAATTATTTCAAAACCCCTGTATGATCCTTTCAAAACATCTCTTTCCTTCGGTTCATATTTTTTTAAATCATCATAAGAAATTATACCGTTGGAATTATTCATTTCATTAACAATCAAATCCGCAACTTTTCCTTCATAAAAACCTTTTCTGCCTTCTTCAATT
This sequence comes from Bacteroidota bacterium, assembly GCA_030855105.1. Taxonomy (GTDB): domain Bacteria; phylum Bacteroidota; class Ignavibacteria; order Tepidaquicellales; family Tepidaquicellaceae; genus JAGPCH01. The sequence goes on along the minus strand of JALYRX010000026.1, from coordinate 18,729 downwards.
ATTTTCCTTAGAGTTTTTGCAAGATCCTTTTGAACTAACATGTCTCCTGCTTTGAAATTTCCTCCGAAAATTTTCATAGTCCCCGGAAAATCGGAGAACTCTTTTTGATACTGATTTAAATTGTTTGCGAATATTTCATTGATATAAAATCCGTCTTCTGCAAGATTAACCGCATAATCTAAAATTTCTTTGCGGCTCAAAGTACCGTATTTATCCAACGCATAGAGCATTCCCGATACCGACCCCGGAACGCCAGCCGCTAAATTTCCGAGCGTGCTCAAATTCTGAACAACCTCACCGTTTAGATCCAGATACATATCACGTTTTGCAAGTAATGGAGCTTTCTCTCTAAAATCTATTGACGTATTCGTTCCGTCTTTCAAATGGATAAGCATAAATCCGCCCCCGCCAATATTGCCGGCTTGTGGGTAAACAACAGCTAAAGCAAATCCAACTCCGACTGCTGCATCTATTGCATTGCCCCCTTTTTTCAAAATATCAATACCAACTTGAGAAGCCAGTTCCTGAGCAGATGATACCATGCCATTTTCATAAGTCTGCAATTGAGCAATCGAAGTGTTCATGAATAAAAAAATTATTAAGATTTTTTTTAGAATGGTCTGTGGGTACTTTGAAGAACTTTTAATTTTCAACTTTGATTAAATTGTAATTTATAATGTATAATTTGTAATTTGTAATTTGTAACTAATCATGTATTCCAGTCCCTGCTATATCTAAAATCAATATTAACTGTTCTGTTAGAAATTTTTGCAATGATAGGAGGAAGACGTTTGAACTGGCTCCGTATTATTAAGTTATTAACACGTTTCATAAACTCTTCATCAAAACCTGATTTTTGTAATTCATCATCAGACATTCTTTCGTCAACTTTTTTAAAAAGATATCTATCAACTTCCTCGTAAGTAAAACCGAGCTCTTCTTCATCTGTTTGACCTTTCCATAAATCGGCAGAAGGTTTTTTATCAATGATTTGTTTGGGAACATGAAGGTACTCTGCGAGATCTAAAATTTGGGTCTTATATAAATCACCAATAGGGTTTATTGCACACGCAGAATCTCCGAAAATAGTGGAGTAACCAAGAAGTATTTCTGTCTTATTGCCTGTTCCGATCACCAAAGCATTTAGTTTTGCGGATTCGTCATAAAGTAAAATCATCCTAACTCGTGCCATAATATTTCCTTTACGAACTTTTGAAATATCTTTGTCATTGATGCTCTTTATAAATGCCTCGACTGCTTCGGTAATTTCTATATTCTTAAAATTCACTTTCAAATCTTTCACAACTTCCATAGCATCACTTACACTTTCTTTACTGCTTGTCTTGTAAGGCATCAGCAAACAAGTAACTTTTTCATTTCCCAAAGCCTTAGCAGTAAGATATGCTGTTATGGCAGAGTCAATTCCGCCCGAAAGACCTATAACAGCTTTTTTTATTCCGGTACGGTACGTTTCATTTTTGATAAATTCCGTCAGAATTTTTTCGACATCTTCATTTTTTAAATTCATAATTTAATTTTAATATCCAAAAAAAAAAGCCGACCCTAAAGAATCGGATCGGCTGTTTCTATTAAGCTTTACAAAATTATTTTGAAACTTGATAAACAATTTTTCTTATTGTATCGAACTGTAAATAAGGGAATAATTCCTGAATTTTATCAATTGCTTCACCGGCACTCATTTCTCTTCTCATTTCTTTATACATCTGTCTTATTTTGTAATCTCTTATTGCCTTTTCATCAAGGAGTTTATATTTCTTTAAAGTATTATAAACATTATCATCTATAAGCTCACTTAAAGGGTTGTCGCTTTTTGATTTTACTGCTGGTTTCAATTTTTAATTCTCCTATTATTTTATTAATAATTTATATAAGATTGCGTAAATACGTGATTAAAGGCTGTTTTTAAACTTTCTTAGATATTTGCTTATACAAAAATACACTAAATACCATTGAAATGTCAAGAATGACTTTAAAATATTAATGAAACTAATATTATTAGTAGCTTGTTTTTTTTATTTGTGTTATATTACTTCCTCATATAACTTAAGTGTAATAATTTATAGTTCCTAATTTAATCAAATGCCGGTAAATATATTTAAGATCTTATTTGTTTTTTTATTTTTCTTTTCCCAGGATAAAGTAATCTCTCAAACTTCAGACTATATTAAAATCCAATCGTATACTTCTAAAGAAAAATATTCTCAAAAAGATACGATAAAAATTGCTCTGAAGATTTCTATTCTCAATAACTATCATATTAATTCATACGATGTTAATGATCCTGCTTTAATCAAAACAACTATTACTAGTTCCTCTGATAAATTTAAATTATTGAATACGTTTTTTCCGAAAGACAAAAATCTGAAATTTGAATTCAGCGATAATGAACTGAATGTTTATGAAGGAGAAATTACAATAGGATTAATATTTTTGCCATCGGTTGATTTGGAAAATGGTAAGTTTGAAATTCCAATAAAGATGAATTACCAGGCTTGTGATGATAAAGTATGTTACCCTCCTAAATCTATAACTGAAAATGTAAAAATCGAAATTGATAAAAACAATCCTTCTAAAACAGAACTAATCCCGGACATATTTAAAAACATAAATTTTTCGAATCCCACTTCAATATCCGATCAATCCGATGATGCAAAATCAACTTTAAAAGAAAATCAAAGAACTGATGTACCGCCTTCAGATGAGGATCAGGTCTCGGACTGGATTGAGAAAAAAGGCTTGGCAGCCGCGTTGGTTTTAATTTTTCTTGGCGGACTTGCTTTGAACCTGACTCCATGCGTTTATCCTTTAATTCCAATTACAGTAAGTTTTTTCGGAGCACAAGCCAGCGGAAGCAAATCACAAAGTATTTTGATGGGTGTTTTTTATGCCTTGGGAATGTCTGTGACATATTCAGCGCTTGGTGTTTTTGCAGCACTAACCGGCGGTCTGCTTGGAAATGCATTGCAGAATCCGATTGTCATTGTTGTCATTGCATTAATTATGCTTGCATTGGGTGCAAGTATGTTCGGACTATTCGAAATACGGGTGCCGCAGAAATTAGCATTAATGGGAAATAAAAATCGCTCGGGATATCTCGGTTCTTTACTTATGGGACTAACCGTTGGATTTATTGCTGCACCGTGTATAGGTCCATTTGTCTTGAGCTTGCTTGTATACGTTGGAAAACTTGGAAATCCATTGACAGGATTTTTATTATTCTTTATACTTTCAATGGGTTTAGGACTTCCCTATATTTTTCTTGCTGCTTCATCAAGCTCCATTAGCAAGCTTCCGCGCTCGGGAGAATGGATGGAGGGAGTAAAAGTAATTTTCGGCTTAATATTATTCGGAATGGCTTTGAACACGTTAGAACCCTTAATTCCCAAAAATATTTTCAATTTAATATTTCCTTTTTATATAATATTATCAGGAGTGTATTTAATTTTATTTAACAAGAAAGGACACTCCTCATTGGTCTATACAAAAATAAAATATTTTCTTGCAATCAGTGCAATTGTTTACGGGACATGGATGTTAAAACCCGCAGGTGCCAGTGAAGAAGTGAAGTGGAAGATGCTGACCTCTCTTGATGCAATCGATCAAAGTATCGCTTCGGATCAAAAGCCCGTGATGATTGACTTCTATGCCGACTGGTGTGCACAATGTAAAGAACTCGATGAATACACTTATACAAATCCCGAAATAATCGAATTGTCCAAAGAGTTAAATACAATCAAAGTAGATCTAACAAAAGAAAATGAAAACATTACCAACAAATTCGATATAAAGGGTTTGCCTGTAGTGGTTTTTATGGATTCAGAAGGGGAAGAAATAAAGAACCTCAGAGTTACGGGTTTTTTAAAGCCGGAAGAATTTAAAAAAAGAATCAATTCACTTCAAAATTATATCTCACAAAAATGAAATTTTTAATTGCAGCTGTTATAAATATTTCCTTATTGCTCTCCGTCGAATGCTATTCTCAAGACGGATCAATGGTCAAAAAAAATGACATCCGGAATTTAAAAGACGAGATTTTAAAATCTCCTGTTTCAATAAAACAATTATCAATCAATTCTTCAACTGCACCATCTCAGAAATCACCTGCGTTTGCTTTATTACTCTCGGTAATACTTCCCGGTGCCGGTCATTATTATATTGGCAGGATGGACGTGGGAAAATATTTTTTCGGATTTGATGTAGCTTCATGGATTGGATTAGGAGCATATGAAATTTATGGCAATGATCTGATAAATGATGCAAAAACTTTTTCCGTTGAGCATGCAAAAGTTACAAATACCGGTGATAAGGATGACAATTATTTTGCAAACGTTGGAAATTTTAACAATATTTATGAATATAATATTGACCAGCTTCTGTTTGGGGAGTATGGCTCTTTATATGATGTTAACCAATATTACTGGGATTGGGATAATACAAGCAACAGGGATGTATTTGAATCTCAGCGCAAAGCGAGTGAAAGAGCATACAATAACAGAATAATCTTCGGAAGCATGTTGATTGCCAACAGAATTGTCAGCGGAATCAGCGCTTATTTATTGACAAATAAGGTAAACAAAAAAACATCATCTATAAACGTTGAACCCGAATTGTTATATAAAGAAAATTATTCTTTTGACGGTGTTAAAATTAATCTTAGCAAAAATTTTTAGCAAAAATTCTAGAACAGATTCATTGTATAATTATAAACTTGTAATCGAATATGACGGAAAAAACTTTAAGGGATGGCAGAAACAGAAGTATACATCGGATACGGTTCAGGAACAGATTGAATCTTCAATTGAAAAAATCTTAAATTGTAAAATTGTTCTTTTTGGTGCGGGCAGAACTGACGCCGGAGTGAGTGCATATAATCAGGTTGCAAATTTTAAGTATGAAGAAAAGATTAATTTTAAAAATTTTATCTATTCATCAAATTCAGTTTTACCAGGTACCATCACAATAAAAAAAATTTCGTATGCTAATCCTGCTTTTCATTCGAGATACTCTGCAAAAAAAAGAGAGTATGAATATAAATTAACAACACGGAAGAAATCAATAGAGAGAGATTATTATTATAAAGTGTCTTCTGAATTTGATTTTGAGAAAATAGACGAGTTTTTTAAATTCATTTTAAAGCTTAATTATTTTAAGGTTTTTTGCAAGAACAAAAAGGACAGGAAAAATTTTTTATGTAAAATATACGATCTCCGGTACAAAATTGTTAAATCAAAAAATGAAATAATTTTTTCAATAACAGCAAATCGATTTTTACATTCGATGGTAAGAGCTGTTATCGGATGTGCTTTAGATATAGGAAGGAAAAAAATAATTTTAAAAAATATAAAAGCAAAAATAAAAAAAGGAGAAAAGATTAATGTTTGTTATTTACCAGCCAACGCATTATTTTTAAAAAAAATCTATTATTAAATACAAAAGTATGAACACTGTAAAAATTATTTTCGTATCCTTATTAATTATTTCCTCTAATGATTACTCCATATCACAATCACTTACTGAAGTTTCTCAAAATTTTCGGAAGTCGGAATTGAGTGATAAAGTTATAAATCAAGATAATTTCGAAGACAGAGAAATAAATATTAACATATCCGATCAGGCAAAAGTGGGAGAAAAATCTCCTTATTTAGGAGCTTTATTTTCAGGAATAATTCCCGGTACGGGAGAATTTTATTCAAAGCATTATCTTAAGGGAGCAATTTTTCTTGCAATAGAAACCGGCCTTTGGATAGCATACGGATCATTTCAAAGTAAAGGCAATGAGCAAACAGATCAGTATGAAGCTTTTGCAAACCAAAACTGGAGCTTGAATAAATATGCACAATGGCTGGTCCAGCAAGGCTTTTCAGGTTCCGGAGCTATATCGGATCCTCTTACATCAAACCTTGAGGTATTAAGAAGACAGGTAAATACTGTTGAGGCACAAAATTTTTCACATCAGTTACCTCCGTTTGGCGATCAGCAATATTATGAATTGATAGGGAAATATCAAAACTTTGTTCCGGGCTGGGGAGATGCAGATTTAATGGTAGTGAACAGAAATAATTATATTACATACAAGACTTCGATGTATTCAAGTTATTCTGTTGACCGTCAGCAGGCAAATGATTATTATAATAATGCGTCTACCATGACATCACTTGTTATTGTAAATCACATTCTAAGTGCAGCCGATGCAGCATGGAGTGTTTCAATGTTCAATAAAAATTTAAAAGTAAAAACCGGAGTGCACATGGAAAATAAATATTCGTATCTTGGTGAGAGAAAATTAATTCCTGTGGCAAATTTGAATGTAACATTTTAATTCAAACGGATATAAAAGTAAAATATTTTTTAGAGCTATAATATTCATCGCATTTTTTTAAAGTGTCTTTATTTTCTTTATCAAATATACCATACATTGTCGCCCCGCTGCCGCTCATTGATGAAAATACAGCACCCATTTTTATCAGCTCTTCCTTGATCTGTCTTAAGATTCCATATTTTTCTAATACAATATCTTCAAAATCATTTTTGAATTTATCAATATTGTTTAGTTCAAACTTTTGGACTCCTTTTAATATACTATCTTTTTTTTGACCCGGTATTAAATTTAGTTTTTCAAAAGCCCATTTTGTTGAAACATGAACATTTGGATTGATAACCAGGATATCATAATCAATTTTAAATTCAGGGAGTACGGACATTTTTTCTCCCCTTCCCTCGGCATAGCATGGTTTATTCAATAAAAAAAACGGAACATCGCTACCTATTGATAACGCAAGGTCCAGAATTAGTTTCCTGTTTGCATTTATGTCAATATTAAAATACTTTATAAGAAATTTTAATACTGCAGCTGCATTTGAGCTCCCGCCTCCAAGACCCCCGCCTACTGGAATACTTTTTTTTATATTCAAATTTATTTTGTAACATTCCTTTATCTTAAAGTTCTTAAAAAAAATCTCAATTGCTTTGTAGCAAAGATTGTCCTTGGTGAGCGGTATATATGGCTTGTTTGATTTAAGTATTACTGAATTGTAGTTTGAATCGGATTTCTGAATGTCAATTGAAATTTCATCATAGAGCTTTATCGGATAAAAGATGGTTTCCAAATCATGATAACTGTCTTCCCTCTTATTTAAAACCCGAAGTCCGACGTTTATCTTTGCAAATGAAATTAAAGTCTGACTAAACATTCGTTTATAATCTAAAAACATTTTACTTTAAGATAAATATTTTTAACTATAATTGTTAATGTCTAATAAACCCATTTTACAAGTATTGAACCCCATGTATAACCGGCTCCAAAGCTCGATAATATTATATTGTCACCTTTTTTGAGTTTTCCGTTTTGCCAGTATTCGGAAATGCAGGTAGGAATTGTTGCAGAAGTTGTATTACCGTATTTGTGAATATTTACCATCACCTTATCCATAGATATTCCCATGCGTTCGGCACAAGCTGTAATGATTCTTAGATTTGCCTGGTGTGGAACAAGATAAGAAATATCTTCGCCTTTTAAATTATTCTTTTCCATTATTTCATAAGAAACATCTGCCATACCTTTTACAGCTACTTTAAAAACTGTCTTTCCATCCTGGTAAACATAATGCATACTTTTATCAACTGTCTCATGTGATGCAGGATTAAGACTTCCGCCGCCAAGCTGGTATAAATATTTTCCGCCTTCTCCGTCTATATTCAAAATCGAATCCAGTATTCCATAGCTTTTGTCTTCTGTAGGCTCAAGTAAAACAGCACCTGCAGCATCACCAAACAATATGCAGGTATTTCTGTCTTCCATATTTGTAATCGCTGACATTTTATCAGCTCCGACTACAATTACTTTTTTGTGTGAGCCGCATTGTATAAACTGCACAGCAGTTGCTAATGAAAAAATGAATCCCGAGCAAGCTGCAAGAATATCAAAGCCCCACGCATTCTTTGCTCCCATTTCTTTTTGAATAACACATGCAGTGGAAGGATAGATCATATCAGGAGTGACAGTTGCAACTACAATCAAATCAATTTCTTCAATTCCGATTTTCCTGTTTGCCAGCAGCATTTCAATTGCCTTAACAGCCATATAAGAGGTAGGTTTATCAGCATCTAATCTTCTTCTTTGTTCAATTCCCGTCCTGCTTTTTATCCATTCATCATTTGTATTCAAATATTGTTCAAAGTATTTATTATCAATAACTCTGTCGGGTACATAATGCCCGACAGAGGTAATCATTGCATTAAAAGGCCCTTTATTAAGCATATTAAATTATTCCCGGTTTTCCTTAGTCTCTTCCAGTTCTTCAACCGCTACTTCCTTTTCTTTTTTGTCATCAATGAAAGTCAGCTCATCACTTCCTTTTTTATATTTTACTTTTATCTTTCCTCCGCCTTTGAAATTTCCTTTTAAAATTTCTTCACTGAGAGGATCTTCAAGATATTTTTGAATAGCCCTTCTAAGTGGCCTTGCACCAAAATTCTGGTCAAATCCCTTATCAGCCAAAAATTCCAAAGCCGCTTTTGGTACATCAACTTTGACGCCATGCAGCTGTATCCTTGATAACAGTTTATTAATTCCTATCTCTACTATCTTTAGAATGCTTTCTTTTTCTAACTGCTTAAAAATTATCATCTCATCAACCCTGTTCAAAAACTCTGGAGAGAATACTCTCTTTACCGATTCCTCTACTGTACTTTTTATCTTTTCATAGTTAGTTTTATTTGATGATTCGCCGAATCCGAATACTTTATCTAGTTTTATATCTCGCGTCCCGATATTAGAAGTCATGATGATAATGGTATTTTTAAAATCAACTTTTCTTCCAAGACCATCAGTCAAAACCCCGTCATCCAATACTTGTAATAAAATATTAAATGTATCGGGATGTGCTTTTTCTATTTCATCAAGGAGAACAACCGAATATGGCTTCCTTCTTACTTTTTCTGTCAGCTGACCGCCTTCTTCATAACCAACATATCCCGGAGGAGCTCCGACAAGTCTTGATACATTAAACTTCTCCATGTATTCACTCATATCAATCCTGATCAAAGAATCTTCGGAATTAAATAAAAAGGTTGCAAGCTGCTTTGCTAACTCTGTCTTTCCAACTCCTGTAGGCCCTAACAACACAAATGATCCGATAGGCCTGTTAGGATCTTTTAATCCTGCTCTTGCTCTTCTTATAGCTTTTGAAATATTAATAACGGCTTCATCCTGACCAATCACGACTCCCTTCAAATGTTCTTCCATCTTTATCAATCTTTCTGACTCTGCTTCCGCTATTTGATTAACAGGAATTCCTGTCATCATGGCCACGACATCAGCTACACTCTTCTCAGTGACTTCGTACACCATACTTTGTGATTTAATATCCCAGTCCAATTTTAACTGTTCAAGATCAGTCAATGCCTTCTTCTCAGTATCTCTTAGCCGGGCAGCTTCTTCATAATTTTGATTCTTCACGACCTGATTTTTAAACTGTCTTATCTTTTCTATCTCACCTTCAAGGTCAACAATTTCTTTAGGAACAATTATATTTGATAAATGTACTCTCGAACCTGCTTCATCCATAACATCAATTGCTTTGTCAGGTAAAAACCTGTCGGTAATGTATCTGTCGCTAAGACGAACAGCTTCATCGATTGCTTTGTCAGTGTATCTTACATTGTGATGGTCTTCATACTTATTCTTAATATTAGTTAATATCTGTGATGTCTCATCGACTGTTGTCGGCTCTACCATAATTTTCTGAAATCTTCTGTCCAGTGCCCCGTCTTTTTCAATGTACTGCCTGTACTCATTCAGTGTGGTTGCACCGATGCATTGCAAATCACCTCTTGCTAATGCAGGCTTGAAAATATTTGATGCATCCAAAGATCCGCTTGCACCTCCTGCTCCTACTATAGTATGAAGCTCGTCAATAAATAAGATAACGTCTTTTGCTTTTTCCAATTCATTCATTACTGCTTTCATTCTTTCTTCAAATTGTCCCCTGTATTTGGTCCCGGCAACTAAAGCAGCAAGATCAAGAGTTACTACTCTTTTATTATGCAAAACTCTCGAAACATTTTTGTTGATAATTCTAACAGCTAAGCCCTCTGCTATGGCAGTTTTGCCAACCCCTGGCTCACCTATCAAAACAGGATTGTTTTTCTTTCTTCTGCTTAGCACCTGTGCAACTCTTTCAATCTCTTTTTCTCTGCCTACAATCGGATCCAATTTATTTTCAACTGCCATCTTAGTTAAATCCCTGCCGAAATTATCCAGCACAGGAGTCTTGCTTCTTTCCTGCTTTTTCTCAGCTGTTGCTTTTGAAGTCGGCTGATTACCGGATGGTTTACCGCTTAGAATATTCAGTAATTCCGATTTAACTCCTTCGTAATTAATGTTGAATTGATGAAGTATCTGAGCTGCTAAGTTATCATCTTCACGTAAAATCGAAAGCAGCAAATGCTCCGTTCCGATCACATCCGATTTAAATAACTTTGCTTCAAGATATGTTATCTTTAAAACTTTTTCCGCTTGTTTGGTAAGTGGAATATTTCCAACCGTCAATGTCCCTCCGGATTGTCTGACTGTATCTTCAACTGTCTTTTTAATCTTGAATGCCTCTGCACCAAGATTTTTAAATATTTTAATTGCAATACCTTCACCTTCTCTTATTATTCCTAATAAGAGGTGTTCAGTACCGATGTAATCGTGACCAAGGCGTATTGCTTCTTCCCTGCTTAACCTAATTACATCCTGAACCCTATTTGAAAAGTTACTGTCCATTTGTGATTTTCATTTAAAATTTAAAATAATTTCGGGTATTATTTTTCTTTATTTAAAAATAAAAAGTATTCTTTCATTACTCAGATAATTCTTTAAATAAATATTTTAAAAATTGAATCAACTTATAATGAATTATTAGTTAATTCAAGTAGGAAATAATTAACTCATTTTCCCTTTATAAAATTTATAGCAATATAAAGAATAATAAAAATTATTAATTAGAAGATATAACTAATAGTAATAGCTTTTAAATTCCAATTTCATTCCTTTATATAGTATTAAAGAAATATGGTATTAAAGAGCAGTTAGAAATATTTCTATACAAAACTGATGATTATATTCAAATAAATAAATAGGTGTAAACACATTTTCTTTTTAGTGATAACATCTAAATGTTCATCAAAAAAAAACCAAAGCAAATATACTTTGGTTTTTTTGTAATACTTATTTCAAGTTTTTTTTAAACATTATCAGCATTTACTTTACTGCAATATTGTTTTAACACTCCGGCAACTTTATTTGCTACTGCATTGGCATCATTATTCTCAATCTCGAATCTCTGGATCATATGAACAAGCTCTCCGTCTTTGATCAAAGCCATTTGCGGAGATGAAGGTGCATACCCCGTAAAAAACTTCCGTGTTTCGTCCACTGCATCTTTTTCCATGCCGGCAAATACGGTAACTAAATTATCCGGAAGCGCATTATTTTCTTTTGCCCAGTCAATCGCAATCGAAAGTCCGGGTCTCGCCTTTCCGGCTGCACATCCGCAGACAGAATTTACAAAAACCAGCGTAGTTCCCTTCTTTTTTAATTCTGCATTTACTTCTTCCGGAGTCAATAATTCTTTAAATCCAATATCTGTTGCTTGGTTTCTCATGGGCTGAACCATTATCGGGTCATACATTTTTTTATATTCCTTTCTTTATTTTAAATTAAAACTCTTTATAAATAATTTTAAAACGATATTCAATAACTGAAGTTGCACAAACGACTATTTTTTCCGATTCAAACTTTTATAAATCAAAAATGTTGTAAGTGAATTTCAAAAGTAAGCTCTTTATCAACCTCCCCCTTTAGGGCTGTCTAAAAAGTCTAAATTTATTGTAGCCGCAACCATTATGGTTGGGTAATCTTTAATATTCGCAGGCATAAAGTCTGCGGCTACATTGAGAATCTGAGAGCCCCATTAGGCGTGGTTTTAAAATGAAAACCCAGACGTTTGATTAACTTCAGTCAATAATTAATTCTTCAAAAATTTATCAAACCAGTCTCTTCTCAGTTTAACTATTTCTTCGCGATTTTTTTTTAAGTAATGATCTCCGTTTTCAATCAGCTTCAGTTCACATGGAATCCCGTTTTCCTTTAGCCTTTCATACATATCGACCGAATCCTGATGTGAGACTCTCTTATCTGACGTTCCGTGAATAAGTAATATCTTTGTTGCTTTATTTATTTTAAACGCAAAATAAACAGCGGAACGTTTTTTCTTTCTCTCAATAAATTCATTCTCATCATGGCTTCCAAAAAGCTTTTCATAAACTTTTACCAGGTCACTGCGGCTTTCTTCACTCCGGAATAAATCCGCCAATCCTGAAATTATCACCGCACATTTAATACTCTTCGTCAATGTCAAAACTATATAAGCCATCATACCTCCCCTGCTCCATCCTTCAATCCCGATTTTGCCTGATTCACAAAAAGAAATATTCTCAGCTACAGGAATCAAATTCAAAACGTCATTAACATCTTTTCCACCAAACTCATCTTTCTCCCGGTATTGTGAAGCCAAAACTACATAACCCCATGAAGCAATTTCACCGAAAATTCCTTTTGCAAGGAAATCATCAATCATCCCCTCCTTACAATTACCGCCGCGATTCCAAATAATCAACGGATACTTTTGAATTATATTTTTCGGGTGAGCTAAGAAACCGCTGACTTCCAAACCATCCGATTCGTAAATTATTTTTTTTACAATTGTATCTTCAGCAACTTCAATTCCCCAACCCCCTTTAACAAACTTTATCTGTTTATCCGATAACTGTATATCTTCTTCGGATAAGATCATTTAGTCTCTTCCGGTTCATACAGTTTATAATATCCCAACTTCAAATCAAACTCCTGACCTTCCTTATACATTTTTTCATTTTCTGATGGCAAAACATTTTCAATTTTAATTTTAGCCCAGCAGCCGCCGTCATAACTTAAAATCTTTGCGTCATATAATTCACTTCCGTTAAACTCAACTCTGTAAACCTTATCTTTCTCCGGAGCATTCTTTAAAATATGCGTGTGCTTCATTTTTTTTTAATGCAATTTAATAAAAAGAAATTTACGATTTAAGTCATAAGAAAATTCAATACAAGAAATTTAATATTGAAAATTTTTAGCTTCATTTATTTAAGCCTAGGGATCTTTCTACCATTAATAAATTTTATTAAAATAAAATTATGGTATAATTTCAGCTATAAAATTTCTTGAATTCTTTTCGGCTACAGAGAGATCAGTAAAATCGACAAACCCGTCTCCATTTATGTCAGCACGGGAATATCCGGAAACAAAACGATAGACAGCATTGTCAACAAGCTGCATATCACTCAGATCAATCACTCCATCATGGTTAACATCTCCGCTGTATATTGCATATCTGTTGCTATCTACGCGAATCAGATTATTCCCACATGAATTTGTACTGTCAGAAGTAAAATCATAAAAGGACACATTTCCCCCGGTTAAAAATTCTCCGCCGTATTTGCTCCATGTCTTGAGACTATTTCTATGTTTGACCATAATATAATAATTACCGCTTGGAGCGTTTTGAAAAAAACACAAACCGCCAAAGCTAACCGAGTCTATAAAAATTCTCGATGAATCAGCAATAGAATCCTGATTTGATACATGCCGCAAATATACACTTACAGTATCTCTTGCATTTAAGGTATTAGTTGACGAATTGTAAAATGCTTCCATAATAACTTTCAAATTTAAAGTTATTACATCTAAGTTAGATAATTTATAAATTGTACCGTTTGTCTGTGAAAATTTACAAAAATAAATTTCGTTACTCTCATCTGTACCGAATGTAGAAATACCAAAATCCGTATCCAACAATTGGACATATGATGAGGGATTTATTCCTTCATAAGTTAAACCCCAAATCTTACCTTGGATATAATCTCCGAAAATATATTTGCCATACAAATCAGGATGCAGAGAACCTCTGTAAACATATCCACCTGTTACAGCCGAACCGCTGTCATGAGGGTATTCTATTATTGGCGGTGTAAAATTTGTATCGCTAGAATCACATTTTAAATTCCCATAACAATGATATCCTTCCAGTTCAGCCCAGCCATAATTTTTTCCATTCTCAATCAAATTAATTTCTTCATAAGCACTTTGTCCCACTTCGCCTGCCCATAATAAGCCTGTTGAATAATCAAAATTAAATTTCCAAATATTCCTTACACCATAAGCATAGATTTCTTCTTTAAATCCTTCCGTATTCTGAAAAAAAGGATTAGTTGATGGTATTGAATATTTTTGTCCCACAGAAACATCGTCAAGGTTTATTCTCAATATTTTTCCAAGAAGGGTTGATTTATTTTGTCCGTTGCTGGCGGGATTACCTCCGATTCCTCCATCACCGAATGAAATATAAAAATTACCATCTGGTCCGAAAGAAATTTTACCGCCCTTATGACCGGGGCGGGGCTGAGGAACTGTTAATAAAATTAATTCAGTATTTATTAATGCCGTATCGGAATCTGTAATGCTCGATGTAAATCTTGAAACTCTTGACCAGAATGGCGCTGTTGTGCTGGCACTATCGAATGTGAAATAAACATAAAAGTGATGATTGTTATCGTAATCGGGATGAAATGCCATTCCTAATAAACCGTGGTCAAAATAAGTCTGTGAAACTTTAGATGAGATATCAATAAATATTTTTCTGTTTGATGTTTCCTGAGAGTCATTAAATACATAAATTATCCCTCTTTGCTGTACAAGAAATAACCTGTTTGATCCGTCTCCGGCATTCAGAAGTTCTATGGGACGTGAAAATGCAGCAAGATTTGGAAATGCAGGTACGATTTCATATTGAGCTTTCGTTACATATGTGAAAAAAAAAAGTTGAAAAGTTATAAAAAGATATTTTAACATTACTTATTTTATTGGGATTAATAAATTTAATAAATTGTGAACAGTACTGAGCAGTTATAAAATTTCAATTGTTAGTTCTCAACCAATTAAAAAATATTTTTGCTGATTTATTTTTCAAATATAACTTTTATCAAAATTAGATTCTAATAAGAAATCTTAATTAAATCCTATAGGGATTTAATATTTGGTAGAAATTAATAACACAAAAGATCAATCCCCTAGAGTCCACTGCGCCTGAACAATGAATAATGAAGAATGATTTTTATCAGAATTAATTTTTTCATAACATTATTTCAATAAAAGCATTGCCTTCGTTTCAATGTAAGAGTTACCAACTATTAATTTGTAAAAATAAACTCCACTCGATAAATCAGCTCCGTCAAATTCAACAGTATATACTCCGGCATTTTGTTTTTCATTTATTATTGTTGCAACTTCATTTCCCAAAACATTATAAACTTTTAACTCAACAAAATTACTATTTATTATTTGATATTTAATACTGGTAGTTGGATTAAAAGGATTAGGATAATTTTGATAAAGAGTAAAACTCTCAGGAGTACTATGATTTTCGTTTAATGCTATAATGCTCATTGTGTTTGTAAATTTTGCAATGAGACCGTTTCCTCCTGTGATCCAGCCTGTATTGGGATTTATAAAATAAATTCCCGCCAGCCTGTCACTGAAATTATTATCACCTTCTTCATACCAGTCCTGCCCCCTGTTTGTAGTTCGGTAGGTAAAGCCGAAATCTCCTATCGCCCAAAAATTTTGATCGTCTACTGCAAAAACATTATTAAGATAATTTCCGGAAGGGATGTTTGTTTCAGTCCAGTTGCTTCCTCCGTCGGTCGAAATTAAAATTAAATTATTGTATGTAAAGCTTAAACCTATATCTTGATTTACAAATTGAATTGCACCTAATCCACCGGTGAAAGTATTTGAATGCGGGACAAACCAACTTTGTCCTGCATCTGTCGTCTTATAAAATTTCCTTTCACCTGTCGAATACCAGCCGGTGTTTTGATTTATAAAACTTATATCGCTTATATAATATGCATGTCCCGAATCACGTGTCGAAAAGTTATTTCCTCCATCTGTAGTATGTATCAATGTACCCGAATCTCCGCAAATCCAGCCTGTGTTTTCATCGAAGAATTGCAAAGCATAAAGCCCGACTGTTACATTCGAATTCAACTGGCTCCAGTTAAGACCGGAGTTTGTACTTTTCAAAATCAATCCATCTTCCCCGACACAATATCCTGTGCTGCTGCTTGCGATATCAATTTGATTCAAGTATGAATTCGAGCCGGCTGCCTGAACTCTTTGCCAGCTTAAACCGCTGTTGGATGTTATTGCGATCGTTCCCTGTGAGCCGCAGCTCATACCGTGGTCCTCATCGAGAAAGTCAACTGAAAATAAAAAATTTCTGAAACCGGAGGAATGCTCAATCCAGTTAACTCCGCCGTTTGTTGATTTTAAGACTGTGCCTTTATTACCGACACTGATTACATTATTAACCCCGGATGCATGGATTGAATATTGAAACTCGGATGTTGGTGTTCCGAATGCAGTCCAGTTAGATCCGCCGTTTGTAGTTCTATAAATATTTCCATAATCGCTTGTCGCAAATCCTGTATTCTCATCTCCGAAGGAAATTGAATAAAACCATCTGTTGGTTGTTGTCGAAGTTGCAGACCAGCTTAAACCGTCATTTGTACTCCGGAGTATTGTTCCGTACGCACCCGCTATGAAAGCAGTATTTTCATCTTTGAACATTACATCAAATAAATAATTTATATTGTTTGGATTTGCGATTTGAAAAGTTTCACCGTAATCACTTGAACGGACAAGCGCTCCGTTCAATCCTGCACTCAGCACAATTGAATCCTTGACCGCGACCGAAGTAAGAGTACGGAAAACATTTGTCTGTCTTCTTTCCCATGTCAAACCGGTGTTTGTGGTTTTTAAAATAATACCGGTGTCTCCAACAATAAATCCTGTAAGCATATTTAAAAATCTTACGCCGAATAAATTCCCGGTTGTATTTAATTCTATTTTATCCCAGCTTGTTCCGCTGTTTGTTGTTTTTAATACAGTCCCGTAAAGCCCGCAAGCCAATCCAATGTTATCATCTACAAAACTAAGCGACCTTATGCTTTCTTTTGTTTTTGTCGGATTGATGATCCAGTTTAATCCTCCGTTTGTTGTCTTAATAATAGTACCTCCGTCACCGCAAGCCCATCCTGTGTTTGAGTTAATGTAAAAAGAACCGAACAAAATATTTCCCTGCGGTAAAGGATTCTGCCATTGCCATTGAGCGAAACATGAATTAGTGAGGAGAAAGAATACAGTAATGAAAGTTCTTAAAGTTTTTAAAGTTGGTAAAGTTGATAAAAATTTAATTGTTCGTAAAATCTGTGAGAAGTTCATAATAAATTTTTTCATAATTCTTTGTTAGTTAATTAAGTTTGTAAAGTTTGTAAAGTTTATAAAGTTTTAAAGTTTGTAAGTTTGTAAGTTTGTATAGTTTGTATAGTTTGTATAGTTTGTATAGTTTATAAAGTTTGTAAAGTTTGTAAAGTTTATAAAGTTTGTAAAGAAAGTGATAAGATTATAGTAATCATTATCATTCAATCATAGTTTAATTCCTACTTATCATTCAATCATAGTTTAAGTTTGTTAGTTAATTAGTTATTTTTGGAGTAATCAATTCAAAGTTCGTTTTAAATATTTGAAAAAAGTTAATTCCTCTAAAAATCCGATTGGTGTCTTTGATTCCGGTATCGGCGGTCTTACAGTTGCGAAATCATTATTCGAAATTCTGCCTAATGAAAACATAATTTATTTCGGCGATACGGCACGGCTTCCTTACGGTACAAAGTCCAAAGAAACTGTAATAAAATATTCAATTGAAATTACAAAATTTCTTTTGAATAAAAATGTTAAAATGGTTGTAGTTGCATGCAATACCGCTTCGTCTGTTGCTCTTCCTTACCTGAGAAAGATTTCCTATGTACCGGTGGTCGGTGTTATAAAACCCGGATGTAAAGCCGCAATTTCCAAAACTAATAATTTTAAAATTGGAGTTATCGGGACTTTAGGGACAGTTCAGAGCTTTGCATACAAAACACAGATTCATAAGATTGACATAAACATAGATGTATTTTCTAAAGCATGCAGCTTATTTGTTCAGCTCGCTGAAGACGGCTGGACTGAAAATAAGATTGCTGAGCTGATAGCCAAAGAATATTTATCAGAATTTAAAAAATTGAATATAGATACTTTAATTCTCGGGTGTACGCATTACCCGATTTTGAAAAAAATTATTTCTAAAGTTCTCGGGAAAAAAATAAATCTTATTGATTCGGGAGAAGAAGCCGCAAAAGAAGTCAAGCGTATACTCGCACAGGAAAACCTGTTGAACAATCAAAAGAAAAACGGTCAGCATAAATTTTATGTGACTGATTTTCAAAAAAAATTTAAAGAGATAAGTGAGAGATTTCTCGGTCAGCCGATACGTAATGTCAAGAAAGTAAAGCTAAGTTGAGTGTGTAGTTTGTAAAGTTTGTAAGATTTGTAAGGTTTGTAAGGATTGTAAAGTTTGTAAAGTTTGTAAAGTTTGTAAAGTTTGTAAGGTTTGTAAGGTTTGTAAAGTTTGTAAGGTTTGTAAGGTTTGTAAGGTTTGTAAGGTTTGTAAAGTTTGTAAAGTTTGTAAGTTTGTAAGTTTGTAAGTTTGTAAGTTTGTAAGGTTTGTAAGGTTTGTAAGGTTT
>JALYRX010000002.1 GCA_030855105.1 Bacteroidota bacterium | reverse complement strand
GTCCGATAATAACGTTGGATTAAAACTTGCTTCCAATTCAAATCTAGATAGTCTTACAATTACAAGTGGCCAAATGAATAACAACGCAGTTCAAGGTTTCTTATCAGGTGTCAGTGGGTCTACAGGAGTAACCAATGTTAATATTACCGGTACATCATTTACCGGTAACGGTAGTTCAGAAATTGGAGATCAGGGTGACATAATATTTTTAAAGTTTAATGGAAAGGCTACCATAAGTAATGTAAATATAAATTCAGATGCAGGCTATGGTATAGAGCTGCGAAGCAATACACCTGTCGCGCCTGCTGGAAATATCACGATTAGTAATGTAAACATTACCGGAACAGCTAAAAACAAATTCGGGATTGGATTTATTAATTATACCAATCTTAATTCCGTAAGCATGAGTAACGTAGTTATAAATACAAATCCTTCACCCACTTTCTCCGGCTTTGCAAGAGGTGTATCACTGGATACTATCGGTGCAGCTGTTAATCTTTCGGGAATCAGCTTCGGCAATACTCATCTTGGTAATGGAGCAGGTATCGATATTGAATTAGCCGGATCGAATAATGTTAACCTTTCCGGTGTCACCTTTAGTACAACGGATAATTTTATTATCGAAGACCGGATTCATCATGTGATAGATGTTACAAATGTAGGATTAGTTACGTGGGTCTCGGATAGTCTGTATGTCACTACAAATAGTTACTATTCACCGGTTACAACAACGGCTTCTATTCAACGTGGCATAGATGCGGCATCTAATGGATTCACTGTTAATGTTGGAAATGGAATTTACAACGAAGATATAAATATTGATAAATCTTTAACCGTTAAAGGCGTATCAACTGCAGCTATTATCAAAGGACTTAATGCAGGTGACTCGAATACAGTTTTGATATCAGCTTCCAATGTTATTTTAAAAGATGTAACTGTCACACGTGACTATGGTTCCAATCTTGCCGAATGGAATGCTTCAACAAAAATTCATGGAATTAGAGTTGCTGAACAAACTACGGGAAATGTTATTCAAAACATAAATCTTACCGGAAACCATAAGGCTATTCTTGTCAACGATGCTCAGAATGTATCGATCACAACGTGTACGATTCAAGATAATTATGCCGGTATATGCTTTAGTAATAATTTCAGCGGCGCAGAAGTACACAACAATTTCATAGAAAATAATTTTACGCAAGGTGTACTGTTTAATTATGATTTTGAGCTTGGTGTTGTTGCCACCAATGTGCATGTAACCGATAACAGCATTACAGGCAACTGGTATTCACAAATTAATTTTAAGCGCAATAACGGACCTGTTCAAACTGGTGATCATTCAGGTCTTACATTCAGCTGTAACTGGTATGGAACATCCACACCGTCAGCATTCCCGGTTAATGCAGCCGAACCGGAATATTTGTCTATAACACCTTCACAATTTGGTGGAAACAATCCCGTGTTAAACCGACAGTTATATGGAGTGGAAATCGGAAAGTGTCCCTATTCACCATGGTTAACAAGCGGAACAGATTATAATCCCGCTTCGGCAGGATTCCAGCCGGTACCAGATTCATGTAATGGTCAATTCCTTACAAGACTTTATGTAAACGATAATTCACAAATAGGGGATAGATACACCGGTACTGTTGGTAATAATGCAAATGCAGGTACAGCAGCAGCACCGTTTGCAACGATTACTCATGCCATTGCATTAGCGAAAATATCAGATACTTTGTATGTGGATGCGGGGACATACCAGGAACAAATAAATATTACCAAGTCCATAACAATAATCGGTGATGACAGTGCAAATGCAAATCAGTCAATCATTAAGGCGCCTGCCGTACTTAATCCTGTGAGCAATGCAAATGGCAGTGATTTCAGGCCGGTTGTTTATATCTCAGGTTCAGATAATATTGTTGATATCATTCATATATGTATAGATGGTGATGGGAGAAGCGGAGATCAATTTTCCGGCGTCTATTATTTTGAAGCAAGCGGAACTTTCTCACATTCAAAGATCAAAAATATAAGAGATACGTCTTTTAACAGCATAGAATCAGGTGATGCCTTTTTTGCAAATCATACGAACAATACAAATTTAAATCAAAGATTAATTATTTCTGATAATGTAATTGAAGATTATCAAAATACAGGCATCTTGATTAGTGGTATTAATACAGAGGCTATTATTACAGGCAACATTATAACAGGACAAAATATAATGCATGTAAATAGCGGAATAGGAATACAGTTCGAAGATGGAGCCTACGGCACAATTACTGGAAATTTTATTACAGGTAATCTATATAATGGTCCTTCTTCCAATGTTGGAATCGGGATTTTGCTTTCCGGTGTAGGAGTTGATCAGGCAAATACTCCAACGGGAAAAATTACTACGATTGGCGGGACAGGTCCTCATCCAAATACTCTAAATGGAAATGAAGTTGGATTATTGACTGACAGTGGCAACGCCGGATATAATTCAAATCAAGGTATTATAAATAATGGAAATACTTTTTCAAATAATTATATACACTTCTGGGAAAACGCAACCGATACAATTTCAGGGGCTTTAAACATTTATGACAGAAGAGTAGATAATAAGTCTTTTACGAATATTGTTTACGGAGTAATTCAGAGAGCAGTCGATGAAGCAAGTACAGATGATACATTAAATGCAGGTGCCGGTATCTTTACGGAAAATGTTATGCTTTCAAAAAGTCTGATACTAAATGGACTGAAGGCAGGTGTTGACGCACGTGGTCGTGTGAATAGTCCTCCTGATCCGATTTTAGAAACTGTAATCTCTCCGGCCTCGGGACCGGCATTCGAGTTATTCTCCGGCTCATCGTTTTCTGTGATTGATGGATTTGCCATGCTCGGGAATCTCAATGATACCAATGGTATTATTCAAACATTAACATCTTCACTTAATGATGTGCAGTTAAAAAATAATTATTTTAAAGTAACAAGTTCAAACGGGCAGGCACTTTTGTTTAACTTGGGATTAACAGACGTTACGATTGATAAAAACGAATTTGTAGGTGGAACCGCATCTATTCAAGTCATTTTTCTTAATGGAGACCATTCGTTTGCCGGAATGCATTTAACAGATAATAATATCCTTGGAAGTGGAGGCACATACGGACTTCTGGTTGATGGCAATCGTAATGTAGGAACAAGTTCTACACCGAGAAGTCCTCTTTTACAGGGAAATCTATTCCAGGGTTTTGTTAAAGGGATGAATGCAGGCTCAAGATCTTTTCAGGATGTAATGTTTCTTGAAAACATATTTAATAATAACAGCGAGCTTGGATTCCAGGGAGGTCCTATGAATTGTAACTTTGCGAGAAATACCTTTACGGGAAACGGATTATACGGAATGTCATTATCTTCGTTAGGTAACACTGACACACTAAGCGGAGCAATCGGAACAATTGTTGAGAATAATTTCTTCTCAGGGAATGCAACTGCATCGGGTGCATTCGGAGATATTTTATTGGGCGAGCAAAATGACGGTACACAAAACACCAATATGATAACAAATAACAGTTTCGAAAGTATTATTGCTATTTATAATGAAGAGCTAAATGGAAATACAGATACCATACATGCACCTTGTAATTGGTACAATGCAGTAATGGACGCATCCGTATCGGCTAAAATATTCAGTGTTCAAGGGGGCGTAGTGAATTATATTTCATGGCTCACAAACGGAAGCGACAATGACACTATTACAAAAGGATTTCAGCCGGTTCCCGGATCGTGCAATGGTCCTATTACAGGTGTAAATATAAAAGTTATTCCGGAAGGATTATATGATGTCACTTCTCAAAAATTGAATATAACAGATACTGTAAAAGCCTATATTCATTCATCTACTCCACCTTATAATGTCGTAGATTCAGCTGTATCAACAATTGATTCAGTTACGTTTATAGGATCGTTCCTGTTACCGCAAATAAATGGTATATATTACATTGTTATCAAACACAGGAATTCGATTGAGACATGGAGTAGATTGGGAGGAGAGGTTTTCAACCCCGGTACATTTATAAATTATGACTTTACAGATACTATAACAAAAGCATATGGGGATAATATGAAAATAGTTGATAGTGCACTTGTTCTTTGGGGAATATACAGTGGAGATGTCGATCAGGATGGAGTAACTGATATAAGTGACGGAAGTTTGATTGATAATGACGCTTTTAATTTTGTTACAGGATACGTTGTAACTGATTTGAATGCCGATGGAGTTGTTGATATAACAGATGCATCTATACAAGATAATAACGCGATTAATTTTGTATCGGTAAAAAAACCGTAATAATAAGATTTGCAATTGCAAAAAGCCGGAAGAAGAAATTTTTTCGGCTTTTGTCTTTTTTAAATATTAACTCGGGAGCAAATGTTAAAACATATTTTGGAAACTATTGTAAACTATTTCAATTAATTTGAAATGGTATTGGAATTTGAATTTCAAAATCGTTATTTTACTAAAACTATTTTTCCATCTCTAATGAAATATTTCTTCACCGGCATTACAATTTTACTTTTCTTATTGAATTTTCAGTATTCTCAATTAGCAAATCAAAACACAACTCTTTTAAGAAATACTAATTATGAATTTAATTTTGAGTTATGAAATTAAATTTGAGGCAAACAGGTTTAACTTCAGCAATGTTTCGTATTTCATTATCCAAAAAGTGGACATTAGCCCGGATGAATATTCTGAAACATAAAAATGATATAAAAAAAATAAATTCTAATACTCAAATAATCAAATGCAAAAAATGAAAACACTTACTATACTTTTTCTTTTCAGTATAATTTTTTCAAATTCGTATTCACAATTACCAAATCAAAACACATATCTTCTAAGAAATCTCGATCTTTATTCCAGTTACTCAGCATGCTGGGGCTACACAGCTCCTGACGGCAGGGAATATGCTATTCTCGGTACACAGGTTGGAACATCATTTGTAGATATTACTGACTCAGCAAACATCCATGAAGTTGATTCGGTAAGGGGTTTGAATAGCGGCTGGAGAGAAATGAAAACATATTCTCATTATGCTTATGTAGTAACTGAAGCTTCTTCTACTAGTAATCCTTCTAATAATGGTTTGCAAATTATTGATCTTCAGTACCTACCTGATTCAGTTAAGTTAGTCAAGACATGGAACTATGCAGGTTACACTAAAACACATTCTATTTCTCAATCAGGACATTACCTTTATTTAAACGGAGGAAATTCGGCAACTAACGGCGGAGTTACCGTTGTTGACATTGCTGATCCTATTAATCCTGTTAAGATGGGGCAATGGTCAACTTTATATGTTCACGATTGCAGAATATTAAATGATACGATCTGGGCATCAAACATTTATACAGGACAAATATCTATTATCAATGCAACTAATAAAAACTCGCTTCAATTTGTAAGAACATGGAGATCTTTTCCAACTTCGGAGGTCTCAACCCATAATAGTGATTTTACAATCGACAGAAAATATACACTCACAACAAATGAAATCAGCTCACCGAATGGTAAATTGAATGTTTGGAATATTCAGGATTTGAATAACATTGTATTTGTAACCGAATGGCAGCCGACAGGTATCACAACGGCTATAGTTCATAATGTTGAAATTTACGGAAACTACGCTGTCATTGCACATTACAGGGCAGGAATAAGGATAGTTGATATTACTAATCCGGAAAATCCAGTGGAAGTCGCATGGTATGATACTTATCCTTCGAGCAACAGTGCGAGTTATTCGGGATGCTGGGGAGTATATAAATTTCCTTCAGGAAAGATTATCGGATCTGATATAAGTAGCGGCTTATTTGTTATCAAAACTACCATATCATTATCAGGAATTTCAAACAGTAATTTTAATGTGCCTAATAGTTTCAGGCTCGAACAAAATTATCCAAATCCGTTTAATCCTACAACGAACATAAAATTTTCGATCAAAGAAAATTCAAATGTAAAATTAAATATTTATGATCTGCAGGGTAAGGAAGTAGCAAATGTTTTAAATGACAGAAGAGACGGAGGAAGTTATGAAATTAACTTTGATGCAAATAAGTTTAGCTTAAGCAGCGGTTCATATTTTTATAATATGGAAGTTGAAAATAGTTCTAATAAATATTCCGAAACAAAAAAAATGTTATTAATAAAATAATTTTAACCCCAACAAATAAATTCAGATGAAAAAATTAATTATTCTTTTTTTACTTTTATGTTCTTTTACCTTTATTTCAAAATCATATTCACAGCTTCCAAATCAGAATATGTATGTTCTTAGAAATCTCAATCAACATGCATCAACCAATCCTTATTCAGCGATTTGGGGCTATAAAGCTCCGGATGGCCGCGAATATGCAATTCTCGGATGCGGAACAGGAACTGCGTTTGTTGACATAACCGATTCTGCAAATATTCATGAAGTTGATTTTTTAACCGGACCAAATAGTGCATGGAGAGAAATGAAAACTTATTCACACTATGCTTATATTGTATCGGAGGCATCCAACAGCGGTGTTCAGATTGTTGATCTGCAGTATCTTCCCGATTCTGTACATCTTGTCAAAAAGTTCGTTGCACCGACACATTCATCCACGCATTCTATTTCACAGTCCGGACCATACCTTTATCTTAACGGCTGCAATGAAAGTTTTGTCGGAAACGGAGGCATAGTTATATTCGATCTTACTGTAGATCCTGAAACACCAGTTGTCAGAGGAAAATGGACTTCACTTTATGTTCACGACAGCAGAATTGTTGACGATACTATATTTGCTGCAAATATTGGTGATGAAAAAGTTTCTATAATAAACGCAACTAACAAAGCTTCACTTTCTTCGATTACATCTTTTACAAATTTGCCGGGATCAGGTCCGCATAATACTGCGTTGACTACAAACAAAAAAAGACTTTTTGTAACGGACGAAATCGGGTCGGTGTCACCGCATCTTTTGAAGATCTGGAATATAGAAGATCTTACTAATATAACTTATGTCACTAACTGGCAGCCGACAGGAATTACAACTTCTATAGTTCATAACATTGAAATATACGGAGATTACGCAATCGTTGCCCACTACTCTGCAGGCGTTAGAGTAATTAATATCGCAAATCCCGATTCACCTCAGGAAGTTGCCTGGTACGATACATACCCGTCAAACAATTCTCAATCATATAACGGATGCTGGGGAGTTTATATGTTTCCTTCGGGAAAGATCATAGCTTCCGACAGGCAAACAGGTTTGTATGTTTTAAAAAGTAATTTGATGCTGACAGGTATTGGAAATAATGTTGTTAATACTATTCCTGAAAAATTTTCACTCGAACAAAATTTACCAAACCCGTTTAACCCGACGACTAACATAAGATTTACTTTACCGGAAAATTCGAATGTAAAACTTAATGTATTCAATATCGCAGGACAGGAAGTTGCCCAATTATTAAATGAAAACAGAAGTGCCGGAACTTACGATATTACATTTGATGCCAATAGATACGGACTGACAAGCGGATTATACTTTTATACATTAACTTCAAATAATTTTAAAGAAACAAAGAAGATGATACTGCTCAAATAAAATTTGAAAAATTACAAAAACAAAATCCATCTTGAAAATCTTCAGGATGGATTTTTTTTTATTATTATAAATTTCATATTCTAATCCCGTGTGGATTATATAAGTGGAGAAAATTAATATCACTTAACCAATCTCTTAGGGATTGAATATAATATCAAACTGACATTACAATCGTCACTACGAGATATTTAATAATTTTTGATTCAAATTATAAATTTATTCCTTGGACGTTTATTATTGACAAATGACCATTTACTACTATTACGATATTGTCCTTATTTTACCAGCACCATCTTTTTAATATCGCTGTGAATCTTTCCAGAACCGCTTTCAAGATCAACAGCTTCAAGTTTATAAAAATAAATCCCGGAAAATAAACCGGATGCATTAAAGTTTACTTCGTAAGTACCAGAGTTCTGCTTTTCATTTACTAATGCAATAACTTCTTTTCCAAGAGCATCATAGATTTTTAAAGTTACAAAATTCGCAGCCGGTAAATTATATTTAATAATTGTATTCGGATTGAACGGATTAGGGAAATTTTGATATAGCTCAAACGAGGATGGAGTATTATTGCTTACATGATTTATCCCAACCGGGTTATCGAGGAAATGAAAAACAACAGTGTTGTTGCCGGCATTGGGAATTGCTAAAGTATCGGTTTCTTTATTTACATAAATATCCGCAGGATTGCTTAAGCTGCCGATTACCGGTACAGGAGCATTTGCAAAATTAATATCATATTTCACAACCGATTGAATGCCCCAGGTAGAAATATAAACATTGTCATACCTGTCGAGTGATATGCCGTCACAATTTGAGTAGGGAGTTGTTACAAGGGTAGTAATTACTGAATCGGAAAAATTAACTGAACGAACAGGAGCGCTTCCGCCCCAGCAGCAAATCAGCAACCTGTTTCTCGCAGCGTCTACGTAAACACCGTTCGGAGTACTCGTAGTATTAGGAACAAAAATCCAGAACTCCTGTGTGTTTGTGTTTAGTTTGTAAATTCTTCTGCCTGAAAAATCTGAAATATACATCATTCCGGTATTATCTATTGCAAGATCATTAAGGAAAGATGATCCGGTAATTGTAACATTTATTATTTCAGCTGCATTAGTGAGATCATATCCTTTGATTCGTGTTCCGTTGCACACATAAACTTTATTATTATAAACAGTTACCCCATGAATCCCTCCGCCCACAGTGACAAAATCTGTAATTACACCATTTATATCACGCTGTACGATTTTCTGGCTGGCGGTGTTGGAGATTAAATATCTTTTTGATGTCGAATCATAAGTAATGCTTTCAGGACTGTTATATTGAGAAAAAGAATTTGAAACAACCAGAAAGGAAATAAAGAAGGTCAATACAATTTTTTTCAAATGAGTTTTTTTTAGTTAATATTTTTTTTTAAAGTTAAATATACACACCTAAATAAAAAAGTCAAGTTTACATTCGGGTTTTTTGTTTGGAGCACATAGCTTAACAAAATGCCTTTGGTTGTAATTAAAAATATTTTTGTTCTCGATTTGTTTTTTTAAAATTTTAAAGAATCCTTAATTTTCAGAAGGTCGGATTAGTGTTATGGTATTGTTTGGTGCAGAACATTTAATTAGGAAGAATAAAGGTCTCGAATTCTAAGGATTTTATTACCATTTTCCCATACAATTTTATGTTACAACATATTTTCCTTAGCTTTAAATTCTTCGATTTAAAAGTTTGAACCCCAAAGCAATTTTCAAACAGCGTTATTTTTACAATTGATATTGCAACATTAATTAAAAAAACTTAAATAAAATAAAAATAAAACTAAAAATGAAAAAAATTCTTTTTGTAATTGCAATTATTATTTTCACTATATCCTTAAATTTTAATAAATCCTATGCGCAATGGACACAAACAAGCGGACCGTTTGGGGGAATTATTACAGCACTGGCATTGAATGGAAATAATTTATTTGCAGGCTCTGCTTTCGCAGGCATAACGCTTAGTACCAATGACGGAGCATTATGGACTCCGGTAAACAACGGATTAACAAGTTTACGTATTACAACTATTATTTCGTCCGGTAACAATGTATTTGCAGGAACTTTTGGAGGCGGAGTGTTTCGCACTTCCGATAACGGTGGTAGCTGGATTCCTGTAAATAACGGTTTACCCACTTTAGGTATTTTGACACTTTATTTAAACGGGTCCGAGATATTTGTTGGAACTGATACGAGCGGAATTTTTCGTTCTTTAGATGAAGGTGAGAGCTGGACTGCAATTAATAACGGGATAACAAACCTCACAGTAACTGCAATTTATGTAATTGGTTCTAATTTATTTGCAGGTACTGCAGGCGATGGGATCTTCCTTTCAAGCAATAACGGTTCCAGTTGGCACCCGGTAACTTCAGGTTTAGGGAATTTGCATGTCAACACCTTTGCCGTAAGCGGTACAAATTTTTTAGCAGGTACGGAGGGCGGCGTTTACAGGTCAACTAACAACGGAACAAACTGGTTTTTAAGCGGCTTGACAAATATAAATATAATATCTCTTTATCCGAAAGGAACCAGTTTATTTGCCGGGACTAATCAGAGAGTTTACATCTCATCAAACAATGGTGTAATCTGGGCACCGGCAGGTTTGACAAGTCAGACTGTAACCAGTTTTATTTCTAACGGTTCTAATTTATTTGCAGGTACAGAAGGGGGCGGGGTTTATTTATCAACTAATGAAGGTGCCACCTGGTCCGCTGTCAATACGGGAATGTTAAATCAATTTATCACATCTCTTGTTACAAGAGGCAATATTTTACTTGCAGGCACTTTTGGCGGTGGTATTTTTATATCAACCAATAGCGGGACAAACTGGAGTCTTAGCGGACTGCCCGGACTAAAAATCAAAACTTTGATTTCTGTTGGAAATAATTTTTATTCCGGTACAGCTTCCGGTATTTTTAATACAACAAATGACGGAGTGTCCTGGCGTCCTCGTAATATAGGATTAACTTCTCTCAATATTTATGCAATTAATTCCAGCGGAAATGATTTGTATGCAGGAACTTTCGATTCCGGTGTATTTATTTCAACTAATGGCGGAGAAACCTGGTCACCTGTAAACAACGGGTTAGGAAACTTGAATATCCGTTCTTTATATTCCAATGGAAACAATATTTTTGCAGGTACTACTGCCGGAATTTTCCTTTCAACAAATAGGGGAGTTGACTGGGCTTCCAGCGGCTTGGCTACAGACTTCATCAGCTCTATGGCTTCAATCGGATCGAATATATTTGCGGGAACTTCCGGAAACGGGATTTTCCTTTCTACCGATAATGGGGCAAACTGGACTGCAGTGAATAATGGTTTAACAAATCTTCAGATACTGAATCTTACATCAAGTGGTATATATATATTTGCCGGGACACAAACAGGAGTTTTTCTTTCTGATAATAACGGAGGATCCTGGATAAATAAGAATCAGGGATTCCCTAACTCACCCGCAGTTTACTCCTTTGCAACTTTGAATAATTATCTATTTTGCGGAACACATTATCAATCTGTCTGGAGAAGAGACCTAACCGAAATAGTAGGTATTACTGTTATATCAGAAAATGTTCCAACTGCATATTCATTAAATCAAAATTATCCTAATCCATTTAATCCATCTACAAATATAAGATATGGAATTGTAAGAGGGGGATTTGTAAAACTTGCAATCTTTGATATACTTGGAAAAGAATTAATTACGCTGGTAAATGAAAACCTCGCATCCGGAACATACGAGGTTACTTTCGATGCTTCACATTATCCGAGCGGAGTATATTATTATAAATTAACAACTGATGATTTCACATCAACAAAGAAGATGATGCTTATGAAATAAAAATGTTTGATTTCATTAAGAATTTTAAAACATAAATTTTCCCTTAAAAAAAATCAACCCTCTCTTGCTTCGGCAGAGAGGGGACTGTTTTTTTTATTTGAAGTCCTTTCGTCTAAACGAAATTCACCATTGACAAATTCTGATTCCAATGAAGTTTAAGAATTCAAACGGAAGAATTAAAAAATTAATATAGTAAAAGTTCTAGTTAAAACCATCTTACTCTGAAGAAAGACAATCGATTTAGATCTCTTTCAATATTCATTATGAGAATTATAATAGAAGAATATAATCCGGATTGGAAGAAGCAATTTGAAAAAGAGAAACAAATACTTCACAGAATACTTTCCGGTATTGATTTAAAGATTGAACACGTCGGAAGTACATCTGTTAATGGGCTCGGTGCGAAACCAATTATTGATATAATGATAGGTTTGGCTAACTTTAATGTTGCGGATTGGCTGGTTGAAAACATGTCAAACTCAGGTTATGAATATATATCAAAATATGAAAACATTTTTCCACACAGGAGATATTTCATAAAGATAGTTAAGGGAAAGATTACACATCAAATACATATGGTTGCTGAAGGAGGGGATTTCTGGAAAAGAACAATTCTCTTCCGGGATCAACTGCGAAAAAGCGATGAAGACAGGAGAAATTATTTTGAGCATAAGAAAAAATTATCA
The DNA here is from genome assembly GCA_030855105.1 of Bacteroidota bacterium. Taxonomy (GTDB): domain Bacteria; phylum Bacteroidota; class Ignavibacteria; order Tepidaquicellales; family Tepidaquicellaceae; genus JAGPCH01. Next base: position 145,228 of record JALYRX010000002.1, on the reverse strand, counting down.
GAGCAGGACTGGAACTATGGCAATGATTATGCTGATGCTAAATCTGAGTTTATCCGGACGGTGGTTGAGAAAGCAATTGCAAATCTTTAGGAATTATCGTAAGCAATTAAATGATACCATAAGCTACTAAAACTTTAGTATATTTGACACATTGAAGATCTTAATTCCATTTTGAGTATTTTAAAATATATAAATTATACAGTCTATAATCTGATTAATTTTACTAATTTAAATCGAAGTGCAGCTTAGTGTATCCAGGGAATAAACTCAAATAATTTATAGTAAGGGTATTATTAAATACGGCCAATAATGACCCGGACACAACACATACCACGGTCTTAAAAACGACGCGTTCATACCGCTTTGCCGAATCAATTTTTCTCCTTTCATTTTTACTAAGGAATTTCACGGCTTCCGATGTAACCTGTACCGTATGTGATGAAAATTTTATTGTTCAAATTAATATTGGTTAGTTAAATAAACCTGCAAATTTAATTCAAAATTAATTCATTGTTAGTAAAAATATTTTTGAAATATTTTAAAAAAATTCTTTCCTTCTCATGTCAAGAGTCAAAAAAGATTTAATTTAATTTAATTTAGCAAACAGTAACAATAAATACATTAAACCTCTATAACTGTTTTGTTATATTCAAAACAGAAAAATAATTCTTTCCTCAATTAACAAAATTAACTAATTAACAAAATTAACTAATTAACAAAATTAACCAATAGAATAAAATTGTCAGACAATAAAATAATTTTTTCAATGGTAGGAGTCAGCAAGACCTTCCCACCACACAAACAGGTTTTGAAAAATATTTATCTTTCTTTTTTTTATGGAGCCAAGATTGGCATAATCGGATTGAATGGTTCCGGTAAGTCAACGCTTTTGAAAATAATCGCAGGTATAGAAGATAAATACGATGGTGAAGTTCATTTCACAAAGGATTACTCGATAGGTCTTCTGTCGCAGGAACCCGAACTCGATGAGACAAAAACAGTTAAGGAAATTGTTCAGGAAGGTGTACAGGAAGTAGTGGATGTTCTTAAAGAATATGAGGATGTGAATAACAAATTCGCAGAACCGATGGATGACGATGAAATGACAAAGCTGATCGAGAAACAGGGGGAGCTTACTGAAAAGATCGAACATCTTAACGGCTGGGAACTCGATGCGAAACTTGAAAGAGCTATGGATGCATTGAGGACTCCTGATGGTGATGCGCTTGTGAAAAATTTATCCGGAGGTGAGAGAAGAAGAGTTGCCTTGTGCAGGCTGCTTTTAAAAGAACCGGATATTTTATTATTAGACGAACCGACCAATCACCTTGATGCCGAATCAATTGACTGGCTCGAGCAGCATCTGAAGCAATATAAAGGAACAGTCATTGCAATCACTCATGATAGGTATTTCCTTGATAATGTTGCCGGATGGATTTTAGAATTAGACAGAGGTGAAGGGATTCCATGGGAAGGAAATTATTCATCATGGCTTGACCAAAAAACTGCACGTCTTGGAATGGAAGAAAAGCAGGAAAGCAAAAGAAGAAAAACTCTTGAGCGTGAACTTGAATGGGTGCGAATGTCTCCACGGGCGCGTCAGGCAAAGTCTAAAGCGAGATTGCAATCTTATGATAAAATGATGAATGAAGATACCAAGAAAAAAGAGGAGCAGCTGGAAATATTTATTCCGAATGGTCCGCGCCTCGGAAATAAAGTCATTGAAACTGTAAAGGTTTCTAAATCTTTCGGTGATAAATTGCTTTATGAGAATTTGAACTTCTCTTTACCTCCTGCAGGTATAGTCGGAGTAATCGGTGCTAACGGAACAGGTAAGACCACTTTATTCAGAATGATACTTGGAACTGAAAAGCCCGACAGCGGAAATTTTGATGTTGGTGATACTGTAAAGATCGGTTATGTTGATCAGGTTCATACTGATATAGATCCGGAGAAAACTGTCTGGGAAGTTATATCCGAAGGAAATGAATTTATTAATTTTGAAGGCAAGCAATTTAATTCAAGAGCTTATGTGGCCCGATTCAATTTCAGTGGTGCTGATCAGGGAAAAACTGTAAGCATGCTTTCTGGTGGTGAGAGAAACCGTCTGCATCTTGCTTTGACTCTAAAATCTGAAGCAAATGTTTTGCTTCTCGATGAGCCGACAAACGATATTGATGTTAATACATTGAGAGCATTAGAAGAAGGATTGGAAAATTTTGCCGGATGCGCTGTAGTGATTTCGCATGACAGGTGGTTTCTTGACAGGATTGCAACTCATATACTTGCATTCGAAGGAGATTCGGTTGTTGAATATTTTGAGGGCAGCTATTCGGAATTTGAAGAATATAAAAAAAAGAAGTATGGAAATGTCGAACCGAAGAGAGTGAGATATAAGAAGTTAGTTAATTAGTTTGTAAGGTTGGTAAAGTTTTTTTAAGTTTGTAAGGTTAATTATTCAACTTATAAAACTCCTCTCTTGAGAGTGGCGGAGGTGTGTTCAAAATGATTAGTTTGGTTAGCTCAGTATTAGACTTCATCTTTCCTAAGACATCGGTTATTACAGATAAAAGATTAGATGAAAATAATTCGAATCAATATGTAAGTGATGATGAAATAAATTCAATCCCCAGAGTTACACTTTCTGATTTAGTTGATTTAAAAAATAAAATAATCTCGGATTATACATTCAGTTTGTTTACTTTCAGAGAAGGCGATGATTTTTCGAAAATAATTTATGAGTTGAAATACGGAGGTATGAAACGGCTTGGGATCTATCTTGGAAACATGTTGGGACATGAGGTTGAATTATATTTAAAAGAAAAAAAGTTATTGGATTTTGATTACATCATCCCTGTTCCTTTGTTCAAAACTAAATTTAGGGAAAGAGGATACAATCAATCGGATTTTATTTGCAAAGGGATGAATGAAATATTAAAATTAAATTTTGTTACTGATATAGTAAAAAGAGTTCGTCATACTTCGACACAGACAAAACTGAACCGTGAAGAACGAATAAAGAATATGAAAGATGCTTTTGAAATTAATAAGAAATACAAAAATTTGATTTATGGTAAGAGAATAATTTTAGTTGATGATGTCGTGACAACCGGCTCCACTATGAATGAAGTAATAAAAGTTTTGAAAGAAAATGAATGTCTTGAAATTTCAGCCTGCACTCTTGCAATGGCGAGATGAAATTGTTTATAGAGTTCATAAAGTTTGTAAAGTACATAAAGTTTGTAAACCGTTGTGCTGGAATGTAAAGTTAGACTAGTTAGAATAGTTAGAATGTTCAATTAAAAAGTATCTTTTTTAATTTTTGTAAATTTGATTTTAATTTATAATAATTTTTTAAAAAAAATATAAAATGACAGAAATAAATTATTTAATAAATGAAAACGGAAAGAAAAGTGCTGTCCTAATAGATTTAAAGAAGCACGGAAAATTATGGGAAGATTTTTTTGATGCAATGAAAGCAATTGAAAGAGTAAAATGAACCAAGAGAATCACTAAAAGATGTAAAACTTAAGCTTAAAAAGTTGGGAAAATTAAATGGGAAAATATGAAGTTACAATTTCAAGAAGCACCAGAAAAGAACTTGAAAATTTTGATAACAAATCTATAATGAGAATAATAACGAGAATCAAATCTCTTTCGTTAAATCACGACCAAAAGAATGCGAAAAACTTAAAGGGCAAACTAATTTATGGAGAGTTAGAGTTGGAAATTATAGAATTATATAATTCAATTTTTGATTCAAAATATTTGGTTGACGTTTCTATGATAAGAGACAGAAAAGATGCTTACAGATTTTAAAAACTTTTCAAAGTTTTAGCAAGAGCTAAATATCTTCCTCATCATTAAACAAATGTGCCGAGAATCACCAAAACCCTTGTCGTAATGCAATGAAAATGTTTACCAATCAAATCAAAAAGGCTTTTATAATTCCAATATAAAATTTATTTTAATAAAACTTAATTATCACTATGGAATACAAAAATAGAATAGAGTCGAATCCTAAAATTATGTTAGGAAAACCTGTAATTAAAGGAACGAGAATTACTGTAGAATTAATTTTGCAGAAGCTGTCGGATGGAATGGAAATCAAAGAACTTTTAATATCTTATCCTAACTTAAAAAAAGAGGACATACTAGCTGCAATTTCATACTCGGCTGCAGTTATAGCAAACGAGGAGATGATTCAAAATTAATATTGTGGCAGATGAAAATATTGATTCAAGAATAATTAAAGAATTAAGAAACAGAGATTTTATTGTGATATCAATTAGAGAAAAATACGGTGGAATGCCGGATGAAGATGTTTTGTATTTATGCAAAGATAACAAAGCTATTTTGCTATCAGAAGATAAGGATTTCGGTGAATGGGTATTCGCTTACGATTTCAAGGACGTTAGTGTTATACTCTTAAGATACAATCCTATAGATTTGCAAAAGATTATTCCTTCTATAATTAATTTACTGAGTGAACATGATTCAGAATTAATTTCCAAGTTCGTTGTCATTACAACTAATAAAATTAGAATTAGAAATATTTAGACTGAATAGTTTAATCCCTCAAAGCTTTTGTCAATTTCAAAATATCCTCTTCATTATTAAAAATATGTGCTGATAACCTTAAGAAATTTTCTCTCAATGCAATAAAAATATTTTCTTTCTCCAAGCTTTTCTGAATGAATTCATTTTTTGATTTATCATTATGACTGAAAATTAAAATATTCGAACGATGAATTGGTTCTAAATTAGATTTAATTGTGTAATCCGAATCTTTCATTTCTTCAATGAATAAATCCTGAAGACTTAAGATATGATTAAAAATATTGTCAACGCCAAGCTTTAAAAATAATTCTAATGAAGATTCCAGACCGATCATTCCCAATGTGTTAAGAGTTGAGTTTTCATAGGCTCCACCGTCTTTTCTGAAATTCAATTTATACTCAAGAAAATTTTTGAAATCGTAATCGACACTTGAAGTTGCTACGTAGCTCGGTAATACCTTTTCTTTGATCCGAGGAGAGATGTATGCAAAGCCGACGCCTGCCGGTGCCATCATCCACTTCTGTGAGCCTGCGGAAAAAAAATCAATATCGAGATCTTTGACATTTATCGGACAAACTCCGGCGCTCTGAATTGCATCAACAACAAAGTAACATTTATTTTCTTTACAAATTTTATTTATTGATTTAAGATCATTCCTAAATCCCAGAAAACCAACCGAGCTTATCGTGAGGACTTTGACATCATTTTCTATAATTATTTTTTCAATGTCTTTCAGCTTAATTTGCCCGTTGACAGAAGGTATCCTAATGTTTCGTATATCATTTAACTTTTCCTGATTGAGCCATGGATAAACTATTGCAGGGAATTCCGAATCTGCATAAGCAACACAATCTCCTTTTTCAAGTTGCACGCCATTTACAAAAATATTCAGCCCATGTGTAGTGCTGCTTGTAATTATAATGTCGTCAGCATTTGCTCCTATGAGTTCTGCACACTTTTCTTTTAACGTTTCCGAAATACGGAAATTGAATAGTGTAAGATTTCTATTGGTAAAAGTAAAAGAATCAATGAATTCCAATAACCTTCTTCTTGTCTCAAGAGAAAATTGTGAATAATGAGCCGAGTCCAGGTAAACACATGAGTCAGTTACAGGAAACAATTTCCTCGCATCTTCAAAAGTTTTTATGTCATCGAAATGTATTGTGTCCCGGGTATTAGTTATTAGGTATTGTGTATTATACATCAAACATTAGCAGTTAGTATTGAGTATTGAGTATTAAAAATACTTTAAAACTTTTAAAACTTTTAAAACTTTACAAACTTTACAAACTTTAAAAACTAATGCGTTATTTTTTCTTCTTCGATTTTTTCTTTTTCTTCACTTTTGGCTGCTCTTCAGGCAGATTGCTCTCAAACATTTTTTTATAAGCATCATAATAGAACATAATACTATTAACATAATTATATGGTTCTTTCCAGTTGTCGAGTGTCCCGTAAGGCGGCCTTTTTGTATCAGGCCAAATAAGAGCTTGAATGGAATCTTCCTTAGAGGCAAGGAAAGGATATGCTTCTTTAACATTCTCCCAGTTTTTGTAATCCTTTTCGAAATAAGCAGTGATGGTCATTGCATCAATGACTCTGCCGATTCCGGCGTTGTATGCAGCGAGCGCAAACTTATATTTATCTTTACCGAATTCTCTGAACTGCGAAACAAGAGTAGCATAATAATATATACCGGCTATCAGATTATTTTTCGGCGTTTGTGTTTCTTCAAGATCTAAAGTACTTTGCAGATCGGCCCCTGTTCCCGGCATAATCTGCATTAGTCCGAATGCTCCGGCGTGTGAGCGGGCATTTGCATTGAAGTAAGATTCCTGTCTGATAATTGCCAGTACTATTCTCCAGTCTAATTTATAAATATTGCATTCTACTGTAATGACATCACCCAGTTCTTTTACAAGATTATCAACATTGCCCAGCTTAAACTCTTTGCTCACCATTTGAATTTTTTCGGTAACACGCTCAAGATCCCTGACATTAATGGATTTTGCCTGTTGTTTAAAATTTGCATTTGAAGTAAATAAATCAAAAAGTGTAGCCCAGTCTTTCATCAGATTCTCAACATACATCACATTGTCAAAAGACTTTTGTGACATGACTTTATCTAAATTTTGTATTTTTATTTTTTGTTCACCGGTAGGTGCGATAACATTATTATCTTCATTGTTCGAAGCATCAGAATTTATTTTATAGGCAGCATCATACAATATTGATTCCTTATACGAATATAAGATTAATAGAATGGTCAATGCAAGCGGCACGATGAAAATAAATACTTTTTTCATTTTGAATGATGAAAATGTTAAATTAATATCCGTCGCTGAGTTATTTGTAATAGGTGGTGATTTCATTAATTTTGTAAAACATATAAAATTAGAAAAAGTTTTACAATTGCAAATGAATTGGGCAGTACTTTTTGGTTTGTAAGGTTTAAGGTTTGTAAAGTTTAAAAAGTTTGTAAAGTTTGTAAGGTTTGTATAGTTTGTGAGGTTTGTATAGTTTGTGAGGTTTGTATAGTTTGTGAGGTTTGTAAAGAAAGTTTTTAAATTTTGTTGAGTAAGTTGAGTTTGTTATGTAAGGTAATTGGATAAATAGTAAAACGATAATAATTATTTTAATTGTAACTTTTCTTTTATCAATTTTTTTAACCTCACATCCGTCCAAAACATTTTCATAAAAATAAAAAATTATTAACTAAGATTAATAAAATTTTTAAATACATTTTGTAATTAGTAATTTTTCAACCCCACCCTGCCCTCCCCCGAGAGTGTCTCAAAACTAAGATTTTAGACCTGTCAGGTTTTTATTAGTTATAGTTTTGAATTAAAATTGCATAAACTAAAACCTGACAGGTTTAATTTCTCGGGTTTTGAGACAGACTCCCCCGTTGGGGGAGGGTTCGGGAGGGGTCATAATTTTTTGAGTACTATTTATTTGAATTTTCAAAAGTTTAATTAGAATATTTAAAATAAGAAAAACGTTTTGGATGCTAATTTTTTTAACCTATCGTTTTTTACTATTTAATTCCTTGTTACTTCTTTGCTATTTGAGTACTTTTGAAGTTTCCAATTAAATATTTAAAAATAAATTTGGATCTAAAGTTAAACGACTTAGAGAACACTAAGAAAGAGCTTGAAGCAGAACTTTCCTACGAAGAGCTTACGGCTAACTTTGAAAAAGCTATCGAAAATTACAGAAAGAAAGCAAACATCCCCGGATTCCGGAAAGGCAAAGCTCCACTTAATATGATAAAAAAACTTTACGGAGAAGGTATTGAATACTCCGCACTGGAAGATATCGCAAACGAAATTTTTGTAAAATATATTGTTGATAATAAGCTTGATCTTCTCAGCAAAGGTGCAATTACCGATCTGGATTATAAACCTAAAGAAAAACTTAAGTTTAAAGTTGAGTTCGAAGTGATGCCGGAAATAAAGCTTGAAAATTACAAAAGTATTGAACTAAAGAAAACAAAATATATTATTGACGAATCACTTGTTGATGACGAGATTCAATATCACAAATTCAGAAATGCAACTAATGAAATTGACGGAGTTGCCTTAGATGAAGACTACATCGTTACAGTTGATCTGCAAAATCTTGATGAAGCCGGAAATATAATAATCGGCCAGTCACAAAAAGATTTAAAAGTTTATCTGGGCAACCCTGAAATTTATCCCGAGTTCAAAGCAGGTTTCAAAGGTATTAAAGAAGGCGAAGTAAAAATCATTGATTCAAAAAATGCAGAAGGTGGTATGAAAAAGGTTCAGATAACCTGCACAAAGGTCGAAAAGATAGTTTATCCGGAAATGAATGAAGAGTTTTTTAAAAAAATTACAAGCAAAGAAGATATAAAGACCGAAGAACAATTCAGAAGTGAAATTAAAAACGAACTTCAGAAAATTTATGACGGAATATCTTTAAGAAAACTTCAGAATGATGTGATCAGCGAAATGATCAGGTCTAATGATGTTATAGCACCGGATAAATATATAGAAGCTATTCTTGACGGAATTGTTGAAGATTACAAACATCAGTTTCCGAAACAAGTACTGCCTAAAGATTTTAATGTGTCTGAATTCAGAAGGGAAAAAAGAGTGGATGCAATTCTCCAGGCAAAATGGTATCTGATCAGGGAAAAGTTAATTGAGATGGAAGGATTAAAAGTGGAAGAGGATGATTATACAAAAATTGCGGAAGATAATGTCTCGAAATATAACATTCCTGCAGATAAATTGATTGAAGCATATAAAGAGAATGAAGACGTTAAAATGAAAATTTTGAATGATAAAGTACTTGATTTAATTATTTCGAATGCAGAGGTTGAAGAAGTAGAAGAGATAAAAAAAAAGGAAGATAAACCATTAATTGATGAAGAAGATTAGATTGAATTAATTCGTAAGAACTAAGGTTATACAAACATTAGAAAATTTTAAAAACAAAATTAAAATGAATTACACGAATATAATAAAGAAAAACGAAAATTACATTAATCATGGCTTTAAGCAGATTAACAGTCAGCTTGTCCCTATGGTGGTCGAGCAGACGTCCCGAGGTGAAAGAGCTTATGATATATATTCAAGATTATTAAAAGAAAGAATTATTTTTCTCGGAACTGCGATTTACGATGAAATGGCTTCACTGATAGTTGCACAGCTTTTATTTCTGGAATCGGAAGATCCTGACAAAGATATTGTAATTTACATTAATTCACCCGGCGGTAGTGTTACTGCAGGTCTGGGAATCTATGATACTATGCAGTACATCAGACCTGATGTATCAACTATGTGTGTTGGTATGGCTGCTTCTATGGGACAGCTACTTCTTACAGGCGGAGCAGACGGAAAAAGAATTGCACTTCCTCATTCAAAGATTCTTATGCATCAGCCCTGGGCAAGCGGATTAGGCGGACAAACTACGGATATTCTGATTCATGCAAGAGATATGGAAAAGACCAGAGAAACTTTGTTTAAAATAACCGCACAGCATTCAGGCCAGACGGTCGAAAAAGTTATGGAAGATGCTGAGCGTGATAACATTATGAATCCGGAAGAGGCGAAGAAGTATGGTTTGATAGATGAGATACTTGCTCACAGAGAAAAGAAGGAAAAGAAATAATTTTATTAAAAATAATTTCATTACGCTGTTATCCCCGCTACCATCCTGATTTTTGACAACATTGCTTTATGTTAACCGGGTATGGAACATGTGAACATTTTTAATTTAATTTCCATGACGGCGTTTAAGAGTAAACTATATTTTTAAATTATTAATAAAAGCAATTAAGTTTATAAAACTAAAAAAGGTAAATGGATTTTAAACTAACCAACCGGATACTCGCTGCATTTGTTTTTTTGTTTTCGACAATAATCTATGTAATGACTGTTCAGCCGACATTCTCTTTCTGGGATTGTGGTGAATTTTTAGCATGTGCATATACGCTTTCGGTTCCGCATCCTCCCGGTGCACCATTTTTTACATTGATGGGAAAAATATTCACAATGTTTCCGACCGCTGCCGATATCGGGTTGAGAGGGAATTATCTTTCCGTAATATCAAGCTCTCTTTGTGTTTTATGTTTGTATCTTATATCAACTAAGGTGATAAGAAACTGGAGAGGAACACCAAAGTCAACTTATGATGTGCTTTTGATATGCGGATCGTCAGTAATTGGAGCACTATCGTATGCTTTCAGTGATTCGTTTTGGTTTAATGCATCGGAGTTTGAAGTTTATGGCATGGGGACTTTTCTCATAGGATTGTGTATGTATATTTTAATGGTCTGGTGGGAAAGGGCCGATGAGCCCGGAAGCGACAAGTATTTGCTTTTGGTTGCATATGTTGTAGGTTTATCAATTGGTATACATTTAATTGTAGCACAGTGTATATTTTTAGCAGGTCTGTTTTTTTATTTTAAAAGATATGAATATTCTCCTAAAACTCTTTTGATAGCAATTGGCTTATCGGCAATTGCCTTTTTTATAGTATATCCCGGGATAGTCAAAAAATTTCCGGCATTAATGTCCGGAAGTGTTATGGTGGGAATTTTATTAATCGGGTTGATAATTTTCGGAATATATTATGCAAGGCAGAAGATGAATCCGATCTTAAGTTTGTTGACCCTGTCTTTGTTTTTAATAATATTAGGTTACTCTACATATATTACTATCCTTATGCGTGCAAATGTAACTAACCTTCCTATTAATGAAAACAGTCCTAACAATGTTGAATCACTGTTATCTTATTTAAATCGTGAACAATACGGTCAGCAGCCGTTAATTATGCCGAGAAGATATTCACAGGAGCCGCAACATCAGGGAATTTATCAAAAGTATTCGACTGATATGGAATTTCTATGGGAATATCAGATCAATCATATGTTTAATCGTTATTGGTTTTGGAATTACATCGGACGAGCGGGTTATAATCAAAATGACGGTGTTGATTTTACAAAATTTTATGCAATACCTTTTTTGATAGGAATGTTCGGTCTGTTTTATCAATTCCGTAAAGACTGGAAGCTTGGATTTATTTTTCTGATGATGTTTTTGATGATGGGAATTGTAACGGCATTATATCAAAATCAACAAGAGCCGCAACCGCGTGAACGGGACTATTTTTATGTCGGTGCATTTTTTGCATTTTCTCTCTGGATTGGCATTGGTGTTGCAGGGTTGATTGAATTGATTTCAGAAAAAATGAATAGAAAAAATTTGTTAGCTGTTTGCTCTGTAGTATTAGTCCTTTCATTTGCAGCAGTTCCTCTGAATATGTTAAGAGTAAATTATCATTTTGAAAATCGAAACGGAAATTATTTACCTTATGATTATGCATACAATATTTTGCAGAGTCTTGATAAAGATGCTATATTAGTTACTAACGGCGACAATGATACTTTCCCTTTATGGTGCATACAAGCTGTATACGGAGTCAGGACTGATGTTCGAATAGTTAACCTTTCTCTTGCACAGACGGACTGGTACAATCTTCAGCTTAAAAATGAAACGCCATACGGAGCGTTAACTGTTCCGATGACCTTAACCGATGCACAGTTAAAAAGACTGCAGCCGGTTCAGTGGGATGAAAAGAAAGCAGTCTCGTTTGATGTTCCGATAACTGCTTATCCGGATTCAATGAGAAGCCGCCCAAATCTTCCGACAAAGATCGTAACAAATATTGCGCCTACCATCAGACAACAGGAGAGAAATCAAACAATCACGGCTTTGAAGGCGAATGATTTACTCTTGATGGATATTGTTAAAGCAAACAAATGGGAAAGACCGTTTTATTTTTCTGTTACCGTCTCTGAGGATAATTACATTGGACTTGGAGAATATTTAGTAATGGAAGGGATGGCTCAGCGGCTTGTTCCATACAAAACCAATAGCGCAACTGCAGAAAATGTCAATGTCGAAATAATGAGAAAAAGTTTGTTTGATAATCCGACCGAACCTTCAAAAACTCCAAAGTATGGTTTTAGATTCAACGGACTTAATGACAAGAATATATTTTATAATGAAGACCAGACAAGAATGTCTCAGACCTATAGGACTGTATTCCTTCGTCTTGCTTATAACTATGCAGCAGATTCCAGTAAATATAAATTGGCTGAAGAAGTGCTCGACAAAATGGAGGAAGTAATACCGCGTCAAGTAATACCAATGGATTACAGGATAGAGTATGATGTTGCAATACTCTACAACCGTTTAGGCAACAAGCAAAAATTTGAAGAGCTTTCAAATGATGTTGAACTTAGAGCAGAAGAAGAATTGAAATCTGATCCGGGTAATGTTCAATCATATTATAATCCGTATAGAATATTGCTTGATGTTTATGAAGTCAAAGGTGAATATCAGAAAGCATTGGATTTGTTGAACAGACTTTCGGTTATGAATCCCGGTGATGTAAGCATAAAGCAAAAGATGGAATCCATAAAGCAAAAGATGAACAATCCTTCCGGAAATTAATTTCTTTAATTAGTGAACGGCAGCCATCTGCCGTTCATTAAAATTTTTTATGTCGAAGAAAGTTACCAAACAAAATATTCCCGAAAAGAAAAAAATAGTTTCCGAAGCAAGGGAATATTCTATTTTAAATTTTAATAAAAACTGGCTTAATCTTTTAATCCTGGGTTTTGTATGGTTTATATTATTTCGTGAATTGTTGTTTGGAAACGCATGGTTGCACGATGATTTTCCATACGTTTATTATCCCGGCAAATTTCTTGCAGCGGTTTCTCTTGCAGACGGAATCTTTCCTTTTTGGAATCCTTATTCGTTTTCGGGAATGCCTTTCTTTGCTGATCCCCAGGTAGCTATTCTTTACCCGTTTAATTTTGTATTAAAATATTTCGTCTCTGATTCTTATCTGAGTCCTCTTGCAGTTCAAAATTCTATTGTGATACATTATCTTCTCCTGTCCATATTTTGCTACTATCTTGGCAAAGAATTAAAGTTTAATAATTTTGTATCGCTTGTTTTTAGTTTGATGTTTACTTATTCGAGCTATATGATAATTCACATGATGCATATGAACCTCATAGAGACAGTAGTCTGGCTGCCGCTTCTAATGCTGCTGCTGCTCAAATTTATCAACCGGCAAAAGTATATTTATATTTTTTTAGCAGGAATTGTAATGTCGTTTTCAATACTTGCCGGATATCCTCAATGTTTTTTTTATAATTTTATTTTCCTTTCTGTAATTCTATTATACTATATTTACAAATCGATAAGGAGCAAAGATTATAAAGCATTGAGATTTGTTTCGGCAGGGCTTTTTATTTTCTTTGCTGTATCAATCTGCATCAGCCTGGTTCAGCTCTTGCCCACTTATGTTTTATCGGAAAATTCATCCAGAGTTGATTTGGGATATGAATTTGCAAAGCAAGGTTCGGTTCATCCGCTGGATATAGTAACTTTGTTTGTTCCAAAAGTTTTCGGAACATTTAATTGGAACGAAAGCGCAGGTGAAGTCAGCTACTGGAGTGTCAAAAATGCCGGAGGGCACCAGGAAGGTTCTTATATGTACACTATCTCAACTTTGTATCTTACACTTTTACCTGTCCTGATTTTAATTCCAGTTATAAGATTTTCCTTCAAGAGAAAAAATCTGAATTTTCCTGTCATGTTGTTTCTTATTCTGTCTCTTGTTGTTCTTCTTTTTTCTTTAGGTGGAAATTTTTTCGTTCATCAGATATTTTATTATTTCATTCCGTTTTTTAACAGGTTTCGAAATCCGGGTCACATCAATTATCTATTCTCATTTTGTATTTTGCTTGTCACTGCTTTCGGATTAAATGAAATAATTAAAAATAAAGGTGTGTTCAAAAAATATTTTTCAAAAAAATATTTTGTTATTGTTGCATCTGTTGTAGTTCTTGTTTTTTTATTAACTGCAGCCGGGTTTTTTAAATCAGCGTCGGGTCCTTCAGCCAGTCCGGAGATCTATTCGTGGATTACCAAACAAGTTAATATTTTTGTATTCCTCGCTTTAATTTATCTGTCATTACTGTATGCTTATTTTAATAATAAAATAAACACAGGAGCATTTCAAATAATTTTTTTGATCGTCCTGTTTGCTGACATATACCTTTTTGCTTATAATCAAAACAACGGAAATCAAAATCCGGAACTTATGTATAAGCAAAATTCAAATTTGATTAATCAGATTAAAGAAGATCAGAAGGACGAACAGTTCAGGGTAAATATGCGGCAGGGGAGTAACATGCTGTTTCAGAGATACCAGGGAGCAGTAGATAAAATTCAGCTGATTGAAGGTATTAATGTTTTGAATCTTAACCGCGTGATACCCATAAATAAAGATGGTGTCAGCTCACAGGCTCTTGATCTATTGAATGTCAAATATAAAATTAACGTTGATGAAAAAAGCAAATCAAAATCACTTACTACAAATCCTGGCTATCTTCCCCGTGCTAAAATGTTTTACGATGTTAAAATTATAGAAGATGAAAACCAGCTAAAAGATTTTATGAAAAGCAATGATTTCGATTACAATAAAACTCTCGTGATTGAAAAAGCTCCTCCAAACATGACTCTGCCTGATTTAAGTAAATCAGATTCATTCCCGCAAGTTAATTCGAATGCAGTCATCTCTGAATATGGAATGAATAAAATCAGACTGGATGTCGAAACAGATGAAAACGGGTTCTTGTTTTTAAGTGAAATATATTATCCGGATTGGAAAGCATATGTTGACGGTAAGGAAACTGAAATTTACAGGGCGGACTTTAGCTTAAGAGCAATCTATCTTGAAAAGGGAAAACATTCTGTTGAACTGATTTATGAATCAAATGAATTTGATCTGGGTGCTAAAATATCTGCCGCCGCTTTTTTCCTAAGTCTGGTTTTTGTCGGTGTGTTTTATTTTAAAGACAGAAAATCAAGTGAATCTTCGAAATAATATTGCAGAATTCCTTTCATATTCACTCGGGCTAAATTTTAAATAATCTTTAAATTGAAAATATTAATTAATGCACTTTCGGGGAACGGAGATGCCTTAATGTTTTCACCCGCTTTACGGCTGCTCAAAGAAAAACTTCCCGATTCACGAATTGACATGCTTGTTATGTTTAAATCTGTTAAAGAAATGTATGAGCATAATCCTTTTCTTGATGAAATTCATTTCATAAACTTTTTAAAACAATCTAAGCTCAAATCTTTTGCTGAAGTTCGTAAATTGAAAAGTTATGAGTATGATTATTCAATTAATGTCTATCCTGCTAACCGCTTTGAATATAATCTTTTGAATTCTCTTCTCGGAGCGAAAAAAAAAATTGCACATCATTATCTACACACTGACTTGTCGAGAGCAGAATTTTTAAATGATATTTTAGTTGAAGAAAAAAAAAACAGGCATAATGCTTTACAGAATCTTGATTTGATTAAACATATAACTACGGTTGATGATGAGGAAGCGGGTCCAATGGAAATGTTCATAAGTGACGAATACAAAATAAAAGCAAATCTATGGCTGATTGAAAATAATCTGCAAGATAAATATTTAATTGGCTTTCACGCCGGCTCTTCGATTTTGAAAAACCATATTCATAAAAGGTGGGATAAAAATAGATATGCAGAGTTAGGAAAAAAATTAATGAATGATTATGATGCAAAAATATTATTGTTTGGAAATGAATTTGACCTGAACAATGAAATCAATTTATTGCTTAATTATGAAGCAGTAATTTCTTCAACTCATCATTATATGGATTCAATTGCAAGAATGGAGTATTGCAAATTATTTATTTCAAATGATACTGCATTTATGCATTCTGCAGCAGCATTGCAGATTCCGACAGTTGGAATTTTTGCTTATACAAATTATAAAGAGCTCTATCCATGGCAAACTAAAAATGTTCTTGTAAGAAAAGATTTAGAATGCAGCCCGTGTTTTTATAACTCCCCAAAAGCGGCAATCTGTATTTATCACGGTGAAGAAGAATTTAAATGTATTAAAATGATTGAAGTGGAGGAAGTGTGTGAAGCAGTCAGACAGTTAGCAGTTAACAGTTAGCAGTTAACAATTACATTAATTAGTAATTAGTAATTAATTTATGAAGTCCCAGACAATCGTAAATCTCGATATTGCATTCACAAAACCTCCCCTGTCATCCAACGGAAATACATATGCATTATAAACAAGACTGTTGAAAATATTTGCAACAGTAATATTTATATTTGCTCTGCCGATTCTCGCACCGATATAGAAGTCCGCGATGAACTGGTTTTGCCGAGGAAACGCATCATTCGAATAACTCCATGAATACCATGTCTGATACTGATTTGTAATATTTTTAATATTATAATATTTAATATTAAAACCTGTTTTTAATTTAAGCTTACCTCTGAATAAAATATTTTTATAAGCTAAATCGGATTTGATATAATAAGTCGGAAATAATTGTTCGCTGAAATAACTATAAGAAACGGAAATATCAGAATATTTGGAATTCCAAATAAAATTTGAATTAACTCCATACGCAGATTTATATACAGTATCATAACCCCCGGAAAATTCACCGAATAAAGTAAAATTTTTATATTTCACTTTCACCCCTCCTTGATAAAATTTTCGCGGTATTTCATATATATTTTTTTGACCGACTAAAACAACATAAGCATCGTTGAACAAAATATATTGGGTTTGATTTATTCCTCCGTTTAATTCAACCATAAATTTCCGGTTATTAATAACTTTAAATTTAGATTCAATACCGGCATTAAGATAATTTGTGTTTTGTATATAATCATTTCGTAAAAGAGCCGATGCATAAAGGTTTTTATAATTAAGATCATACTTAACTTTTAATGAATAATAATTTTCCTCAAATTTGTTAAATAAATTTCCATCGAATAAATTTAAGTAAACATTTCCGCCGAACAAAATATCAGAATTGAAATTTCGGCTGTAAGCAATTGAAATATTTTGCTGTAAATCCAATCCGTATAACAATGAATGATTATAGCTAGCAGGATAATTCTCTAAGGTATGGACAGAATCGGGATTGAACAAATGCCTTAAGGAGCTATTGCTATAGATTTTTAATTTAGACAGAGAATTTTTATTTTTTAAAAGTCTTGCTGTCATTGTAACATCATAATAATAATTCTCCAAATGTTCACTCGCTGCCGGATTAACAACCGTTGCAAAGCCCGGGTTGGTTAAAGAATCTTCAAATGGTGAATAAACCAATCCGTCATTTAGATCTCTGTCAAAATTATCCAGATAAAAATTTAATTTTGCATTGAGCTTCGGAGAAAAAAATAAATTCACTCTGCTTCTTCCCCGCCAGATATTGAAAGAAGAATTCGGATACCTTCCATCGATCGAATGTTTTGTCAAACCTAACTGTACATTTGCTTTTCTGGAAAACGGCTGGCTGAAAAAAACATCGGCATACAAAGAACCGAACCGGTCCTGTGAAAATCTTAATTGTGAAAACGGCTTCGGCTGAAATACATCTTTTGTAATTACATTTATTGATTTTGCAAAAGTATTAATCCCGTAAAAGAATGAGGAAACATCCGACACTTCTTCAATTTTATCAATTTCATTAACCGAAATATTCTGAATATCGAAACTTTGAAAAAAATTATCATTAATTTGGATACCATCTCTGAATATCCCTGTTTCCCTTGAATATCTTCCATTATAATTTATATCATTTTTTCCGCCCAGTCCGAAGTCATAAATAAAATATCCCGGACGCTCGTCCATTATTTCGGATAAACTTCTCTTGTCATTCCATATGTACAAAGAATCATAACTGAATATTTCAGATGTTTTTGAAAGCAGCACGGCATCTTTGATTTTATTCGTATCGAAAGGAATTTTACGTGTTGAATCCGAAAATGTATTTTGTGAGAATAAACCCTGCGAAATAAAAAATAAAATTGCAACAAAATATATTTTCATCTGACTGCATTAATAATTTATTCCTTGTGTTCGAGATTTTTCGGATCTTTGCTGTGCTTTATAATTTTTGCATCGATAAGAAAAATTACATCTTCGGCAATATTAGTTGCATGATCGGAAAGACGCTCGATGTTTCTTACTAATGTCAGAATGTGAGAGCAGGGGATTATCAGCTCAGGATTTGTTTTCATCTCATCTGTAAGAAGTTTAAAAATTTCTTTATCCAGAGTATCCATTTCAATATCGGCTTTTATGATTTGTCTTGCCTGTTCGGCGTCTCCATTAACAAAACAATCAATACTGTTCTTTACAATTTTTTGAACTTTCCCTGCCATTTCATCAACCCGCATCCTTCTTAAAAGATCACTGTAACCGATAAATGTTTCCGCCCGCTCTGAAATATTTACTGCAATGTCACCCATCCGCTCAAGATCATTATTAATCATTAATGTCGACATAATTAATCTCAGGTCAAATGCCACCGGCTGAGTAAGAGCAAATATTCTCTGGCAATGCTTGTCAATTTTTATATCATATTTGTCTACATCATCGTCACGACTGATCACTGTCTTTGCAAGCTGAATGTTTCCTTCAAATAATGCTCTGAAAGAAAACTCAATCTGCTCTTCGACTAAGCTCCCCATTTTAATGATTTTTGTCTTTAGCTGTTCGAGCTCTTCTTCTAAATAATGAAACATTTTAATCTGAATTTTTTATTTGTAAATATATTAAACTAAAATCAAATATCAAAATTAATAATCAGCCGAATTTCCCGGAGATATAATTTTGAGTTCTTTCGTTTTCCGGTTTTGTAAACATATTGCTTGTCGAACTGTATTCAATAATTTCCCCGGAAAGAAAAAATGCACACTTGTCACTTACTCTGGCCGCCTGCTGCATATTGTGTGTTACAATTACAATTGTCAGATTTTTTTTTAATTCAAACATAAGCTCTTCGATCTTTGCAGTTGCAATAGGATCAAGCGCACTTGCCGGTTCATCCATTAGTAAAATTTCCGGATCGACTGCTAAAGCTCTTGCGATGCATACTCTCTGCTGCTGTCCTCCCGATAATCCCATCGCAGAGTCATTCAATCTTTCTTTCACCTCTTCCCATATTGCAGCCCTTTTGCAGCTTCCTTCGACAATTTCATGAAGCTGTTTTTTTTTATTGACCCCGTTTATTCTCGGACCGTAAGCAACATTTTCAAAAATTGATTTAGGAAAAGGATTTGATTTCTGAAAAATCATTCCGACTCTTTTCCTTAATGCGACTACATCTACACTCTTATCATAAATATTAATGTTATCAATTTTAACATCACCTTCAATTCTGACATTGTCTATGGTATCATTAAGACGGTTAAGTGTTCGCAGGAAAGTAGATTTTCCGCACCCTGAAGGTCCGATCAATGAAGTAACTTTATTCTCATCAATTTTAATTGAAATATTTTTTAAAGCATGGTTGCTTCCGTAATAAAGGTTCAGATTGGTAGTAATAATTTTTTCGTGCTTCATGCTTCAATGTAAAACATTTAACAAAATGTTTTTACTTAACAATTATAATTAAGATTAATTTATTACTTTACCATCCTGCAAATGAATTATCCTGTCACATTTTTTTGCAAATTCTTCATTGTGAGTTACGATAACAAAAGTTTGCTTATATTTCTCCCGCAGATTAAAAATCAAATCAATTATTGAATCTGCATTTTCAGAATCGAGATTTCCTGTAGGCTCATCGGCAAGGATAAGCTTGGGAGAATTTATCAAAGCTCTTGCAATCGCAACCCTTTGTGCTTCGCCTCCTGATAATTCTGATGGCTTATGATTTAACCTTTCACTTAAGCCGACTTCTGTTAATAATTCTTCAGCTCTGTTTTTATCCGGCTCACCTGATATCATTCCTGCAATCAGCACGTTCTCAATAGCTGTAAACTCAGGCAGCAAGTGATGAAACTGAAATATAAAACCTATCTCTTTGCCTCTGAACTCAGCAATTTGTTTTTCCTTAAGCTCAAAAATATTATTACCGTTAAATAAAACTTTCCCTGAGTCCGGTTTGTCAAGTGTCCCGAGTATATGAAGTAAAGTGCTTTTCCCTGCCCCTGACTTACCGACAATTGCGGCAATCTCTTTTTTAAAAACTATTAAATCGATTCCTTTTAAAACCTTAAGTTTGTTTGTCTTAGTTACAGGATATGATTTCTTAAGATTATTAACTTCAAATAAAATTTCTTTTTCTGTCATTGCAAAATATACTAAATAAAATTATTATTAATAAATCCCAAATCAAAAATTCATTAACTCTTAACTATAATAATTAATTATTTACTAGCAACTATCAATTATCAACTATCAACTATCAACTGATCTACTCCCATCTTATCGCATTCACCGGCTCTAAGCCAGCAGCTCTTTTCGATGGATAAAGCGATGCAAGAAAACATAACACCATTGCTGCCAGCGGAATAAAAATAAAATCTGTTACTCTCATTTCGACGGGCAAAGAATCTATACTGTAAATCGTCGAATCAAGTTTGTAAAATTGAAAATATTTTTGAGAAAGGGTAATTCCGACTCCTAGCAAAGTCCCGACCAGCACACCGATTATTCCGACTGAAATTCCCTCAAATAAAAAAATTCTCGTGATCATTTTATCGGTTGCTCCGAGAGCTTTTAAAACCCCGATATCTCTTTTCTTTTCTATCACGGTCATCGTAAGTGATCCGAGTATATTAAATGATGCCACTGCAATGATCAGGCTTAAAATAATAAATGCTACCCATCTCTCGATTTTTAAAATTGAATAAAAATCTTCATGAAGATCATACCATGTTAATACCTTGAAATCTTTTCCCAAAGCTGCCACAAGTTTTTCTTTCTCCTTCTCCGAATCGGAAATATCGTTCAGTCTCATTTCAATTCCGTTAACCTTACCTTCAAGCTGAAAAAGCTCTTGTGAATTTGGCAGGGAAATGTAAGCGTAATTTCCGTCATAGTCTTTATTATCAGAATCATATACACCGTTAATTATAAACTTTTTTGTTTTAGGTTCAACAAACTGGGTCAGGGAGCTTTCAAGACCGACCGGACTAAGAAGTGTGATTGTATCTCCCGGTCTTGACTTTAATTTTCCAAGCAAAGAAAATCCAACAACTATTCCTCCGTATTCTCCGTTACCGGATAAATCAAATTTACCAAATCGGATAATGTCCATTATTCCCGACACTTCACCTACTTCCTTTTCATCCACTCCCTTAATAAATACAACTTCATTGCTGTTATCTGTGGCAAGCATACCTTTATTGAGTGTATATGGAGTAGCAGATTTGATTCCCAGATTTTTAATTTTTTCCTGAATTAAATTATAATCAGCAAGCTTACTGCTTTCCGATGCTTCGACACGTATATGCGGATCAAAATTGACAAGGATCGCTGTGACTTTGCTTGCAAAGCCGTTGAATACAGAAAGTACAATGATTAAAGCAGCAACGCCAATAGTAACTCCGAGAATGGATATCAGGGAAATTACTGAAATGAAATTAAATTTCTTTTTAGAAAATAAATATCTCTTTGCTATGAAAAATTCTACACTCAATATTATTTTTAACTTTAACTAATTTTCTCTAAACTCTTTAATTATAAATCTTTTAACTTTATAAATTTAAAATTCTACAAAGGCAATAAACTACTCATCAAATACAATCACTGATTCCTGATATTGACGAACTTTATTCTTATCAATTTTATCAATCAGCATTCTTTTTAAATCTTCTTTTTTTTCCGGCATATTATAATCATCCATCAGTTTTTTAATTTCATAATTAACATGAAGAACCCTGTTGAATATTCTATGCCTCGATATACCTGCGGGAAGTCTTAAATTATTATTTGCAATATTAACAATATCGCGTTTTTGGAAATCCGGGAAAACAATTAAGATACCTTTTCTCCTGGTATATTTTTTTATATCTGAAAATTTAATATCGCATTCGGATCTGTCAAAAGAATAATGTTTAAAATAAATTTTTGTTATCAAATCAACCTGAACCAATAATTCTTCGAGATTACCCGAAAGCTTTATTAAAATACTTTCATCTTTGGTGATATCACTTGCCAGTAAATAGCGAAATGTCCCTTCTAAAATTTCCAAACCTTTCTCATAAGAAATATTTTTATACCCAATAACATTTTCATCACAAAACTTTTTCAGCTTTTCAATATTAAAATCATAAACCAAATGATTCCATTTCTCCAACTTCAGCTCATTATCTTTATAATCGAGAACCTGTGCGAGAATTAATTTACATCCAATTTCTTTTAACGATCCGTAACGGTTTGCTCCATCAAGAAGAATCAGATCATTGTTATTCTTGCCGATAATGACAGGATTAATTAAATACTTTGATTTGGAAATTCTATTAAATATATTTCTCAGGCGGTTATTCTCTGTAGCTTCGTGGAGTCTTATTTCGGAAAGTTTTAAAAGCTCTAAGTCAAAATAATTCTCGGTGTAATTTATCAATAGAAATAAAAGATTTAAAATTAATTTGTACAATCAATGCAAACTTAACATTACTCACCTCATTCAACAAACTCAACTTACTCGACTCACTTAACAAATTCAATCAACTCACTCTACCCTAACTCAACACACATACCACTCAACGTTATGAATCACTACCAATTTTCTTCACAAACTCGATCAATCCCTGTTTATCCGATTTTATTTCAATCGTATCACCTGGTAGAAAACCGGCATTTAAAATTTTCTCTGACAATACATTCACAATATATTTTTGAATCGTTCTCTTCAAAGGTCTGGCACCATAAGCAATATCAAATCCTAGTTTTCCAAGCCAGTCTTTAACATCATCATCTATTATTAATTTCATATTATTCCTTTCTACTTTGTCGATAAGGTGTTTAAGCTGCAGATCGACTATTGCCCGGATTTCGCTCGATGTCAACGGCATAAACAAAATTATTTCATCTACTCTATTAAGAAATTCAGGTCTTATTGTTGCTTTCAGTAAATCCATCAGCTTCACTCTGAGTTCATTCATGACCTCGGTTCTGTTTGTTGAATCTATTGATTGAAGTTTTTCCTGGATAATATGCGAACCAAGGTTTGAAGTCATTATAATAATTGTATTCTTAAAGTTAACAGTCCTTCCCTGCGAATCTGTCAATCTTCCTTCATCAAGCACCTGAAGTAAAATATTAAATACATCAGGATGAGCTTTTTCAATTTCATCGAGCAGAACGACACAGTAAGGTCTTCGTCTGACTGCTTCGGTAAGCTGTCCTCCTTCTTCGAACCCGACATATCCCGGAGGAGCTCCGATCAGTCTTGAGACTGAAAATTTTTCCATATATTCGCTCATATCAATTCTGACCATTGCTTTTTCATCATCAAATAAAAACTCCGCTAATGCTCTTGCCAGTTCAGTCTTACCAACACCTGTTGTTCCGAGAAAAATAAAAGAACCTATAGGCTTATTTTCATCCTGCAGTCCTGCACGCGATCTTCTGATTGCATTTGAAACTGCCGCAACAGCATCATCCTGACCGATTACTCTTTTTTGTAAATTCTCTTCCATGTGAACGAGCTTTTGTCTTTCGCTCTCGAGCATTCTTGTTACCGGAATACCTGTCCACTTGGAAACTATCTCTGCTATGTCTTCGGCATCAACTTCTTCCTTCAGCATTTTTTTATCCTTCTGGACATCAGTAAGTTTGGTAGTTTTTTCCTCTATCTTTTTTTGAATATCTATTAGCTTTCCGTATCTTATCTCCGCAACTTTAGCAAGATCTCCTTCGCGCTCATACCTGTCCGCTTCAATCTTTAAATTTTCCATTTCTTCTTTTAAAGATCTTATAGATTTGATCAGTTCTTTTTCAAGATTCCAGTGCGCTACTAGAGAATTACGCTTTTCCGCAAGCTCAGCAAGCTCTTTTTCGATCTCTTCTAATCTGATTTTTGCCGGATTGACTTTAATCGAACTCTTAGCCATTAGCTTTTTAATTTATGCAAAATTAATAAATTTCGGATGCAGATACTATGAAATAAGAGACTTCTGAAAAACTCTTTGCTGCCATTCCGAATGCTTTAATTGGGGTACCCTCTGGGTCATCCAATCAGCAAATTTTAAATGAAAATGGATTCTCGCTAAGAACATGCGAGGTATGACAATCCCCGAGTTTTCGTTTTTCATAAGTCTCTAATAAGTAATTGAATTCTTCTTTAATTGCAATTAATTTTATTTCAAACCGATAATTATTTCCATATTTTTATTGTCGGTATTTATTAATCCAATCTTCGGCAGTCTTGAAAAAAGTGTTCTCCAGTTTTCATCTTTTGAAAAAACATCTTTAAATATCGGAAGCGATTCGGCAAACATATTATTATTGACAAGTGTCACAGCATGCCAGAATTTCATTTCAAGATTTTCGGGAAACATTTCTTCTGCGGCGGAATATTCTTTCATCGCAAGTGGCATGTCATTTTTTTCAACTGCTACGTCACCACTGTTCATGTGTTCATAAGCACGAAAAACTTTAAGCAACCGTTTGAGTTCCTGTATCGGCTCGTCATTATCTTCGACACGAAGATCTATTGCCCGGTCTTCCCAGATTTTTCCCGTAGATTCTCCTTTGACAATGAGTATTGATGCAGACTGCTTTCCTCTGATGTCACCTCCGGCTTCCTGTGCTGCTTCGAGAGCGGCAACCATTCTTTCGGCAAGTGGTCCTGTTGATTCTTCAAATGCCTTTGACATTGCGAGCCAGATTTTATCATTAAGCATTAAGTTCGCCTGTACGGAATAATTTTCTTTTGCAATATTTCCTGCATCGGGAATGCAATTCTTTCCTGTATAAGAAGCTGCTCTTCCTTTCGAATCAAGTATTGCCAGCTGCCGGACGTCTCTTCCTTCATCGGATGCAATTAATTCATCAACAGCTTCCTGCGGAGTTTTGCCTGATTTGAGAAGTTCAAGTCCGCGCGGACCAAATGAAGGATTTACAAAAGATTGCGTCGCGACTACACCGACTCCCGCTTCACCCCAACTGACAATTGAGCCGACAGAGAACCAGTGTGACTGAACTGCAACTCCCATTTCTCCCGTAACAGGATCTCTCGCAACGATTGAAAATGTGTGAGCGAACGGCTCTGAGTAAAAAGTTTGAGATTTAAGATTTATTGGTAAAGAAATAAATAAGATTAAAATAATAAAATGATTTTTCATAAGTATTAAGATTTTAAATAAAATTAGTTAACAAAAATGATTAATTCAATTGTAAGATTGACAAGGTAAAATCATATTTATTATTTTAAAATTCGTTATCGTCGCATCGCCATCTTTATTTTTCTAAAAACTAATTTGGCATAACTCAGATTCCTTAAAGAATTGATTTCATAAATTATGCAAAGTATATTAACCGAGTGATAAATTACATCTCAAAAGTATTTTCGATTTATTTTTTACTTCTTGCATTTATTCCATGCTCGGATGTTTGTTCAAGCAATACTTGTTTGCAGGGAGATGGAATTCATATTGAAGCTTCATCTGAAATTGAGCATACAGATATTTGCACTCCGCTTTGTGTATGTTTATGCTGCAACACTGTAGTTTCAGTTTCAGAAAAATTCATTTTTCAAAACTTCAAAGTTCATATTAAATTAAATTCCTCCGAAGATTTACATTTCTCACATAACTTTTTAGATCCCGGCTCTCCTCCTCCCAAATCCTGAATTAATTTTAAATAAGTTTTCTTTTAACTGTTATTGCATAACGGTTTAAAATTATTTTATAAAATTAATTTATGATAGATAGAATCATTTCTTTTTCCATAAAGCAAAAGTTAGTCATAGCAATATTAGTTTTAGTTCTCGTTGGATTCGGAGTTTATTCAGCAATTAATCTTCCCATTGATGCTGTTCCGGATATTACAAATAACCAAGTTCAGATTATAACTGCAAGTCCCACGTTATCCGCAGCCGAGATTGAAAGATTTATTACATACCCGGTCGAAATTTCTATGAAGAGTCTTCCGGATGTAATCGAACTCAGATCGATTTCAAAATTCGGTATATCCGTGGTGACAGTTGTCTTTGAAGATCATGTTGATACATACTTTGCACGCAATTTAATTTTTCAGAAACTGAAAGAAGCTGAAGAAGATATGCCGGAAGGTTTGGGTAAACCTGAGATGGCTCCTGTAAGCACAGGACTGGGAGAAATATATCAGTATGTAGTCAAAGCTAAAGATCCGGATGATACAACATACAATGATATGGAGCTTCGAACAATTCAGGATTGGATTGTCAAAAGACAGCTATTGGGGACTGAAGGTGTTGCTGAGGTCAATAGTTTTGGGGGATTCGAAAAACAATACCAGATTTTAATTGATCCGGATGCATTAAAGTCTTATGATATAACATTAAGAGATGTCCTTGAAGCTGTTTCAACAAGTAATGCAAATGTGGGCGGAGCATTTATTGAAAAAGGCGCCGAGCAATTTACTGTAAGAGGCCTTGGTAATATTGAAAAGCTCGAAGACATAGAAAGTATAGTGATCAAATATGAAAATGATATACCTGTTCAGTTAAGTCAGGTCGCAAAAATTGAATATGGACGTGGATTAAGAGTGGGCTCAGTTACACAGGACGGCAAAGGGGAAGTTGTTTCAGGTATAGTAATGATGCTTAAAGGAGCAAACTCAAGGCAGGTTGCAAATTCCGTTCATGAAAAAATTCAGGAAATAAAAAGCACACTCCCCGAAGGTGTTACAATCGATGAATTTTACAACCGTGAGAAATTAGTATCAAGCACGATAGGAACGGTGGAAAGAAATCTAATTGAAGGTGCGTTAATAGTAATTTTTATACTTGTTCTGCTACTTGGAAATCTCAGGGCTGGATTAATAGTTGCTTCGGTAATTCCCCTCTCAATGCTATTTGCTATTATCATGATGTATATTTTTAATGTCTCGGGAAATTTGATGAGTCTGGGAGCGATCGATTTCGGATTAATTGTTGACGGTGCAGTGATAATTGTTGAAAGTGTCCTGATAGCTATTGCGCACAGGATAGAAAGGCACGGAAAGCCCTTGAATGAAGAAGAGATGGATGAGACAGTTTACAAGTCATCTGCTTCAATAATAAAGTCTGCAGTATTCGGAATTATAATTATTATAGTGGTTTACCTTCCGATATTTTCATTGGGAGGAATTGAAGGTAAAATGTTTAAGCCAATGGCTTTTACAGTTGGCTTTGCATTGGTTGGAGCGTTATTACTTTCAATTACTTATGTACCGATGATGTCTGCACTGGTGCTTAAAAAAGATTTCAGAGAAAAAGATAATATTGCAGCGAAGATCATGAATTTCCTCAAGAGATTATACTTACCTGCTCTTGAGTTTGCTTTGCGGTGGAAGCTTGTTGTAATTGGAATTGCGGTGATATCTTTAATATTAAGTTTAATAGTTTTTACAAGATTAGGAGGTGAATTTATTCCTAAGCTTGATGAAGGCGATCTCGCATACCAGATAGTAAGGATTCCGGGAGTTTCGTTAACTGAATCACGTGAAATTGGTACAAAGGTTGAAAAGATTTTAATGTCAAAGTTTCCGGAAGTAAAAACAGTTGTAACAAAAACAGGCGCTCCCGAACTTGCAACTGATCCCATGGGTCCTGAATTCAGTGATGTTATAGTAATATTAAAACCGATTGATGAATGGACTTCAGCTAAAACCAAATCTGAACTTGTTGAAAAAATGCAGAAAGAGCTTTCGATAGTTCCGGGTATTGGTTTATCTTTTACACAGCCGATCGAGCTTAGATTCAATGAGCTTATTTCAGGGGCAAGAAGTGATATAGCCATTAAAATATTCGGAGATGATTTAAAGATCTTAGCCGCAAGGGGGACAAAGATTTCGGCAATTGTAAGTGGTGTACAGGGTGCAGAAGATATATCGGTTCAGCAGGTCGAAGGATTGCCTCAACTACAAATAAAATTAGACAGGGAAAAAATAGCACGCTATGGAATACATGTTGGTGATGTCAACGATGTAATACGGATAGCACTTGCAGGGATGAACGCAGGAGTAGTATTTGAGGGAGATAAAAAATTTGATATTGTGATACGGTATGAAAAGGATTACAGAAAAGATATTAATTCAATCAAAAGTATACTGATACCTTCGCCGACAGGAGCCAAGATTCCTCTTTCTGAAATTGCTGATGTTACTTTTGAGGAAGGACCTGCTGAAATCACAAGAGACAACGGTAAAAGAAGAATAGTTGTCCAGACAAATGTGAGAGGGAGAGATATAGAAAGCTTTATAGAAGAACTTAAGGGAAAAATTAATTCTGACGTTAAATTACCTCCGGGTTATATAGTGGAATACGGGGGACAGTTTAAGAATTTAGAAAGTGCGAGTAACAGACTGCTTATTGTTGTTCCTGTTTCTCTCTTTATGATTTTCGCTTTATTGTTTATAACATTTAATTCGATCAAGCAAGGTTTGCTTGTGTTTTCGGGAATTCCATTTGCTATTGTCGGAGGAATATTTGCGCTATTAATCAGAGGACTTCCTTTCAGTATTTCGGCAGGTATAGGTTTCATTGCATTATTCGGTGTAGCGGTTTTAAATGGAATAGTAATGATAGCATATTTTAACAGATTAAAGCTGGAAGGAATTAAAGATATGCACCAAAGGATTATTAAAGGCACCATGACAAGGTTAAGACCAATTCTTACGACTGCACTTGTCGCTTCATTAGGATTTATACCAATGGCAATATCTGCCGGAGCAGGAGCTGAGGTTCAGAGACCGCTTGCAACGGTAGTCATAGGGGGTCTTATATCATCGACCGTGCTAACATTAATTGTACTGCCCGTACTTTATTCAATATTTGAAAAGGAGAAAGTAAATGAATAATAAAAAAATCTTTTTTTGTTTTTTGTTTTTATTAATATATGGAGTTTCGTTTGGACAAAATAAAATCGGACTCGATGAAGCAATTAGAATTACAATCGAAAATAACCAGCAGATAAAATCTTCAAGGTTCAGTTTACAAAGGGAAGAGGCGGGTAGATCACGGAGTTATAATATTCCTAAGCTAAAGTTATTTGTAGAATATGAAGGAGTTAAAGGGAGCTTAAGTAATTATGAAGAAAGAAAAATAGGTTTAAGCCAGGATTTTGAATTCCCAACAGTTTATTTTAACAGGGCAGCAGTACAAAATTACCAAGTGGAAATCTCAGGTGCACAATTAGAGAATACAATCAATATTTTGAAAAGCAATTTGAAAGAAAATTACGCCAGACTTATATTCAATAATAATTCAATTCAGATTGCAAGAGAAAATCTGAAATTCTATGAAGAGTTCGTATTTACCGCAGAAAGAAAATATCAGGAAGGAGCAGGCTCAAATTTAGAACTGCTTGGCGCAAGAGTAAACAGAATCAAATTTGAAAATCTTGTTAAAAATTTTGAAAGTGAAATCATAAGTTCCGGGATAGTATTAAAAAGCATTATGAATACAGACTATACTATTGAGGCATCAGGTAACCTTTCTTTTGACAAGTATAATATTTCAAAAGAAGCAATCGTACAAACAGCTCTTCTGAATAATCCTGAGTTGAGAATTTTGAAGCTTCAAAAATTACAATCCGACAGCAAAATTTCATTAGCAGTTTCCGAAGCACTGCCAAATTTTTCACTTAGATATTACAGTCAAAAAATAGGAGGTGAAAGCGGTTATTATGGTTTTGAAGCGGGCGTTGGAATTCCATTATGGTTTTGGTGGGAACCTACTGGTAATATTCGCCAGGCAAAGTTGGAATTAAAATCGGTAAGTAGTAATGAAATAAATTTGGCAAAGATTGTGGAATCTCAGGTTTATATTGCTTATGAGAGTTATCAGAATAGTTTAAGACAATTAAATTTCTTTACTGATCAGGCACTTGAAGAAGCTGAAGAAATTATCAGAACATCTAAAATCAGTTATGAAGAAGGTGCAATAGGTTATACCGAATATTTACAAGCATTAAATATCGGCAATGAAACCAGAACGCAGTATTTAGAAGCACTTTATAATTATAATTTATCAATTATTAATTTAGAAAGACTAACGGGGAAAGAAATACAATGAAATCAATAAAATTATTTTTAATTATACTAATCTGCATTTTAATATCTTCATGCAGTGATAAAAGTCCTGAGACAAATGAGGTAAAAGAAGAACAGCATGATGAGGAAAAGGAGCAGGGAAGTGAAGTTGCTCTTACCGGGGAACAGCTTAAGTTAATGGGAATTGAACTTTCTAAAATAGAGGATCACAACATTTCAGGTTATATTAGGGCATCGGGAGAAGTAAAAATTAATCCGGATCAGGAATCGAAGGTAGGAGGAATTATCCCGGGAAGAATAAACAGAATAAATGTTAAGGAAGGCTCGTTTGTAAGAGCAGGTCAGATACTTGCAACTCTTGAAAATGTGGATCTGGTTTCCATCCAAACGGATTATGTCAGTGCAAGAAATGAATATCAATTTGCAAAACAAGAATTCGAAAGACAGAGAAGATTAAGTGAAAGTAATATAGGTTCCAAAAAAACATTAGCCGAATTGGAAGCTCAATCTAAAAGATCTTTAACCAATCTAAAGGCCTTAGAACAAAAACTAGCCAGTTACAGGATTTCAAAAGACAGATTTGATGACGACACAATTATAAATGTGCAGAGATATTTTTCTATAACTGCCCCAATTTCCGGAAATGTGGTTTCACGGATGGTTGCTGTTGGCCAATTTGTGGATCCATCTGTAGATATGTTTTATATTGTCAACACTTCCACAGTGTTTGTTGACTTAAACATCTTCGAACAGGATTTAGGAAAAGTTTTAATAGGACAAAAAGTTAATATTGAAAATTCCTCTTATCCGGGTGAAAGTTTTGTAGGAAAAATATCTTCCATTAATAAAGTATTTGATGACGCGAGCAGAACCGTGAGAGTCAGGGTTTTGATCAATAATAAAGAAGGAAGATTACTCCCGAACATGTTTGTTACAGCTAAAATTTATGTTCAGGAAGGTGGTGTGCTTTCTGTTCCGAAATCGGCTATTGAAGAAATTGATGAAGAGAAATTTATTTATGTAAAAACCGATGAAAGAACACACATCGATGAACACAAACATGATGAGCACGAAGAGAAAAAAAATATTGGGAAGCCGGATGAACACGAAGGTGAGCACAAAGACGATCATGCAGGAGAAGGTGCTCACGAAGATGAACACGAGCCGGAAGGAATTGTATTTAAGAGGATAGTTGTAAAGACCGGAATTGAAGATGATACATATGTAGAAATAATTCCTATGGAGCCGATTGGAGAAAATGCTGAAGTTGTATCGACCGGTACTTTTTATTTAAAATCTGAGATGATGAAAGGGGAGTTAGGAGAACATGATCACTAAGAAAGTAAAATTTTTATTCTTGGAAGGGCAGACTACTGCGGAAGAAATTTTTGGCTCCGAGAATACCTTTGCATGGAGAATTAATTTTGATTTTAAATTCAGTTTAGAAAAATTATTCAGTGCTTTTTGATAAATTGTAAAATTTTAATGACTGATGATTTATAATTAAAATTTAATTGTAAAAGAAAACAGAAGGTTAATTATGATAACTGACAATATAAAGCAAAGTATTAATGAAACTCACCTGAGTAAAATACCTGAAATTACATTTTTATTCTGGGTAATGAAAATTTGTGCAACTACGCTTGGTGAAACTGCCGGTGATCTGTTATCCATGACATTGAATGTCGGCTATGCTATCAGTACAATAATTTTAATAAGTGTTTTTATTATAACACTCATTGCCCAGCTTGTTTCAAAGCGTTACATTCCGATGTTATACTGGACTGTTATTCTCTCAACCAGCACAGCCGGAACAACAATGTCAGATTACATGGATCGCACACTTGGTTTGGGGTATGCTACAGGGAGTTTAATACTTATAACAATATTAATCTTAATTCTGAGTGTTTGGCGAATGACTGAAAAATCTTTGTCGGTAACCAATATAAAAACCTTTAGAGGTGAAATATTTTATTGGTCTGCCATTTTATTTTCAAATACATTAGGCACTGCATTGGGTGATTTTTTAGCTGATGATTCAGGACTTGGTTTTGCCGGCGGAGCTATCTTAATTGGTGGATTATTAGGATTGGTTGTTTTAGCATATTACTATACTAAAATTTCTTCCGTGATTTTGTTTTGGGTTGCGTTTGTTTTAACCCGACCATTTGGCGCAACCTTTGGAGATTTACTTACAAAGACATCTGTAAATGGCGGACTTGGATTTGGAACCGAGGGTTCGTCTTTAATTCTTTTCTCAATTCTATTATTACTTATAATATATACTTCAATGAAACAGAAGAAAATTTTTAATGGAATCTTAAGTGAATGAGAAATGAAAATTAGAACAGTACTATAAAAGATTCAGTGAATACATAATGATTACTGACATTACTGAATTGTTGTTCTTGTGAACCTTAGTCAAAACGGTTTGTAGAGAATAAAAAATAAATTACATTTTCTTGAAAATAAAGAATATCTTTATACCGGATTCACTTTTATTGTAATAACACTTCCGTCCAAAACGTTTTCAGAAAAACAAAAAAATTATTATTAAAGATTGATAAAACATTTAATACATTTTGTAATAAGCAATTTTCAACCCCACCCTGCCCTCCCCGGAGTCTGTCTCAAAGCATCTTTTAACCACATAGACACAGAGAAGACATAGCTAAATTTATTATGTAAATCCACTTTCTATGTTTTCTATGTGTCTATGTGTTTAAATAAAATTTAGTTTTGAGACAGTCTCCCCGTTGGGGAGGGGATCGGGAGGGGTTATAATTTTTGAGTACAATTTATTTGAATTTTTGAAAGTTTAATCTTAATATTTTAATAAGAAAAAACGTTTTGGACGCTACTGATTGTAATAAGTATATTTGTTTTTATTATTGATTCTTAAAAAAAAATTTTAATATTGTATGAAAGAACTAATCTCAGATAAAAAATTCAGATTTTTAATTGCAGCTTTAATTTTAGTAGCTGTCTTCGAAATATTATCTGTGAGCAATATTCACTTAGATAACAGAATTGCTATTCCTTTATTTGCAATAATTTGTTTAGCTATTGGGTACAAAACGTTGTGGAGCGGGTTAAAGAACTTAGTTAAATTCAACTTCAAAAGCATAAATACTCTCATGACTATAGCTGTGGCAGGTGCATTCTATCTTGGCGAATATCCTGAAGCAAGCATTGTGATTGTTTTGTTTACCATAGGTGAATATTTAGAAAGATTTGGAGTTTTAAAAAGCAGGGCAGCATTAACAGCATTGCTTGACAAAGTGCCCAAAACTGCAAATGTGAAATCCCGAGGCGAAGAGGTTCCTATTAATGAAATTAACGTAGGCGACATTATGATTATAAAACCGGGTGATGGTATTGCACTTGATGGAGAAGTAACTGAAGGAGCATCATCTGTGGATGAAGCGACAATAACAGGCGAGCCGCTTCCCAATGATAAACGCATAGGTGATGCTGTCTATGCCGGAACTATTAATAAGCAGGGATATCTGGAAGTGAGAGTTACTAAAAAATCAAGAGATACTACTCTCAGCAAGATTATTGAATTAACATTCAAAGCAACCTCTACAAAAGCAGATACTCAAAAATTCATCGAAAAATTTTCGGCATACTATACGCCTGCTATTATTATAATTAGTGTTCTTATCGTTTGTATTCCCGTATTTTTCTTCAACGGTAACTTTGATGAATGGCTGTTAATGGGTTTAACATTGCTGGTTATATCCTGCCCATGCGCTCTGGTAATATCGACCCCGGTTTCAATTTATTCGGCTGTAGGTAATGCTTCTTCCAAAGGCATAATTATAAAAGGAGGAAAGTATATTGAAGCTATGTCTGAGATCAAAGCTATTGCTCTTGATAAAACCAGGACAATAACGCACGGAAAGCCAATAGTAAGTGATGTGATTCCGTTAAATGGTTTTAATGAAAGTGATGTGATTGCATGTGCAACAGGTCTTGAAATCTTTTCCGAACATCCTATTGCTCAGAGTATTATAGAAAAAGCAAAAGAGGAAAATATTAAACCTCATGAAATGCTGAATTTCAAGGCAGTCATGGGAAAAGGAGTTAAAGGAGAATGTATTGTATGTAATGATAAAGCACACTATCTAGGCAGTGTAAATTTTATTACTGAGAACACGGAACTTCTTGCAAGTATAGAAAAGCAGGTTGATGCTTTACAGAATGAAGGAAAGACGGCTTTGGTGCTTAGCAATGAGAAAAATATTGAGGGCATAATTGCCGTCACAGATGAAATCAAAGAAGAAAGTAAAGAGGTAATTCAACAGCTTAAGGAATTGAATATCATACCTATTATACTTACCGGCGATCATGAGAAGCCGGCAAACTATGTGGCGAAAAAAGTTGGCATCGAGGAAGTCTTGAGCAGCTTATTACCTGAGAATAAAGCTGAAGAAATCAGCAAGCTTTTACTTAAATATGGAAAAGTCTGCATGGTTGGTGATGGAATAAACGATGCACCTGCATTGGCAACAGCTACCGTTGGAATAGCTATGGGCGGAGCGGGATCAGATGCAGCTATTCAAACTGCGGACATAACACTTATGAATGATAACTTAAGGTTGATTCCATTTTTGATAAAACTTTCACGAAAAACGATGACGACAATTAAATTTAATACAATCTTTGCTATCAGTATTAAAATAATATTTATACTCCTCGCAGTTTTTGAATTAAGTAATTTAGTAATGGCTATTTTAGCAGATGTAGGGGTTACTGTGTTTGTAATTATATATGGTTTAAGATTGATACGATACAGTACGTAATATACGGGAGTAAACTATTTTAAACTAAAAATGCGAACAATTTAAATATTGAACTTTGAATAAGTTTGTAAAATTAACTTTTTGCCAAAAAGATGTTATGGCAATGTTGATAGATGGAAAGAGTTTAGCCAAACAACGGTTAATAATAGCCCTTGGAGTAACAATCGAAAAAGGAATATTATGTGTCACAGACGGATCAAAGGATAAAGAAAGCCATGTATGAGGTATTTGGAAAAAAGTATTTACATCAAAGATGCCAGTGGTATAAGAGAGAAAATGTAGTAAGCTATCTAAAAGAAGAACAAAAGGAATACAAAAAGAGACTTCAGAGAGCTTATAGCGAACCGACTTATTCCCAGGCAAAACAGAGTCTATTGGAAATCAGAGAAGACTTAAGACAATTAAATCTTTCAGCAGTAAAATCAATTGATGAAGGAATGGAAGAAACATTAACGTTATTTAAATTAGGAGTTTCAGAAATATTTGGTGTATCACTGGGTACAACAAACAGTATAGAGAATTTAAATTCTCTGCTTGCAAGATTTATAAATAAAGTAAAATACTGGAAGAATTCAGATCAAATATTCCGGTGGGTAGGCTGTGGATTAATAGAAGCTGAAGGGAGAATGAAAAAAATTAGAAACTTCAAGAGTCTGTATGTGCTAAGAGAAAAAATAATGCAAACACTAAAAATAAAAGCAACAAAATCTTATACTAGAGCAGCATCGACTTTTTCGTATGATATAGTTACAAGTTCGGTAAACATTCTTCCGAAGGCAGGAATTTATCTTGAGACGGCAAATGCATATCAGTTACAGGGAGCGAATGCCGAAGGTTCCGGCGGAACGGTAATAATGGGAACGATGGGAATCGATCTTACTTACAAAATGTTCTCTATGGATTTTGATTATCAGCTGCCGATCAGCCAGAATTTTATCGGAGTGCAAACGGAAAATGATTACCGTTTTTTTCTCGGACTTGGTTATGCATTTGATCTATAATCAATTGTAATTTTTAATAATAGGTGAAGCAGTTGAAAAATTGCTTCACCTATTTTATTTAAAAACAATAAAATAATTATAATTAACTAAATGCTAACTCTCATTTAGAGTCAGCATTTAATTTTATTATTGGAAAGTGAGGGAGGTTTATCTTTCCCTTGACTAGAGATGTGTCTCACAATTTCGAAATACCGTTAGGACAACATTCTTGTTTGCATTTTTTCTTTATTTAACAATTTTGTCAGGGAAGAATGCCTGACCTACCAGGCGCAGTGTTCACACTCTTTCGGCGACGTTTCTTGAAGTACAGCGCGTTAAGAAAAGATTTAACTAAGAAATAATTCTTTGCGAATTTGTATAATACTTAACATGCCTGTGGGATAAAACCGGATTCGGTTTTTCAAATCAACAATTTGAGATAATTTATTCAGGCTGTCCTGAAAATGAATTACACTTAAAAAACAAATCATATTCCTGCCGTTATACCGGCACTGAAAAAAGGATTATAATCGGGGAAAGGGGAGTTCTTATTATTCAGTACATCAACTTTTATTCCAAGATTAAAATTTGTATTCCTTGATATTGGTGTGGTGTATCCGGCTCCGAGGAATAAAAACGGAACTCCGATGTTCTCGGCTGTATTTTGTGTGGTAGCATAATTCTTAAAACTATCATATTCAAATTCACCTTTTAAAAAGAATGTCTTTACCGGGTTATACTGGACAAAGAAGTTACCTCCGATTGTATTGGATTGAAGTGTTGTGGCGCTTACTGTACCTTGATTCACATCTTCCCATGAGTGCATATAAACAAACTTCACTCCGGTCGAAACATACGGTGAAACATTGTATCCGATAAGCGGTGAAACTCTCACTACTGTATACTCACCGAATGATGCACCGATATCCCCGCCGACGAATACTCTTTTCATTGGTGTTTTGGAAATTGCGGGTATATCCTTTGTTGGTTCATTATTGATTTCATGGTTTCCGGAGGACAAAGATAAATTAACAATAAAAACATAAAGTAGAGTTACAATGATTTTTTTCATAATAAATTCTGATAATTTATAAAAAAGTTTTCACAAATTAATACTTAAATCTTTAATTTGAAATATACTAAGTCTTTAAATGAACAAACAAGCCTTGATGACTATCATCAGTTAGGCATTTATATAAAATAATTAATTAGTTTTATAAAAAATTTTATTTATATTGATCCTAAACAATAACAGAAATAATGAACATTCTCATAATCGAGGACGAAAAAAAGATCGCTGAATTTATGCGCAAAGGTTTGAAAGAGCAATCT
This sequence comes from Bacteroidota bacterium, assembly GCA_030855105.1. Taxonomy (GTDB): domain Bacteria; phylum Bacteroidota; class Ignavibacteria; order Tepidaquicellales; family Tepidaquicellaceae; genus JAGPCH01. The sequence goes on along the minus strand of JALYRX010000002.1, from coordinate 107,949 downwards.
TACAATGTAGAAGTTTCAAATGACGGATTAACGGGTCAGCGGTTGGCAGCATTAAATGAATACGATGTAATTGTTTTAGATATTATGCTTCCAAAACAGGACGGCTGGACAACCTGCAATAACATACGGGCTGAAGGTATTAAAACTCCAATCATTATGCTTACTTCTCTCGGACAAACAACAGATAAAGTAAAAGGTCTTAATCTGGGTGCTGATGATTATCTTACAAAGCCATTTGCGTTCAAAGAATTTCTCGCAAGGATAAGAGCATTGGAAAGAAGAGGAAGTTCTGAAAAACAATCTATATTAAAGATTGATGATTTGATCCTCAATAGTGCAGAGCATGTAGTATCAAGGAATAAGATTCCGATCAAACTTACTGCTAAGGAATTTGCGCTTCTGGAGTATCTGTTAAAAAATAAAAAAAGAGTCATGTCGAGAACGCAAATTTCAGAAAGTGTCTGGGGACTTGATTTTGACAGGGGAAGCAACGTTGTGGATACTTACATAAAATTCTTAAGACAGAAAATAGATAAAGGATTTTCAAAGAAACTGCTTCACACTGTTATTGGATTCGGATATGTTTTAAGGGAAGAAAAATAAAGGTGATGAAATTTTTTAAAACAATTCGCGGTCAGCTGACATTTTATTTCGTATTGATATTCGGAGTAATGCTTTGCGTGTTCAGCATAGTTTTGTATAATGTATTTGCTGAACAAAGCAGGGCTGAGCTTGATAAAGGAATTCTTATGCTTGCAGGTGTAATCAATGATGAAATGCAGGATGATAGTATTCAGCCGGAAATATTAAATGAGGTTAATGAAGCTTCTATCCCATTCAGCTCACCCAAAAGGCAATTCGTAGAAGTAATAGATGAGTCGGGTAATATTATTTTAAAATCGCCGGAGCTGGGGAATGAGATTTTACCAATAGAAAGTGAATGGATAGAGAAATCTCTAAATGGTAATCCGGTAATTAAAACTTCACAGGGAAAAATCGAAAATGTTCTAAAGGATCCATACGGAATGAGAGTTCTCTTATACCCGGTAAATTTCAAATCAAAAAAATATATAATCACAGTTGCTGTATCTCTTTCAAATTTGGAAAGCGTTCTCTTTAAGTTCCGATTAATATTGTATATTGCGATTCCACTTACATTAATAGTCTCATCAATACTTGGCTGGATTTTTTCCAAAAAAGCATATGCTCCAATCAATGAACTAATAAAGAATTCAAACTCGATAACTGCAAATAATCTCGATATCAGATTACCTGTCAGTGATTCGGGCGATGAGATCTCCCAATTGGCAAAAACGTTAAACAGTATGATGGAAAGATTGCAAAGGTCTTTCCTTGTTTTGAAACAATTTACTTCCGATGCCTCACACGAAATGAGAACCCCTTTGACAATATTGAAAGGTGAAATAGAGGTTGCGCTGAACAAGGATCGATCAATATCAGAATATGAAAAGATATTAAAGGATAATTTAGACGAAGTCGAAAGGCTCCAAAAAATTATTGACGGACTTCTTGCATTAAGCCAACTTGAATCAGGTAAAATACAATTGAGAAATGACAAAATAGATTTAAATGAATTGCTGACTGAAGCTGTCTCAAAGATTGATAAGCTTGCAAAGAAAAAAAACATTAATATGGTTCTGAAGCTTGATGAGTCAATGGGTGATGAGATGAAAACTTATTATATATTAGGGGAGCACAGCATGCTGTTGAATGTTTTCATAAATCTTCTTGATAATGCAGTGAAATATTCAAATGCCGATAGTGAAATAATTTGTTCAGGAGCTTTGAATGTTGCGGAAGAAAAGATCAGCGTTTCAATAAAGGATACGGGCAGAGGTATTCCGCCGGAAAATTTAGAAAACATTTTTGACAGATTTTATCGGGGCGATCCTTCAAGGACAAGGGATGAAAGTAATAGCATTGGTTTAGGATTAGCGATTGCCAAATCTGTGATCGAAGTTCATAAAGGAACAATTATGGTAAACAGTATTCAGGGAAAAGGAACTACTTTCACAATTACTTTTCAACTTCATTCTCAAACGATTACCTGAAATTATAATTAAATTAAATGCGATTATACTGGTTAGTATTAAGTGTGTAAGAATTTCAAATCAATGTAAAAAATTTCATTTTATTTTCATGCAGTTTTCATTTCTATTGTTTATTTTTGTATAATAAAAAGAAAGGAGCTTCAGTTATGAAATCATATCAATTTTTAAAACAATCATTTAATGTAATTATCCTAATAATGTTTTATTCAATTATGAACAATGTTATCATTGCTCAGGATAAAAAATATTCCGAAAAAGATGTTCCGCCCGTTGTATTGGAATCATTCAAAAAGCTTTATCCTAATACAATCATTACAGGATATGAAGTTGAAAATGAAAAGGGAGTAACAATATACGAAATTGAAAGCAAAGACGGTTCGCTGCAGCGTGATGTTGAATTTACTGCTGACGGCAATGTAATCGAGATAGGAGAATTCATTTCTGCAATTACTCTTCCTGCGAATGTCACAAGTTCAATACGAACAATATTCAATAATGCAAAGATACTGGAAGCCGAAAAGAAAACCCGCGGCACAGAGATCTCTTACGAGATTGTAATTGAGGATAAGAATAAGAAGAAAGAAGTTTTGATGGATCAGAACGGGAATTTACTGAAAGATACTGATGACAACAATGATGACGACAACAATCATAATGATGATTAGTTAATCGCTAATAATTTGGATTTTTTCATACATAGTTCCGGAAGCTAAAATGAATTATAACTTTTAGTTATAAGCATTTATTCAAATTTTCCTGAAAGCATAGAAATCTTTCTTTTTATTGAATGTAGTATATGGTTCAGTTCAAACAATATCAAAAAATCACAAAAAATTAAAAATAGTTTAAATAACAAATGTGAATGTTATTTACCCGCTGCCGAAGGGATTTCTCTTTCTCGGTGTTTTTGTTTGTACAAATGGTTTTGAAAAATTACTTTTATTCTTAGAAGATGTATCGGCGGCTTTTATAAGTGCAAGTATGGAATTGTAAAAAAGTTCGTTCAACTTTTGCTGAGACTCGTCTTCATTTGGCTTGCCTGAATACTTAGAATACTGTTCTTTTAATTTTTTTTCTAACTCATGTAACTTTATCACTTGTTTTTTTTTAAGTTTATAAAATGGTATTGGATATTTTGGACTTGGTGGAGAAAATTTCGAGGATTGAAATTTTGTAACAAAGAGTATATTACATTAAAAATATTACTTTAACCAATATATATTAAACACAATTAAATTACTAACTAAAGAATTTAGATATTATCTAAAAACTTTCTTCGCAATTTCTGTTCGTTTACTCTAAACTTTGCAAACAGCTTGTTGTCAATTAGTAGCACAGGGATTTTTTCTGTATATTTTTTATAAAGATTCTTGTCTGTTTCAATATCAATTTCTTCAAGTACAAATTCAAAATCTTTTTTCATATTGGCTAAAATTGTTTTCATTTCGTCACAAAGATGGCATTTCATTTTTGTATAAAGTGTGAGTTTGGTCAAGTTTTAAATATTCACGACTTTAGTCGTTGGGTAATGAAACCGTTTTAACGGTTTTGAATTATGCAGTGGAAATAATTTTTTTCTTTTCAATATTTAATCGTGAATATAATAGCATCACACCGCCAATGATCATAATGACGGAGATTATCTGTGCCTGGCTCATGCCAAACGCTATTCTCGGATTCAATCTTATAATTTCGATTAAAAGCCGTTCGATGCCGGAAAGAATTAAATAGTATGCGAAAATTATCCCGGGTGTTTTATACTTTTCCCTGCTATTCCAAAGAAAAGTAAAAATAAATATAGCTGTTATAAACTCATAGATTGAAGTCGGGTGAACAAGTACTCCTTCTTTAGTTGGAACAGTTCCGTTTGTATAGCTGTATCCGAGAAATTCCCAGAAGGTTCCGTTAACAGCAATTCCATAATCTCCGTCACCGGAAAGATGGCATCCGACTCTGGCAAGACCGTAACCGATTGCTGCGCTTGGCGACATCATATCAAAAATTTTTAAAACGGATAAACCTTTTATCTTGCAGTAAACCATAACAAGGATTATTGCTAAAAGCAATCCGCCGTAAAAAGTTAAACCCGAAGGGGAGAGCAGAACTTCTCTCGAAAAATAAGAAGACAGCGAATTCCCCGAACCGAAATTCCATTCTTCAAGAATGTAAAAAAGCTTTGATCCGAGTATTCCTCCGATCAGACAGAGAAATGTTATAGTAACCCCGATATTTTCATCCATTCCGGTTCTTTTCAGCTCCCGGGTAAAGAGTGCGCTTCCCACGAGAAAAGTTATACCCAGCATTAAACCATAACTGTATACGGGTACAGGTCCAATCTCAAATAATTTTGGAAACATTAATTTCCTTCCGTGAAAACATTAATAAATTTTTTCTTTGGATCAAGTGTGAGCCTGATTGACTTAGGAGAGACTTTAAACTTTAAAAGAATTTTACCTTTACCGTATTTCATAAGCTTTAAATCATATTCCAGTGTTTTAAAGTCGAACAGTTTATATTGGTAAACCGCACTGCCGGCTTTTGAAATATCCAGCCTGGGTGCGGATAATCCTTCTATGTTAAACTGAATCTCTTTTTTTTCCAGATCAATTTTTGGAATAACATTCAATTTATATGCAAAATTTTCAAATACTTTTTTAGTTTTGAAATCAAAGAGTATGTAATTTTTTTTTAAAATATCATCACTTCCCCGTGAGATATTTAATTCATATTCATATTCTAATTTATCAGGTCTTACGGCTCGGGTTCTCATAATGTTTTATTGTAAATTAGATTTTAAGTTATCTAAATTTTCTATCATAATTTCACTGCCTCCGGACATTCTCTTTAAGTTTCCGGAATTTGTTTTCAATTCGTTATCACCCAGCACTATTACAAATTCGGCATTAAGCTTGTTAGCTTCCTTCATTTGAGATTTTACGCTTCGGTTGAGAAAATCAGTTTCGCTTTTAATTCCTGAGATTCTTAAGTCATTTATCAATTTAAAAGAATGCGCTTTAGAAGCTTCGCCGATGGTCACGATATATAATTTCAATTCTTCTTCTTTCGGGAATTGAAATTTGTTTGTCTCAAGAATCATCATCATTCGCTCGATGCCGGCTGCAAAACCTATTCCCGGTATTGGCTTTCCACCAAGCTGTTCGACAAGCCTGTCATATCTTCCGCCGCCAAGTAAAGAATTTTGCGAACCAAGAGAATCGGATATGAATTCAAATGTAGTCGAAGTATAATAATCAAATCCTCTTACAAGCTTGCAATCGATTTCATATTTAATATTCAATGAATCTAAACCCTTCAAAACATTTTCGAAATATTTTTTTGTATCCTTTTCTAAATAACCGAATAGAACTGGTGCCTCTTTTAATATTTGAATGTCTTTTTCATCTTTAGTATCCAGTATCCGCAAAGGATTTTTTTCGAATCTTCTTTGTGAGTCTTTCGAGAGTTCGTTGTAATATTTTGAAAGAAATTCTTTTAACGCTTTTAGATATACTTCTCTTTCGTCTAAGGTTCCGATAGTATTTATTTTTATAAAAACGTTATTAATTTCAAATTCTTTTACGATAGAATCTGCAAGTGATATCATTTCTACGTCGATAAGATAATCAGGGCTTCCGATTGCTTCGGCTCCGAATTGTGAAAACTCTCTGAACCTGCCGGCCTGCGGACGCTCGCGGCGGAACATATTAGAGATATAAAATAATTTCTGAAGAGGGGATTCATTGTACAGACTGTTTTCAAGATAAGATCTGACAACAGATGCTGTCATTTCCGGCTTCAATGTAAATTCATCTTCATTAAAAGAATACATTTCTTTCGACACAATATCCGTCTCTTCACCTATACCTCTTTTGAATAAAGATGTCTTCTCAAAAGCCGGTGTGCGGATTTCTTTATAATTATATTTCGAAAAAATATTCCGGATTTTATTTTCTAAAAAAGTTCTTTGAAATGCTTTCTCAGGAAGTAAATCGTATGTACCTTTTGGCTTTTGAATTAACATTGTTGCAAAAATAAATTTTTAATCGGATTAAAACTATGATTAAATGATAACAATGATTTCATAACTTATTATACTTCAAAAACTCTTCCGGGATTTTATTGAACAACACTGACTCATAGAAAACATATGAAGTATATTTCTTTACAAATTAGTTAATGTGTCCTATGTAACTATGTGATCAGGATGTTCGTTGCAGACGCCGGCATCGGGTATGCAGTGTGGAAAAGTTTGTTCTAACTTACAAATCCCGACCGCTACCATTTACAAATTTTTCCTCCGGCAATTTTGTTTTAAATATTTTTACAAATTTAAATTAATTAAATTGCACTTAAAAAATTCCTATGCTAATATTTATTATAATACTTTACCTTGTAGTTGCCTCAATAGGAATTTATCTCTTTAGTAAAATATTCTCTAAAACCCCGTCAAAAATATCTTCACCGAAAATAGTACTTGGCGTTATACATGGGATACTCGGATTATTCGGGATTTCTCTGCTGATTATTTATACTTCTTTTCAGCAGGGTGAAACACCTTATGTAAGTATATTACTTTTTGTGTTAGCGTTTTTCTTCGGAGGAGGAATGTTTACTATGAGCATTCAGGGAAAGAAATTTCCTAAAGTGATTGCGTTTATTCATATTGCTATTGCTGTGACAGGAATATATTTGTTGGTAAAGTTTTGGCTTGGATGATTTTTTACAGATGAACAGATTAACGCCTTAAATTTTTCTTCCGAATTTAAAGTCTATCCCACTCAGGAACTTTTGTCTTGGGAATTTTTGATAAGCTTTTATTCACTTTTTCTTTCAGCTAGTCGGTGTTTTTCCGGGATAGTTTTTATTTCCAGATTTATGGATTTGTTCAAGATGAGTTATATCCGTATTGAGCAAATAATTCGCTAATTCATTTAAAGATGTTCCTTGGGCTTTTGCCAGTTTCAATATCTAAATTTCAGTTCCTTTGGCATACGTGACGTAACTGAATTCGAATCCTTTCGATTGCTTGAAGATTTATTCATTTTTTATTTCGCCATAATTTGTAAAAATCTTTTGGTGTTATGATTTCAAAATCAAAACCTTATGAATTCATTTTGTTTAAAATGTTTTGTGTTAGAAGTAATTAATTATGTAATCACTGTTACCTGCGAAAGCACATTCAATAAATTTATTATCACTTTCATCTGCAAAATTTGGTCTTAAATAAAATTTAAATTATTTGAAGCCCTCGTTGGTATAACCGTAAATCCGTTGTGTCACTATTTATTAATTGCAAATCCGGTTTTAACTTTAATATTCTCTTTTTCATGTATAGCATTTGAAGGAAGAATAACCAATTTATAACTCCTCCCATGATAGATGTTGTCACCTTTAGTTTTAGAGTATGAAAAATAAGAATCTTTTTGTGGTTCAAAATTAAAACTATGTGATTTCAATTTTTCTCCTTTGTAAATTATTGTTCCCTCGTCGTCAACAATTTGAATCGCTCTTTCAGAAGAAAGCTCTATGTTCATTTTATAATTAAATCCTATCGGAAGATAAGATGCACATAAACATACAGAACAAGGAATACAATCACCACCACCCAAAAGTGATAAATCCGGGATGCCCATGTTGATCTCAGGTAAGTCTACAACTGTTAATTTGTCTCCCCATTCCTGAAAGTTATTATCAAAAAGTACCCGGTCTCTTATCTCATTTTCGTCGCATGCATAACCTATACCATCATTGTCTTTATCTTTCTGGTTTGGATTGTAGGTTTTAGGGCAGTTATCGTTAATGTCTAATATTCCATCATTATCGTCGTCAATTTCACAAGAATCTCCTAGACCATCTGCATCGGTATCAACTTGATAATATTGAATAAATCTTCCATCCGCGGTATAAATTCTAACGCCAGGATTAAATACTGTTACGCAATTATCGCAAACATCACCAACTCCATCGTTATCTGTATCTTGCTGATTACTGTTTTGTGTAACTGGGCAATTATCCTGTTCATTTAAGTGACCATCATTATCTAAATCATCAGTATCACAAACATCTCCCTTCCCGTCGCTATCTGCATCAGCCTGATTGGAGTTCCATGTTGATCTGCAGTTGTCTGTTGCATCTACAACACCGTCATTATCACCATCTGTACAAATATCTCCATAGCCATCATTGTTCAGATCTTTTTGATCAGAGTTGAAGGTATAAGGACAGTTATCATTATTATTCAATATGCCATCTCCGTCATAATCGGTGTCACAGGCATCGCCAATATTGTCTGCATCTTCATCATGTTGTCCAGAGTTAAAAGTACTGGGGCAGTTATCTGATAGATCTGCCACTCCGTCTCCATCATCATCCGGGTCAACTATATCGGAAATTCCGTCACAATCTAAATCTGCAGCTGCCAATCCAACGGAAGCAAATGCATTAGTTACCGCACAGACATCTGAATTAGTAAAGCCATGAAGTTGTAAGTTTGAAAATACCCTTGCTCCTATAATTGTAAGATTAGCCGCATCACTAAAATTTGAATTGGAAGTTAGAAGAGAAGTTAAAACGAAATAATAAAGTTGCCCTGTTTTGTTGTCTCCAATGCCTGATACAGTGATACCATTGTGAGTACCTCCTCTGGCAATTAAAAACGCTACTTTGTTTGGAATCCCACTATTAATATGAACTCCACCATTATCAGCAGTAGTCATGATAAAGTTTGGTATTACATCAGGTTGCCCAAAAGCAGGAGGATTAGACATACTGCGAATGGCTCCTATCGCAGTCCCCTCACCTATTAGAGTATTTAAATCAATCAACATTGCAAAAACGTCAGAATAACTTTCGTTTAATGCTCCGGGCTGATTTGAATACACCAAGTTTGAAGTAGTGTTAGTGACAGCGTGAGTAATTTCATGGGCAATAATATCCAGCGTAGCCATATTATTTCCAAACACAAAATCACCACATTGTCCAGAAAAATGAGCATTATCCATGCTTGAAATGTTATCATCTAAGGTTAGCCAAAACCGACTATCATTGCCATTCCAACCATGGCGATGAAAGTTATTAAAAAAATAATCATAAATGTTATGTAGTGAGTTAAAGGCTGTAAACCCTTCTCCATCAGGATTTACTCCGGGAAGTTGTGCTGATGCGTTAAACCAATCGGTTGCTCCTGGATAACCGCAAAATGTAAAAAAATTTCTTGTTGTATTATTAGCTGTTCTAATCAGGAAGTCCTTACTAGAGTTATGATTATAAATTAAGTCAATTGAAAAAATTTGAGCACCGGTAATTGCATCAATAAAATAAGTTTTGGGTTCAGGAACACACGTTGAGTTCATTTTCCAAGTCAAAAAAGTCGTATCTTTTAGGTTATACATTTTCAACTCCTCTTTATTCATAAATAGGCTTGGGTTAAAGTAATATAACTTAGGTTCGTTTATAGAAACATTATCGCTACAATCTGATAATTTTTTTAAAATATCGGTGGCTTGCTGTTTTGTAACTAATGCTGAGTCTGGCAATGATGAAATATCAGGAAGGTATGAACCATTGGTAATTAGAATTGTATCCTTACGAGAATGTATTGCCAATTGGGCTGCGAATACAGGTATGTTTTTGAATTTTTGTCCAAAAAAAATATGTGTGATATTATTTGTTTGGTCAAGTCTTTGAAGAAATAGTTGAGTTGAGGGGTCTTCTATACGATAGAATTTTGAAAAATCATTAATGAATGCAATTGAATTACTTACCGGTTCGTTGTTATCCGGATTTGTATATGGAATACTAAATTCTGCAAACCTCGGGATACCGTTTCCGAATTTAACAATAGGTTTAGTAATAGAAATACTTTTTAACCGTTTTAATTCTTTCCCTTGATTAATATCTTTTTCAGCCAATTTGGAAACAGGCTTGTCGCATCCACCACCAAAAATTATGATAGCAAGAATGGCGAAAATAAAAGGAATGCCATGAAAATTTTGATTCTTCTTCATATTATTTTTTTAAAAGTTAGAGAAAAATTAAATCATTTTAAGCCGTCGTTTTTATTTAACAAATCTTCATTACATTTAGTAAATTTGAATTTAAGTTAGGTCTAAAACTATGTTTCTTTATAAAGATTGTATTTTAGAAAAGAAGAACTAAGGAGTTGATAATAAAGAAATGGGGTCGGTATAAAAAAATTTTCATATTTTGTTCTTCATTTCATTTGTGAAGCATACAAAGTTAAATAGATTTGTAATTAATGTCAATGTTGGTAATCCACATTATAATTCCTAATTCTAAATTCGTAATTCTAAATTCGCAATTCTTAACTTGTAATTTGTAATTGGTGTAATTGGTCTCCGTTTGGAATTTAGTTTGCGATAAATAAGTTTTATATTAAACTCAATAATTCAAATCAAATAAAAATTCTCAAACTATTTATGATCAAATTACAAAATCCTGATAAGTTTGTTAACAGGCATATAGGACCTGATGAAAAAGAAATTAACGAGATGCTTGAAGTAGTCGGAACTTCTTCTCTAGATGAACTTATCTCCGAAACAATTCCGCAGCAAATCAGAAATAAGAATGAACTTAATCTCGATGAACCGTTAAGCGAATACAAATTTTTACAAAATCTAAAAAAGATTGCATCCAAGAATCAAATTTACAAATCCTATATCGGAATGGGTTATTATCCAACAATCACTCCGCCTGTTATTCAAAGAAACATTCTGGAAAATCCGGGTTGGTATACTCAATACACTCCTTATCAGGCAGAGATATCGCAGGGAAGGCTTGAAGCTCTTTTGAATTTTCAAACTGTGGTTAGTGATTTGACAGCAATGGATCTTGCTAATGCATCTTTACTGGATGAAGGAACGGCAGCTGCCGAAGCGATGCTTATGTTTTATCATGCAAGAGGCGGCAATAAAAAAAGTGCAAAAACATTTTTTGTTTCGGAAGAATGTTTTCCTCAGACAATCGAAGTTGTAAAAACAAGAGCAACACCTTTGGGAATAAATGTTGTTGTGGGAAATCATGAAAATCTTGAATTAACAGAAGGCATCTTTGGAATCTTAGTTCAATATCCATCGGGAAACGGGGAGATATATAATTATAAAAATCTATTTGATGAAGCACACACAAAAGAAATCAATACTATAGTTGCAGCAGATATTTTAAGCTTAATTTTACTAACACCTCCGGGTGAGTTCGGAGCCGATGCGGTTGTCGGCTCCACACAAAGATTCGGAGTTCCTATGGGATACGGCGGACCTCACGCCGCATACTTTGCAACTAAAGATAAATTTAAAAGACAGATCCCGGGAAGAATTATCGGAGTGTCTGTAGACGTTCACGGTAACAGAGCTTACAGAATGGCTTTGCAAACACGCGAACAGCATATCAAAAGAGAAAAGGCAACGAGTAATATTTGCACTGCGCAGGTGCTGCTTGCTGTTATGGCGGGTATGTATGCTGTATATCACGGACCTAATTTATTGAAAGCAATCGCTGAGAAAGTTCACGGGCTGACAATCCTTTTAGATTCAGCATTGAAAAGTTTAGGTTACGCGCAGTCGAATAAAAATTATTTTGATACATTGAAAGTAGAATTCGGAAAAGATAATGAAAATATTTCTAAAATCAGAAAGCTTGCGGAAGAGAAAAAATTAAATTTCAGATACTTTGATGATGGCATCGGAATTTCTTTAAATGAAGTTACTGAGATTGAAGATGTTGAAGAAATAATAACAATATTTGCAAAAGCCGGTAACAAAAATTCTAAAGATATTAATTTAAAAAAATTATCAGATGAAGTTGAAATAAATTATCCGGAAGAGTTTTCGAGAGAAAGTAATTATTTATTACATCCTGTTTTTAATACACATCATTCGGAAAGCGAACTTCTACGGTATATGAAAAATCTTGAGAACAAAGACTTATCTTTGACTACCTCAATGATTCCCCTCGGTTCATGCACAATGAAATTAAACGCTGCTGCTGAGATGGTCGGATTATCGTGGGAAGAATTCGCTAACATACATCCGTTTGCTCCATTAGAACAAGCGAGAGGTTATCTTGAAATTATAAATGAGTTAGCAAAAAACTTAAATGAAATTACAGGATTTCCTGCAGTATCACTGCAGCCGAATTCAGGAGCACAAGGTGAATATGCGGGCTTGATGGTTATACGACAATATCATTTAAAGAGAGGAGACGTTCATCGTAACATTTGTTTAATACCTGCATCTGCTCATGGAACAAACCCTGCAAGTGCAGTAATGGTGGGGATGAAAGTGGTGGTTGTTAACAGCGACGCGAACGGGAATATTGATGTGGAAGATTTAAAAAAGAAAGCTGAGCATCACAAAGATAATTTAGCAGCACTAATGGTAACTTATCCTTCGACTCACGGAATTTATGAAGAGACTATTCAGGAGATTTGTAAAATTATTCATGATAATGGCGGACAGGTATATATGGACGGTGCAAATATGAATGCGCAGGTTGGTTTGACAAGTCCTATGATGATCGGTGCGGATGTTTGTCATTTGAATTTACACAAAACATTCTGTATTCCGCACGGAGGAGGCGGTCCGGGAATGGGACCGATCGGTGTAGCAGAGCATTTAAAAACATTTTTGCCCGGTCATCCTGTTGTAAAGATCGGCAATGAAGATTCTATCACTGCAGTATCCGCTGCACCATGGGGAAGTCCGAGCATTCTTATCATTTCTTATGCTTACATAAAATTGATGGGTGAAAAAGGTTTGACAGATGCAACAAGGGTTGCAATCTTAAATGCTAATTATTTAAAAGCGAAATTAAGCGGGCATTATAAAACCTTGTATTCAGGAAAGAACGGAAGAGTAGCACATGAATTAATTTTTGACATGAGGGAATTTAAGACTTCAGCAAAAGTAGAAGTCGAAGACATTGCAAAAAGATTAATGGATTATAATTTTCATGCACCAACAGTTTCGTTTCCTGTTCCGGGGACATTGATGGTCGAGCCGACCGAGAGTGAGACAAAACATGAGTTAGACAGATTTTGTGATGCAATGATTTCTATAAGAGAAGAAATAAGAGAAATTGAAAACGGTGAAGCCGATGCTTCTGATAATGTTTTAAAGAATGCACCGCATACTGCAAGAAGCATAACTACAGACGATTGGAAACATTCTTACTCACGGGATAAAGCTGTATTTCCAATTTCTTTCGGAGAGATAAGTAAATTCTGGCCGAGTGTCGGAAGGATAGACAGCGCCTACGGAGACAGGAACCTTGTATGCAGCTGCAATCCGGTAAGTGATTATGCGGAAGAGGAAGTTAGTTAGAAATTATTTAAAAACAAATTATATGAAATACACTATAGTGTTTGAAAAAATCAATGAGCCAAACTTTAACTATAAAATTCATTTTCCCTCCAATTTGTGGGATTATTCATAATATATTCTGATATTCTAACATACTCTTCGTATGATCTTATAATATGATCATGAAATCGTGATTGCCAGCCGAATTCTACTTTAGGTTTATTTAGACGATTCCTCAATTTTGTTACAGCAGATTTATATGATCCAACTATTGCGGATACTGTATTTTTTCCCTGATTACGAAATCTAAAATGGTTTTTTTGAATTTCAATTTGTTCCTGATTTTGGTTTTGTAGAGACAAGGCATGCCTTGTCTTTAAGCTATGCCTTGTCTTTAAGATATGCCTTGTCTCTAAGCTATGCCTTGTCTCTACGCTATACCTTGTCTCTACGCTATGCCTTGTCTCTATAGCCGAATTTGTGTTCTGTTTGTCAATATCAGGATTTTGAATTATAATAATTCCATGAACATGATTTGGAATTATAACAAATTCTCCCAATTCAACATATTTGAAGTGTTCCGGAATTTCCTCCCAGCAATTATGTGCAATCAATCCCAGTTCATTCAAATACATCACTTCATTTTCGATTTCACCAAAATATTGTTCGCGGTTTTTTGTGCATATTGTAATGAAATAAAAACCATCACAGCTATAATCCCAGGTCCTCAATCTGGCTGATGATATCCTATATTTATTCTTAAATTTGTCTTTCAATTCAAAATTTTCCTAATAGAATTTTTTGTAATTTTCTTGTAGAGACAAGGCATCCTTTGTCTCTACAAACTATAATATTTTTTTTAATTATCAAATATGTAAAATCACGTTTTGTGAAAAGATAGAAGAGCAGTTTCTAAAAAATATTTTAAGAAAGTACCACACGTAAAAGCATTTATAATTATTTAAATATTGATTAGTTTATCAGCAAATTTAAAAACTAAAACCTAGATATGTTTACAAGAGAAAAATTTATTGAAGAAGTGAACTCTACTATCGAAAAGAAAAGTTTGCTTAATCACCCGTTTTATCAAAAATGGAATGAAGGTAAGCTGACTCAGGATGAATTAAGAGAATATGCAAAGCAGTATTATCATTTCGTAAAACACTTTCCGAGATTTGTCAGCTGTGTTCATTCTAACTGCGATGATGTAAACACGAGACAGATTCTTCTGGAAAACTTAGCAGATGAGGAAGGATTTAAAACAGGAATTGAAGATCATCCGAGACTCTGGATCAATTTTGCTCAAAGTCTGGGACTGACTGAAGCTGAAGTTAAAGCGGCAGAGCCATTGAGAGAAGTTGAAGACCTTGTAGATGGAATGTATGAGCTTACACGCTCACCGGAATTTACGTTAGGTCTTGCTGCCCTTTATGCTTATGAATCTCAGGTTCCGGAAATTTCCAAAACTAAAATTGACGGTTTAAAAAAGTTTTACGGAATTGATTCTGAAAAAGCTATTGAATTTTTTAAAGTTCACGAGGAAGCTGACATCTACCACTCAAGAGATGAAATGGAAATCATGAACAACACAAACAGATCACTCGAAGATCAGAAAAGATTAATAAATACTGTTGATGAATCAGCAACATTGATGTGGAATTTCTTAGACGGAGTATATAAAAATTATTGTGTGAACTAATTTACTTTTCCATTCAAATTTTAATTAAAAGGGAATAATTCATTTTGGGATTGTTCCCTTAATTTTTATACTCAAATGAAGATAAAAGATATATTAAGTTCCGGCAAGTCAATTGCCATTGTTGGTTTTTCAGACAACCGATTAAGACCAAGTAATCGTATTGGAAGATATTTGCATGGAAATGGATTCAAAATATTTGGTGTGAATCCGAAATTGGATAAAAAGGAAATTGACGAAATTACTTGCTATGCTTCTTTAAAAGATTTGCCTGAGAATATTGATATAGTTAATATTTTCAGACGCTCTGAATTTGTAGAAGATCTGATGAAGGAAATTCTCGCATTAGATTACAAGCCTGAAATGATATGGACTCAGATTGGTGTTATCAGCATGGAGGCAAAGGAACTGGCATTGGCAAATGATATTATTTATGTTGAAAATAAATGTATTATGGTTGAGCACGCTAAAATTTAATGCTCACAAAAAGTTTACAGACTGAATTTTATGTGCGTAGTGATATCTTCATTTGCTTTATTAATGTTTGATCCGAACGCATCGGATGCAAAAAAATTACTAAATCAAATCAGTCCGGTAAGACAAAATTAAATTAATAAATTTTATACCGAATCAAAGTGCTATCTAAAAAATTAATTTATCAGATACTGTCGTTTATAATACCATTTACAGTTTACTTAATTACTCTGGCACCAACTGTCACATTCATTGATTCCGGTGAACTCGCAACAGTTGCTTCCAGGCTTGGTGTCGCTCATCCGACAGGATATCCGTTATTCACCATACTTGGCAGAGTATTTACATTAATTCCGATCGGTGATGAGATTTACCGGCTGAATTTTATGTGTGCCGTAATATCCTCATTAGGACTGGTCATGTTCTTTAATCTTATGGTATTTCTTTTTAAAAATAAATATTTGCTTATAGACCGTGAGAATGAAGCTAAAAAAATTTCCGATGATGTAATCTATAACATCTCAATAGCTTCGGTTTTAATTTTAGCTTTTTCAAAAACATTCTGGGACACATCAAATGCCATAGAAGTTTATTCGCTTCACACTTTTTTTTTGATGACGAATATTTACATAATTCTCCGTGCGTGCAGTTACAATCCTAAAGATGAAAATTCTATCTTGCAGAGAGAAAAATACTGGATACTGTTTGCATTCATTCTCGGATTGAGTTTTACAAATCATCTCTCTACCATTTATCTTTCTGCCGGAAGTATATATCTATATTTTTCAGTTAACGGTATTAATCAAAATTCTTTCAAAAGAATTTTGATTTTAGCTTTACCTTTTCTTCTCGGATATTCTGTTTATATTTATTTATTCCTTAGGGCCGAGAATAATATTTTAAGCTGGGGTTATCCCCATAATTTCGACAACTTCTGGCGCCATTTTACGGGAAAGCAAGCCAGTATCTGGATGTTTTCTTCAATTGAAAATGCGGAGAAGCAATTTTCGTATTTTACAAAAAGTTTTCCTGTAGAATTTTTTTATATCCCTTTGTTAATTGCCGTTCCCGGAATTTTTGAAATTTACAAAAGAAGCAAAAAATTTTTCTACTTTACTTTATTATTGTTCAGCTTTTGTGTCTTTTTTGCAGTCAACTATGACATTTATGATATTGATTCTTACTTTTTACTTGCATTCATTGTTACGGCAATCTGGTTTGGATTCGGATTGCTTTTCATTGTAAAGAAGTTTAAAAACAATTCTAAGCAACTCAGTTTTGCGTTCATCTTATTATGCTTGATTCCATTGAGTCAAAATTTTTCTAAAGTAGATGAAAGTAATAATTATTTTGTAAGAGATTATACTCTGAACGTATTTAAGTCAGCACCGGAAAATTCAATTATAATGTCAACCCAATGGGACTTCTGGATTTCATCTTCCATTTATCAGCAATATGTAAAAAATATCAGAAAAGATCTCATTATTATTGACAAAGAGCTTATGCGTAAGAGCTGGTATATGCCTCATCTCGAAAAGCATTATCCGCAAATTTATGAAAGAAGCAGAACTGAATTTGAAATTTATCTTGCAGAACTTATAAAATTTGAAAAAAATCCTGACAGATATACGAAGCCACTCACAGAAACAGACAGGCAAGACCTGCAGAAGATACAATCTGCATTTATAAATTTACTGAATAGTATTGTGGATAAGAATTATAATGACAGAAATTTTTTTACCACCTTTGAGATCGAGCAGGATAAGAATGAAAAATTCGGGAAAAATTACATTAGGGTTCCGGAGGGTTTATTAATAAAATATGATAAAGAAAAAGGTTATGTTGATTACAAAGATCCGGAGTTTGAATATACCATCACATCTGAAACCGATTATCATCACAATTTTATTATGAATGCTTATTATAATTCATTTCTCTCAAGAGCAAATTATTTAATGAATTATCTAAAATATGACGAAGCTGAGAAGTTAATTAATAAAGCAATTGAAATAAAGCCCGGTTCACCAGATGCAAAACAGCTTTTGAATAAACTAAATCAATTGAGAGCAATTCTAAATGAAAATAATAAATAAAGCAACTATATATTTGACGAGCCTTGAACAAAAAATAAATTTTAATTCAGTTTATTATTTATTTCGATAAAGGTTTGAATCAATATCAGCATATCTAGTATTAATTTTTATATTGTGTGTAATTCTAAGTAGACGATAAAAAATGAACACGGCTAATACGGATTCAGCGGAAAAATCACTGATTTTTAAAAAGTTAATTTGGCAAATAATCAAAAATCAAAATTTATATTTTTTTTAAAATATATCTGCGATTATCCGTCAAATCCGTGTTATCAGCGTTTTAAAAAATTATTGTGTACTGGTGTAATTATATAATTTATGTCCAAATGTCTTTTTTTGTTAACTTCTTTTGAAATACAATCTAACAATTTTATATAATATTCATAATGAAATGTGATTTTGCAGTAGTAATTCCAATGGCGAATGAATCGGAAGATTTTTATCAATTTGTTTCTTCCCTCACAAATGTTTTAGATAAACTTGAGTGCGGAAGAGTATATTTTGTTATCGATAAGGTGTCAAAAGACAATACATTAGAATTATGCAACAATTTTTCGGCTAATGATAGCCGATTTATTACGGTTTGGTCTCCGGAAAATAAAAACGTTGTGGATGCATATCTAAGGGGATATAGTGAAGCTTTGAAAAATAAGCATGAATTTATTATTGAAATGGATGCCGGTTTATCACACGATCCAAAAGCCTTACCGATGTTTTTGAGAGCATTAAACGAGGGAAATGAATGCGCATTTGGTAGTCGTTTCATGAATGGAGGATCTTTTTGTGGTTCTACGTGGAAGCGCACTTTTTTGTCTAAGGCAGGGACGATTCTTTCTAATTTCCTTTTGGGAACAAAAATGTATGATATGACATCCGGTTTTCAAGGGTTTCATTCCAACATCGTCGAGAAATTTATAGCATACAACTTATTATCAAAGGCTCATTTTTATCAAACAGAGTTACGTTATTTGCTACATAAAAATCGCTATGTAGAAATACCAATCCATTACAAGGCTCCTTCTCCAAGTGTTTCTAAAAAAGCAATTTATAATTCATTTGATGTGCTGTTTCATTATTTCTTTCTTCGATTGAAATCTAAAGCCCCTTTAATAAGTGAAAAGAATAATTCATTAAGAAATTTAAACCACAAAAAACTGAAAGAGACTAAGATTAATTAACCTGTTAGGTTTTATTAGATAAATTAAGACTTCAGTTACAAATTAAAAACCTGACATGTTTAACATACGACAAAATGAACACACCTTATTTAATCATAACATCCATTGCTAATCAGGAGCATCCGGTTTTGAAGAAGTTTGCAGAAGAATCTTCAGTAAATGACGTGTTTTTTATTGTTGTGGGTGATACAAAAAGTCCGAAAGAATTTAATTTGGCGGGGTGCGATTACTATTCAATAGAACTTCAGCAAGCTCTTAATTTTGAATTAGCCAAAACTTTACCGAGTGAACACTATGCGCGTAAGAATTTGGGATATTTAATTGCAATGTCAAAGGGGGCAGAAATAATTATCGAAACAGATGATGATAATTTGCCTTTCCAAACTTTCTGGGACAATAGAGCGAAGATTGTTAATGCTCATTTATTAATCAACAAGGGATGGATAAATATATATAAACATTTTACGGATGTACATGTCTGGCCAAGAGGTTTTGCTCTTGAAAGTATTAAGAATACTTTTCCTAGACTTGAAGGGCAGGTATCTGTTGAGTGTCCTATACAACAAGGATTAATAGACGAAAACCCGGATGTAGATGCTATATACAGACTTGTATTGCCCTTGCCCATTACGTTTAACAAGTCAGAAAGTATTGCTTTAGGCAATGACTCCTATTGCCCATTTAACAGTCAGAACACAACATGGTTTAAGGAAGCATTTCCACTTTTATATTTACCCTCCTATTGCAGTTTTAGGATGACTGATATATGGCGTTCCTTTGTCGCTCAACGTATCGCATGGACTTGCGGGTGGACTATCTTATTTCATCAAAGCACGGTGTGGCAAGAGCGAAATGAACATAATTTAATGACTGATTTTCGCGATGAGATTTCCGGTTATAATAATAATGCCCAAATATGCGAAAGCCTAAAAGGACTAATCTTAAAGGAAGGTGTTGAAAATATAACTACAAATATGATATTATGTTATCAAAAATTAATTGAGCTGAAATTTATAGATTTTGCCGAAATGGATTTACTTAAACGATGGATTAATGATGTAACAAATTTTAATAAGGACTTTATTTAACTCAGGTTGACCGGGTCTATTTTGAATGGTAGATAGTGCCAAGAATTATTAAGTTCATCTCAAATTAAAAAAATTTCTATGAGCAAAGTTTTGAAATTTGTAAAACAATTAAATTTTTAGATGGTCGACTTTAGTTACTTACTTAAATAGAAAGGAAAATATATATTTCTAAAGTTAGGTTTGCCAAATATTTAATCATTATAAATAGTTTAAAATTTAGTTGAAATTTTGTATCATAAATATTTTTTGTTTGTTATCAGTTACTTTTGCTTTTGCCGAAACAGGCTTAGACACAAATAAAATTTATAAAGATTCTTCTCTAGTGTTACCGGATGTTTTTGTAAATAAAATTATCATCGTCGGAAATGATGTAACAGATGTAGATATTATCACAAGAGAATTATATACTAAAGAAAATTCGAAGCTTAATTATCAGGATTTAGAAAAAGATATTGAAAGACTTTATAACCTTGGTTTATTTAATAAAGTAGATGTTTATCCGGCACCGACCGATTCTGTTGATAAAGTGGATCTTGTAATTCTTGTGGAAGAAAGATTTTATATTATTCCTTTGCCTCAGGGTGGTTTTCGCAATGGTGAGTTTTCTAAATTTTGGGCAGGACTGAATGTTGTCTGGAATAATTTCAGAGGACGCAATGAAAGGGCATC
The DNA here is from genome assembly GCA_030855105.1 of Bacteroidota bacterium. Classification (GTDB taxonomy): domain Bacteria; phylum Bacteroidota; class Ignavibacteria; order Tepidaquicellales; family Tepidaquicellaceae; genus JAGPCH01. Next base: position 87,361 of record JALYRX010000002.1, on the reverse strand, counting down.
ATTAAGTTTCGGGATAGGGTATGAGCCGTTTGTAGGATTGAGCTATTCTGTTCCGTGGATTGGAAAGAAAGCGCATTTCTTTTCTTCCGCTTCGGTAAATTATTCAAAAAATTTTAATCAGAGTCTTGAGGCATTAAATGACACAACTTCAAATACAATTCCTTCGTCTGCAAATAATTTTGCAATTTTTAATTTTAACGCGGCATATAGTCTGGGTAAATTCTTTACGAAAAATTTTTCATTAGCGTCAAGCGTCAGATATAATATCATTCACTCTTCACAATATGAGCCGGGCCGTACAGTTTCTCCGGATGGTAAAGATAATTATCTGACATTATTATTTTCCGGGAGATTCGATACCCGAAATTCACAAGAATATACATTATCGGGCTCTTATTATTTTTTGGAGTATACAAAATTCGGTTTTGGCAAATTATTTGATTTCAACAGGGTTAACTTTAATGCAAGAAAATTTATTCCTATAAAAGTTTTCAAAAATTATAATTTCACTTTTGCATCGATGGGCTTCGGTGCGATTTCCTTTGGAGGAACTATCCCGTATTATTTAAAAGAATATTTTGGATATGGTAAAATTATAAGAGGTTATAAACAAATTGTTTTCGAAGGTGAAAATCAGTTAGGAGTATTTAGTGAATTCAGGCTTCCTATTATTAATCCTTTTTATTTCAAGGGAGAATCAGTCCCGGTAGTAAAAAGTATTTCAATGTTGAAAAATATGAGTTATAAGTTTGGACTTTATCTGACTTTATTTTTTGACGTAGGCGGAGTCTGGAATAAAAACAGTAATTTCTTTAATACCCAATTTTATAATGGCTTTGGATCAGGTTTGAATTTCATATTGCCGTTTGGATTTGTGGGACGAACAGACTTTGCTTTCAGAGTGGAAGGAAAGAGATTTGTTCCGCAAGTTATTGTTGACCTGGATGCAGCATTCTAGAATTTTTTAATTTTTCAAGAAATGGAATATTATTATACTCCAAAAGAAAAAGTTGATTTAGAAAATAAGGAATTAATAATAGATGATTTTGAATTTTCGCATTTGACAAAAGTTCTGCGAAAGAGAGCAGGGGAGAGATTGACAATCACAGACGGTGAGAGAAACATTTACTATTGTGAAATAACGAAGATAGAAAAGAATAATTTGATTTGTAAAATACTCGGTCATGAGTTTAATATATTTGAACCGGAGATAAATGTTTCGATATATCTTTCTCCTTTAAGAAATTCAGCGCGTTTTGAATTCGCAATTGAGAAAGTTGTAGAGCTTGGAGCTGCCCGGATTCAGCCGGTGATAACCGAATTTACTGTTAATAAACATTCTTACAGCAGACAGAAGATTGACCGGCTGAGTAAAATTATTATCGGTGCTATGGGTCAGTCCCAGAGATGTTATTTGCCAAAGTTTCACAACGCAATTTTATTAACCGAATTAATAACAAATTCTATCGAAACTAAAAACAAGGTTGTTATGTATGAGTCTTCTTATGATAATTCAAAATTCGAGCTTGATGAAAATTCTAACAATATTTTATTGCTGATCGGACCTGAAGGCGGCTTCAGCAAAGATGAAATTGATTTATTAAAAAAAAACGGCTGGCAGGTAAAATCTCTCGGTGAAAGAAAATTGAGAGCTGAGACAGCGGCAATAGTTTCATTGTTTGATCTTATTAAAAATTATAAATAAAATTTTTTTAATACTATGAATATCAAAACACTTTGTTTTGCTTTTTTATTTTTCTTTTTTACATCATCTTCAAAAGCACAGTTTGATAAGCCGATTCTACAGCTGGGATTCGGTATCAGCGAACCATATAATGACCTGAAAGGAACATACTATACTTCTCAACTGCTCAAATCATTTTCCACCATCACTGTCAATCCTGATTTTATGACCAACAATTACGGAGGGAAAACAGGACTGAATTTTTTTGGAAAAGGAAAAATTAATTTTGATAAATATTCAACAGTGAGAGCTGTTGCAACATTTAGTTTCAATACATTCAATACATTTGAGACCAGTAAGAGTGGTAATATTGGGGTTCAGGTGATAAATATTAATAATCAGCTTGATACGGTTTTAACAAGCGTAAACTATTCATATACATTTAATAATTTCGGAGTCGGGTTGGGGCTGGAAATAGCACCAACTTCTTTTACTAATCTGATCAGCCCGTTTTTTGGAAGCAGCTTAACATTTAATTTTATGAACGGTGAGCTGGCGAGAACTGAAAACAGGGTTGACAGTGTAAAACTTTCTTTTTCTGATTTCAGAATCGGAATTAATTTTGATGCCGGAATAGAAGCTAAAATAAATCCAAACTTAGGAGTTGCCCTGGGATTAAAGTATGATTTGGGAAATTTTCTTCTTAAGAATACCAACAGCGGGATTGCTGACGCTATAGAATGGGGAAAGTCCAATGCTTCCATTGATGATGAAGAAGGAACATTTTATTCCACTTTATATGGTCCTGTATTAACATCCGTGCGGAGGGAAGTCAGTTCCAAACAGAAACTGATAAATTGGGGAACAATTTATTTAGCAGTGAACATTGGTTTTAGTTCAACAAAGACCACAAAGCCAAGAACACGCACACCGAAATAACAATACAACTGTTATAAATAAGATTCTAAATTTTAAATCTGACAACACGCAAACTTTTGTATAAAATAAAATTATTCTATTGTGTTATAATAATTTTTTTATTTGCTGTCCGGTCTCACGGCCAGGTCAGACCATCTTTGCAATTAACTTTCGGCCTGGCTTTTCCGGGTGAAAATTTTGCAGGTGAATTAGTTTCGGCAAATGACTCCGGAATTTCCAATATTAATCCTGATTTCATAAAAAATAATTATGCAACATCTACAGGTGCGACTGTCACCGGAACATTAAAATTTCCAATCGGGCAAAGCGGCCTGATCAGCGGACTATTCATGGGTTCATATACATATTTTAGTGCATTCAGAAGAAGTGTCTTAGCAACATCTATACAAAACGGTGTAGCGGTCTCAGGTACTTATGATAACCGTTTTTCAACAACTACATTTGGATTTGGAATAGAGGCGACACCATTACCAAATTCAAAATTCAGTCCATTTATAAATTCTAGTTTTACATTAAATATTTTAAGCCTGTCACTTAAGAAAGATGATTTCATCACAGCATTGTTTAATGATGCATTTCGCATGGGTGTATTGACAAATGCAGGATTAACAATTAGCCTTAACGATGAATATTCTTTAGTGATCGGCGGAAGTTATCATTTGAGTAATTTATTTTTAAAGAGTAATTCCAGTGACTTTGAGGACAGAATCACGAATAACAGGGAAAGTCTTCCGATAAATGATAAAGGCGGTGAGTTTTATACCAACTTATCCAACCCTGGTTTATTTCCTTCGCTTGTTAATGGCACGGATAAAAACGTTAACTGGTGGAATTTAAATATTGGATTAAATATTCTGTTAGGAAAATCAAATAAAAAATAATTATATTGTAAAAATTTTTTAACCAAACTCAATGTATGATGAAAGCAAAAAAATTCAAGGAATTCTTTTATTACTCAATATCTGTTTTTGTAATATCTTCATTATTGATAGGTTGTGGAAAGGAAAACAAAACAGATGAAACCGGTGGCAAGAATATAAAAACAGATACTTCAAAAAAGACCTCCACAACTTCCGGAAGAGACTCTCCGGGAAAAGAAATCTTTTACAAAAAGTCGGCGGACAATAATATTGCATGTGCTGATTGTCACAGCGATGGGACAAATAACGGTAATCCTTTAACAAAATATTTTTCCAACATACAGGGAGCAAACAAAAGAGTTTCTACTTATCACGGGATGTTCAAAGGAGAGGATGTTGTAAACAATGCCGGAGGCGCAACAGTTTGCTGGGAGTCATACTTGAGAATGAAAACTCCTTTAACGAAAGAGCAGATTTCAGCATTGAATGATTATTATGCCTCAGTTGCGGGATCAGGTTCCGCTGCAGAAATGATGTATGAAACCATTGCATTACCGACACGTGATAAAACAAAATTAAAAGATGCACAGAAGATTGTAATGGATTTAAAAGGAGATGCGGTAAAAGGGGAGCAAGGTTTCAACAATGCATGCGGATTTTGTCATGCTGAAAATGCAACCGTAAAAAAGGTCCCTTCTATATTAGAAGATTTCGAGGGAAATGTAAAATCTATAGTTTATAACGCCCGATTGGGAGACGGTGCAATGCCATTTTTCAAAACACAGTCATTAAGTGATCAGGAGGTTGCAGATATTTCAGCTTATATAATGCAAAAGAGCGGAAAGTAAATTTATTGCTAAAGAAAAAAGGAAACACTTTAAATTGGTGTTTCCTCTTTATATTTTACAAAAAATGAAATCTATGCAAACATCAAATAAATCAGTATAACTATTACTCCAACAACTGAAAGTGTTGCGTAATCCTGAATGATACCGGACTGAATTTTTCTCCAGTCAAAACTTATGTTGGAAATATATTTTGCAATACCGTTTACGGCGCCGTCAATAATTTTGATATCGAATATTTTCCATAAAAATCCTTCAGAAGTTTTTTGTATGGGATCGACTATGACTTTATCATAAACTTCATCTATATAATATTTGTTTTCAAGTACTTTTCCGAAACCTTTTGCAGGTTCGAAAGTTTCCTTCTTTAAATATTTTTTGTAGGCGATTGAAATGCCAACTATTGAAGCTAATACTGACAGCCCAACCAATAGGAACTCTATTGCATGTGACGGCTCTGCAACGGGATGAATTACAGCTAAGACTTCATTAGATCTGAAAAAAACGGGCTCAAGCCATTCTTTAAGATATGTATGCATTCCATAAACTTCAGGAACACCTATAAATCCTCCGACAATAGAAAGTATGGCAAGTATTATTAATGGAACTGTCATAGTAGAAGGTGACTCATGCGGATGCACATGTTTCTCATCATACCTTGGCTTTCCGTAAAATGTAAGAACAACTAATCTGAACATATAAAAAGCAGTTATACTTGCAGTGATCAAAGCGATAACCATAAAGGGAATACCTATCTCTTTAAATGTTTCAAATATAATTGCATCTTTGCTAAAAAATCCTGACAGAGGGGGAATTCCTGCTATCGCAAGTGAGCCGATGAAAAAAGTAATGAAAGTAATTTTCATTTTATTTTTTAAGCCACCCATCTTCAAAATATTTTGCTCTTCGTGCATTCCATGGATTACTGAGCCGCTTCCTAAAAATAATAATGCTTTAAAGAATGCATGTGTGATTAAGTGAAAAATCGCAACCCAATAAACACCTGTACCGAGTGCAATAAACATAAATCCTAATTGCGAGACAGTTGAATAGGCAAGAATCTTTTTAATATCATCTTGTTTTATTGCAATTGTCGCAGCCATTATAGCAGTGAAAAAACCAATTACAGCAATCATAGTTTGTGCGAAAGGGGACATTGCATAAAGTAACGATGTTCGGGCAACCAAATATACACCGGCCGTAACCATCGTCGCAGCATGGATGAGTGCTGATACAGGCGTTGGACCTGCCATGGCATCGGGAAGCCAAACGAACAAAGGAATTTGGGCAGATTTGCCAATAGCACCCAAAAAGAATAGTAATGCTATAGTTATAAGAAGCGGTTCGCCAACCTGATGACCCGCTAATCCATCAAGAAATATAGAGATATCCAGTGTATTGAAATTTGTAAACACATAAAACATAGCAAGCATAAATCCAAAATCACCAATTCTATTAATTATGAAAGCTTTCTTTGCAGCATCGCCTGTGAATTTCTTTTCATACCAAAAACCGATCAGGAAATAAGAACATAAACCAACACCCTCCCAGCCGAGAAATAAGAGTAAGAAATTGTCGGCTAAAACAAGATTGAGCATTGCGAATATAAAAAGATTGAGAAAGGCAAAGAATTTTGCAAAACCCGGATCCCCGTGCATATATCCGATTGAGTATAAATGAATTAATGAACCAATTCCCGTAACAATTAATACAAGTGAAATCGAAAGCGGGTCAATCATATAAGTATAGTTGACTGAAAAGTTACCTGCAGTGATCCAATTATAAAAAGATATGACAATTTTCCTTGAATCCGGCTCCATTGAAAGGAGTTCAAAAAACATTGCAGCTCCAATTAGAAATGGTATGAAAACAGCCAGAGTGGAAATTGTCCCGATAAGTTTTTCGTTTTTGAGTTTTTTTCCAAATAGACCGTTAATTAAAAATCCGGCTAAAGGTAATAATGTAACAAGGTAAAATGATTTTGTCATTTAGGATTTTAATGTGATGTGATTACCATTTTAGAATATTTATCTCATCTATATTAACTGATTCTTTGTTCCTGAATAGCGCAATGACAATAGCTAATCCTACTGCAGCTTCAGCCGCTGCTACGGTCATAACAATAAACACAAATATTTGCCCGTTAATATTTCCCAAATAAGATGAAAAAGCCACGAAAGTCAGGTTAATTGCATTTAACATAAGCTCAATGCACATAAAAATAATTATTGCATTGCGTCTGACTAAGACACCTATTACTCCTGTTGAGAAAAGAATTGCACTGACGATTAAATAATAGTTTATATCAATCATAATGCTGCAAAAATAAATATTTATATTATTAAAAAAAACATATTTAAAGTCCGGTTATTTATGATAAAATATTTTGCATGTTTTATACAAGCTAATTGAGATGACAGAATGAAATATCAAGTAAGAAAAAATTCTTTACTTATTTTATAAAGGTTCTTTGCTTCTGTCGCTGTTTTACAACTTTGAAATTTTAACTAAGGAGTGTTTTAAAATAATTTATAGCAAGAATTTTTACAAGTAACAATATTAAAAAATTAAAAAATTAATTATATAAAATTAATTTTACCAATTATATCACAGACAGAAAAGGGGAATGTAATAGTTGACCATTTTTAATAGCGTGTTGCAAAAACAATATTTATTTAACTTTACATAATATACATTATATAACATGTTGAATCCGTAAATATGGTTATTATAATATTATTTGATCGAGTAATTTAAGTCCCTTATTTGTATTCCTAGCTCCGGCCGTATTTTTGATTTTAATAAACACATCTTTTACATTTTCTTTACAAGCACCCAAATTGATGCATCCTTTGATATGGGAATAAAGTTGATGTTCATAATAACGAGTACAGAGTATTGAAACATTTACAAATTCTCTTTCCAGCAACCCCAAACCATCTCTTCCTAAAACCTTACCGTAGCCCTCTATAAGCATCCATTGAGTGAGATCAGGACTCAAGGAATTTATATTATCAATTAACTTTTTATAATTCTTTTTATAAATTAACTTGCAGTTAGTTTGTCCGATTTTTCTAAATTTTGATACATCGTATTGAGAATTCGGATTATAAAATTCCGGGAAATATTTTTTGAAAATTTTTAAAGATTCTAAAGCAGCCGGAAAACCGCAAAACAAGTAGCTTTGAAGTATTGTTTCGTAAATTTTTTTCTCAATTGCATTTAACCTGAGTTTTTTCAATTCATATTCAAAAGATTTGAAATTATCTGCTGCAATGCAAGATGCTAATGAGGAAACAATTAATACATCTTTTAAGAACCTCTCCATTATTCAAAATTTGATTTGAAAATTTTAGATTTATATATTTTAAAGCAATTTCTCAAAAACTTTATTTTTGGTCTCATTTGTTTTACAATAATTTTTATATTAGTAGATCTATTTGAAAATCTGGATAAGTTTATAGATAAAAATTTAAGTCTTGTACTTATCTCTCAGTATTATTTATACTTTATTCCCGAAATTCTAAAGTTAATTACTCCTGTTGGAATGCTTTTAGCAACGCTGTTTACTGTAAGTCGATTTAACAATTACTCTGAAATGACTTCTATCAATTCAGCAGGAATAAGTATCTACAGATTTTCTTTACCTTTAATTGTAGTGGGTTTTATATTTACTTTAATATCTATTTACTTTAATGGATGGCTTGTGCCGAAGACAAATTCTGAAAAATTTAATTTTGAGAGAAAACATCTTAATAAAAATGTAATTCCCGGTGTGACACAAAATCTTCATATACAGGATTCCGAAAATACTATTTTATCAATCTCCAGTTATAATGAACCTGACAAAACTGGTTTAAACTCCTCTATTCAAATATTCGACACAAAAGATTTATCTGAATTAAATTATAGATTTGATATTAAAATAATGAAATGGGATACAATAAAAAATGACTGGAAATTAATCAATGTTATAAAAAGAGAATTTGATTCCACTTCTTTAGAAAAGTTTTTACTTATAGATACCGTCTACGCATCGAAAATTCCCGAGATTAAGAAAATATATTTGTCCCCTTCTCATATAATTAAAAAGCAATTGAAGCCCGATGAATTATTGTTGAGTGACTTAAACGAATTCATAAATACAATGGAAGAAAGCGGTCAGAATGTTTCTAAAGCAAAAGTAGATTATTATTCCAAAATATCATTCCCATTTGCGAATATAATTGTAATTTTATTTGGTATTTCACTTACAGCAAATAACCGGAAAAGCGGAGCAGCACTGCAGTTTGGAATAAGCATTTTAGTAACTTTCATTTATCTGGGATTCATCAAAGTTTCGCAGACCTTTGGTTATAGTGGGGATATGAATCCGATATTAACAGCCTGGTTAGCAAACATAACTTTTCTGATAATCGCTATACTTAATTTACTAAGGATAAAAATTTTCTGGAAATAAATTAATTAATTTTTTCTTCCTTTGGATTGATTGGAATTTGAAATCCTATTCCCCCGCTGTTTGGGTCATTCTGAATAACAATTTCTCCATATTGATTTTCATATCTCTCGATATTTTCTTTCATCGCATTTAAAAATAATTTCGCATGTTGAGGAGTCATAATTATCCGTGAATGCACTTTTGCTTTAGGAACTCCGGGAAATACTCTGGTAAAATCAATTATAAATTCTGCCGGTGAATGTGAAATTATTGCAAGATTGGAATAAATCCCTTCAGCTTCCTTTTCACCAAGTTCAATATTAATCTGCTGTGGAGGTAAAGTCCCGTCTTTGTTACCATTGTCGTTTTTCATTAGTAATTATATGTTTTAAATTTTAATAAAATAATTTAATAATTTTAAAATTGCAAAGTATTATATTATAAAAATATTTTTATATTCTTGAATTAGCATTGAATATTATCTAATTTTGCAGATTGAAAATATTAACCTAAAAAATTTAAATGAGTTTACTAGTCATCGGTTCATTAGCTTTAGACACAATTGAAACACCATTCGGAAAAGCTGAACGAACGCTCGGCGGCTCGGCTACATTTATCTCTACTTCCGCAAGTTACTTTACCAAGCCAGTGAGACTAGTTGGAATAGTTGGATATGATTTCCCTCAGGATGAAATCGATTTTCTTAAATCCAAAGGTATAGATATTTCGGGATTGGAAATTTCCCAAACAAAAAAAACATTTCACTGGCACGGAAAATATGATTTTGACTTAAACACCCGGGAATCACTCGTAACAGAATTAAATGCTTTTGAGACTTTTGATCCGGTTATTACTGATAAATTTCGTGACAGCGAGTATGTTTGTCTCGGAAATCTCCATCCGGTAATTCAAAAAAAAGTAGTTGAGCAAATTACCAAACCAAAATTAGTAATGTGCGACACTATGAATTTCTGGATCGAAGGAGCATATGAAGATTTATTGAAAACTTTAAAGTTAGTTAACCTGCTTGTGATAAATGACAGCGAAGCAAGAGAATTATCAAAAGAATTTAATCTTGTTACAGCAGCAAAAAAAATTATGAGGATGGGTCCTAATATTATTATAATTAAAAAAGGTGAACACGGTGCCCTGCTATTTGTTAACGATATAATATTTTTTGCTCCCGCGTTTCCACTTGAACAGGTATTTGATCCGACCGGCGCCGGGGATACGTTTGCTGGCGGCTTAATGGGCTGGCTTGCCAAGACAAATGATTTATCGGAAAAGAATTTAAAGCTTGGTGTCATTTACGGAAGCGCTATGGCTTCACTTGCTGTAGAGAAATTTTCCCTGGACGGAATAAGAGACTTGAATCAGGAAATAATTAGAAACAGGTTTATTGAGTTTAAAAAATTGACACACTTCGAAGAAGTAAGCTTGTAATATTTTAAAATGAAACATGTAAAATAATTTAAACGTATGTCAATTGTAAAAACCGATGCTTTTGTCCTAAAAAGTTTTAATTACGGAGACACGAGTAAAATTGTAACTTTGTTTACAAAGGAATTTGGAAAGTTGAATGCTATAGTCAAAGGAGCAAGAAATTATAAATCAAAGTTGTGCGGGACATTGGAAACTATGAACTATATAAGCTGCGTAATTTACTTTAAAGAAAACCGTGAACTTCAATTGATTTCAAAATCCGAATACATAAAATCTTTTCAAAATATACTCGCGGATTTTGAAAAACTTCAGACAGCCTTTAAAATAATCGAGATTCTGAATAAATCTGTAATTGAAAGAGAAATCAATGATAAAATATTCGAATTATTAATAAGCTCGTATGAAAAATTAAATTTGACTTCTGCAAATTCTTTAAAGTCTCTTTTACGGTTTCAGATTGAACTCGTCAAAATCCTCGGCTTAAGCCCAGATTTTTCGGCTCAAAATTACGATCTGGAAACTTTTTATAAGTTTAATGAATTAAACGCTAACAAGTATTTCTATGATATTCTGATAACAATCAATATGAATGGTTTGGGAGCTACCGATTTAAATACTACCGACTTAATCAGTCTTGTCAATTGTTATGAAACATATATACTTTCTCATACACAAGGAAATAAATTTTATAAATCAACAAGAGTTTTTCAAGAACTGAATCAATCATTTTAAGTTAACAAAGATCAGTTATACAATCAGTTAATTAATCAAATAAATATTTTAATAATAAGGAGAAATAAAAAAAATGTCAAAAAAATCAATAATCTTCGCCGGGCTGTTATTAGTAATTGCGCTATCTTTTGGTGGTTTGCTTATTGCTAATTTCGGGAACGTAAAACAGATCGTTGCGAGTTCGCAAGTTGACTTCAAAACAACTCCACCAATTCAAAATGCAAATCCACAGCTTCAGGGATTAAACGATGCTTTTGTTGAGATTTCAAAAAGCGTAACTCCTGCTGTGGCCTATATTGAGGTTACGACTGGTCAGGATGAAAAAGGTCAGCAACAGGATATGGAAAAATTTCAACTCCCTTTTGACCTTGGACCTAATTTTAAAATGCCGGAAGAAGGACCAGAACGTGGAAGCGGGTCGGGAATTATAATTAGCGATGACGGATATATAATGACAAATAATCATGTTGTCAAAAGTGCTTCCGAAAATGGAATAAAAGTGGTTTTAACAGATAAGAGAGAATTCACTGCAAAGCTGATTGGTGTTGATCCTAATACTGATGTTGCTGTTATAAAAGTCGATGCTAGTAATTTACCCGTAGCTACAATTGGAAACTCGGATAACGTTCAGGTCGGTCAATGGGTAGTTGCAATTGGTAACCCGTTAGGTTTAAACAGTACAGTCACAGCAGGAATAGTTTCGGCATTAGGAAGAAATATTCAATTGGGCGGGGATAGTTATGCAATTAGTAATTTTATACAAACCGATGCTGCAATTAATCCGGGCAATAGTGGTGGAGCGTTAGTTGACATCAACGGATCTGTTATCGGAATTAATACCGCGATTAAAACAACCAATGGATATTATCAGGGATACGGATTTGCTATTCCGATTAATTTAGCTAAAAATGTTGCTTCCGAATTAATGAAAAACGGAAAAGTTTCCAGAGGATACATTGGAGTTACCATAAAAGATGTTGATGTAAAAGAAGCAAAAGGATTAGGTATGGATAAAGCACGCGGAGTCTTAGTGCAAGATGTTATTGCAGGAGGTGCAGGAGCTGATGCAGGATTAAAAACGGGTGATGTAATTTTAACTGTAGATGGAAAAGAGGTTAATGCAGCAAATGAGCTTCAAACTATAATTGGTTCACATCATCCCGGAGACGAAGTTGCGTTAAAGGTTTTCAGAGACGGAAATACAATAGATAAAACTGTAAAATTAAAACCGCGGGAAGAAAATGCAAATCAAACTGCAGAGAATACTATCCCAAATAAAGGTTCAGGTGACTTAACATCTAAAAGTTTTGAATCGATTGGAATATCAGTTTCTGATTTATCACAATCAATGCGGGAAAAATTTAGTGTTGATAACGGCGTGTATGTTACTAGTGTCAAGAGGTTTTCTGAAGGATTTGATAGAGGTATAATTGAAGGGGTAGTCATACTGGAAGCTGATAAGGAAAAAGTCGAATCAGTTGACGATCTAAATTCAATTATGAGCTCAAAGAATAATGGTGATGTTGTTGTATTAAAAATTAAAGATCAAAGAGGTTCGATACGTTTAGTAGCGCTTGAAATTAAATAATTGAAATTATCCGGGAGATCCGCTTTTAGTTCTCCCGGAGCTCATATGCAAAAAAAAATAAATCTTATTGCTTTTTAAATTCAATTTCTATATTTTTGTATTAGCAAAAAAATGGGTAAAAAATATATTAAAATATTATTGTTATTAATGATTTTCAGTTTGAGTATTAATCTTAATGCTGAAACTAAAAATCACCTCGATAATAAATTGGGAGGAATTGGAGGCGGTAATGTTTCCAATGTATTTGATGATTATAAATTGTATCAAAACTTTCCAAACCCTTTTAACCCCGCAACCATCATTAGTTATAAAGTCAATCAAGGCGGGTTTGTTACTTTAAAGGTTTACAATTTAGTTGGTCAGGTTGTGAGAACATTAGTTAATGAATATCAGGATGTAGGCACTTACAGTAAGCAATTTGAAGCTTCTGAATTATCAGCCGGGATTTACCTGTATAAATTACAAGTTAACGGTTTCACATCGGTCAAAAGAATGACCCTCATAAAGTAAGATAATATTAAATCAAATTAGTCACGAAAATCAATTGAAAAGAATACAAATTTCTATTTATATATTTATATCTTTAATATTCTTCACTAATAAAAATTTTTCCCAAGGTGAAATAGTTGATGATTTTTCTAAGAAAACTCTTCCCGATTGGATTTGGGGAGGAGTAGAAATGAAGTATTCTCATGAGGAAGACAATAAAGAAAATGGATTTGCCGAAATTTATTCAAATGGACAAATTTCGGGAAAAGGATATATTGGAAAAATTATGCTAAAAAGGGAACATCTGTTTACTGGCGGAAACTATATAGATGTCATGTTAAAGGGAGTTGATAATGATGCTACTATTAAGATTCAATTGCTTTATGATATTGATAAGAATAATTTGTTTAATGAAAAAAAAGATTTGGTTTTAACTTCCAATCCAGTGTCAATGAATTTTAGCGGATGGAAAGAAATTAAAATAAAATTAGATCAGGAAAATTTTCAACTTAAATCGAATACCAACGATAACTTTGAAGTTACTGAAGAAAATGTGTTTGGAATTCAAATGGAATTTGAGGCAGGAAAGGATTATAAAACTTCAAAATTTGAATCAGGCATTGCATTGATTTCTGAAATAATAAATAAGGAGATTTTTACTGAAAATGAATATGAAAATTCAGCAAGTAAAGAGTCATACTTTGGAATAAAAAATTATCCAAACCCGTTTAATCCTACAACAACTATTTCTTACATTCTTCCTCAAGCAACTTATGTTTCGGTTACTATTTATGACAGATTAGGCCGGCAAGTCGTGGTTTTGATTGAAGAGAATCAGGACCCGGGAGAACACTCGATTGATTTTGATGCATCGGAATACCCAAGCGGAATATATTTTTATAGGATTAAAACACCGGAAAAAACCGAAGTAAGAAAAATGCTATTGACAAAATAATTAAATTAGTTTAAAATACAAAAGTCCATCAGTTAATAAACTTGATGGACTTTTTTTATATAGTGTTTATCACTTATTTGACAATTACAATACCGGCAGGGAATGATCCCATTTGAAGTCTGTCAGGCATTAAGCTGAAATTTGAAACCTGAATCAATCTGGTTATTCCAACCTTTATACTCCCTACTGTAGGATGGTGCCCGTTAAAGCCAGTTTGAGTTTCACAGGCAATGATTGCATACTGACCATCAGAGGTAAAATCAACTCCGTGAGGTTGAATTCCAACATCCCCAATTGTAGTTTGCAGCGTTTGAGTTGCTCTGTTTATGACTGAAACAGTATTATTGTTTCTGTTGCAAACAAATAAATAATTTCCGTCATTCGTAAATTTCATAAGTAAAGGAAGTGCGCCTGATCCTAATGAAATGGAATTGACCTGATGCAAATCTCCCGAATCATAAATTCTAATTTCATTTGCGCCTCTGCATGACACAAATAATAAATTTTCATCAGGTGATAATATAACTTGATAAGGTTTAAAATTACCGGTCCCCGCACCCGTCGGCGGAACTGATGGATCAATAGGTTCTTTTAAATATGTGCTATCACTCGAATAGAACTTGTTTGTGCTAATTTTATATATATACTCCCCTATTTCAGAAGTAACATACAACACACTTCCATCATTTGTAAGGGCCATTCCATGAGGTCCTGTCATTCTTTGATCGGAAAATACATCAGTTACTGACATCGTGCTTGTATTAAATTTTCTTGTAGTTGTTATCGAACCGCTGCTTTCAAAATTTGTTACATATCCGAAATTGCCATCCGATGATACTTCTATGTGAGATGGACTTTGACCTGCCTGCATCCTTCCAACTCTGGAATAATCACTTACTCTGTATTTTTCTACATAACCTTCCTGAATTAAACTAATATAAAAAAATTGGTTATCCGGACTTAGAGTAACATAATGCGGAGCATCGATATCGTTTGGTCTTCCTCCAACTGGAACTAGTCTGATTACCTGTTTAGTATTTGGTATTAACACTGCAACTAAGTCTGCAGCCTGATTGGTAATAAATCCTTTCTCACTTTCAGGAATATTTGAAAAAGCAACCTGGCCATCTTTATGTTGTGCCCCGCCATCTATCCAATTTCTAATTGTTTTAACTTTGTTCGAATCTATTTTATGAGATTCATATAATAGTGTTGAAACCGGATCGATAAAAGATACCGGAGCATAAGTTGTATCCAAATTTAGATATGAAATCATATGTGACCAAAAGCCATTATAAGGAATTACCATTGTTCCGTTTTCTGAACCGTTAATTGTTCTCTGCCAATTTGTTAAATCAAAGCCACGGGCGGGTTCCCCGCTGCCATGACACGAAGGAGTGTTGCATGATAAACCGGCACTTGTGTAAGGTGTATTGAATATATCATATATTTCATCAGGAAATTCTGAGTTCCCTTCTGGTGTAGGTCCAAAGTCCTGTTCGCAAGATTGAAAATAGATCAATCCGAATTGTAATAACAGGATTGAAGTTGTTACATATAATAGTTTTTTTAGGCGCTTTATCATTTATAATAAAATTAAATTTTTTTCATATGATTTTATTTCTTCAATGAACTTATTGTTTAACTTTTCCGGCTCATTGTTTGAATTGATGTTAACTAAAATCCCTTTTCCGTCACAAATTATTTTTTCATCGGCATCATTCAAAATAACCTGCTCAAAACAAAAGCTGGAATTTTTTATCCAGGAAATTCTTGTATAAACATTTAATAAGTTGTCAAGGAATGCAGGGGATTTGTAGTCAATTTCATTTCGAACAACTACAACTTTTAACCCATCATTAAAAATCCCTGTCGGAAGTATATTGTATCCTAGATTTCGTCGGTATTCTACCCGTCCAATTTCAAAATATTTCAGATAATTAATGTTGTGAACAATTCCCTGTGAATCCACCTCAAACGTTCTTACCCTGATTTGCATAACGTGTTTAAAATCAGACAAATTCAAAACGCAGATTATAATTTAACAACAAAATATAATTTTGAAACAAAACATTCAATAGTATCTACAACTAACTTAAACTTTGAAGTGGGGTTTTGTATATTGCAATTCTATGTTGAATAAAAATAAAAAAATTAATAAAAAAATAGGTCTGATAGGTTTTCCGATGGACCTGGGTGCCGACAGACGTGGCGTAGATATGGGACCTTCGGCAATAAGGTATGCGAACCTTGAGGAAAAGCTCGAGAAATTAGGATACAAAGTAACTGATTTTGGTGATATTGATGTTCAGATTCTAGAAACACAAAAGATAAGTAACACTAAGCTCAAATATCTTCCGGAGATCACAAAGACTTCTAAAAATCTTGCTGCAAAAGTCGAAACTCTTCTTAACAAAAATTATTTCCCTTTAATAATAGGCGGTGATCATGCAACTGCAATAGGATCAATTGCAGGAATTTCAAATTACTGCCGCAAAAGAAATAAAACTCTTGGAATAATATGGATAGACGCACATGCAGATATGAATACGGAAGAAACTACGCCTTCCGGGAATATTCACGGGATGCCTTTAGCAATTGCTCTCGGAATGGGAAATAAAAGACTAACACATATCAATGGGTTTTCACCAAAAGTAAAACAGGAAAATGTTGCACTGATCGGGATAAGAGATGTTGACTTTAAAGAAGCACAAACAATAAAAGAAAATAAGCTGAATGTTTATACAATGACCGAGGTTGATAAGATGGGAATTCACAGAATAATAGCCAAGGTTCTTAATGATTTCAAAAGTCGTGTAGATTATATTCACATAAGCTTTGATATGGACGGCATTGATCCTGATTATGCCGAAGGTGTTGGAACTCCTGTGCCGGGAGGACTAACATACAGGGAATCTCAATTACTTATGGAAATGGTTGCAGACTGCGGATGCATGAATTCTCTCGAAGTGCTTGAAGTAAATCCGATTCTTGATACTCAAAACAAGACAGCTTATTTAGCAACAGAATTAATTATTTCAGCTTTAGGAAAAACTACGCTTTATAATTAACTAAAGTTCACCGCTTTGATCTTTGAAGTTTTTTTTCGCCACGAATTACACGAATTTGCACTAATTATTTTAAAAATTCTTTTTTATTAATTCGCATTAATTAGTGAAATTAGTGGCAATCTTTAGCTTCAATGATGAAGCGGTCAAGTTGAGTAATTAAATCAATTTTTGAAGCTTCTCTAATTTTTCTCTTGCTTCATTTTGCTTTTGTTTTTCCTTATCAACGATATCCGGAGATGCTTTGCTCAAAAAATTTTCATTGATTAACTTTTTGTTTAACATATCTAAATACTTTTTCAAATCATTTATTTCTTTACTTATTTTTTCCGTCTGTTTCTCATTATTCAAACTACCCTCAAGCAATAAAAATATTTCGAAATTATTTATGACTGTGCTTGCATATTCCCTCTTATCAAGCATTTCTACTAATTCTAATTTTTCAAGGTTACTTAATTTTTTAATGTAACTTTTGAATTCTTCAATCAATATTTTCTCTTTCTCATCCGAGACTATGATATAAACTTCTGCTTTAACGGAAGGTGCTATTTCGTTATTCAATCTTAAATTTCTGATAGAGGTTACTAGCTCTTTTACTTTCTCAAAATTTTCTTCCGCCTGCTCATTGATTTTAGTATTCTCAGCTTTAGCAATCAGTTCAAACGAAATACTCTTACCTTCTCTTCCCTCTTCAATTGCATGCCAGAGTTCTTCAGTGACGTAAGGAATGACAGGATGCAAAATTTTTAAAATGTTTTCATAATATTCTAATGCTGAATTAATAATTTTAACTGCATGTGCCGGATGGTCGATGATTTTTATTTTAATCAACTCAATATACCAATCACAAAAATCACTCCAAACAAAGTTGTAAATAGTTTTAGTGTAATCATTCAACCTGTATAGATTTAAGAATTTACCTGCCGTTTCCAAAGATGAATTATAGCGGCTTTGTATCCAGGTGTCAATCAAATCTTCACAATATTTTTCTTCTTGCTTTAACCCTGACTGCAAAATTTTGTCTTTTGTTATCATTAAAAATCTTCCGGCATTCCAGAGTTTTGTTACAAAATTCCTGCCTATCTGTATCTTCTCTTCATCAAACAGTACATCATTTCCTAACGGAGCTAAATAAACTATAGTAAATCTTAGTGCATCGGTTCCGTATTTATCCATTAGTTCAATTGCATCGGAATAATTTCCTAATGTTTTTGACATCTTGACTCCTTTACCATCTCGTACAGTCGAATGAAAATAAACCTCTTTAAAAGGAATCTCATTCCTATATTCCATTCCGGCCATTATCATTCTTGCAACCCATAAGAAAATTATTTCCGGAGCTGTTGATAAAAAATCAGTAGGATAATAATAATTTAATATCTCATTAGTTTTGTCTTTCTCATTATTCTCCCATCCGAAAACACTCAATGGCCAAAGCCATGAAGAAAACCAAGTATCTAATACATCTTCATCCTGTTCCCAACTATCAATGTCTTCAGGCGGATTAATATCACAAAAAATTTCCCCGGACTTTTTGTTATACCAAATTGGAATCTGATGCCCCCACCAAAGCTGTCTTGATATGCACCAATCCCGGATATTTTCCATCCAGTGATAGTAAACTTTTGTATAGCGATCCGGGAAAAATTTTATTTGACCTTCTCTGACAACTTTTAATGCCGGCTCAGCAAGTTTTTTCATTGAAACAAACCACTGCTCAGACAGATATGGTTCAATTACCTCTTTTGTCCTGTCGGAAACTGCAACATTGTGAATATAATCTTCTATCTTAACAAGTAAATCCATTTGCTTTAATTTCTCTACAATCTTTTTTCTCGCTTCAGGTATATCTAAATCTTTAAACTCGCCGGTATATTCATTCAGCTTCGAATCCTTCGTTAAAACAGTTATTGCTTCAAGATTATGTCTTTGACCAACTTCAAAGTCATTTAGATCATGGGCAGGTGTAATCTTTAATGCACCGGTTCCAAATTCACTGTCAACATAGTCATCCTCAATCATAGGAATTAATTTGTTGAGAATAGGAAGCTTAACCTTCATACCTTTAAAACGATTATATCTTTTATCATTAGGATTTACTGCGACTGCTGTATCTCCAAACATAGTTTCCGGACGGGTAGTGGCTACAGTAACAAATTCATCCATATCTTCCAAAAGATATTTTATATAATAAAGTTTATCGTGTCTTTCTTCATGAAAAATTTCATCATCGCTTACGGCAGTTTGTGAAGCAGGATCCCAGTTTACAATCCTTTTTCCCCTGTAAATTAAACCCTTATTATAAAGGTCAACAAAAACTCTCCTTACATTCAGAGATAAACCTTCATCAAATGTAAATCTTTCTTTTGACCAGTCAACTGAAGCTCCAAGCTTTCTTAATTGTTTTAAGATTGTTCCCCCGTTCTTTTCCTTCCACTGCCAGACTAACTCAATAAATTTTTCTCTCCCATAATCATATTTGGTTTTACCCTGCTTTGCAAGATCTTTCTCAACCATTACTTGTGTTGCAATTCCTGCATGGTCCATTCCCGGTACCCAGCAAACTTCATAACCATGCATTCGTTTCCACCTGCAATAAATATCCTGGATTGTATTATTCAGCATGTGACCAATGTGAAGAATTCCTGTAACATTAGGAGGAGGTATGACAACAGAAAATTTTGGCTTATCCGGATTCGGTTGAGATTCATATAATTTATTCTCTTCCCAGAACTTTTGCCATTTTAATTCAGCTGACTGGTAATCAAAATTTTTTAAAAATTCATTCATATATTTAAACTTATTAAACTAATTCTTCTTTTGTCTTCAAGTTGTTTTGCAAAATTTCACTTGCCAGATTTAAGTAAGCTATCGCACCTTCGGAATTTATTTTATACAAACACAACGGTTTACCATAAAATGTCGATTCGTTAAGCAGATTGGTATTTGGAATCACTGTGTTTAAAAGATATTTACTGTATTTGATTTTTAGCTCCCTCTCCGAAATTTTAGTAACTTTGGAATCCTTCTCATACATTGTCAGGATTATACCCTCGATGCTTAAGTTCGGATTTGCAATTTCTTTGATCCAAATAAAATAGTTGAATAACCTGTCAACAGCTTCCAGAGAAAAATGTCCTGACTTAATTGGAATGAGTATAGAATCGGATGCTACCAGGGCATTTGTAGAAATTCCTTTTAAAACAGGAGGACAATCCATTATTATATAATCATAATAATTTTCAACTTCCTTAACAGCATTTTTTAATATCAATCTGTTCTCGGAATATTTTATAAACTTATCATGCATATTTATCGAATAAACATTCGACGGAACAAAATCCAGATATTCCAGATCGGTCCTGTGAATTGCTGACTTCAGCGAATGAGTAAAAGCAAAAACTTCTGCAAGACTTGCATTAATTTTATCGGATGTAAATCCCAAAGCAATTGCACTTGCACCAAACGGATCCACATCAATTAGTAAAGTCTTCTTCTCGGCAACTGCGAGAGAAGCAGCTAGATTGACTGCTGTGGTTGTCTTTCCAACACCGCCCTTAGGTATGCAAACGGAAATTATCCTGCTCATTAGTTATAATTTAGAAAAATAAATTTGATTGTTATTAATTGCACAATACGGTTTGCAGCTGAGTTCATAGTTATCAAATGGTGTATTGATGCATTTTGATTTGAACATACTCTTATCAACTTTCCATTTTGTATTTGTATCTAAAATTGTCAGGTTAGCTTTTTCACCTTCTTTAATTCTAACCTCATCTATTCTTAAAATTTTTCTTGGGTTTACAGACATTTTTTCAATTAATTTTTCAAATGAAATTATTCCGGCTTTCACTAAGTATGTGTATGCTAACCCTACTGCTGTTTCAAGGCCTACAATACCAAACGGCGCATCATAAAACCCCTGGTTTTTTTCATATTCAGTATGCGGAGCGTGGTCAGTACAAATCACATCTATACTATCATCTCTCAAACCTTCCAATATTTCATCGACATCTTGAGCTGTTCGTAGTGGGGGATTCATCTTTGCATTTGTATTGTAGCCGAGGCATTCATTATCAGTAAGAATAAAGTGGTGCGGACAAACTTCACCGGTTACATTTATTCTTCTTGACTTTGCATTCCTTAACAACTCAACACTCCTGCCGCATGATATATGCTGAATATGATAACGTGAATTTTTTACAAACTCTGTTAAAAGAATATCACGTGCAATCACTGAAGTTTCACTGATTTCAGGAATTCCTTTAACACCAATTGCGGTTGAAACAAATCCTTCATTCATAACACCATTATTAGACAGAGTCATCTCTTCACAGTGTTGAATTACAACTGAATCTACTTGCGATGTAAATTCAAGAATTCTTCTCATAATTTCCGGATTTGCAATCGGGCTTCCATCATCAGTAAAAGCAACTGCACCGGCTTCCGACAAAGATAAAATCGGAGACAGTTTCCTTCCTTCTCTTTTATAAGTTGCACATGCTGCAAACTTAACATCAATTAAAAAATCCTTTGCGTTATCTATTAAACTTTTTACAAGAAGAGAAGAATCAACAGGCGGATCAGTATTCGGCATACATAAAACCCCTGTAAAGCCGCCGTTTGCAGCAGCTTCCGCGCCGGAATTAAGATCCTCTTTGTGAGTCTGGCCGGGTTCGCGGAAATGAACATGCATGTCAAACAATCCCGGTACACAGTTTTTATTTTTTAAGTTAATTTCTTTAAACTGTTTGGAAATACTTTTAATTTTTCCGATTTTGTAAATTATACCGTCATTAATCTGCAAATCGGTAACTTCATTAATATTATCCGCGGGAGAAACTATATGTATGTTTTTTAATAATAAATTCAAATGTTATTTTATTCATTCATTCATTAATTTCAATACCGCACACTTAATTGCAACACCGTTTGTAACCTGTTCAAAAATCAAAGAATTTTCGGAAACAGAAGTTTGATAATTTATCTCTACATTTATATTCATAGGTCCAGGATGTAAAATTTTTATTGTGGGATTAAGTCTAATTTTTTCTTGAGTAACCCCATAATGTTTGTTAAACTCATTTAAAGATGGCACCAAACTTCCCGCATCTCTTTCTAACTGAACACGGAGGATATTCAAAGCATCATTATTTTTTATCGCATCTTTTATGTTTGTATAAACTTTAACTCCGAGTCCTTCTATACTTTTAGGAATAAATGAAGATGGTCCGCATACAGAGACGTTGGCGCCAAATTTTTTTAATCCAAATATATCAGAAAGAGCAACTCTGCTGTGAGAAATATTTCCGACAATGCACACATTCAGATTTTTTAAATTTCCAAAACTTTCCTTTAGTGTGTAAATGTCAAGTAAGCCCTGTGTAGGATGTTCATTAGTTCCGTCGCCGGCATTAATAATTTTAGAAGATGTAAATCTTGTCAAAAGTTGAGGAGTTCCCGGAACAGAATGTCTCACAACAATATAATCAAACTTCATAGCTTCAATGTTTTTAATCGTGTCTAATAAACTTTCACCCTTGCTCAACGAAGAACCGCCTGTAGAAAAATTTAAAGAATGCATGCCGAGTTTTTTCTCCACCAATTCGAATGAAGTCCTTGTTCTTGTAGAATCTTCGAAAAAAAGATTTAATACTGACTTCCCTTCTAAATACTTTTTTAAGGGCTTCTTAGCTACAATACTTTTTTTAAAAACTTCAGACTGTGCAAAAATTTCTTCAAAATCTTTTTTTTCTAAATTTCTTAAACCTAATAAATGATTCGGAAAGCTCACAGAAATAATTTTAAATTTAAATTCGACAAACTTATTTTTTAATTGTTTTTGCTTTCTTTTCTATAGTTAAAAAAAAATTGAGTCAACTTATTTTTGCAAAGGTTTGTAAAAATATAAAACCAAATTTAGTTTACATACCAATTAAGAAATTCCATAAGATATAATCAAGCATAAGAATGGAAGCAGCGGCAATGACAAATGCTTTAATAGTTGAAAGTCCTACTCCCTCTGCACCTCCGGTGGTTTGAAATCCAATGAAACAACCAATTGAGGAAATAGATACTCCGAAGAAAAGTGCTTTTATTGTTCCTGCAAATATATCTTTAATCTCAAGCGCTTTTTTAAAGGCACTTAAAAAGGTCTCGGAAGGAACGTCAAGAAAAACAGTTGCTACTGCGTATGAGCCCAATATTGCTATCGAGCTTGCGTAAATAACCAGGACCGGAAGCATGCAGGTTGTCGCAATTATTCTCGGCATTGCAAGATACCTTATCGGACTTATTGCCATTGCTTCCAGAGCGTCTATTTGTTCAGTGACTTTCATAGTACCAAGCTCGGCAGCCATAGAAGCTCCGACTCTTCCGGCAAGGACAATTGCTGCCAGCACGGGTCCGAGTTCTATTATAATTGCTTTTGTAGTTGCAGAACCAAGATAGCTGTAAGAAATCAATCCTTTAATTTGATAAGCAGCTTGCCAGCAGGATACAGCACCCGTGAAAACTCCTATAATAGTAACTAATGCTAAAGAGTTTACTCCCACGTGAAGCATCTGCTCGAGAATTAATTTTCTATCCCTGAAAACTCTACTCAAATTTTTTATTACTCCACCCATCATTAAAGAGAATTGCCCCAGCTCCGTAAAGAATGTAATAAACTTACGACCAATAAATGAAATCAATTACTATAGTTTAACTTATTTTTAAATATGCCTTCTTTGCTTAACCTAATAATTTTTTAACTTTTGCACTTTAACCTGTAATAATTTATTCCCGGATTTTTTCATTACTGTAATAATAATGCCCTTGTAATCAATTCTTTCATATATATCAGGTACATGACCGGTTACCTGCTGCAAAAATCCGCTCAGGGTTTGATACTCATCGGGATCCACAGGGATATCAGCTAAAAATCTTTTATTAAAATCTTCAATGGAAATATTCGGATTGACTAAGTATACACCTTTTTTATCTCTTATAACTGAATCCGATTCGGTGTCATATTCATCTTCTATCTCTCCGACAATTTCTTCGAGAATGTCTTCTAGAGTTACCAATCCTTCTACGCCACCGTGCTCGTTGACAACCACTCCGAGATGGATGTGCTTTTTCTGAAAATCTTTTAATATTTCTCCAATGTGTTTTGTCTCCGGAATAAAATATACAGGACGAATTATGTCTTGAAGAACAATTACTTCCTTATGCTCAGCAGCACTGATAATATCTTTTGAATAAATTACACCGATAATATTATCAACTCTGTCTTTGTACACAGGTATTCTTGAATAACCTTCTTCAATAACTTTTTCTATGATTTTCTCGCGGCTTTCATCTATGTCAATTGCAAACATGCTGTTTCTTGGTATCATTACTTCTTTTGCAGTCTTGTCATTGAATTCAAAAATTTTTTCAATAAGCTGCTGTTCGGTTTGGTCAATTTCTCCCGACTTAGTTCCTTCGGCAATTAATAATCTAATTTCTTCTTCCGAATGTGATCTTTCTGATTCTGTTGCCGGCTGTATACCAACCAATTTTAAAATCTTGTTTGCTGCTCCGTTCAACAACCAGATCGCCGGCTTAAAAAATAAATAGAAAATATTAAGCGGTATGGAAACAAATAACGTTGTGGGTTTCGGATGTCTTATTGCAATGGACTTCGGAGCAAGCTCTCCGATTATAATATGCAAAAAAGTTATTAATACGAATCCAACTGTCAAAGAAATAGTATGAAGTGTCTTTGGATTTTCAATATTTAATAATTGAAATACCGGCTCTAAAATTCTCGTGGTAACCGGCTCCCCTATCCAGCCTAATCCTAACGATGAAATGGTTATTCCAAATTGTGTCGCTGCTAAATATTCATCAAGATGAGTAATTAATCTCATTGCTAACTTTTCCCTGTTGTTTTTTGCAGGTTGAATTTGCGTTTTTCTTACTTTCACTAATGCAAACTCAGCTGCAACAAACAGTGCATTCAATAAGACAAATAAGAGCAGCAGAAAAAGATCAAAAATTGTAGACTTAAAGTCTTCCATATGTTATGAGAACAAAATAATTATTTACTTTGCTATCTTCAATTTAAATCCGAAATGATTTTTAAAATATTTCCCATAATTCTGTAAAATTATTTTCGGGGAATATAGGTAAATTTTCAACACTAATCGTTTTTAAAATAAATGTTTTCAAGTAAATGAGTGATACATGGAAAAATTTACTGAGCCTTGTACTCATCTTTTTCAGGCTCACCGTGGGATCACATACATTAAACTCATTAAGTACTTATCAGCTTATTCTTATGTTTTTGCTTTTTAATATTACAGAAAACACAGAAACATCAAATATCAGGCAATGCCGTCTCAAAACAAAAAAACCAAAGTCAATTTTTCTTTATATATTATTTGCTTAAATTATAAAAAAATTTAAACGTAAAATTATGCCAACAATAATATTATTATTTACTTTGATAATTATTCCTTCATTATCAAATGCTCAGGATCTTTTAATTCAGAACAATCCATATGAAAATGCTGAAGATTTTGTAAAAGAAAGAAATGCTTTTAAAAGAGAAAGATGGTTTAATGAGCAAAGAATGTATCCGAACAACTACTTCCCTGATAATGCTTACGGAAACGCATTGAATCAAAGAGACCTGCTCAGACAGGCTCAGGGATATTTCGTAAATTCAAGAAATACATGGGTCAATATAGGACCTACTTCCGGATATTATTTTTCTTATGGAAATATTGCATCACGTATTACAACAATAAAATATGATCCCATAAACCCTTCAATAATTTATCTCGGCGCCGCATATGGTGGTGTCTGGAAATCAACCAACAGCGGAACGAACTGGACAGCTATGACAAATGATGAAGCTTCACTCTCATCGGGTGCACTAGCAATCGATCCAACTAATACAAACATAATCTATTACGGAACCGGAGAAGCAACTTACAGCGGTACATCATACTACGGCAGAGGTCTTTTGAAATCAACTAATAGCGGATCTACATGGACAAATTATACAACCGGCATCGGTTCGTTTTCTTTTTTTTCCCGGCTTGTCATAAGACCCGGGCATAGCAGTGAACTTCTTGCAGCTCTTGGAAGCAGAACTTCATTGGGAGTTTCCGGAGGAATATACCGAAGCACAGATGCCGGTATTACCTGGAATGTAGTAGTTGCGGGGAGATGTGATGACGTCGTGTTTTCACCCGATGGACAGACTGCTTATGCAATAGGAAGCGGAACAGGTTACAGAATTTCAACAGACGGAGGCGTAACTTTT
The DNA here is from genome assembly GCA_030855105.1 of Bacteroidota bacterium. Lineage (GTDB taxonomy): Bacteria > Bacteroidota > Ignavibacteria > Tepidaquicellales > Tepidaquicellaceae > JAGPCH01. Next base: position 61,022 of record JALYRX010000002.1, on the reverse strand, counting down.
AATCCTAGTGCAGCACTGTCTCCTGCTACAAGAAATCATATTGCGATCTGCAAATCTTTTCCAAACATTTTATACTCTGCTGTTCATTCGGGAAGTACAATCTCTGTGTTTAAATCAACTGATGCCGGAGTAACCTTTGCACCTGCCGGAGCAGGAACAAACTTCAGCGGCGGTCAGGCATGGTATGATTTTTATATGCATGTAAATCCTTTTGATCCAAATTATGCTTATGTCGGTTCGATTGATATCTGGAGAACTACCAACGGCGGTACAGATTTTCAGAACATAACAAACGGATATGCTGGAGGAAATGTTCACGTTGACCAGCAGAATATTGATTTCAATCCTTTAAATCCTGATGAAATGTTTTGCACAAATGACGGTGGTGTATGGAAGTCTACCGATCGAGGAACAAATTGGGAGAACCTCAACAGCACATTAACCCTTACGCAATTTTATAGAATTGCTTCCGATCCTTCCAATGCTGCGCACATAATGGGTGGAACTCAGGACAACGGAACGCAGCGTACACTTGGTACATCCAACTGGGCTGGAGCATTTGGCGGAGATGGCGGAGAAGTTTGTTTCCATCTTGTTGATCCTATGTATATACTTGGTGAATCACAAAACAACGGAGTACAACGTTCGCAAAACGGAGGAACATCATGGACATCTGCTACAAGCGGTTTATCCGGCTCCGGCGCATGGGTAGCACCGTTGATATCTCATCCCGATTCATCAGGAATTTTTTATACTGCCAGACAGCAGGTTTTCAAAACTACTACATGGGGTGCAAGCTGGTTTGGTATTTCAACTGGTACAAGCGGTGTAATAAGGGAAATGGAACTTTGTAAATCCAAACCGAATGTTATGTACGCAACTTCAGGAAGCCAGGTTTATAAATCTACTAATGGAGGTTATGATTATACATTAATAACAAACGGACTTCCAAATAAAACCAATACGGGAGTATACTCACATCCGGATTCATCTGAAGTTGCAGTAATATGTCAATCCGGTTTTGGCGGCGGTCATATTTTCAAAACAACTAACGGCGGAATTTCATGGGAGAATATCAGCGGTAATCTTCCCGATTCTCCTGCAAATGATATTTTGATTTATTACCCCGGAACAGCTACAAGCGTGTACCTTGCTGCACTTGATGTTGGAGTTTTTATTACGAATGATTATGGAACAACGTGGATAGAGTTAGCTGATGGTCTTCCCAATACCGTTGCGAGGCATCTTGACTATAACAGCGCTGCAAACAAGCTTCGGATCGGTACACACGGCAGGGGTGTTTATGAGATTACAAATCTTACAGGTGTATCAAGCATTACTTCGGAAATTCCCGATGTATATTCTCTTCAACAAAATTATCCTAATCCTTTTAATCCGATTACAACTATTAAATATAAAATTACCGAAAGAGGAAATGTTACTTTGAAAATATATAATATACTTGGTAAAGCAGTTGAAACAATAGTTGAAGAAGTTAAGGGACCCGGAACTTATGAATCTCATTTTAATGCGGGTAATTTATCGAGCGGAGTTTATTATTATAAGATTACAGTAGAGTCAAGCGAAGGAAAAAATAGTTTTTCCGATACGAAGAAAATGATCCTGATGAAATAACATTAATTAATAATTCATAATATGTAGAGGCAGAGTATGCTCTGTCTCTACATATCTACATATTGTCTCTACGTATCGTCCTTATGTACCGTCCTTTTTTTACATCCTGCAACTATTGACGTTTTACATTTGACTTTTAACATCTCACGGTCTAATCACACCCACAAAATTAAACGCATTATTATCTGCTATAGTCGCATCCGCTAAATCAACAACATTATCACCATTAACATCAGTGTTTACATAACCTGTAATAAAATTAGAAGCATCATTATCAATCATGCTTCCATCTGTTAAATCGACAACTCCATCCTGGTTTACATCTCCGCTGTATATTGCAAACCTGACCGGAGAAATATCAACCTGAATCTGATTACTTCCAAATGCTTTATTTGCTGCAGGTGTGAAATCATAAGTCAACGTTCCCGCTGAAAAAGCAATTGCACTGCTGCTCCAGGTCTCAATGGAATTTCTATGTCTTATAACTAAATAATAATTTGTGCCGTTAGTTATATTAAAAAAGATAAATGATCCTGTTCCACTTGCAGTCAATACACTCTTTGCAGAATCTTTTTTTGCAAAAGGTGTTGTAGCATTTCTTAAATAAATAGTCACTGTATCAGAGATCATTGAATTGGAGGAAGGATTATAAAAGCCCTGAATAAATGCAGTGAGATTCAACGAATAAGCTATGCTTCCACATATTGTACCACCTCCTGAAAAGGTGCCGTTAATGACTACCTGATCAGCACATACATCCGCACCCGGCTGTATTACAACTCCGGTCCCTGACTGATAATTCAGCACACTCTGACTGAATGCAATCGAAGAAATTAATAGTATTGTTGTAAAACAAATTATGGCTTTCATTTTACATCTCCTTCCTTTGAATTTATCCTGTTAACTTTATTTTCAACAAATGAAGTATGTTTTAAAGAATTCAGTTCATTTAATTTCTTTTCCAGGCTAATTACCTTCTCGTTAAGAGATTTAAATGATTCAACTTCTGACAAAAGATTTTCATTACTTTTTTTCAACAAATCATTCTCTTCCTTTAACTCCTGTATCGCTTTCACCATTACAGGTAAGAGATTACCATAAGTAGCTTCGAACTTTTCCGGATTATCTTTCAATACAAGATTCAACCATTCGGCATTTTCATTGGTCTGAACTTCATCAAGCTCTTGTGCAATGAATCCTGCTGTCGGAGCTTCTTTCATTTTACTTCCGTCTGAAATATTATTTTCATACCATTCTCTTTTATCCCAGTTAAAAAGGCGCGGCTTTACTTTCATTAAAAAATCGAGACCTAAAGATAAATCTATAATATTCTTCTTATCTCTTGCGTCAGATAAACCTGAAATGACTTGAACATTGCAGCGAAGGGAAGTAACAAAGTTATTACCTAATGTGATTTGGTTAGTTGCGGAGATTGAATTTGGTTGTGAATTATAACCGATACAGGTCAGGTTTTGACCCGTAGTAATCAAATTACCTGAAAAACATCCCAAAGCTGTGTTTTGAAGTCCATCGGTATTGTATTGTAATGATTTAAATCCAACTCCTGTGTTAAAAAAGCCGGTGATGTTGGAACTTAATGAGGTCCCCCCAACAGCAATGTTAGCATGACCATAGGTGTTAGAAAATAAAGAATATAGTCCTACAGCTGTGTTCTCAAAGCCGGTGGTATTAGAATACAAAGAATTCAATCCTACAGTAATATTTCCATAACCGGAGGTGTTGGATAATAAAGAACTAATTCCCAAAGCTGTGTTATCATAGCCGTTGGTGTTGGAATATAAAGAATTCATTCCCAGAGCTATGTTATCATGGCCGTCGATGTTAGAATATAAAGTTTTCCATCCCACTGCTGTGCTATTGTAGCCGGTTGTGTTGGAAGATAAAGAACTTAATCCTACGGCTGTATTATTAATACCTGTGGTGTTGGAAAATAAAGAGTAATATCCCAAGGCCGTGTTATTAAAGCCTGTGGTGTTAGCAAATAAAGAACTCAATCCCACTGCTGTGTTTTCATAGCCAGTGGTGTTAGCAAATAAAGAATTCCATCCCACAGCTGTGTTATTGGAGCCAGTAGTGTTGGAACTTAAAGATTGCAATCCCACACCTGTGTTAGAATTTCCAGTGGTGTTGGAACTTAAAGTTTGCAATCCCACAGCTGTGTTACTAGAGCCAGTGGTATTGTTACCTAAAGAAGCATATCCCAGTGCTGTGTTAGAAAAGCCCGTGGTGTTGGATCTTAAAGACTGAAATCCCAAGGTTGTGTTATAATTGCCCGTGGTATTGGAAGATAAAGAACTAGTCCCTATTGCCGTGTTTTGAACGCCGGTCATTGTAAAATTCCCGGAGTTAATTCCTAAGAATGTATTATTTGTTCCGTAGTTATGTAAAAATCTGTCCGGTCCTTTAAATATTATACCCAGACTTGAGCTTGTCGTATTCACAAGCCCGAGCGATCTTAATATATTCACATTGCCTGTCGACTGGCTTAGAGTAAAATAAGTAGTTGATGCATCTTTAATTGTAAAGACGCCATTTGTGCCGAGAGTATTGGTGATGTTCTGCGAAAAAGCTGACGATGCAAACATCAGGAAAAGAATTCCTAATTTGCCGATGTAGTTCATTTTTGTTTTCATTTTTAACTATGATTAAATGATTAAATGATTTCTATGATTTTAAAAACGTACAAACATATATTATTTCAAACTTATACCATTTGAGCTGGCGCAAGTGTTTTCATTTTTCCTCTCCATTGCTGACTTCCCTTATTGTAATATTTTTTAATTTCAATAACTCACTCACTAATTTATTTTGTGTTTTTTCTAATTCAAGTAATCTTTGGTTCATAACTTTGTCATTATTCTTCAGTTCAAAGTTCTCAACTTTTAACTTTTCACTTTCAACTTTTAACTTTCCACTTTCAATTATTATTTTATCATTCTCTACCTTCAGCTCTTGTATTGCTTTCACCATCACAGGCAAAAGATTTCCGTATGTAGCTTCGAGTTTTTCAGGATTATCTTTCAATACAAGATTCAGCCATTCGGCATTTTCATTGGTCTGAACTTCATCAAGCTCTTGTGCAATGAATCCTGCTGTCGGAGCTTCTTTCATTTTACTTCCGTCTGAAATATTATTTTCATACCATTCTCTTTTATCCCAATTAAAGAGGCGTGGCTTTACTTTCATTAAAAAATCGAGACCGAGAGATAGATCTTGTATATTCTTTTTATCTCTTACGTCTGATAAGCTTGTAATTGTCTGCACAGCACAGCGGAGAGAATTAACAAAAATATTACCAAGAGAAATTTGGTTAGTAGCAGTACCTGAAGAAGGGTACGCATTATAACCTATTATGGTAAGATTTGCGCCTGTAGTAATTGTAGAACCGGCAGAATATCCTAAAGCTGTGTTACCAAAACCGGTAGTGTTGGAATATAAAGAACTGGTTCCCACTGCTGTGTTAAAAACACCGGTTGTGTTGGAATATAAAGAACTGGTTCCCACTGCTGTGTTAAAAAAACCGGTTGTGTTGGAATATAAAGATTGGGTTCCTACTGCTGTGTTTACGAACCCCGTTGTGTTGGAAAATAAAGAAGCGGATCCCACTGCTGTGTTATCATAACTTGTAGTGTTTGAATATAAAGATCTCCATCCCAAAGCTGTGTTATCATAACTTGTAGTGTTGGAAAATAAAGATTCGTATCCCACTGCTGTGTTATTATAACCTGTAGTGTTGGAATATAAAGATTGCGTTCCCAAAGCTGTGTTAAAATAACCGGTAGTGTTTGAATATAAAGATTGCGTTCCCACTGCTATGTTATAATAACCGGTTGTGTTGTAATATAAAGAATTTTGTCCCACTGCTGTGTTATAATAACCGGTTGTGTTGGAATATAAAGAACTGTTTCCCAAAGCTGTGTTAGTAGCTCCCGTCATAGTAAAATTACCGGAATTAATTCCTAAGAATGTATTATTTGTACCGTAGTTGTGTAAAAATCTGTCCGGCCCTTTAAATATTATACCCAGACTTGAGCTTGTCGTATTCACAAGCCCGAGCGATCTTAATATATTCACATTGCCTGTCGACTGGCTTAGCGTAAAATAATTAGTTGATGCATCTTTAATTGTAAAGACACCATTTGTGCCGAGAATATTGGTGATGCTTTGTGAAAAAACTGAAGATGCAAACATTAGAAACAAAATTCCTATTTTGCCGATGTAGTTCATTTTTGTTTTCATTTTGTTCTTTTTTAATTTTTTTAATAATTTTTTAAAAGTTTTTATGTAGAAAATTAATTACGAATTATGAATTAAGAATTATTATTTCTTTTGACATTTGACATTTCACGTCTAACATTTCACATTTAACGTTTGACATTTGACCTATCACGTCTCATGGCCTCACCACACTCACAAAATTAAATCCATTATTATCTGCAAATGTATAATCAGTTAGATCTACAAGACCATCTCCATTCAAATCTGTATTTACATATCCTGAAACAAAATTATAAGAATCATTATCAATCAAGCTTCCATCCGTCAAATCTACCGCCCCATCCTGATTCACATCACCGCTGTAAATTCCAAATCTCACAGGTGAAGCATCAACCTGTATCATATTATTTCCAAATGACTTTGAATTAGAATTTGTAAAATCATAGCTCATCGTCGTTGTTAGTACATACGGCTCTCCGGTGGGTTTGCTCCACGTTTCAATTGTATTTCTATGTTTGATAACTATGTAATATGTTCCGCTCGATGTATTGAAAAATTTGAATGAGCCCTGATAGGTAATTGAATCTACAACAGCTTGAGCCAACTCAAGTATATTATAAGGAGAAGTATTGTTGCGAAGGTATGCTTTGACTATATCTTTCTTACTTAGTTTGTTAGTGGAAGCATTATAAAATCCTTCAGGGATAACTTTTATATTTATTGTAGACACAGGATAAGAAAAATAAATATAGCTCTTTCCTGTTTCACCATTATTTCCTGGAGCGCCGATAATAAAATCAGGATTTGAGTCTCCGTTCACATCACCAGCTTCTGACACCGAATTTCCAAAAAAATTATTTATTGCTTCTCCGGTCATTGTTAAATCCGCTTCATTATTCATGCTTACTCCTCCGTGATATACATATGCTCTGCCGGTATTGAAAGTATTATTAATTAAATATGTAGAAGCGCCGACAATTACATCAGAATATCCGTCGCGATTCACATCGCCTGCTCTGGATACCGAATAGCCGAAAGAACTCTGAGCTGCTTCTCCGGTCATCGTTACATCTACTGTATTATTCATGTTTGATCCCCCGTAAAATATGTATGCTCTGCCGGTATAACCGCCGTATGCAGGACCTCCGACAATTACATCCGAATATACATCCCCGTTCACATAGCCTGCATCGGATACTGAAAAACCGAAATTACTTCCCACTGTTCCGGTCATCGTTACGTCTGGTGTATTATTCATGATTGAGCCCCCGAAAAATATATATGCTCTGCCATTGCCTTGATAAGCTCCGACAATTACATCTGAATATACGTCTCCGTTCACATAGCCTGCTGTGGATACGGACCAGCCGAAATTATTACCCTCTGCTGCTCCGTTCATCGTTACATCTGCTATGCTATCCATACCTGCTCCTCCATAATATAAATATGCTCTGCCGGTAAAATTGTTGTCTCCATAAGCTCCGACAATTACATCCGAATACCCATCATTGTTCACATCACCTGCTGTGGATACCGAAACGCCAAAACGACTATTAGCTGCTTCTCCGAACATCGTTACGTCTGGTGTATTATTCATGATTGAGTCCCCGTAAAATATATGTGCTACTCCGCTTAAACTGCCGTTTATGCTTGCTGCCCAAGTTCCGACAATTACATCCGAATATCCGTCGCCATTCACATCGCCAGCTGTGGATACTGACCAGCCGAAATATGTTTCTGTTTGATGGGATATTGTTACATCTGCTGTATTATTCATGCTCGATCCTCCATAAAATATATATGCTTTCCAGGCATCGCGAGCTCCTACAATTACATCCGAATATCCGTCCCCATTCACGTCGCCTGCTGTGGATACAGACCAGCCGAAATAATTAAATATATCTTCACCGGTCATGGTTACATTTGCTGTATTAACCATACTTGTTCTTCCGGTAAATATTCCATTACCATTTTCATCGGTTATCTGATTGAGCCAGTCTTGTGTAACTCCTTCCGGGATAGTGTGCTGAGTGGTTATAGTGCTTTGAGTGTATGGAGTGCTTTGAGTGTATTGAGTGCTTTGAGTTTTTGAAGCATTTTCCATTCTTTGTTCTGTCTTTATCCAGTTAGCTTTTGTGCTGACTGAAAAAAAGAAAAGCATTCCGGTCATAATCAGAATGCTTTTTAGTTTGTTTGAGTTTTTCATTTTTTTATAGTTTAAAGTGAATAAATAATTTTTATTATTTACAAATCAGATTAATGTAAGAACTTTAATGATGAAAAATTTCTCTACCAACCTTTTTTCAATTACAAATTACAAATTACCCAAAGTTTTCACATTTAACTTCTCACATTTTACTTCTCAAGTTTTATTGTCTCACAGTCTTACTTGCAGAAGGTACTTGAATACACAATGCATTAGGTTATCGATGTTTGAATTGAAGTCAACATATATTGAGTTATCTTTGCTATGGTACTGACTGAAAAAGAAAAAAGTATCACGATAATTCCCGGGATACTTTTTGAGTTGTAAAGATTCTTCATTTAATTATGTTTTAGTTTACCTGTTACACAAGTTATCCTAATCTACGTCTTTATATTTTTAAAAGATAGTTTTTTCCCCATTCGGACAATGAATTCAAAAAAAATTCAACATGGGTTGAACCTTTTAAATGCATTAATATAATTACTCAGATTGATTACACTGGATCAAACATCAAAATTCTAAAAATCAAATCTCCGAAATCCAAAAATCAGCGTAATCTGGTTCAGACATAATTTCCAAAATTATTTTTCCAATATTTTTCAGAATTTTGTTTTCACTCACATATTCTCCCTTTCTCTTATTTCATTAAGTCTCATATCCAAAATAAAATTTAATTAAATATGGACTGCTCGTTAAAACTCTATATAAATATTAATTTAAAAATGATAAATTAGAGGAAAAATTATGGAAGCAATCAGAAGGAAAATCAAAAGAACCGGAAATAAATTAATAATAGAGTTACCTGAAGATTTTATTGCAGAGGAAATAGAAATGATAATTTTTCCGTATGAAAGCAGTGAAGAAAGAAATTCTTCGGAAAACGAAACTGATAACTGGAGAAAGTTTTCAATTAATAATCTCGAACGGGCTTATGGAGAAGATGAGCCGGATTATAGTAATGTTTTACTAAAAGAATCTAATCCTAAGTATTCGATATGAACGAAGGCGAAATAGCAAAAGCGCATAAGTCAAAATGATAATCCTGCTAAAGTTAGGCCGGTTCTATTGAAGCGGATGCCTCCATTCTGTGATTGACAAAGTTACCTCTGCATTTTAAAAACCGAATATAAAGCATTTACAATTGTTTCAAGTTGCTCTTTGGTAATCTCACCGATCTTTTTTACAAATCTTTTTCTGAAACTGATCTTACGTGAAAACAATCTGAGGCTGAAAGTTTTATAAGTTTATTATTTTTAGCAGGAGTTATCTTGATCATCCAGGAAGCTAAAGCATATTTTTCCTTCCAGTCTGTTAATGGAACAATAACTCGTAAAGGAAATTTACCAAAACTATTAGAGTTTACTATAATTGCAGGTCGGGTCTTTTTAATTTCTGCTCCGGATCTGAGGTCAAGATTGATTAACCATATTTCACCTTGTTTCATAAAAGTCTTTGTAATCTAATGAAGTAAATGCTGTCAGTTCATTATCAGTATTATAGTCTTCTGCAAGAAGCTCAGCAACTTGTTCAACATACAAATCTTCTTTTTCCAAAAGAGATTCTCTGATTTTCTGAATGACAATTAACCGGTCTTTTACAGGAAGCTTACTAATCTCATTTATTATTTCTACTGTGCTCATAATTTAAAATAAAACTAATATATTGCAAATTCAATATGTATGTCAGTCTAAAAAATGTATTTAATTTTTTTTATCCGAAATAATGTCTGTACAGCCCGCCTGTTCCGACAGGCTGTTTAAAGAGATTAACCTGATTATACAGATTTGATTATTAATCAAACAACAAATCCCAAGAAATCAAATCACGTGAATTCAAATAAACTTGCGAAGTCTTTTCTTTGTCTCCAAAATATTTCTATACTTTTGAGATACTTCGGAAGTTTATCTCATAATTTTATTAATCCCAAAAATCAAATCTGCGAAATCCGAGAATCAGCGTAATCAGCGGTTCAGACAAAAGGTAAAACATTTTATATTCACTCCTAAATTATTTCCCATCTAATTAAATAACCCAATCAAAATCCCGGGATTGTTTATTCCTAAAGATGCACATTACTTTTTTCCCCATTTCATTAAGTCTCAGCAATCCAAAATAAAAAATTTAATATAGACTGCTCGTTAAAATTCTATATAAATATTAATTTAAAAATGAAAAATTATAGTGAAGATTTTATTGAACTAAAATCTGTTATTAAAAAAATAATTAAAAAGAATTTAAAATGTTTACATTTTCTGTATGCAATATATATTTGAATGTATTTGATGAGAATAAAAATTTCGCATTTTTAAATTGTAAATTAATTTATATTAGAATTGAAATTTTTCTACTTTTAAACATTCAAATATATGAGAATAAAAATTTTTTTAGCATCATCATCTGAGTTAATGGACGATCGCAATGAATTTCGGATATTTATAAGTCAATTAAATGATGAATGGAGTAATCGAGATATTTTTTTTCATTTGAGAATTTGGGAAGATTTCATAGACTCAATGTCGAGAGAAGGCTTACAAAATGAATATAACAAGGCAGTAAAGGAATGTGATATTTTCTTAATGCTTTTTTTTACAAAAGTAGGAAAATATACTGCTCAGGAATTTGAAGCCGCCTTGCAATTTCAAGATGATAATAAACAACGAATTTATATTTTTTTTAAAGATAATTTCATTCGTACAGGTCAAATCGATGATGAAATAAAAAGTATGATTGAATTTAAGAAAAAGTTAAATGAACTTAAGCATTATCCTACAATCTACACAAGTATCGAAGACCTTAAATGGAAATTTACCAGACAGTTAGAGAAACTTTATATTAATAAGTTTTCAGCGGATTATGACGTTAACATTTTAACAAGTAAGCCACAAATAGATTCATTGGCAATTGAAAGTGTTTGCAAATTATTATCACCACAATCAGATGATACCATATTAAAAAGTCTAAAAGTGCCTGAGTTAATTCACAAAGCTTCGGAATTTGGTAAGAATGCAGTTTTTCAATTAGCAAAAGTTAATAGACGTTCAAATAGAACTACTTACAGATGGTTAATGGAAAGATCTATTCCCGTATTCGAAGCGTTGATAGATTCGGACAATAGGAAAGATCGCCACTATTATTTTGGTCAATTAGGATTTGCTTTGAAAGATAAACCTAGCCCCGACTTCAAAAATGCTGAGGAAAATTTTAATATTGCTATTGAGCTAGAAGATGTATCGCAACCAGAATATTTTTATAAGTTTAACAGGGCAATCTGCAAAATCAATAACTATGGTCCTGGAATTTCTAAACCTTCAGATGCAGAGTTAAAAAAACAGATATTAAGCGATTTGAGTTATTCAAAAAATGGGATTGGAAATCAATTCGAGAACCTCGTCAGAGATATTGATAATAAAATATTATTAAAATGGATGGCTATAAACTCCATAAATTTTTCGAATTTAAAGTAGAGGTTTCAAAAATTTTATTTGCATGAATACAATGCTATAGTATTTGGAATTGTATTGTAAAATCTATAAAAAAGATTTTCCAAACTTATATTATAATTGAAAAAACAATTAAAAAAGAATTTTAATGAACATCACCTGTTTTCAGATCCCCGTTCTCTGAAACGCCATCATCTTCCAGCTTCCGTCTTTATTGCTGAATGTCATAAAGTAATCAAACAGCGACAAGTAGAGATCTTCGCTCCTGACATAGCCCGTCATTCCGTCCTTTAATTCGATCTCATACCATGGCGTATATTTTTCATATTCAAAATTATTTATCAGTACAATTTCATAATTTAATTTTCCCATAATGTCCGAATTTTCATTCGCCTCTTTATAAACAATTACATTATCACTGACAGCATGAGCATAATTTTGATTGCTGTCCAATCCAAGATAATAGTCCTCGCCTAATATCGTATGATAATAATCTGCAAACCACCCCGACGGGAAGAAAAATATATCAACCTCTATCTTCAAAAGAAACGCTCCCATACCAAGCAATCTCTTTGCATTGGTTCAAAATACATCAGCAGTATCTGCAAGGTTGAATTTTTGTTTGAAAGACTCTATGTTGTTATGTTGCTGATCATCAAACTTTAATTCTATGTTCGAATCTACAATTGAGTATATAAATTCAGAATCATAATTTACAACTGCTGTTTTCAGTTTATCATAGAATTCAGAAAAAGATTTTACCGAGTTGGATTCATCTTTGGGAAAGATTTTTCCCCAGCCGGTCAGTTCAGTCTGTGAAAATGCGCAGCTGTATAAAGTAAACGATATTAGAATAAAGAGTAGAATTTTTTTCAATGGTTTAAATTTTATCAAGGAAGTTATTGAATAAAGATTGTCTATGTTAAGTTACTAACGGCGTTAAATTCGGTTATGAAAGTAATTCATTTATTTGTTTCTTACCGTTCCGCCGATTGTCAAAGCTGCTGCAATTATCAAAAGATTTTTTATAATGTATTGACCTTCTATAGTAGGCGCAAATGGAAACATACCCCGTTGAAAAGTAATGTCAGGAAGAATTACAAGAGGCAGGAATGTTCCCACCATCTGCATTGCTAACAGCGCAATTGCAACTCTTAACGTTTTTTTAAAAATGAAACAAACTCCGATCACTACTTCCCAGCAGCCGATAATTTTTACCCAGCTGTCAGAGTCAAAAAAAGGCATCCAGTTAACGGTTGCTTTTACTAAACCGGCTGCAGGAGAAATACCCAAAATTTTAAGCAGGCCAAACCAGATAAAGATTACTGCAAGTGAAATTTGCAATGCTTTGATTCCGTGACGATTCATGTATCCGGAAATACTTCTGTCTATTTTTTCAGAGTTAATTATCAAAAGAATTATAACTTAAATTTTAAAAATTAGATCAAAAACATTTTAGAATCTCATTTGAAGCCGTCGGTAAATTATCACGAAAGGGAAAACGCAAAGTTCGCAAAGCACTTTCGCCCGCCAGTAATTGGGGTGATGACCCCAAGTTAGCTATGATGGCAGGCAAAGTCCGCAAAGAATTTTTTCTTACAATAAATTTTGGTGATTATTCTTTATGAGCCTGGTCTTTGTGTTTAATATTTTTCTAATGAAAAATCCGTGTTCATAAAATTTGAATTCATATTTCCTTAGGCATCAATCTTCGTCCTGAGAAAAGATTGTTCCTTTGAATGGATTTCTTTCTGCTTCTTCAATTTCCTCTTCTTCATACTCACCTTTCTCATCAGCTTCAATGTCGGCTTCGGCATCAAATGATTCTCCCAGCAGCCTAATAGATTCATCTCTCGGCAGCTCCTGTACTGATTTGAGTTTTCTCTCAATTGCCCTCGTTCTTACTCCGGCTCTTTCTATTTCTGAAGTTGCCTGCTGCAATTTCTTGTGAGTCTTATCCAGGACAATTCCAAAATTTCCAAATTCAGTTTTAATTGCTCCGAGCAGCTCCCAAACTTCACTGGATCGCTGCTCGATTACGAGAGTCCTGAAGCCCATCTGCAGGCTGCTTAAAAACGCAACAAGATTTGTCGGTCCGACGACAATTACTTTAAATTCTCTCTGGAGTATTTCCGTTAATCCCGGTTTGCGTAAAATCTCTGCATACAGTCCTTCAGTCGGAACGAACATTATTGCAAAGTCAGTAGTATTGGGCGGATTAATATATTTATCACAAATATTTTTCGCATTTTTCTTAACTGCATTTTCAAATTGTCTTGATAATGTTTCTACATCCCTCTGATTAATGTCGGGAAGTTTTTCATACGCATCCATCATACTACTGTAAACTTCCATCGGAAATTTTGAATCGAGAGGCAATAAAACACTCTTACCGTCTTCGGCTTTTCCCGGTATCTTTACCGCAAACTCAACTCTTTCGCCCGATCCGGGTTTCACCATTGCATTATGTTCAAATTGTTCCTTTGACAATATCTGTTCCAGTATCGTCCCGAGCTGAATCTCACCTAATGTACCTCTTGTTTTCACATTCGTCAGTACTTTCTTAAGATCTCCGACTCCGGATGCAAGACTCTGCATTTCACCCAATCCCTTGTGAACCTGTTCAAGCCGTTCGCTTATGAGTTTGAATGATTCACTAAATCTTTTTTCTACTGTTGACTGAAGTTTCTCATCAACTGTTGCACGCATTTCGTCAAGCTTCTTACTGTTGTCCTCCTGTAAATTTTTTATTTTTATCTCCAGTGTCTCCCGAATTTTTTCAAGCTTACTTTCTGTGGTTGAGTTTATTTCAGTCTGAATCTTGTGCATCTCACTTAACTTATCAGTTTGGATTCCACCAATCGACAATAAAGTTTTGCTATTCAATTCACCTAAGTTTTGAATTGCCTTATTTATTTCTTCGCGATTGTCTCTTAATGTATTGCCGATCTCCTGCCTGTTCCTGGAGACTTCATCCTTAGTAGTTGATTCCAGTTTTGTCAAATCACGGCTTATAATTTCATTTTGAGATTTGATATCCTCAAATGTCGTGTCTTTATTGGCAGATAATAATTTCCATACTGCAAAAAAATTTATTAGAAGTATGATAATAGCAATTATTAAAATTATTTCAAGCATTAAGTTTGTTAATTTGATTCGATATTAATTTAAGTTCTAATAATTAAATAAAGTCAGAATCTAATTGATTCATTTTTCAGATAGGACCTGAAGATATGCTTTTGAAGTTAAAAAATGGGAAGGTAATTTATTTGATGAATATATTAAAAATTATTAAAGAATGAATTAAAAATAAATAATTTCGATCCAATGATGTTAGCGGAAATATTAAATTTGTAAATTTAATATTTCCGGACTTATCAGAAAAATCAAAAAAGTATATTCTTCAATTTCCTTTCAACTTCACACAATGTTGAGCAGTTGCCTGTCTTCAGATAAAAAGCTGCAGACTCTCTTGTTTAAGTTTCTAGTTATTTACCAATACGAACATCTGAAACAGAACTAAAGAGTCCAAATGCATTCAGAAGCCACAAGATAACAGCTATGACAACTACAATATTCAAAATTGACTTAATCTTACTGTCCATTGGGATAAATCTATTAATCAGCCATAGAAGAATTCCAACAACAATCAAAGTTATTACTACCTGTACTAACGGCATTTGTATACCTCCTATTTTATTAAGTTAAGAAAATTTGTTATTAAGTAATTAGCATTTTAATATTGCGAACTTACAAATAGAGTTAAGTAAAATCAATTATATATACTGTGACAAAAGCAGATAGCATTTCTCAAAGTTTATCCACAAACAACGTATCAAATATTAAACCTGCTTTATAAAATTGTACTGAAAAAGATTACTAAACTGCTAAACAATAATTTTTTGAGTTTCATAATTTTTATTTATTTATTTATAATATCTTTACACAAAATATAGTTCACAATTTGGAAATTCAATTTTGAAAATTGGTTTCAGGATCAAAAGAGTTTGCATTGATAGCACCGGAACATCACATTGAGAATTGTTTTTCACAGTAACTCATTGTAACTCATTTAGCACCGGTTTCTAAACTGTCTTTAACATTTCAAGAATGTATTTTAATAAATGATAAAAATAAATATTCTTGACCAATCACCGGTAATCGAAAATATCACACCATCCGAAGCAATAAACCAAACAATAGATCTCGCAAAGTTTGGAGATGAAAATGGATATCACAGGTTCTGGATTGCGGAGCATCACAATACACGCTCCTTCGCGTCAGCAAGCCCGGAGATTTTAATTCCTATTATTGCCTCAAATACGAAAAACATACGAATAGGTTCAGGCGGTGTTTTAATAAGTCATTACAGTCCGTTCAAAATAGCAGAGCAGTTTAATTTATTGCAAAGTGTATTCCAGGACAGGATTGATCTGGGAATAGGGAGAGCGCCGGGAGGTGACAGAAATATTATAAAAGTTTTGCGAACATCATCTGAAGATTCATTTGCAAAAACAGACGAGCTTTTAAACTACTTTATTAATTCATCAAAAAATAAATTTTATAAAGAAGTTATTGCTTCTCCTTCAGGCGTTGAAATTCCGGACATATGGATTCTCGGTACAAGTCCTGACAGCGCAATGTATGCGGCAAGAAAAGGATTGAAGTATACATTCGGCAGCTTTATAAGTGATGAACATATGCTGCAATGTTTTCAATTGTATTATCAGAATTTTCAACCCTCTGTTTTTTTAAAAGAACCATATCTTAATCTTGCATTATTTGTGATCTGTGGAGAAACGGAATCTGATGCTATACGAATGTCCAAGAGTTCTGAGTACTGGTTAGTGCATACTTTCTTAAAAGGAAAAAATATTCCTTTCCCGGATGAAGAGACAGCAATTAATTATAAATTTTCATTTGAAGAAAAAATGATAATTGAGCATAGGAGGAAGTCTGCAATTATAGGTGATGTAAATACTGTCTGTCAAAAATTACAAGCACTTGCAAAAAAGTATGCCATCCACGAGTTTACAATTGTAACAATCACAGCAAATCATGTAGAAAGAAAAAAATCTTATGAATTAATTGCAAAAAATTTGAAATGATTTAAATTAAATTATTTTATGAATAATCTCTGATTTAAAATATTATTAGTAAGCTCCGCAGAATTCATGGTCGTGGATTGTTTTTTTAGAAATCTACACTTCAGCAAATTATTGTTTGTATTAAAAGCATTATTTTTTTTAGTTTTGTATTAATTGCAAACATAAAAATAATCGATATGACTACTAATTACTTCTTACTTAAAAATGCAAAACGATTTTTTATTATTCTTTTTCTTAGTGTTTTATCTGTCAATGGTTTTACACAGGTAGATACTGCTTGGTTAAAGCAGTACAACAGTGCTCCCAATCTTGTGGATTATGGAAGAAAAATAAAACTTGATACCGATGCAAATGTATTTGTATGCGGTCACAGCTTTATCAACAGCGGTCAGGAAGGAGTAACTACAATTATTAAATATAATCAGGACGGTCAGGGACAATGGGTAAAATTTACTGAAGAAGGAGTTAATATGGAAGACTTTATAATTGATAATTAGTTCCGACTGATTACCTTACAATGAAATTAAATTCTGACGGTCAGCTTCAGTGGGTGGAAACATATAATGGTTTGGGAGATTTTGCCGACCATGCTGAAGCAATGACAATTGACGACAGGGAAAATATTTATGTGACAGGTATCAGCACGCAGGACCAGAAAATATTCGGCGGTAACAGTGATATTGTAACTATTAAATATACACAAACATCAACGGGTGTAGTCTCAAACAACATTGCTACAGGTTACTCTCTTTCACAAAATTATCCTAATCCATTTAATCCTTCCACAAATATTGCTTATAGCATACCGAAATCCGGATTAGTCAATATAAAGATATTTGATATTACAGGAAAAGAGATTGCTGTACTTGTTAATGAATTAAAAAGTGCCGGAGAATATTCAGCCAATTTTAATGCTTCAGCATTATCGAGCGGTACATATTTTTATAGATTGGAATCGGGAGATTTCAAAAAAACGAAGCGCATGATGCTTATAAAATAATTTTTATTCCTTTTTCATCCCGTCAACAAGAGCTGGGGGATTCATGTGGACTTCATGAATCCTCCCTTTTTTTTATTAATTCCTTAAAACGCTTTTAGACGGATGCGGAAAATATTTCTAGTCTTCTTTATAAAATCCTTGCCCATCCTGATAGGAATAATTATTTTCTACCGTGATTGACTTAAGCAGAATAAAGAAATACTTTACTTATGACGATAAACTTAGAGCGGCAGTCAGCGTCATAACAGGCGTACTCATAGCAGTCTTCAATGCGATTTCCGGAGTCGTCATAGTTTATGCTGTTTTCGATATGCTTATCAGAATACACAACCGGAATTTTCTAATTCAAATTTTGTATTTCATTTCTGGTTTAATTGCCGGCGCAGCGATTTTGAGGATGAACATCTTTATTGTTGAACTTATTATCAGACGAATTGAGATAGAGGATTATTCTTATTTGCGGCTGCTGTTACTGGTTTCTATTGGAGTATACCTTCTTATATTTATTTTTTATTCGCTTCTGTTTGTGACAATAACAATTAAAAGTAATATCTATGATATGATTATTTAAAAATGATCAAGCTTCTATTGAGTACTATAAAAGCTTGACACATTCAGTGCTACTTATATAGTCGTTAGTTTGAAACACCAAAATAAAAACTCAACTCAACAAACTTTACAAACTTTACGAACTCATTATGGCAACCCGCATTTCCAAAATATTATTAGTTTTTATAATCGCTGCAAATCTTTCCATTGTTGCAATAGACAATCTGTTAGACTATTCCACAAATTATTTATTTGTTCAACATGTGGAATCTATGGATTCTACCTTTCCCGGCAATGAATCAAAATGGCGCACTACCACTTCTCCTGCTATTTGGAATATCACCTATATTATTATAATTGTTTGGGAATTTGCAATCGCATATTTCTGCTTGTTTGGCATTTCTAAATTATACAAAAGCTTAAAATCTTCGCAGGATGTTTTTGAAAAATCTAAGTCACAAGCTGTAATAGGATTAACGCTGTCATTGCTGCTTTTTGGATTTGTTTTTATTACTGTTGCAGGGGAGTGGTTTCAAATGTGGCAGTCAACAACCTGGAATGGTGAGTCCGCAGCCTTGAGATTATTTGTAATGTCGGGAATAAGTTTGATATATCTTAATATGAAAGAATAAAATTATATTTAATAGTATATTTACAAAAGTTTGATTATGTCATTGCATATTTTTTATACAAACAAAAAAACAAAAGCCGGGGTCGAAGCAGATTATTTTAATAAAATGCACCGGCTTTTATTAAGTTACAAGTTACGAGTTACAAGTTACGAGTTACAAGTTGCAAAATTGTTTTATAAACTTTATAAGATCCTACATACTTAAAAAACTAAACTAACTTAACTACTCACTCAACTCAACTTGCTCAACCAACTTTACCAACTACTCACGGCACTACTTTGTTCACAAAATTAAATGCATTGTTATCAGCAATCGTAGCGTCAGCAAGATCAACTGCATTATCCCCGTTAACATCCGTTAAAACGTACCCGGAGACAAAACCGAATGCATCATTATCTATTGATGTTAAATCCGCCAGGTCTACTGAGCCGTCCTGATTTACATCTGCCCCATAAATTGCAAATTCATTTGGAGCAGTATCTACCTGTATCATATTATCTCCGAATGCCTGGCTGGCTGATGCAGTAAAATCGTATTGCGCTTGTGAAGTCAATGCATCGAAAACAATTCCGGTAGAGCTCCAGGTTTCAATTGAATTTCTATGATATAGCTGAATATATAAATTTATATCTTTCAGCAGGTCACCATTATTAAATGATAATATTGCTGAACCGTCTGTATTTAAATATGCCTTTGCCGAATCCAGTTTTGTAAAAGGATCTACAATTTCTCTCAGATAAAATCTCATAGTATCTCTTACCATTAAATTAGCAGAAGGATTGTAAAACCCCTGCACAAGAGCTCTCGATGACAACATCATTGGTTTAGATGTTCTGTTGTTAAATTGAATTCCCCATCCGTAAAGCCTTCCTGTATCACTTGCCGACAAATCATTTATAACCAGTCTCCATTTCCCAAAAGTATTATCTCCTGAGAATATTGTATTCAGATTGTTAACCGGCTTTATCACTGGTCCAAATGAAACATATCTTCCATTAACAATCGAACTGTCTGCCTGGTCATCAAATATTGTTACCATATTATCAGAGTTAGTCACAAGCGGATTCGCATTAAACATAATTACACTTTCTCCATTAGGTGCAGTTAGAGTTATCGAAAGATTTTGTTCCGCTGTATGATTAATTGCTACGAAGACATTAACATCTGTTATAGTTTCGTTTAACAAAACATTTAGTGAATCATTATCCATTAAGCCACTTGTTCCGGAAGCGGGTATTCTTCTGTCGGAAGTTTTAATGTAAAAACCATCTTGAAAATTATTGCCGTCATCTCTATTCAATGGAGAAAGAGGTTGATTATTTATTGTTCCCGAATGGCTGAAGTTTGCACCATTTCTAAAATACAATCTATTGAAAGCGCCGACATTTGATACAGCATATCCGTCAAAATTGTAAACAGCCGCCACAGCCGGACCGTCATTTGATTCATCAATAGATTGGAATAAAAATTTATTAATTTCATTTATATATTTTGAATCTGAAGTTATTCTGACTTCATCTATAAATCCGTCAAAATCCGTCAGTCCGATTGTGCCGCCTATATACAATGAATCTGATCCGTCAATAATAAAACCTTTATTATTGACACCTGCATCAATTATTTCCCCGTTTAAAAAAAATGTATAAAATCCATTTGGACCATCATAGTTAAAAGCAACATGTGACCATTGGTTCAATGGTATCAAATCATCGGATGTAAATTTATTGATATTGTTCACTGTAGCATTGAGTCTGCCATCAATCAACATTAAGTTGTAATCTGTCATTGCTCCGTCAGGGGTGCCTTTATGAATTATTATATTATTTTTATCAAATGATCTTGGGAAAATCCATGCTTCCAGTGTAAGTTCACTTGGAGGAGAAAATGCATTGTTGTCCGGTGCGGCTAAATATTCATCAACACCGTTTAATTCTATTGATTCATTTATAGAAATGGTTTGAAGTGGTCTGTCACTTAAATCAACTGCTGTAATACCCTTATTGAAACCGGTATTTGCATTCCCGGACCAATCAGTTAAGTTAAAAGAAGATCCGTTGTTATCATTGTCCTGAAAAGTAATTGACATGACTAGAGCATCATAAATGCCACTGCTAGTGCCGAGTGAGGTTCTTCTGTATTGAACTACTTGTCCCAAAGTCAATGCGGTGTTCCAAATTCTTACTTCATCGAGTTGCCCGTCAAAGGGACTATTAAAGCCTTTACCTATTAAGAGAGAATCAGAATTTGCTGTTGGTTCAGCTCCCACTATAGTGACAGAAGTATCTAAAGAACCATTTAAATAAATACTGAACACATCGGATACCGAATTAAATGTAGCGGCAACGTGTGTCCAGTTACCGCTGGTTACGGAAGTTTTAGAAATTAATTTTGTAACACCATTAGTCCGGACTGCTACCTTGCCCGGAACAACTGTAGAAGTCAGTCTCAAATCATATCTCGGGCTTACACCTTTACCTACTATTATAGGAGTTGTTGGAAGAGTTATATTATCAGGTCTTATCCATGCTTCCAGTGTAAAGCTCCCGGTAATATCAAGTGATGGTGAGCTTGGAACTGCAACGTAGCTTGAGGTTGTGCCTTCAAATGAACCGGCATTATTCCAGAACATTTGTGCCGTAGCATTTTCCTTTGTACATAATACCAGTATGAAAGCAATAGCAATTAATTTATAAATTTTCTTTTTCATTTTTTTTCCCTTTGTTGAGAATCCATATTGTTTGATGTTATGGACCTCAGTTTAATTTTATAAAAAAATAATTATTCCCCGGAATTCTTTTTTAGGGAATCGCGGGGAAAAAGAGAGATTAAACTTATTTTATAAGGATCATTTTCTTTATATTTGTAAATCCTTCTGTTTCAATCTTATAATAGTATACTCCTGAAGATAAATTGGAACCGTCAAAAGTTACGTTATAACTGCCCTGAACTTTAAATTCATTTACCAATGTCGAAACCAATCTGCCTGCAATATCAAATACATTTATAGATGTAAAACCTGCGACAGGCAATTGATAATTTATAGTTGTTGTCGGATTAAAAGGATTTGGTGAATTTTGTTCCAGAGAATATTTATCTGTTTCTTCTCCGCCTTTATTTGGTCTCGGTGCAGTTGCGATACATAATGTTGACTTCTGGGATGGTGGTGATACATTAGTGCAAGGTCGTGTTATTTCCTGAACCTGGACTCTGTTCAATGGGAATGAATCAAGTTTATGAAGATTAGTTCTGTATGGTATTTTAGGAAAAATATTACATGTGTCGGTAGTTGAAACTATTCCGTTCAAATTTGTTCTCCATAAAAATGCATCATTAAGTAGTGCGCCTCTGTATGTGTTGCCCGTTACGGCATATCCCAATGCAGCTCCCGTGGTAGATGTAATAATATCATAACCGGCATCAGTTCCATTTGCCGTATCCCATAATGTGAAGAAGATTGGTGGTCCACCGGCAACCGGAATTTTTAATATGAATGCATTCGAAGGTTTAGGAGGCGAAATTATATTTTGAAAACCTGTAACAACAAGATTACTCCCGTCAAATGCAATTGAATGACCTTCTTCAAAAGTTGTTGCATCTCCATAAGTAGAAGACCAGATTAAACCACCGGTTGAATTGACTCTCATAACAAATATATCTCTTTGCGTATTTCCATAAACATTTGTAAATCCAACTACCGCATAACCGCCGTCAGGCATTGGAATGATTTTTCTCGGCTCTGCATTATAATTATTCATTGTTGGAGTGGTAATTCTATAAACTTTTCTCCAAACTATCGCGCCGGTGAAATCAAGTTTAACTAACATTATATCATTACGTCCGGCAACTCCTGAATAAAAATCTGTTTTTGCTGCCAGGCAATGTCCGCCACCCGCAACAGGAGAACAAATAGACATTGCTTCTTCTCTTGAAGGTCCCGGAGAAACATACCTGTAAACCCAGAATGGAGCTGCAGTGGGAAAATACTTTGACGCTAAAATCTTATTGCGTTTAGTGTTTACCGTAATATGAGTCTCATTGTATCCGGCAAAAGTAACATAATTAGTTGGATCGGTTATAACCTGGTGGTATGAACTGTTTAAAGAATCAAACAGTCCCCTGCAGGTAATAGTGTTGCAATTTTTGTTCAACTTCATGAATGTCGCTTTTCTTCGGAAAGGAGAATTCGCATCAGTTGTGTATCCGGCAAGGAAATATCCGGAATCAGTTGGAGTCTGTATTACAGAAAAACATTTATCATCGTAAGGCTGACCGAGAACTCTTGCACAATCAACTGAACCGTCTGCTCTTAATTTTAAAAACATCCAGTCATAGCTGCCAATGCACGAGGGGTTATTATATTCATAACCTGCTATGGCATAACCGCTCTGATCTCTTCTGTTAATAATGCTTTTTCCGTATTCCTGCCCCGGAGCTGTCGGGCATAATAAATTATAATGACTGATTTGATTTTGACTAAATAAATCAGCCGAAGAAACTACTAAGATTAGGAGAACAATAATTGCTCTCGATAATCTGAAATTTGAATTTAACTTTTTCATTTTTTTTATCCTCCTCTAGGATTTTAATTAAATAATTTTTTAAATTATTTCTATACAAAAATACTACGAAGGACGATGTAGTTCAATCAAACAATTTCCAATTTGTTACATAAAAAAGTTAGATATCTAAATTAAAATCTGAAAATTTTATTTGATTTCGGATAAATTTCTCACTATTTTGCCTCTTTAATTGTAATGCAATTTGAACAAATGGCTTTTGTTTCGTAATTTTTTTTTGGGAAATATAATTTTAATTTTGGAATACAAAATTTAGATTACGCAATTATTGGATATGCTCAAAACAAAAAATATATTTTACCAGGGGAATATATTTTAAATAAAATGAAAGGGTTTGTTTAAAATAGAAAGCCGGAAGATTTCTCCTCCGGACAAACTTTACTAACTTAACTGACTTACAAACTTTATAAACCTTACAAAGTTTATAACCAAATCACGGTGTAACTTTGATCACAAAATTATATGCGTTATTATCTGCAATTGATAAATCCTCCAAATCAACATAATTATCTCCTGTAAGATCAGTATTAAAATACCCTGATACGAAATTATATGCATCATTATCAATAAGACTTAGGTCTGTTAAATCCACGGTTCCATCCTGATTTACGTCACCACTGTAAATACAATACTTAGTTCCTTTCAAAATCATATTATTTCCAAACGCCTTTGATGCTGCCAAAGTAAAATTATAAGTTGTCTCGCTTCCGCTAGTTAAAACTACTGCTGAATTGCTCCAGGTCTCGATACAGTTTCTATGTTTGACGACTATATAATATGTTCCGGAGGGAGCATTATTAAAAAGAAATGCGCCGGTTAAAGTTACAGAATCTATAACACTTTTTGCAGAGTCAATTTTTACGAAAGGTGCATTTAAATTTCTAAGATAAGCTGTTACAGTGTCTCTCATATTAAGCTTTAAGGTTGAAGGATTATAAAATCCTTCGGGAGCAACGGTAATATTTAATGTTGTAGGCGGAGGACCCCAGATAAATGTCAATCCGGAAACCGGAAATACAGTGCTGCTTATTATGCATTGAACATTATTAGTTGCCCCGGCTATGGTACCTAACCAGTTTGATGCTGTTGTTCTGTTATTAAAATCCGAATGGAGAATTCCTCTTAAGCCTACCTGACCAAATACAGGTATAGGTCCTTCAATAATATTTCCATACACTACTTCAATCCTCCCTGTAGCTTGATATAGTTTAATTTGAAAATTCAGATTATCTATAGTTCCGGTAGTTGTGTTCCTCCTGAAGTTTTTAAATTGAATTGTATGAATCCTGTTTCCGGCTAATCCCTGAGTTGCTCTAACAATACTTGCCGCAGCTATTTGTATAATTTCATTGTTACCTGTGGAAGTTGCGACCGCTGACATTATTATTGTTTTAGAAATTGAATTGAATGAAAGGATAGTTGATGAGGTAGCAATACCTGTTCCTGTAATGAGTCTGCCGGCAACTACTCCTGCAAAACTCGCAACATTTGTTAAAACAGAACTGCCTGCAATCCTGTCAGCATTTGTTCCAAACAATCCTATTAAATTTATTCCAAAGGCACTGACCGCACCATCGTAGACTTCTGTGGCAGCTATTGAACCGTAATTAGCCGCTACCGGTGGTGTAGTTCCGAATGTAATAAATCCATTTGTGTTTATTGCGAAATTTGTGTAAGCAACACCGTTGAATCTAAATGGAAACGGAATTCTGTTTGAAGGATAAGTTACATCATCAAGATCGAAAGGATTCGTAATTGTTGAAGTTGAAAAAGCCACTATCGTGTCTCCTGCAATTTCGGTATAAGTACCGGTATGCTGGGAAAATGTGTAGCTTGCCACCTGCGCAAATAAGTTTACACTGATGCATAAAAATAAAACCGGAGAAAGGACTGAAATTAATTTCTTCATAATAAATTGTTTTAAAATTTCAAAAAATTTCAGAAGACTTTTTTCTCCTTTCAAAGAGTATTTTCTAAAATTATTTCTCTACAGTCTCCTAAAAAGAATTAAGAAATAATTTAAAAAACGATTTGTAATTGGTTTTCCTTCCAGATTTAAAGTTAATAATTTAGTTTCCTTTTTTTAAGAAAACAATCTTAAATTGTTAGTTATTTATTTACTTAGTATTACATCTTAAATACTCTTTTGGGGATTGTATTTTTTTTATTAGAAGAGAAGCATTTGAAGACAGGAGGCATGAGAGTGAGTTGATCAGGTGGCTTGTCTTATAGTGAGGTTCTTCTTTAAACATAATTGTTAATAATATAAAAAAATATTTTTTGTGTCTTTTTTTATTTTAATAAGCTATTCTATTTAATAACCAATGTCAAGTTGAATGTATAAAAGAAAATAAAAAGTTAAATACACGGAGAATTTTGAAGTGTGTAACACATATTTTAAAAAAATAGCTAACGCTTAATATTTGGTCAAATAAGTAATTTTTTTTAATCACCTTTTTTGATTACAATGATAAATAATTTATTAATTTATTAAGTATTTGAATAAGAAAAGGCTTTGAATTGAATTATTATGATCTTTTAAACCTTACAGGACCTTATACACTTTACATATTTACTTATTGAAAACATTCGCTGACTCCATAATTAATTTTAATAAAACTGTTGACTTCCGTGGACAACTTCCCGCAGGGATAAGCATTATGAATCCGTTCAAAGAAAATAAAAAAATAATCCCTCTATCATCCGGGTTTTACAGGAAATATTATAGTGATAATATGAACAGACATATGATACTGGGAATTAATCCCGGAAGGTTTGGCGGAGGTGTGACCGGAATTCCATTTACCGACTCTAAAAGACTAATTGACAAATGTAAGCTAACTTTTGACGGGAAACAGACACATGAGTTGTCTTCAGTTTTTGTTTATGAAATGATTGAAGCATTCGGAGGCGTGGCTGAATTTTATAAAAAGTTTTATATTAATTCTGTTTGTCCTTTGGGATTTACTGCTACAGGAAATAAAGGTAAAGAAGTGAATTATAATTATTACGATAGTAAGGAATTAACAAAAGCAGTTTTTAAATTCATAGTCGGAAGCATCAAAAAGCAAATTAGTTTTGGTATCGAGACAGATGTATGTTTTTGTTTTGGAAACGGAAAGAACGAAAAATTTCTCCGGCTGGTAAATGATGAAAATAATTTTTTTAAAAAGATTATTGCTCTCGAACATCCGAGATACATAATGCAGTACAAAGCAAGATCAAAACAATTTTATATTGATAAATATTTATCATCTTTCAGAATGAAATCCCAAATCTAAATAATATCGTAATACTTTTGTTCAATACTAATACTGCTCAAGTTTATTCAAGGTTTAAAGTCGCATATGTGATCCTAGTAAATCCAAACAAATTAAAAATTTAATTTAATTATTAAGGGATTTGAAGCAATTGAAGTAAATCAGTCTTAACTTATAAAATACAGGTGATTGTTTAAGCATTCAACTAAAAAAAAATAATAAAAGTATTAACTAAGTAAAAAATTAAAAATGAAACGAAAAATCTTTTTCTTAAATTTATTCTTAATTCCGATATCCGGTCTTATATATGCACAGACATGGTTGCAACTGCCTGCTACCGGAAATCCGATGCAGCGCAGTAATGCTTCTGCAATTTATGAACAAGCTGGAAACCGGGTAATTGTGTTTGGAGGAAAAACCTCATCCGGAAATCTTAATGATGTCTGGAGTTTAAATCTTAATAATTATGAATGGCAAAATATAACACCGGTTTCCGGTCAAATGCCTTCTCCTCGTTTTTCTCAAAATGCAGTTTATGATTCATTGATGAATCGAATGATAATTTGGTCAGGTCAGGGAGCTGAACTCTACAACGATGTTTGGGCATTTAATCTAAGTAATAACTCTTGGCAGGAACTTTGGCAGGATGGCAATGTGCCAGGAGCCCCGCTAAAAAGATACGGGACCGCTGCTGTGTTCGATCCGGTTAACCGAAGGTTAGTAAACTTCGCTGGTTTTACAACAAGCGGGAGGTTTGAAGATACATGGTATTTTCAAATTGACAGTATGATGTGGACAGATCGTACAAATTCCTTTCATCCTGAATTGAGATGTCTGCATTCTGCACACATAACTTCTCACAGAACTCAAATGATAATATACGGTGGGCAGCATAATGGAGCATTAGGTGACATCTGGTCATTAAATTTAAATTCATTTGAATGGACAAACATCACTCCTGCTGTAAAACCGGAAAGCAGATGGTTCAGTCCTGTAATATGTACTAATTCAAACGAAGCATTTATTTATGGTGGTCAAAATTCACAGACAATTTTAGGTGACCTCTGGAAGTTTAATCTTACTAATAATTCATGGGATTCAATCACTCAGGGAACAATAAGACCAGGCGCAAGATACGGACATATAGCTGTATATGTCCCGGTTTCCAACAAGATGATAATCTTCGGAGGTTCCGATCCTTCATATAAAAATGATACCTGGATATTTAATATAGGAACAGTAGGAATAAGTAATATTTCATCATCTGTTCCGGACGGGTACACTTTATATCAAAATTTTCCAAACCCTTTTAATCCTGTTACAAGAATTAAGTTTGATATCCCTGCAGATATTTCAAAGATAAATGTAAAACTTATTGTTTATGATATTTCAGGCAAGGAGATAGAAATTCTTGTAGATGAAAAATTAAATGCAGGAAGTTATGAAGTTCAATTTAACGGGGCAAATTTATCAAGTGGAGTATATTTTTATAAAATTACTAATGGAAATTATGCTGATACAAAGAAAATGTTTTTATTAAAATAATAATTGATAAAAGTATTTTAAATGTTTGCTCCTTTTTGTATATAGAGGTCCATGTGAATAATAGCGATTGAAATCAGAAATTGTTTTTCTCTTAATTTTGAGGCACTCTTTTGCAAGATAGATAACATGCAGTGTTAATATTAAAAGTTCTCTGACTGCAGGAGCATGAAGAAGTGAAAAACAAAAACTAAAAAATAAATTTTACCTAAATGAATTCCTTGTAATTGTGAGCTATCATCGGTATTTTTGCATAAATAATTATTTAATTTTAAGCAATGAAAAGAACATATCAACCAAGCAATAGAAAAAGAAAAAATAAACACGGGTTCAGAGAAAGAATGGCTACGAAAAACGGGAGAAGGGTTTTGGCACGCAGAAGAGCTAAAGGCAGAAAGAAACTCACTGTTAGCGATGAATTTGTAAGACATCCATAGGCAGATAATAAATTGATAGTGATATTTTATTATATGAATGGGTAAGAGTGATGATCTATCATACGATGACAAAGGGTTAAGGAAAGACGAAATTATAAAAGGACATAATGCTTACATAAGAGTTCTCCAAAACCATGTTTATATATCAACAGAATTTCTAAAAGCTTTTATCAATAAACAAAGTATAGTTTCGGATTCAATTGACAACGCTGTAAGAATCCGCTTGATTGGAGAAAGCCCGCTTTTTACGAATAATGTAAAAGTGGGCTTTATTATTGCAAAGAAAAAGATAAAGAAATCGGTTTTAAGAAACAGGATTAAGCGTTTATTAAAAGAGTCTTACCGATTAAATAAAAATTTTAAAGCATTGTCTTTTAGGTTAGATATAATTTTTTCACTGACTGAAAGAGGTTACGAACAATTTATTAATTATCCCAAAACTAAATTGGAGTTTATCCACGAAGAAATGAAAAACCTTCAATTGAAAATTAAAAATCAGTTTCAAGTTTAATGAGTTTTATTGCAATATTTTTTATTAAATTTTATCAAAGACTTATCTCACCACTTTTGCCGGACTCCTGCAGGTTTTATCCTTCCTGCTCGAATTACAGCATAGTAGCATTCCATACTCACGGGTTTTTTACCGGTATGTATTTAACAATAAAAAGAATTTTAAGATGTAATCCTTTTTGTGAGTGTGGGTATGATCCCGTTCCTCAAAGAGATTCTCGTTTACAGAAATTAAAACTGTAAATAAATTTTAGATTAGGAAAATTAAACAATAATGGAAAAAAGATCTATATTAGGATTTGTGCTAATAGGCGTTGTGCTTATGATATGGCTTTATTGGAATTCAAGCACACAACAGAAAATGACTCAAAATACAAGACCCAGAACAACCGATTCTGTTAGTGCACAGGAACAGGCACAAAACAAAACAAAAGATACCGGCTTACCAAAATCTTCTGAAATGATTTCAAACGATTCTTTAAGAAATGATTCTTTAAGCTTAAAATTCGGAAGTATCTTTTCATCAAAAGCTATCGGAAGTACGGGTAATACGGTTGAAAAAAATATTTTCGTAGAGAATGAAAAGATACAAATGGAGTTCAGTAATTTTGGCGGCGGAATAAAAAAATATACTATTAAAAATTATGAAACATGGGATAAGAAACCGCTTCAATTAGTTGACTGGAAACAAAACAAAGAGCTTCACTTACTGTTCACATCAAAAGACGGAGTATTAATTAATACAAAAGATTTGGTGTTTGAATCGAATTATTCCGAATGGCAGAAAGTTGATTTAATGAAAGACAGCAGCTTTAAATTAGTTTACACACTTTATGTAACTGCCGACAGCACAGAAAAGATTTCGAAAACATATACATTTTTTAAAGATTTATATGAATTCGATATAACATATCAATTCGATTCACCAAAAAAATTCATCGCTGACAATAAATACCAGGTAGTTTGGGAATCTTCCTTAAACTTAACCGAGTTCAGAAGTGACCAGGAAGCAACATTTTCGGAAGCATTTGCTTACATGGGAGGTGAGCTTGAAACCATTGATGCTGCTTCACCTGGAGATTCGTATAAAGAAGACTTTAACGGAAATACTGATTATGTGAGTTTAAGAAACAAGTATTTTGGAATATTTATTATTCCCAAAGACAGAAAAGGTGATGGTGCCTATCTCGCGGGATATTCTGAAAAATTAAAGGATGAAGGTATAAGGGAGAATTATACTATTGCAGTTAAAATGGAAATTAAAAATGATAAAGTCGAGAAATCAACTTTTAAGATTTTAATTACCCCGCTGGATTATAACATTTTGAAGTCCTATGAGCTTGAGCTGGAGAAGACACTAAGATTTTCATTGGATTTTATGGTAAGACCTATCGCTCAGTATATCATTCTTCCGGTATTATTTTTTCTTCACAACATTATTCCGAGCTGGGGATTGGTTATAATTATTTTTGCACTCTTGATGAAAATAATTTTGAATCCACTTACGAAGGTTCAGATGAATTCAATGAAGAAGATGTCCCAGCTTAATCCAAAAATCACAGGTATAAGAGAAAAGTATAAAGATGATCCGGTTAAGGCGAATCAGCAAATAATGAAGTTATATAAGGAAGAAAAAATAAACCCTGCAGGCGGATGTCTTCCGATGCTACTTCAGCTTCCTATTCTTTATGCATTGTTCGGCGTTTTTAATTCAACTATTGAGCTTAGAAATGCGAGTTTCCTTTGGATAAAAGATTTATCTTCGCCCGATGTTATACTGCACCTTCCCTTCAAAATTCCGTTATTTGGAATTGACCAGATCTCAGGACTGGCTTTAGCGATGGGTGTAACAATGTTTATTCAGCAGAAGATGACTATTACCGATCCGAAACAGAAGGCAATGGTTTATATAATGCCGGTAATGCTGACCTTATTATTTTTCAGTTTTCCAGCAGGTTTAAATCTTTATTATTTTATGTTTAACTTGTTTTCTATATCCCAGCAATGGTGGACAAACAAGAAGAATCCCAAACCTGTTGTGGAAGTTGTCACAACTAATACCAGCTTAAACGGCAAAAACAATTCTTCAAAAAAGAAATTACCTTCAAAAGCAAAAAAATAAATGAATATAAATTGGATTTGTCAAATCCAAAAACGATTGTAGTTGTTCAAATAGGAAAAATCGGGGATATGATTCTTACTACTCCCCTATTTTCCGGTTTAAAAAAAACATTTCCGGAATCTAACCTTAAAGTCCTTGCCAGCGAAATCAATAAAGATATACCATTAAATCATTTGTCTGTTGACGAAGTCATTGTTTATAAAAAAAATTTTCTTAAAAATTTTACCCTTCTCAAATCTTCACTCCGTAATGTCGATTTATGGATTGATACAAAGAACAATTATTCCAGTACATCCGGAGTATTACTGAAAATATTTAAACCGAAATTATCTCTCGGATTTAATTTCGAAAAAAAAAATTTTGACATATCATTAAAAGAATTTCAGAAAGGAAAACATGCGGTCGATATAAATACAGGCCCTTTAAATTATTTCAATAAAACTTCTGAACAAGCAGAAACGAAACCATCGTTTAACATCCCGCTTGAAATTCAAAGGAAATTTAATTTAAAACTAACATCCAATCTGCAAAATGTTATTATAAACATTTCAGCAGGAAATCTCGGCAGATACTTGGCAAAAGAGAAGTGGTTAGATATTATAAAAAGAATAAACGCTAACGAGCTATCTGCTTTTACTTTAATAGGCTTAGCACGTGATAAAGAAATTATCAGTTATCTTTTAGAAAACTGTATGGAGTTTAATATAAATTTTATTGAAACAAAAAATATATTAGAAACTTCGGAAGTAATTAAACAAGGTGATATTGTAATAACACCTGATACGGCGATTGTCCATATCTGCTCGGCGTTTGATAAACCTGTGGTGGCTTTATATCCGGATGTAAAGTGGAATTTGCAAAAGTTTGCTCCGCTGTCGAAATTTAACGAAGCATTAGTTTCAAAAGACGAAGGTTCTATAAAAGACATTACGGTTGAAGCGATAGTAAATGCTTTTATTAAAATTAAAGAAAAAATAAAAAGTGGAAATGCCGAGAGTCGAACTCGGGTCCGAAAAGAAGACCATTAAAACGTCTACATATATAGTCTCTACTTTAAAATTTCACAAAACTCCGGTCGAAAGACTAACCAAAGTAATTGCTATCCTGATTTAGTTTCATCTAAAAAACTCAGACGATTCTTTAGACTATCTTATCTAATTTGACGCCTTAACAATTCCGATAAGCGGGATCAGTTAAAGCGAGGTTGCTTATTTTATTAAGCAGCCATAGCGTAGTTATTCTCTACGTTATTGTTGTTTGTTGTTTTCTACCTTTTTAAAGTGCTGGCAGGAACACTATATGCAGTTATAACCATCTTTCTTCCCGTCGAAACCGTTGCATTCCCGATATTGTAAAAGAACAAATTAAAAAGTACTATGCTGTTTTTACATTTGAAGAAGACGAAGAGACACTTTTTTTACTTAGAGGCTTAAGCTCTTTTATTTCTTCAACAATGTTTTCATTAACATTATTATCATTGTATAAAATTCCTATGGGTACTATTATACAATACCCTACAATCAATAGTATTGGGGCAATGATAGTAGGAAGAAACCCGTCTACAGAATTTTCCGACATAAAAATGTATCCTAAGATTATCAACGCAATCCCGGAACCTATAATAGTATAATTCTTTGATGTCATTGCAAAGTGTAAATGGCTCTGTTCTTTTTTTTGCTTTTTTGATCTTAAAGATTGTACCGTTTGCTGTTTGGTTTTAGCCATGAAAATTTATTTTTTGATTTTTGATAATTCATTAAAATAATGAGAGATGCTTAAGATACCTTTGTGGAAATTGCTTAAGTTCAGATGCTCATCCGGTGAATGAGCATTTTCATCGGGAAGCCCGAAGCCAAGTAGTATGGTCGGTGCTTTTAATAATGTTTGAAAAGTATTAACAACTGGAATCGAACCACCTTCCCTTGTGAATACCGGCTCTTTGCCAAATCCCTTTTTTAATGCTTCAACTGCGGCATCCATTGCCGGTGAGTCGATTGGTGTGATAGCACCTTTCCCTCCGTGAAGAGATTTTACATTCACTTTAACCGACTTGGGAGAAATCTTGTTAATGTATTCTGTAAAAAGTCTTTCGATTTTCTCCGGCTCCTGATTTGGAACTAGCCTCATTGAAATTTTTGCTGCTGCTTTGGAAGGCAAAACGGTTTTTGCACCTTCACCCTGAAATCCTCCCCAGATTCCATTACAGTCAAGAGTTGGTCTTGCCGATGCCCTCTCTAAAGTAGTGAAACCGTCCTCTCCGAACACATCATCAATTTCCAATCCCTCTTTATATTTCTTTTCATCAAAAGGAAGCTTTGAATATTCTTCTCTTTCTTTTTTTGTTAAATCAAGAACATCATCATAAAATCCTTCAATTAGTATTTTACCGTTTTCATTTTTTAATTTACATATAATTTGAGCCAAAGCATTTATTGGATTGTCCACCGCACCGCCAAAGGACCCGGAATGTAAATCTCTGTTGGGTCCCGTAACTTCAACCTGCATATAAGCGAGGCCTCTTAATCCATAGCAAATAGAGGGAACATCATAATCAAACATTGCAGTATCGGAGACAACAACATAATCACATTTTAACAGGTCATTATTTTTTTCGATAAATGAATCTAAATTTTCGCTGCCTATTTCCTCTTCTCCTTCAATTAAAAACTTGATATTTACAGGTAAGGATTCAGTATTTGTTAGATGTGCCTGGATGCTTTTCATATGTATAAATACCTGACCTTTATCATCGGCAGATCCGCGAGCAAAAATATTCCCATTTCTGATTGTAGGAGAAAAAGGAGGGTCAGTCCAAAGTTCTACAGGATCAACAGGCTGAACGTCATAGTGTCCGTAAATTAAAATCGTCATCTTATCCTCCCCTGCTTTCAGCCATTCACCAAATACAATAGGATGACCGGGAGTTTCATAAATCTTTACATTATCTAAACCGATTGATTTCAATTCTTTTTCAACATACTCAGCGCATTGCCTTACATCGTTTTTGTTGTTCGGATTCGTACTGATTGATGGAATTTTCAAAAATTCTTTCAGCTCATCGACAAACTTTTCTTGATTCTTATTTATGTAATTTACAATATTATCCATTAATTTTATTTAAAATAAAAATGCGATTAGAATGTAATCGCATAATTTAAGAATTTAAAAATAAACATTAAATTTTATTATTGTTTCTGTTCAATAAGCACTAAGTCTTCTTGTGCAATTTTATTATTGGGATCTAACTCCAGTACTTTGTTATAGCTCGCTTTCGCATCATCAAATTTTTCCAAAAAGAATTCTGATTTTGCTTTCCATAACCACGACTGAACATAAGAATTATCTAATGCAATTGCTGCGTCGAATTGTTTTATTGCCTCTTCATAGTTTTGCAATCCATAATATGAAAGACCTTTGTAAACATAGGGAGTGATTTGTTGTGAACCTAATCTTAATGCTTTATCGAAACTTATTATTGCATCCTCATAATTTTTTTGATTGAATTGGATTATACCGGTTTGATAATAAATTTCATCGTTAGTACTGTCGACCACAGCTGCCTCACTGAGAATTTTGAATGCATTATTATAATCACTTTTATTGCCATATACCTGTGCAAGCTCAATGTAATCTTCGACATCGAATAAAGTTTTAGGAACCTTACTAAAATACTCAAGTGATTTATCATACTGTTCCTTATCGGAATAAACGTAAGCCATATATTTGTATGCTGAGGAAATATCTTCGTTTGGATTATTCTTCATCACTTCTTCGAGTTTTGCCAAAGCTTCATCATATTTCTTTTGACCATATAAAACTTTGCCAATGTAAGTCTGACCTTCTATAGAACCCGGCTGTAGTTGCGCGTATTTATTGAATGCTTCCAATGCATCATTGTAATTTTCATTGAAATAATATAATCTTCCGAGTTCAAGATAGCCGTCAGCAAAATTCTGATTACTTTGTACAGCTTTTTTATATTCTTCCATTGCATCGTTATATTTTTTCTCTCTGAAATAAACACGTCCCAAACCATAGTGAGCTTTGGAATTACTAGACTGCAATTTTAATGCTTCGTTATAATTATCCAGAGCCGGTTTGAATGCTCGTCGGTAATAATATGCATCCCCCAAACCAACATAAATATTCGGACTGTTTTGGGAGAGGGTCTTTGCAAATGTCAGAACTGTAATTGCTTCATCAACTTTTCCCGCATTTGTGTAATTCTTTGCCTGTGCTAAAAGAGCATTTATATTTTCAGGATCCTCTTTCAAAGCTTTTTTATAATAGGTATCGGCTTTATCATATTCTTTTTTCTTGCTATACAGGTCAGCAAGTGTTGTTAAAGCTTCGACTCCTTCATTATCTTTGGTTAGAGCTTTTTTAAGATTAGTTTCTGCATCTTTCAAGGAACCTGTATTTAAAAGAGCCAATCCGTAATAATAATAACCTTCATAACTATCTTCACCCGTTACAGCACCTTTAAGAAGACTAACGGCTTTTACATAATCTCCGTTCTTAGCCGCAGTTATACCGCTTTCAATATTTTGCGAGTAAAGATTTGAAGCCAGTATTGATATAAAAACAAATAAAATAATTTTTTTTAATATTTTGTTCATCTTTGAATGTTAATTTATGTTCAACTTAATTTAGTAATAGTTTTGTTAATTAATTTGTATACTTCTTTCTGGTTGTCTTACCGGAGCCAGACTATTTTTAACTACAATCTTTTGACCGTCTGTTTTAATCAAAAAAGTTATGAAACCTGTTGCAAGATTCATATCAACCTGAGTTGTAAAGACAAATATTGTTCTTCTATAAGGATAATTCCCATTGTATAAAAACCCCTGGTGAAATTCAGCAAAATCATCCTGCCTTCCATTTCCCCAGATTTTGGAAATTCGTAATACTTTAATCGTTGAATCGATTGTATCCTGATGCCCGGTTGACAGCCAATTCATATTTATAATTCCAATAGCATTTTCATTGTTTCGAACACTGTTTAACATTTGGACACTTGTAGAACAAACCGATGCGGTAATCGAATATTCAACTTTATTTAAAATGCTGTCCATAACATATTGATAAGTCGAAGAATTTTTTCTTTGAATAAACACTTTTATATTATTTGCCCTGGTGTTAAAGAATTTTTTAACTGCTTCATCATGAACTGCATCTTGTGATATAATATTAGTCCAAATTTTATATTCTCCGGAAAATATTTTTTTTAAATCTTCAGAAGTAACCCTTGTTACAGGATTTTTTACATTTACAATAAAACCGATCCCGTCAACTGCAATAGGATATTCTTTTACTTCCTCCCGATTTTTTTGTAAAAGTGATTTTTCTTCTTCACTGAAATTTCGCGTAGATACAATAAGATTTGTCTGACCGTTAATTAAATCAGCAATTACATTATTCGTTGGTTCGGATTTCATCTTAATTTTTGCTTCTGGATTAAGTCTTTCAAATTCTTTGATCTCATCCTTCATTAAAGGCTCCACATTTTCATCAACAGCAATTGAAATTTCTCCTGTTGTAGAAACTGATTTTATTTCATCAAACTTGCATCCGTATAATATTAAAGAACAAATGGTATAACTGAAGTATATTAAAACAATTTTCATAAATTGCTTATAAACTTTTCCTTCTCTTGATTTATCTTGTCTCTTCTTTCTTCTAATTTTGCTTGCTTAATCTTGGAAATGGAATTCACAAACCGGTATAATCCATATATTATTAAAACTATTCCAAACATTGTAGTAGCACTGTTATTGCTTCCCGGGTATAAAATTCCTGCTAAGAGTAATACTCCGAAAATAAATGTAATTACTGCTGTCGCAAAATTAATATATAATGAAGACTTCATTTTGAATATTACTTTTCTTCTTCTTCGGTCTCTTCGTCATCAGCCTTCTTTTTATCTTTAGCGCTAAGTGTAAAGCTGAACGGAACACTTACCCAGCATTTCACTGGTTGACCGCTTTGGAGTGCGGGAGTGAATTCCAAGCCCATTACTTTATCGGCAACTTCATCACGGAATACTTCAGGACCGCTTATACCTCCAACTTTTATTACGGAGCCATTAGTACCCACCAAGACTTTGGCAACCACTCTGCCTTCAATTCCTGATTGTCTTGCGATTTCAGGGTATCTCATGGAACCTTTTATTGAGCCAAGATTTACT
Organism: Bacteroidota bacterium; assembly: GCA_030855105.1. Taxonomy (GTDB): domain Bacteria; phylum Bacteroidota; class Ignavibacteria; order Tepidaquicellales; family Tepidaquicellaceae; genus JAGPCH01. Next base: position 23,578 of record JALYRX010000002.1, on the reverse strand, counting down.
GCAACAGGTGCTTTCTCAACTTCAAATTGCTGAAAAATATCTTTCTTTTTTTCTTCTTTCTTTTCTACTTTTGCTTCAACTTTTTTTTCTTCAACCTTTCCTGAAAAATCGGCAGTAACTTTAGATGGATCATCTGTTCCGGTAGAAGCGACAGGTAATTTTACATCTTCCAGCTCCTTTTGACTTTTTAGTTTTACTTCTTCGGTTACTAATTTTTTTGCCACCGGCTCAGGTGCTAATGCTGAAAGATCTTTCAAAGCAATTTCTTTTGGCAGCTCGGGAGGAACTTCATCAATCGGAGGCGGTACATCCAGATCCACAATTGTCATTTCTCTTTTTTGATTTTCAAGTTCCTTGTCAGCTTTTTCTTTTGCCCATAATATATATCCAAATGATAAAAACGAAAGAAATGTAAAAATACACACCGATATAATTAAACCTCTTGTTACATACTTTTGATAAAGCTGCTTTAATTCAGGTGCTCCGTACTTCATTCTCTTGCTGATTTGCCCGAAGACTTCATTGCTTGTGTCTATGCTTGACATTTTGACCCCCGCTTAATAGGTTTTTAAAATTGTTTAGATATCTAAACTTTGGTAACAAAAATAAGTTCCAATTTATTTAACTTATTTTGTAATTGTCACCATTTATATTTTCTGTTTCCTTTTATTTAGTATTTAATTGAATGCTCAGCCTAAAACCTAATGGACCATTACACTGAATATGACACTTCGACTCCGTTAAATAAGTTTTTAAAATTAATTAAAGAACCTATACTTCTATCAAAAAATTAGTTCGAATTTTTTGATAACTTAAATTAAAATTTATATAAATAAAAGTTACTAAAATTATTCTAATATTTCACCAACTGACATAGAAACAATTTCTTTTGCAAATGACATTAAGTTTTTTGCAGCAGCTTTTCCTTCAGCCGAGCTCATCGCTGAATTTAAAACGTCTCTGTTTTCAAAATACATATCCGCCTGCATGTAATATTTAGAATTTCCTTCACCTAGGTTTTTTAATCTTGCTATTTCAGTTTTGATTAACCCCGGCATTTTTTTAGCTAAAGGTAAATGATCTTCGAAATATTTTTTGTCAAAATCTTCCTTGTCTGCCGGCTCTTTATAGTAAGCAATAAGTTTTACCATTATTATTTTATTTTTTTGGTCCGAAATAAGGCAGTATGCCAATCGGATTATGAAAATATTGTTTTATTAAATCTTCTGGTGATTTTATAACAGGATTTTTATTGAATTTATCAATTCTATTTTCACTCCCATTGCTGATAAGTTTTACAAATTCTTCTGAAATTCCATCTTCCAAAATTTCCTGTTTTGTATCAACAAATATTCTGTCTTTCTTAACCGAGAATGTCACATAACTTCTCGGAACAATTTGTTTCTTCGGTATCTCCACATCATAGCCAATATAAACTCCCGATACAGGTATTACTTTGGGGTCAACAACAAATTTCTCTCTTTCTTCAAGATAATATCTTTTATTAATTAAGTTAAAAAGATTAGTTGCCATCATTTTTTTGTATTCATCCTTTGAGAATTCTTTTTCATTTTCAAACCCGTTGGGAGCAAATGCTACGGCTCTTGCTGAAACTCCGTTGGATGCCAATACTAATGTTCCTTTTTCACAATCTTTAAATAATTTTTTTGCGTCTTCATGCTTCATCCTAATGCACCCGTGAGAAGAAGGTCTTACTCCAAGATGTCCATAATATCCTGTTCCGTCTATTGAATGAAATCCTATGCCCTGGTTAAACGGCATAAAGTGATACATGTTTGCTGCGTCAAATTGAGAAGATATATGGTGCTCTTCTTTAACAAATATCGCAAACAATCCTGGACGGGATTCCAGAGCTTCCGGATCGCTACCTTTATTATTGCCTGATGAGATAGGGTATTTTTCTAATGTGCCGTTTCGCCAATGCTGATAAAGAGTCTGCTGGTCAATTCTTAGTTCAAGCCAGCATTCTTTATCCGTATAAACAGTATCCCTGATTCCAACCGAAAGATCTTCAGATGAAAGTATATTAAGTTTGCCTGCATTCTTGATTTGACCACCTTTTGTTTCTTCCTGATTAAAAATTTTGTGCAGACTGGATTTCTTAAATGAAACATGCGTAAACCCAAATAAAACTAATACAACGATTATTATTGGTAATCCGATTGAATATAGATAATGATGTCTCCTGCTTTGTATTAAAGATTGGGAACTATCCTGTAAATTAAAATCAGTCATTTTAAGCTATCTCACGATTTTTGTTTGAGTAAAAAATATCAAATTTTAATTTAACTTGAAACGTATTTACAAGAACTAAAATGAACTTTTTGAACTACATGTACCGCCAAAAATAAAAAGAGGAATGCTAAAGGAAAAATAATAATAGATTTTAAAATCCCACACCTTTTTGGAACCCCTTTGTCTTTGTTGTTAAATTTCTTAAGCAAAATTCCGGATAAAAAAATTTATAATATCAAAACTTTTAAATGGAATCTTTAAAAAAATGAACAAATAAAATTGAAATGGCTGATTTAACTTTAATTAAATACTGTAATACCGTAAATATCTTTTTCATCTGATTCAAATGAAAAAGATTATCTACTTAGCCGAACTTTCCTGTTACATATTCCTCTGTTAGATTTTCTTTTGGATTTGTAAACATTCTTCTTGTTTTAGAAAATTCGACTAATTTTCCTAAATAAAAGAATGCTGTCTGATCGCTTACACGTGCTGCCTGCTGCATATTATGGGTTACTATTACAATAGTGTAATCATTTTTAAGATTAAAAATCAACTCTTCGATTTTCGAAGTTGAGATCGGATCTAAAGCGCTTGTAGGTTCATCCATCAATATTATTTCAGGATTCACAGATATCGTTCTTGCTATACATAATCTTTGCTGCTGCCCTCCGGATAAGCTTACTGCAGGAGCTTTCAGCCTGTCTTTAACCTCTGCCCAGAGTCCCGAAAGAATCAAATTTTTTTCAACTATTTCATCCAGTAATGATTTTTTTGTTGTCCCGTTCAGCTTCAGCCCGGCTATTGCATTGTCATAAATCGACATTGTAGGAAATGGATTGGGTTTTTGAAACACCATACCGACTTTTTTTCTGATGTCAACCGAATTATAATTTGAAATATTTTCACCATGAATAAATATTTCTCCGAAGACTCTTGCCTTGGGAGTCATATCATGCATAAGGTTTAATGATCTGAGAAAAGTAGATTTACCGCAGCCCGAAGGACCGATGATAGCAGTAGCTCTGTTTTTCCTGATTTTAATATTTATATTTTCAATTCCTATCCGGTTATTAAAATAGACGGACAAGTCTATTGTCTGAACAGCACACTTAGATTCTTTCTCAGTCTCGTCTGTAAGTTCTATTTCTAACTCTTCTGTTTCGGCCATAATAATAATTAGTTAGAGCATTTTAAAAATTTGATAATTATAACAAAGAATAAATTTAGTTTTATTTATTATTAAAATCCGGTTTATCAAAATGTTATAATCACATTAAATATTTCCTGAAAATTTATTTCTCGTTACAAATCTTACTATAAGGTTAACTACAAATACTAAAAATATTAATACAAAAGCTCCAGCCCAAGCCTGCCTGTGCCAGTCATCATAAGGAGAAATCGCATACGTATATATTTGTAATGGAAGTGCTGCCATAGGTTCATCAATGTTGGTCTGCCAAAATGAATTTCCGAATGCTGTAAACAGTAATGGCGCAGTCTCCCCGGCGACTCTCGCAATCCCTAAAAGAATTCCTGTTATTATTCCTGATGATGCCGTAGTGAGAACAACTCTTAATGTTGTCTTCCATCGGGATACTCCGAGTGCAAGAGATGCTTCACGCAATGATTGAGGAACAAGTCTTAGCATCTCTTCGGTAATTTTTGTTATGGTGGGTATCATTAAAATTCCTAATGCAAATCCTCCCGCAAGTGCAGAAAATCCCATTGTAAGCACAACTACTCCGTAAGCAAAAATTCCCACCAAAATTGAAGGCACTCCGCTCAAAACATCGGTTGTGAATTTTACTATCGTTGCAATAAAACTTTTTGAATATTCTGCAATATAAATCCCGGCAAGTATCCCGACCGGTATTCCAATCATTGAACCCAGAGATATTATTATTAAGCTACCTACAATTGCATTAGCCATTCCGCCTCCTGCCTCACCGGGAGGTTTCTGAACCTGCGTAAAGAAATCTAAATTGAGAGCAGAAATTCCGGATTGAGTTGTATAAAAGAAAATATAAAACAGCGGAATAATTGTAACAATCCCCGCCACAGCAGACAGGCCAATCATTAATGAATTAATGATTTTTCTTCTTCTTAAATTCTTGGGACTCTTGATGATTGATTCTGACTGCATTATGCTTTCCTTGTTACACTATAAATTAATAATCTTGCCAAAGAATTAATTATAAAAGTCACTCCAAATAAGATTAATCCAACTTCCACCAAAGAACTAAGATGTAAGCTTCCTGACGGTGCATCTGCAAATTCATTTGCAATTACAGAAGCCATTGAATAAGCGTTCTCGAATAACGATTCTTTGATTTGTGCTTTATTTCCGATAACCATTGTGACTGCCATTGTCTCTCCGATAGCTCTGCCCAATCCTAATACTGCAGCTCCGAGAATTCCACTTCTAGCATTCAATAAAGCCATTTTGATTGCTTCCCATTTTGTTGCTCCAAGCGCATAGGCTGCATCACGTTGTGAGACCGGTATTGCTTTCAATACATCGCGTGTGATTGCCGAGATTATCGGAGTTATCATTATAGCAAGAATAATAGAAGCGGTCAGTAAACCTGTTCCATACATCGCTCCCTGAAAGAAGGGCAGAAAACCAAGAGTAGATTGTAAAAAAGGTTGTACACTACTTCGCATAAACGGAGCGAACACAAATATTCCCCAGAATCCATAGATGATACTTGGAATTGCTGCAAGGATTTCAATTAAGAAACTTATCGGAGTTCTTACGGATTTATGTACGATCTCGGAAAGGAATATAGCAACCCCAATGCTCACTGGTAATGAAATTAATAATGCCAGCAACGATGAAATTATGGTTCCGAAAATGAAAGGTAATGCGCCGAAATCTTCCTTTACCGGATCCCAATTAGATGAAAAGATAAATCCGAATCCGTATTTATCCCTGCTAGCTGCAGAATCAATAAACATTTCATATGCAATGAGAACGACAATGATGATAATTATTATTGCAAAAATGAGCGTAAGATTTTCAAAAAGAATATCTCCTAATTTTTTTCTGCTCTTTATTTCTTTTCTTGAATCTTCCGTAAGGTGATTTTTATTTTTCAGAAATGTTTTAAAAATGTAACGAGTGAAAAATTAAACAATTGATATAATTTCAAAACTATTCCCGATAAATCTGAAACGGATCGGTTGGAAAACATAATATGCTTACTAAAATCTTATTATTAGTAAAATAAAATTAATCATAGAAATCATTAAATCATTTATCATAGTTTAAAAGCTAATCTTACTCACTTTTTCCAACGCCTTCTTTATTACAGTTGGAGGCAAAGGTGCATAACCTAAATCCTTTGCAAACTTCTCTCCGTCGTTCAAAGACCAAACTAAAAATTCTTTTAAAGTCTTTCCTTTGTTAGGATCTTTTTGTTTTTCGTAAATCAATAAATAAGTATAACTCGAAATAGGATAGGAATCTTTCCCTTTTGCATTTGTAATTGATTGTCTAAAATCCTCAGGCATTTCCGTTACAGATTGCTCGGCTGCTTTTGTCAATGATTCGAGATTCGGAGCAACATATTCTCCTTCCTGGTTTTTTACATTAGCATATTTTAAATTATTCTGAAGGGCATAAATCAGCTCGACGTAACCTATTGAAAACTCAATCTGCTTTACCAGACCGGTAACTCCTTCGTTTCCTTTTCCGCCCTGTCCGACCGGAAATTTCACGGAATTCGCAACACCAACATTAGTTTTCCAGTCAGGACTTACTTTCCCAAGATAATCGGTGAATACAAATGTAGTTCCGCTTCCGTCAGTTCTGTAGGTAACAATTATTTCTTTGTCCGGTAGCTTTATAGCGGAATTTTCTTTTTGAATCAGCGGGTCGTTCCATTTTTTTATTATTCCTGAATATATTCCGGAAATTGCTTCCGGTGTTAAATTAATATTTTTATCTACTCCGGGAATATTATATGTTAATACAACCGAACCTATAACTGTAGGAATATGGAATATGTTGTTATTGTTTTTTGAATTTGCCTTTTCAATTTCTTCGTTACTCATCGGGCTGTCGGTAGCACCGAAATCAACGGTTCCTTCTGTGATTTGCTTTATTCCTCCTCCGCTCCCGATAGACTGGTAATTTATTTTTGCATCTTTATTAATCTTTGCATACTCATTAAACCATTTTGAATAAATGGGATAAGGAAACGTCGCTCCGGCACCATTGATCTGTGCTCCGGGTTTACTTATTGAACCGTCCTTTTTGTCTCCGCAGGATATTAAAGTTATGGAAAGAATTATTACAGTGATTAGTCTTAACATTTTTTTCGTTTAAATTATTAATTCAAAAATACTTAAATTAATTAATAACCAATGTTAAGAAATTGTAAAGAAGGATGTTTCAATTACTAATGTCAAATTACAAATTTCAAATAATTTTAAATCTAAACTTTCGTTCAATTACAAATCCCGGATTATCTAAAGCTGTTTTAAAACCTTAAATGAAAATAATTTTTTGATTTAAAACCGGATTTTATTCCAGCTCTAATCCTGCTCTATAAGCTAAGAATTTTAAAGAGATTGTTCTTATTTATACGAGAAGGAAGAAAGGATTTATTAATTCTTTTATTTTGTAAATATCATTTTCTTTATATCGGAAGTGTAGTTTGTCTCGAGCTTGTAGAAGTAAATACCGCTCGACATTTCACTATATTTGGATGCATTAAAGTTAATGCTGTATGTTCCGGGAGTTTGAAATCCGTCTACCAGCAAATCAACAGCTTGTCCTGTAAGACTATATACTTTCAGTTTTACTGTCGTCGGCACTAACAAAGTATAAGAAATTACAGTGGATGGATTAAATGGATTAGGATTGTTTTGTTGAAGCTTAAATTCAGGTACTTCGGTAATACCAAGCTTGATCTCTTCTTCCGTTACAATCTTATTTGATATATCGTAAACAGTTATTTTGTAAAAGTAGACTCCGTTTTCCTGTGGCTTGTCTGAATAAGCATAGTAGTATGAAACCAGGGAATCACTTTCTTCCTTCTTTCTGAAATTGGCAAACAAAACATCAGTCAGCGAATTATATAATTCCGTACCCGATTTTTTACTTTCGATTTTAAATTTATAAAGCTTACCGGGATTTATAATTTTCCAGACCAGCTCCACTTCACCGCCTTTTATCTTTGCATTAAATGCACCTATCTTATTTAAAATCTTATCGTCAGTTTGAGCATTCGAAGTAAGATTAAAAAGAAGAATCAATATTATAATAGAGCAAAATTTTATCATAGTTTTATCTCACCTATATTCTTGTAAAAATTCCAATCTCTTTTTTAATTTTTCCTTGGGCACAAGCAATTTGTCTTTCCCAAAAATTGCCTCTTCCTGACTTGTGAAAACCAATTCATATTCATCGCTCATTACAATCGCTTCTTCAGGACAGACTTCTTCACAAAATCCGCAGAAGATACAGCGAACCATATTAATTTCGAATTTTTCAGGGTATCTTTCTTTTTCGTTGTTAGTTTCACCTGCCTGAACTTCGATAGCAAGTGCCGGACATACTCTCGAACACAAAGCACAGGCAACGCATCGCTCGGTTCCGTCATCTTCCTGAACAAGTACAGGTCTTCCCCTGTAGGATGCAGGCGGGATCCATTTCTCTTCGGGATATTGTCTTGTGAATTTTGGTCTGAACATTTGTTTAAATGTCAAACCCAGACCTTTTACTATTTGCGGTATATAAGTTTGTTCAAAAAAATTTAAATCTTTTTTCTTGGTGATCGCCATTAATCAGTAAAATTGATTTGGACAAATATAATACAAAGAATTATAAATGTGAAGGTATATTTTGATTTTTGATTTTTCTTTTGTTATCAGCCTGGGGATGCAATTCAATTCTGAGAATTGATCTATCTATTCCTTACGATTCTATTCTCAAATTTAAACTGATATTACGATTCTATTCTCAAATTTAAACTGATATTATTTGATTTTTCATTGACTAGAATGACTAATTGTAACATTCCGAGGTTCTTCACCAGAAAATATTATCAATTATTCCTCTTCAAATTTTAAACCCAAATTGTTCATTAGAAAATTAGAAACCTTTTAACACAAAGCCCACAAAGACTTTACACAAAGTTCACAAAGAATTATTTCTTACATTATTTATTTTGCTCAAACCCTTTGTGTACTTTGTGTTTTTCATGTTTAAAAATCCTTAATGAAAAATATGGGTTAAAATATAATATCCGTAGACTTGAAAAATTTGTCTGGAACTCCGGTTTATCCAAACAAAAAAGCCGGTTAATTTCTCAAACGGCTTTTACTTAATTACTTAAATACTTAATACCAATTATTACTTGACTAACACCATTTTCTTCGTATCACTAAAAGATTCTGTTTTGATCGTGTAATAATAAATCCCCGAAGACAAACCGGCACCGTTAAAGTCAGCTTTATATTTTCCTGCTGAGAGACGTTCGTTGTTTACAAGTGATGCGACTTCATTCCCGATGATGTCATAAACTATTAAGCTAACTATTTCATTACTAGTAATCGAAAAGTTTATACTTGTATTGGGATTGAAAGGATTGGGATAGTTCTGGCTAAGCTCATAGTCATCGACTAAAGAAGAAATATTTGTTATTCCCACATCACCAATCTGAACTTTGAATGTATCCTGTATATATAGTCCGGGATTGTCTGTATTGTACATTTGAACTATAGCAGTACCTGTTCCCTTACCATTTGTAGTAAAGTCTATATAAAACAATGTATCCTGATGGTTCGGTGTAATTGTGTAAGGTGGATCAGTTGAAGGTGGTGCAATTGTATCAACGAAAGTAGCGTAGCATAAATCATAGCACATTTGTGTTTCCCAGCCAGCAGGCATGTCATTAATGATTCTTGCAAATCTGAAATTCAAATCGGAGGAAGAATTATTTCTTACGATAGCCTGAATTTGTACAACCTGTGTCGAATCCTGAATGTATGGTAAATTAACAAATGGATTTCCTAATGGAGTGTATGTAAAACCCTGGGCTTGAAGATTTTGTGAAAACAGAACAGATGAAGAGACGATTAGTAAGTAAATAATTTTTTTCATAATATAAATTTGGTTTTTTTAAATTTCTCCTTTTTTGAAGAGAACAATATTGTGATTTAATTTAACAATCCCTGTAGCTTATTGAAATATTGTTTTGCCAAAATATAGTCGGGAGATAATCCTTTTGCAGTTCTGTATTCTTCGAGAGCTTCAAACCAAAGTCCTTTGTTTTCCAGAACTCTTCCGATATTCAAATGTGCAAAATGAGGACTTTCATATCGCTTTGCTTTCAGTGCAAGCTCCAGCCACGTGAGGGACTCATCAAATCTTCCCTGCTGAATAAGATATGCCCCTATATCATTGTAAGGATTCCCGTATTCCGGTTCTATAGAAATAGCATTCTTACATTCCTCAATTGCTTTCTCTAAGTCTCCAAGAAAGCTGTATGTCCAACCGAGAAATGTATGTGCTTCGGCTGTTGGGAAGATTTCAATTGATTTTTTATAATTCAGGATTGCTTCTTCAAACTGACCTTTCATTTGCAGCTGATATGCTTTTTGTAAATATTCTTTAGACTGCTCTAACGCATTTTGAATTTTATCTGTGCTCATAGTTATTATAATTTTAACTATTCTAACGCAGTTTTAACACCTAAAAGTTTCTTTCAACAAACATAACTTATGCTATTAATTTTTTCAAGGGGTTTTTGTAACTTTGACCATGATTTGTTGATTCACTATGATTAAATGATTAAATAATTATATTAAAGATTAAAAAATTAAAAGAGTAAAATATTAAAAGTTAAATTGATTTTTTGATTTTAAATTGTCATTAGTAAATGATTTGATAGTTAGGAAAATATATTAAAAACTAAATTTTAAAATTCAATTTTATCATACTTCCAAATAAAAATTGAAAGCGAAATTAGGAATCATTCTCGGATCGGGGCTGAATAAATTTGCCGAAGAATTGTCATCTCAAAAAATAATTTATGAGGATGATGCAAGTTTTCATAAGCTAAAAGTGCTTTCGGGAAAGATTAATGACCAAAATATTACTTTGTTTTCGGGGAGGAGACATTACTACGAAGGAAATGCCGGTAATAATATTTTGCGGAATATCAACATAGCGAAGAAGCAGGGTTTGAAGTTTCTGATTATTACAAATGCAGCCGGTGGTATTAATAATAACTTTCATGTGCCGGACCTGATGTTGATAACATCCCATTTGAATTTTGTTAATCAAAGAATCCCTTCAAAAGCCAACACGATTTTTTATGATAAAAAAATTATAGAGAGTGTTAAAAAAATTTCCCGTGAAGAAAAAATTAATATAAGACAGGGAAGCTACTGTTGTATGAATGGTCCAATGTATGAAACAAATTCCGAAATCAGATTTTTGGCTAAGCTTGGAATAGATGCTGTAGGAATGTCTACAATACCTGAAATAATTTATGCAAATAAAATTGGAATAAAGACTCTGGCAATTTCCTGTATTACAAATTTGCTTTTTGAAACTTCCGTGAAAGGTACCAACCATGAGGAAGTGATAGAGGCAGGAAAAAATGCTTACACCGATTTTTCAAGGTTAATTAAGAAAATAATTTCAAAATCTTCCGAAATACTTAACTGAAATTAAATTGATTACAGATACACATGCCCATCTCTACTATCCTGAAGTAATTTCTAATATTGATGAAATACTTTCCCGTGCAAATGATGAAGGTATTGAAAGAATAATTGTTCCTGCGGTTGACTTCGAAACGTCTAAACAAATTATAGATATGTCGGAGAAATATGATATGATTTTTTGCGCCCTGGGAGTGCATCCGTGTGATGTACACAAAAATGAACTTAAAGTCATCGAGGAGATTGAAAAGTTTCTACTGCATCCGAAGGTTGTTGCTGTCGGAGAAACGGGGCTGGATTATTACTGGGACACTTCCGGCTTTGAAAAACAAAAATCTTTTTTTAAATTACAAATTGAGCTGGCAAAATCCTACAGACTTCCAATTGTAATCCATACTCGCAATTCTGTTGATGATGCAATTGAAATTATAAAAAAAAATTATGATGAGAATTTAAAGGGACAGTTTCATTGCTTCAGTGGAAATGAATCACAGCTTAATAAAATTCTTGAACTGGATAATTTTTATGTGTCTTATTGCGGCAACATTACTTACAAAAATTTTAATGGTACAGAAGTAATTAAGAAAACTCCGGCAGAAAAAATATTGTCAGAAACCGACGCCCCGTTCCTTCCGCCGGTTCCATATAGAGGAAAGAAAAATGAGCCTTCTTATATAATTCATACATTAAGAAAAATTTCCGAAGTAAAAGAAATTGAGTATGATGTTTTATTGAATTCAATAAATGAAAATGCAGACCGTCTTTTCTTTAAACAGTTTATTTAAGTGTTTATATTTTATAAGTAAAAATTTATATTTGCGTAAATTATTTTTAATCAAAAACACATTATGAAAGCTTATTCATTGTTTAGAACCGATTCAGGAAGCGGAAATTTTCCACCTCCCCCGCCCCCTCCTCAATATAATGCACCGCCTCCACCTGTTTCACCGAATACAGGAGGAGGGGCAAGCTCGAATGCAGTAATCGCTTTGGTTCTTGGGATCTTATCATTTATTGCCTGCGGACTGTTCGCTGCAATCCCCGCGTGGATAATTGGTAAAAAGGAATTAAATGAAATTGATTCGGGAAGATCTTCTGAATCCGGAAGAACCTTAGCTAAAATCGGAATGTGGTTGGGTATTGTAAATGTCATACTTTCAATACTTGGTTTCATAATAGTTGCGATATTATTCGCCTTAGGTCTGCTGGGAAATATTTTCAACCAATAATTTTTGATAATTCTAAAATATAAAATTCAGAGGCGGCTTAAAAGCAAGCTGCCTCTTTTTATAAATATCAATGGAAATTTTTTTTAAAAAATATAACCCGGAGCTACCTTTAGTCATTCCCGAATATAAAACAAGCGGTTCTGCAGGCCTCGACTTATGTTCATCGGATGAAGAAAAAATAATAATCAAACCTTTCGAAGCAAAACTCATACCCACAAATTTAATTTTAGAAATTCCTCCAGGATATGAAGGACAGGTCAGACCGAGAAGCGGGCTTGCAATGAAAAATAAAATTACGGTTTTGAATGCCCCGGGAACAATTGATTCGGATTACAGAGGTGAAGTAAAAGTATTGCTGATAAATTTAGGCAATGAAGATTTTGAAATTATTTTTGGTGACAGGATAGCTCAATTAGTTATATCTAAATATGAAGTAGTAAAATTACTTGAAGCGAAACTAGTTTCTGAAACTGAAAGAGGTGAAGGCGGATACGGAAGCACTGGAATCAGTTAACAGTTAGCAGTTTGCAGTTAATAATTACATTTAATTTTTTTTTTACAAATGAATCCAAACTTACTTAACTAACCCAACATACTTAACAAACTCAACAAAAATTGACCGGAACATTAAACTTAGTAACAACACCTATCGGAAATTATGCTGATATTACTTTAAGAGCATTACGAATTTTACATGAATCGGACTATATTATTTGTGAAGAGTATAAGGAAGCATCGAATTTAATAAAGTTTTTTGATATTAAAAAAGAATTAAGATCATTGAATGAACACAACGAAGCGGAAGTTAGTGAAGAGATCTTCCTGGATTTAGTGCAGGGAAAAAATTTATCTTTGATATCAGACTGCGGAACACCTGTATTTTCTGACCCGGGAAGTATACTCCTGCAGAAATGTATTGAAGCAAATTTAAAATTAGAGTTTATCGGCGGAGCAAATTCGGTTTTATCTTCCATAGTTCTTTCAGGATTTGATATAAGCAGGTTTTATTATTTCGGATTTCTTTCTCCAAAAGCCGATATCAGGAGAAATGAATTGTTTAAATTAAAGTATCTCGATAAAGTTTTTGTATTCATGGACGCACCCTACCGACTCAAAACATTGCTTAAAGATATTAGCGAATCATTTGCCGACCGCAAAATTTTTGTCGCATTTGATATTACATCAGACTCAGAGAAGAAATTCAGAGGAACGGCAGCTGAAATTCTTGCAGAGATCGGTGAAGAAAATTTAAAAGGAGAATTTGTAATTATTGTTGATAAATATTATGATAAACATAATTAAATACAGCCAGGAAAACGGTATTCAAAAGCTTCTTCCTGAGGATTTTAAAAAATGGGATTACAAGTGTAAAGAAAATTTATGGATTGATATATATAATGCCCCTGCAGAAGAAAGTCAGGAAATTTTAAAAAATTGTTTTAACTTTCACCCTCTTGCAATTGAAGATGCATTAAAACATTTAACTGACGATTCGGTTCATCACCCGAAAATTGATGATTTCGATAGCTATCTTTTTATTGTTTTCAATGGTTTGATAGAAGAAGAGAAAAGTTTTAAATATCAAATTTTTTCACTAAGCTGCTTTCTCGGCCATAATTTTCTTATAACAATTCATAATGAAGGTTCGGGAAATACTGTATTCAAGAATCTGAATTCTTTTGTGAATGAACGTTCATTTAAAAAAGGACCCGACTATATTCTCAATCTCATCCTCGACGAAATTGTTGACAGATATTATCCAATTCTTGATAGCTTTGAAACTGAAATTGATGATGTGGAAGAAGAACTTTTTGAAGGCACTCCGGGAAATAAAACTTTACAAAGAATATTAAATCTTAAAAAGGAACTGATCAAGCTCAGAAGGATTTCTGCTTATCAAAAAGAAGTTTTATTTAAACTCACACGAGGTGATTCCGAACTTATATCATCTGAAGAATCTGCGTATTACAGAAATGTTTATGACCATCTTGTCAGAGTCTCAGATACTACGGAATCTTACCGGGATTATGTTGCCGGGATGCTTGATTCATATTTATCAATTGTAAATAATAAGATGAATGAAGTGATGAAGTTTCTTACTATTATTGCAACAATGATTCTTCCAATGACTTTAATAACCGGTATATTCGGAATGAACTTTGATGTTATTCCTTTTCTTCATAATGATTTCGGTTTCTGGATAAGTGTGATTTCAATGGCAACTATAGTTATTGTTATGTTAATATGGTTTAAACATAAAAAATGGATATAATTTAACTTTTAATATTCAATTGTCAATTTAAAAAATGCCCTTCTTAAAATAATTTCATATACTTATTAATATTAGAATTATGAAAAAATATTTAGCAAAGTTTTTCCTTACATTATTTTTACTTGTAAACATTTTAAATCTTCAGTGTTCAAAGGCTCAAAAGAATCCAAATGTTCTTCATTCTTTCAGCGGCTCTGACGGTACTACACCAAAGGGAACAATGACACTCTCCGGAAATACGTTATACGGATATACATCTCACGGAGGTAAAAATAATAAAGGAGTAATTTTTAGTATGGGAAATGATGGGAAAGGATTCAAAGTTTTATATGAGTTTACTGAAGGAGCGGATGATAACCTGGGAAATGAACCGCATCATGACGCGATGCTGATGTATAACAACGTTCTGTACGGTGCAACCGTGTACGGAGGCAATAAAGACAACGGTGTTATTTTTAAAATTAATACTGACGGAACAGGATATTCTCCGATTCATATTTTTAAAGGCGGTGCTGATGACGGAGCACAGCCGCACAGCGGAGTAATAGCTTTGAATAATTTTCTTTACGGGTTGACCGCTGAAGGCGGAGCAGAAGGCAAAGGTGTAATTTATAAAATGAATTCTGGCGGAACAGACTTTTCAGTATTGCATTTATTTGTAAAAGCAACCGGTCATAATCCGCACGGTAGACTGACACTTGGGAGTGACGGACATACAGTCTTTGGAATTACAAAGTCCGGCGGGAGCAATGGCGAGGGTGTACTTTTTAGTTACGATCTGTCAGATTCTGGTTATTCCGTAATTCATAATTTTCAAAAAGGAAAAATTGACGGCACAACTTCCGAACATGGATTCTTAACACGAGTTGATAACAAACTTTACGGAATGACTCATCACGGAGGAGAACATGATAAGGGAATTATTTTTTCTATTAATGAAGACAGTTCGGGTTTTCAGGTTATACATTCATTTAATGATAAATCCAAAGACGGAAATTCACCTTTCGGTTCGCTTCAATTCTCTAACGGTTTTCTTTACGGGACAACTCATGTGGGCGGAGATAATGACAAAGGAACTATCTTTAGAATAAATGCTGACGGCAAAAAATATGAAACTGTTTTTTCTTATGACACTCCGACGACGGGTGAATTCCCTATCGATAATGTTGTATTTAATAACGATGCAAGTGAACTTTATTGTTTTGGACAGCAAGGCGGAGTCAATGATGAAACCGGCAAGAAGAAATTCGGAACAATCATTAAGCTGAAAGTATCAGATTCAAAAAAATAAATTTAATTTTTTTTGCAAACGGCTCAACTTTATTTTGTTGAATGTTAAGAGGTTGTGCTTCCTGAAAAAACATATTTGGAATATAAAGACAACTAAAGATTAGTCCAGGGTAAACAAAATAAATTCTAAGTTAAAAGCGTTTTCTAAATTTAAAATGAAAAAGTTACAGGATTTTTTTGCTGGTTCAGGCAATAAAGAGATGTTGTTTTTATTAATCTCAATTTTTGTATTAATTTTTATTGTATATCCTCTTGTTAATAATAGCAATCTAAGTTCTTTTGTTACTAATATATTCCTTCTGATTGTTTTGTTTACCGGTGTTATGTCAACAAATATTAAGTCTAATTATAAAAAGATATTTGTTTTTTTTCTTGTACTTCTAATTATATTGGGTCAGATAGGAGCAATATATGAAAATAATTTTGTAACACATCTGCATCTTTTCTCACGAATTTTATTACTGTGGATTTTAGTTATTCTTGTTTTTGTAAAAGTATTTAACAATAATACCATATCCTTTTTTTATAGAATTACCGGATCTATTACAATTTATCTTTTGATTGGTTTTATATGGGCTAATATGTATTTTATCTTTTATATGTTTCGTCCTGATGCATTTCATTTTAGTTTTCCGGTAAATCCGCAAGATAATGTAATGTTTATCTTTATATATTTCAGTTTTGAAAATTTGACAACATTAGGTTATGGCGATATATTACCTTTAAAGCCGTTTCTAAAATCACTTGTAATTTTGGAATCTGTAATAGGTCCTCTTTATCTCGCAATTCTGATCGGAAGACTTGTATCAAAGCGAACAAGAAATTCTTAATGCTTTGCAGTAGTGTCCAAATTATTTTTTTTTACATTTGATTGTTTCAATTTCATTATAAAATGCTTGGAAGTTATTTTCTTTTCTTGAACAACCCCACCCTGCCCTCCCCTTTGGAAGAGAGTGTCTCAAAACTAATAAAAAACTTTTACCTCAAAGTCTCAAAGGCTCAAAGTGAAAAAAATTTGAACAATTTTTCTTGGAGTCTTTGAGACTTTGAGGTAAAGTAAAATAATAGTTTTGAGACACTCTCGGGAAAAGGGGAGGGTTAGGGAGGGGGTGCTTATTTAAAGTAAAAGATTTCCAAGTATTTTTTTCAATTTATTTTTTTGTTTTATAAATATTTTGGACAGAGTTGAATGCTTTGATGAAATCTTTAATATTTTTGTTATGCAATTAAAATTTTTTTTTTAAAAACGTGAGTTTCTCCCCTTCAGTTTCAGTTAGCTTTTTAAATCTCTTATAAATTTTTCCCAACAAATCCGATTTACTTTTATTCTCAATCTTTCTTCCGTCAATTTCCTTTACAAGCGTCAACTCCCCCATCGTTCCTGTTGTAAAAACTTCATCGGCATTATAAAATTCTGAAATAGAAATATTTCTTTCTTTGCAGTTTATATCGAGCTCTTTAGCAATATCAATGACAAGACCTCTTGTAATTCCCGGCAGACATGCACCGGCATTCGGTGTATGAAGTTCACCATTTTTTACCATAAAAATATTCGTTGCATTAGTCTCAGCCACAAAGCCGTAATTATCAAGCATAATAGCATCATCGGCATTACAGTAATTTGCCTCGATCTTTGCAAGAATGTTATTTAGTAAATTATTGTGATGAATTTTAGAATCAAGATTTTGAGAAGAGTTTCTTCTTATATGAGATGTAATTAATATTATTCCCGATTGATTATCATAAACAGGTTTCTTCCATTCGGCAAGAACTATCAGGCATGAGCCGTTTTGATTTAAACGGGGATCCATTCCGGAAGTAATTTTGTCTCCCCGTGTTAAAGTTAGTCTAATATGAGCCTCATCCTTCATTCCATTTGAATTCAAGGTCTGAATAACTGCATCTCTGATATATTCTCTTGTTGGAATATCAGTAAACATTAATGTCTTCGCTGATTCCTGTAAACGATTTACATGTTTATCGAAGCAAAATATTCTTCCGTTGTAAATTCTTAATCCTTCCCATACAGCATCGCCTCCCTGCACTGAGCTGTCGAATACCGAAACTTTTGCATCTTCTCTGAAATAAAGTTTTCCTCCGATAAAAACTTTTATATTTTTATTTCTCTGGTCGAATGTTTGGTGCATTTGTATAATTTGTTTTAAGTTAGCTTATCAAAGTATATTGATAGTGGTGATAGTTTTAATAATAATACTTCTAGCCCCTGTGATGCTAATAATTGTTTTGGATTATAAATTTTGCCATTCTTTATTACCCACTCTACGCGCCGGATGTCACTGATTTTTTCTAATGGATTTCCATCTATTAAAATAAAATCTGCATCTCTGTTTATTTTTATTTCTCCGTAAATATTTTCTAATCTACAATTTTTTGCCTCGTTATAAGTAGCAATTTTCAGGACTTCATTTGTTGGAATGCCTGCCTTTACACAAATTTCCAATTCGTGATGTAAAGCAATCGCCTCACCGCAGAGACACAATTAATCCTTCATTGTTTGTTTTAACTTCCGCATATATGGTGTCTCCCCTTCCCCGGTCGTTGTAATTAAAAAGAAATTTATAATCATTCACACCTTCACGCCAGGATTTTTGCTGTCCGCCTATTAATCCTGTTTTCACTACAGAGTAAAATGTGGTATCTGGATTTTTGTGCAGATGCAGCTCCTGCAAAAAATAAAAAAAATAGGAATACGATTTGAGATTTCATATGTATTTTTTTCAATTAAGTTTTGTGCAATGTATAAAAGAAATAGTTTTTTATAAAGGGAATATTGGGTTTAATTTTTATTTACTAATTCACTAAATAACGTCAAGGTGAAGAAGGAGGAAGACTCAGAAAGAAAAACAAACAAATAACCAAAGCTTATTTTTTCAAATGGTTAAATAAAAACTTAATTCCAATAACCCCGTAAAAAAAATCCAACCCTTTTTTAACTTCAATTGTCACAGCACAGACAATAATTTGTCTAAGTAAAAAACCAGTAGTATTTATAAACATTAAAAAAATATTATGAAAATGTTAAAACTAATTTGTCTTTTCCTTCTTGCGTTAAATTTACCGGCAGCCGCGTTGGTAATAAATGTACCCTCGCAGTATTCAACAATACAATCGGCAATTAATGCAAGCTCAAACGGAGACACAGTTCTCGTTCAACCCGGTACTTATCTCGAGAATATAAATTTCAGAGGAAAAAAAATTGTATTAACTAGCCGTTATTATCAGGCTAATAATTATTCATTTATTCAATCAACAATTATAAACGGCAGCAATCCACCTAATCCTGATACCGCGAGTTGTGTCATTATGCATAATGGTGAAGACTCAACTACTGTTCTTCAGGGATTTACAATCACCGGGGGTAAAGGAACGAAATGGACAGATGAGCAGGGAGCCGGCTTATACAGAGAAGGAGGTGGTATTTTAACAGCTCTATGCAACCCTGTAATTCAGCATAATATTATAACCGGAAACCAGGCGATAGGTGGAGGAGTCTTCAGTACCGGCGGAGGAGGAATGAGACTTGGAAACGGCTACATAAGGGTTTTCAATAATATTATAACAAACAATACAGCCTTTTACGGTGCCGGAATTGTTCTTAACCATGCCGGAGGAGAATACCGGAACAATATAATTTATAAAAATTATGGTTCGCAGCAATTTGGAGCAGGTTCGGGTATGTGGCTAAACGGAAACTCCCTGCGTCCGAAGTTTATTGAGAATAATACAATTGTTTTCAATACGGCAATTTTTGAAAATCCCGGTGTATATAGCAGCGGAGTAAGTGCAACATTTATAAATAATATCGTATGGGGAAATTCAGGTGGGCTAAATACACAAGTATCCGGTGCAAGCATTATTGTTAGATACTGTGATGTACAGGGAGGATATGCAGGCGGAGGAAATATTAATATATATCCGCAATTCGATACAACAAATTATTACATTGCCTCCAACTCACCTTGCATTGATAAAGGTGACAGTTCGGCAATTTATAATGATCCTGCGGATCCTGTAAATCCAACTCTTGCAAAATGGCCTGCCAGAGGATTACTGAGAAACGATTTAGGCGCCTATGGTGGACCCGGTAGTAAAGTAATTGCAAATTCAATTGTTGCTATTAACAGCGAGGAGAATATTACTGGAGTGATAGATTTTCACTTAAACCAAAATTATCCTAATCCTTTTAATCCGGTAACGAAGATCAATTACGAATTACGAATTACGAATTACGTTTCGCTTAATGTTTATGGCATATTAGGAAATGAAATAACTAAGCTCGTAAGTGAAAAACAAAATGCCGGAAGGTATGAGGTTGACTTCGATGGAAGTAATTTTTCGAGCGGAGTTTATTTTTATAAACTTCAAACAGATAACTTTAGTGAAACAAAGAAGATGACTTTAATAAGGTAAGAAATTTGTCCTGCCATTAATGTTAAATGATTGAATTCATAATCTATTATTTACTAAACATCCTGTAGGGATGAAATATTGTTGTCTTCTTTTATGTTGAATAACCGTCTTGCCGCTTTATAATAACTTAAAATTATCCGGTCATTCTAAAGCGGTCTGGCGGTTAAACTTTGTCTTCTTTTTGTTTTTCGTGACAAATCCTTATAAACAACGAAAGAATGATAATTAACTTTACAGCATTGATTTGTTATTGCATGTATTTACTGTCCAAAGCAAATTTAAGGGAATCATCTTTACTTAATTGTGAAGTTTCATTCAGTAAGCTCTCATATTTTTCATTACCAAGTATTTCCTTCAGTTTATTTTTATATTCCTCTGCTATATTCAGTTTCTCCGACCCTATGGGATTGATGTGCTTATCAGTTATTGTTTTCAGAAAGATAAAATATCTAATTGAGCTCTCATAGTCTTTCAAATTATAGTATGATATTCCCAGCCTGTAAAAATTATTCGCAAGAAAGTAATCAATTCCCGCATCCGACCCTGTCTGAATTGATTCTTTATGGAAATTTATTGCTTTATCTTCTTCGCCTAAGCATGATGTAACTTCCCCAATATACATTAATGCTGCAACAATGCTGCTTTTATATCCGCACTCTCTTAACATAACAAGCGATTCTTCAAGAAGCCCAAAAGCTTTTTCATATTGTTTTAAGCCTGCATAAATGCATCCAAGATTAATTAAGTTAATGGAAATTAAATATTTGTCCCCCATCTGCTTTGAAATAGAAAGACTCTCTTCTGTGTATGCCCTGGCTGTTTCAAAATTATTTCTTTTAAATTCAAATACACCGAGACCTGTCGTCATCATTGTTACCTGATGAGTATTGTTTAGCTCTTTGAAAATATTTAAAGCTTCTTTTTTATAATCCATTGCGAGATCGTCATTTCCGTTTCTGGTAACAAGGAACGACATGTTATAAAGTGTAATTGCCATTTCACTTTTTATATCTAAATCCCGGAAAATTGAAATTGCTTTGTTGTAACATTCCAATGATTCACTTTGAGTCTCAATGTTTAAATTTAAAATTACTCCCATCATGTTAAGACTTTTTCCGATATCTATGCTACTATTAAATTCCTGAAATACACCAAGGCTTTCTTTCACGTATTTTTCTGCATCGGAGATATTTCCAAGATTGACCGACATAAGGCCGGCAGCGTATGAAATTCTTGCCCTGAGAATTGCATCGACAGGTAAATTTGCGTTAAGAATCTTCACACAGATCTGCAATCCTTCAAGAAAGTTACCTTTAATATTCCAGAATTCTGAAATATCATTTACCATTCGTAATGCGTCTTCCGGCTCATTCTCTAATCCCCACTTAATTGCAGCTCTGATATTATCCTGTTCGCTTTCAATCAATTTTATCCATTCGATTTGAGGCATTCCATTCAAGATCATTTGTTCATGATCTGAAAGTTTTTTGAAATAATTTAAATGTTTTTGGTTGGTTTCTTTATTTGAATCAGATATTTCTTTAGAATACTGTTTAATAGTTTCAAGCATAAAAAATCTTGTTGCTCCGTTTATTTCAGATGAACTAATGAGCGATTTATCAAGAAGATTTGAATTAGTATCCATTGTTTCATAACTATCCATATTGTTATCAGAACATATTTCCTCGACTGCTTCTAAAGACCATCCTCCTGAAAAAACCGAGAGCCGACGGAATAAAGACTTCTCTTTCTCCGTGAGAAGATCATAACTCCAGTCTATCATTGCTTTCAAGGTTTGCTGTCTTGGGAGGGCTGTTCTCTTTCCTCCTGTAAGCAATTTAAACCTGCCATCCAACCTTAAATGAATTTTATCCAATGATAAAACATTAATCCTTGCTGCGGCGAGCTCTATAGCCAGCGGTATCCCGTCAAGCTGGGAGCATATACCGGCTAATGCAGGAGCATTTTCATTGGTTACCCTGAACTTTGGATTAACTGCCATAGCTCTTTCAATAAATAATCTTGCAGCTTCGTATTGAGATAGTCTTTCTGCTGTGATCAATTCTTTTGGATCGGGATGAGCGAGAGATGAAACCATGTGCGTAAATTCTCCTTTGCATCTCAATGCTTCCCTGCTTGTAGCAATTACTTTCAGCCCGGGAGAATTTTGCAAAAGTCTTTCGGTCAATTTCGATGAAGCATCTATTAAGTGTTCACAGTTATCTAATATAATCAAAATTTCTTTAACATTTAAAAAGTCAATGAGGGTTTTTTCAATTGGCACTCCAGGGTTTTCCTTTAATCCGAGTGATTCGGCTATTGATTGTGGAAGAAGAAACGGATCATGCAAAGAAGCAAGCTCTACAATCCATACTCCGTTAGCAAAATCATCTATGATATCAGCTCCGACCTGTAAAGCCAGTCTCGTCTTTCCAGTTCCTCCCGGACCGAGGAAAGTCAGAAGCCTTACACCGGATAATATTTTTTTTATATCAGCTATTTCTTTTTCTCTTCCTATAAATCCGGTTAATTGAACAGAAAGATTATTGGGTCTTGCATCGAGTGTTTTTAAAGGAGGAAAATCTTCAATGAGCCCGGGACACAAAATCTGAAAAAGTCTGATCGGCTGTATAACATCCTTCATTCTTCTTTCACCAAGATCACGGAATGAAATATCTTTTTCTTTGACTGAGTAAAATTCATTTTTAATTAACTCATAAGTGCTGTTTGAAATTATAATTTGATGACCATGACCTGAAGACATGACTCTTGATGCCCGGGCTAGAGTAATATACCCCATATACCTTTTACCATTCCACTCTGCATTTCCGGAATGAAGACCAATTCTAATTTTAATTTCAGCATCTTCCCAATTTTCTTTGTTAAGATTTAACTGTGCATCAACTGCAGCTCTGACAGCATCCTTTGCATTTTCAAAAGCACTGCAGAAACTGTCTCCGATTATTTCAAATACAAATCCGTTGTTTGATTCAATTGCTGTTTTCACTATCGTATGATGTCTTTCCAAAGCAGACTGAAGCGTCTTCGGAAATTCCTGCGCGAGCTTTGTGCTGCCTTCGATGTCTGTGAACATAAATGTGATGGTGCCTGATGGAATATTCATTCAATTTAAGAATTTGGAATTGCAAACCACAAGTAACGAGTTATAAATAATAAATACTAAATAATAAATTCATCATTGAACATTATTAAGTCACAAATTACAAATTACAAATTACGAATTACAATTTATAAATATAAAATTCTCCTATAATTAATCATAATTAATCACTCTGTACACGTCTATTAACAAATAAGTCAAGTACATACCTTACCCCACAAAAAAAGATCTTTTTTTTGCTACTTGATGATGGGGCTCACTTCCGGTCTCAATCTAGAGAACATTTTATTTAACAGG
>JALYRX010000098.1 GCA_030855105.1 Bacteroidota bacterium | reverse complement strand
ATTTTGCATTTTCTTTTATTTTTATATGATACAAAAATAATCATTACCTAATTATTTATACACCCATTTTTTTATTTTCTATTTTATTTTCTATTTCTTGTGCTGAGTTTCTAGAGATGCCCTTAAGTTATTTTTTAAAAAATGATTTCATATTTTTATTGTAAAGTGTTTTTATTTGATAAAACTCCGGGTCTTTCGACTGATACGTAGTTTCGCGTATTCCTGTCGACGATTCTGAGGTCATCTACATCTACCAGATAATCGCCGTTTAAATCGGTTATGGAATTTCCTGTTAAATAGTTAAATGAATCATTATCAACATAAAGCAAATCTTCGACATCAATGATCATATCGTTATTTATATTCCCGCTGTAAGTGCAATACACGCTTCCCTTTAGAACCATGTTCTCGCCATATGCCTGCGATGATAAAGCAGTAAAATCGTAATTATTAATTCCGGACGTCAGATTTTCTCCTCCCTGTTTGCTCCAGGTTTCTATACTGTTTTTATTTTTTACAACAATGTAGTAAACTCCCGCAGGTGTCTGGAAAAAATTAAAATTTCCTGTTAATGTTATCGTATCAATTATTGCAAGTGATGAATCAATGATTTGGTAAGGAGAATTTACATTCCGAAAATATGCTGTTGCCGTATCTCTTTTATTAAGTTTGTCGGTTGAAATGTTGTAAAGTCCTTCAGTAGTAAATTTAATGTTACAATTTACTATTGAATTTATAAAAGTAGTATCAACGAAGTGATTTGCACATCTTGTAAATTCAGTTCCGATATAGTCTATCCATCCATTTATTTTTGTTCTTGTTAATGAAAGGGGATTATCTGAACAACTATCTCTTATGGCAAGACTAAAATATGAAAAATTGAAAGGAGTAGCTGACTTTAATTTCATTTTAATAACTTTTAAAGGTATTCCTTCAGGAAGGAATAATCCGTTACCGGCACCTGGTATTGAGTTTGCTGCTAATCTTAATTCATAAGAAGGGATTCCATTAATAATTGCTGCTGCAACAGATGGATTCCTTGGAATCATATTCATTGGGAAATCTGAGATTGGTGTTCCATCAGCCGAATCATATTGATATCCGGAATTTACTCCATTTCCTATACCAATTGATCCAAAACTTTGCGGAATTTTTAGAAAATATTGCCCTCCGGCATATTGCATCGTGCTTGAATTTGTATGTGTCAAAACTATATCAAATGTAATTCGATATTGATTAACTAATACAAAATTCTTTACGTCAAGTCTGTATGTTGGAAACTGAGAATAACTATTTTGGAAAGAAGATAAAAGAATGGAGAACATAAAAATAAACCGGAAGAAAGATTTCATTTGTTTTTTCCTTTCAGGGGAGTTTTGAATTTGGGGAAATTAATTTAAACTGCTTTCAATAACAAGTTCGAAGGAATTAAAACTATGGAACGCTGATGACACTGATATTACTAATACTCGCTGATTTTTTAATAAGAAATTTTTAAAAAACAAATTTCTTATTTATCATAGTAATTAACTGAAGTTACGCAAGATTCAGTTTTCAATTAACAAATAAGATTCAACCTTTAACCTTTAATATTGATCATTGAAACTTCGCAACCCCACTCCAACCCCTCCCCGACCCTCCCCTTTAAAAGAAAGGGGAGGGAGAAGTAATTCGACCATTGACTATTGACGATTGACCATTGAACATTTCCCATTGACCATTGACCATTGACCATTGACCATTGACCATTGACCATTGACCATTGACCATTGACTATTGACTATTGACTATTGACCATTGACCATTGACCAGTGACAATTGATTTAAGGTCTTATCGTCTCGACTAAATTAAAACCGTTATTATCTGTCAGTGTAAGATCGGCGATGTCCGCAACATAATCACCATTCACATCAGTAGAAAGATATCCCGATAAAAAATTAAATGCATCATTCTCTATTAAGCTCAAATCCACAAGGTCAACTATTTCATCCTGATTCACATCACCGCTGAATATACAATACCTTGTTCCGACAAGCTTTAGATTATTACCGAATGCCTGTGTATTTGAAGAAGTAAAATCATAATTCACGATTCCTCCGAATGAATAAGCTTCTCCGCCGGCTTTGCTCCATGTTTCGATACAGTTCCGGTGTCTGACAACAATATAATAAATTCCCGTCGGAGCATTTGTAAATCCGCTGCTTCCGGAAAGTGTCAAAGAGTCAATCACGCATTTTGAA
Source organism: Bacteroidota bacterium (assembly GCA_030855105.1). Lineage (GTDB taxonomy): Bacteria > Bacteroidota > Ignavibacteria > Tepidaquicellales > Tepidaquicellaceae > JAGPCH01. Next base: position 2,909 of record JALYRX010000098.1, on the reverse strand, counting down.
GAATCTACAATGCTGTAAGGCGCGTTGGTATTCCTCAGGTAAACTGAAACCGTATCGGATAAATTTAATGAACCGGAAACAGGATTATAAAATCCTTCCTGAGCTAAAGTCAGATTCACATTTGTTATAACGTTGTTCATTAATAAATTATAATTCGAAAGTTTTATATCATCTACATACCATCCATCCTCAACGAGACCTCCGTCAGCTTTCAAAGTAAATCTTATTTTCATTTGAGTTGAAGCATTAGCATAAGATGAAATATCAAGAACCTGCTGTGACCAGCTTGTATTTACACCGTTGAACGATGCTGCCGTCTGCCATACGCTTCCGTTATTGCTGGAAACTTCCACATTGCAAAAATCATAACCCGGCTCGGTATTATATCTATGCCAGAAGCTTAAGTATGTAACAGGAAACGTGCTGACATTAACCGGAAGAATTAAAGTCATAGAATTATTTGCATTGTTAAGATAATTTCCCGAAGGACTATCAGTGAATGACCTTGTGGGAGAATGCGATTGTGAAGAAGTTACAGCCCATCCCTGTGTTGTTGTCCACTTACTAAAACCATTTTCAGAACTATCGGCTAAGGAAATATTTCCGTTTCCAATCAAAAGATATTTTGTCTCCGAATAAACAACATTTGTATCATCCTGCAAGAATTTAATTTCTAATGGGATTGCAGAATTGTTAGGAACTGCCGAAGAAATTGTAAATCCAAAAGATGCACTGTCGGACTGAAAAGAATTAAGACTTGAATAATTATAAAAAGTAACGGGAACATTTAAATAATAACTCGAAGTCTTGCATTCGATCTTTACATTTTGAGCAGTTGCCAAACCTTTATTCTTAAAATTTATTTTTAAAATTCCGTTTTCTCCGGCATTATAATTTGATTTATTAAACGCAACTGATACCGGGTAAACATATGCTCCGCCAATCAAAGCAAAGTATTGATTTGTAAAAAGCATACCCTGAGCAAGCGGAATGATCTCTGCCTGAGTAGGCCAAAAGCCTGTAGTTCCTGTTTCCGGAGTCATCGCAATAATCCTGTGCGGAGAATGCGCCGAATCATTATAATACCAGTCATCTGCTCCGCCTCTTACCATATAACCAACTGTTTGCGAAGGTGTACCTGTTGTGTAATGATTATATTTTGTCATGTCGACAAAATACTCATTGAATATGTTATCATCCGGAGTCGGAAGCGGATCCTGCCATGCCCAAGGTTTTATCAATAGATTTCCGTAAGTATGCGAGCCAAGTACAGCTTGTATATTTCTTGAATTAACAAAATTCATAACAGCTTGTGTTTCGGGTTCAGAGAAAGGAGAAGGACCCCTGTATGTATCGCTTGAAGGGCTTGTGCTGGAGCCGCCGTTAGGAGAATTCCAAAATTGAAACGTTCCGTAATTTCTATTAAGATCTATTCCAAAACTGCCTCCGGCATTTGCTTTTCTGTTCTTTCTCCACAGCCCGCCTCCGTTAGGACTATTCGTCTGATTATAAACATACCCGTCGGGATTTATGACAGGAGTAAAATAAAGTTCTCTGTTATTTAAAATGTATGTAGCAATCGGGTCAATTCCGTAATTCTCCAGAAGCCAGTACATAAAATAAATTCCATGCTCCATACTTTCCGGCTCCCTTGCATGAATCAATGAATGATACCATACTTCAGGTCTTCCGGTAGAGACATCGGGATTCTTTGTTAATCTTACCGTCCAGATCGATCGACCCTGTACAGTTATTCCGAGAGAAAACTTTGATGAAATCAAACCGGGAAACTGCAGCCGCATAGAATCGAGCTTTGCATTTACTTCGTTATAAGTTAAGAATCCTCCCATCGAACCGTAAATAGAATGGCTGACATTATCTGATTTTTTAGAATCTATTATTGATCTTCGCATTTCAGCATTAGACATTTTGGGTAAGCTTTCGTAATACTTATTCCAGTCTTCAACCAATATGTTATAATTCACTCCGGATTTTTTCAGCATTTCAATTTCCTTTGAAGAAAGCCATACATCCATGTAATCCGGCTTTCTGACGGCATGGTCTATAAGAAGCCCTGCATCGCTTATTCTTTTTATTCCGTCTTCACCTGACACAAAAATTCTCACCTGTGAATATTTATCCGTCTCGCCGGTATGTTGTGCAAAGGAAGGTAACACATTAATAAAAAGTAACAGAATAAAAATAATCTTTAAATTTGTTTTCATGATTTGAAATGGTCTTTAGTTGAGATTTGATAAAATTAGATTATAAATTTAACATATGACATACAAAAAAATTATAAAATACTTAGAGTGTAATTTTAAAAAAAAACTCACCTTAAAATATATCGGGTGAGCTTTAAAAATAATAAGTATTAAAACGACCAAGCCAAGAATTTATTTCACCAGCAGCATTCTTTTTGTATCAACGACTATTCCGTTTAACAGTAGCTTATAAAAATATATTCCGCTTGAAAGATCTGCTGCCTGCCCCGACGTCAGGCGGGCATTGAATGTAACCGAATAGCTGCCGGCACTTTGCTTCTCGCTTACTAATGTTGCAACTTCGGCTCCGAGAATATTGTATACTGTCAGCTTTACATCGTAGAACGAATTGCCAATTCGTTCTACAGGCAGCTCGTAATTTATTTTTGTCGTCGGATTAAACGGGTTAGGATAGTTGTCAAGTGTTATCTTTTTTATCTTTGTTATTTTGTTTTTATTATTATCCGTTATTGCATTCTCTGCTTCTCCGGATTGATTATTGATCGTATATTCTACTTCACCGTTTGCATTATACTTCACTGCCGACCAGTATGCCTGGCTTTCATTCCATCCCATTACTATCATCAACGGTGTTCCGTCATTAGCTAATTCAATTTTTGCATGCTTATTTGTAAGTGTCACGGG
>JALYRX010000074.1 GCA_030855105.1 Bacteroidota bacterium | reverse complement strand
AAAGCTTTTAAAGCAAAACAACCTGCTTGTACCAGGCAGATGTACCTCGAATCTTTTTGCTTCTGTTTTCTATTTAGATTAATAAAAATTCTTAAAGTTTTTAACCTTAGTAGAAAATTTAAACAACCACTCATCTTAACCTTATTACCTTATTTTTTTTGCTTCTCTGATAAAATTTTAAAAACATTTCGTATTCTTTTGTAAATGTTATCTTCCGATGATGGTTTGGTTGATTAAGAATATATTTACAAACTTTGTCAACATCAGATTTTGATACAGAAAATGCAGAAGCAGAATCCTGCCAGGCAAATTGTGTTCTACATAATCTATTTTCATTGATGAATTTTTGTAAACTAATTGCAACATTTGTTGCTAAATCTTCTTCTGACATTTTTGGTGAGCGCGAAACAAGAAAGTGGGTATGGTCAGGATTGGCATAAATAGAATACAAATGGCATCTATTAATATTCACTATACCTGTGATATATTTTTCTATTCGTTCCCGGTTTCTTCTTCAATTAGCGGTTGCCGATGCAATGTAGAAAAAATAAAATGAGTATATAGATTATTAAATTCTATTTTCACGATAAGGTAATAAGGTAAAATATTTTTATACTTTATTTTCTACTAAGGTTGATTCCAATTTTTTGAACGAACAATCCGGGTTTAAAACACATAAGTCACCAAGCACAAGGGCTTCAAGCAAAAAATATAGTAAGAAAAAATTCTTTGCGAGCTTTGCCTGTCGATTATAGCTAACTTGGGTCATCACCGCAATTACAGGCGGGCATAAATACTTTGCGTGCTTGCGGTTAATGCGATTTTATATTTTTCTAATGAACAATTTATTTTTAAATATATATTTTCAATCTTTTTAAAATTGACCTTCACCTTTGAATGAATGTTATTTTTTTATCCGCCGGTGTGCACTCTTCAAAAGATCTATCAACTTTTTATTTATTTCCGATTTATCTTTTAAGCTAATCATATGAGAAATCCTTGGCATTGCTCCGAGTGAAGCTGCCTTTTGGGCATAATCATCAAACTTCACATCCCCGAGGTCCATTCCGACCCTTATTTCCTTGCTCTTTATTGATGCCACTGCAAACTCTCTTCCGTCACGAAAAGAAATATAGGTTTTTGTCGGGACGATTTCGATGTTATCGAATGTTGATTTAATTTGATTTTCCAATTCTTCATACACCGGAATAAATGAATCCTTTCCTTTAAACAAAGCAGAGAATAAATTTCCATCGTCATTGTAAACAGGTTTTCCATCGTTAAGAAAAATACCTGTAAGAAATGTTGCTTCCGAATGATTCAGGCCTTTTTCTTTTTTCAGCCAGTCAACCGTTTCCTTCATTTTAGACAAGGATGTGCTCTTAAGAATTTTCATCCACGAATTTAAATCATTGCCGGTTTTCTCTTTTATATTTGTAAGAAATTCCTGTTCGTAGTCTTTTGATGTTTTCATTTGATACTGTTTTATTTTTTAGTTTGGGGAATGTTATTCATTTTTCATTTAAATTTATATTTATAAAAAATATGTTATTCAAAATTAGCAGCGTCAGATTTAAGTTACTTATCGAAAATTGCTAATTTAAAATTTATTTAAAAACGAAAGATGAACACATTATTAATTAATGCAAAAGTTTGGCTAGGCAAAAATTCCTTTGCGCATTCTTTAGGATTTAACTCTCTATCAGAAAAAATAAATTTTACCGGAAGCGATGAACAGGCAAAGAATATTAAAAATAAATATGACGAAGTTATTGACATGCACAAAAAGCTTATCCTCCCTGCGTTTACAGACGGTCACTGTCATTTTATAAAAGGGGCTTTTGTAAATTCACAGCTCAATCTCAGAGAAGCAAAAACTAAAAAAGATTTTATAAATGGGATTAGAGAATACAAAGATAAAAATGGAAACAACTGGATTTATGGAGGATATTTTTCGGAAACTAATTTTACAGAAGATTTTATTCCGGATAAAAGCTTTTTAGATGATGCATGTTCTGATATCCCGGTGATTATTTCGAAGTTCGATATGCATTCGGCTTTTGCAAATTCAAAAGCTTTGGAGATTTCAGGAATATTATCCAAACAAAATAATTTTACATCTGAAGAGATAGTTAAAGATAAAAATAATCTTATAACAGGTGAACTTAAAGAGAGGGCGCGTGATTTTGTAATGCAAAAAATTCCTGCTGTATCATTAAAAGAAAGAACAGAGATAGTTATTAATCAAATGCAAAAGTTTCACTCCTTTGGTATCGCTGCAATTTCGGATATTACTTTGGTTGAAGATCTGGAAATTTATAAAGAGTTAATTATACAAAATAAACTACAACTGAGGGTTGACGCAAGATTACCTTTTCAGGAATTTTATAATTTGAATAAATATAAAAAAGAATTTGAAAAACTGTCGGATTTAATTAAATTTAACTCGCTTAAAGCATTCTATGATGGCTCTCTGTCGAGCAGGACTGCATTAATGCATTCGAATTACAAATACACAAAGCACAATGGAATAAAAACAGAATTTGTAAATAGCGGAGAATTCGAGAAGCTTGCTTATGAAATAGATCAGGCTGGAATTCAGATGTCAGTTCATGCGATAGGAGATAAAGCAGTTTCTGAGCTTCTTGATTTAAATGAATTGCTGATTAAAAAATTTGGTAAGAGAGACAGAAGATTTAGAATTGAACATGCACAGCATATCCGTGAAAATGATTTCCGGAGATTCAAAGAATTAAATGTAATTGCCTCGGTGCAGCCGACTCACTTATTTAGTGATGCTAAAACGGCTTTTGAAATAATTGATGATTACAAACTTGAACATAATTACAAAAAATTATTTGACATAGGAGCTAAAGTGTGCTATGGTACTGACTTTCCGGTTGTCGGAGAAAGTCCTTTCGAAACAATTTTTTATGCAATGACAAGAAAAGTCAACGGATTTGAAAACGGCTTTGTTACTGAGAACAATATTTCGTTAGAAGATTGCCTTGAAGCTTATACATTTAACAATGCTTATGCAACTTATGAAGAGAATGTTAGAGGCAGCCTTGAGATTGGAAAGGCAGCTGACATAGTTATAATGGAAGATGATTTATTTGTAATGACCGGAGAGGAAATTAAAGATGCAAAAGTTTTTGAAACGTATTTGAATGGGAAGAAAATATTTTAGGAAGTTATGCTGCACTACAGAGTACCTTTAAAAATTTTCTTTTGTTTCTTTAACAAGTGTGTTGCTTCTTAAATTTAGAAAAAATAAGTTTGTTACATGAATATTAAAAATGAAATAGAAGTAAAATTGGAAATATTTTTCATAAAGGAAAACAATTCAATTATTGCATACTCACCCTCCTTGGATTTATCTGCTTATGGAAATTCAATTTCAGATGCAAAAAAATCTTTTGAAACAACTTTTAAAATTTATATTGAGGAAACAGAGAAAAAAGGAACGCTCATTGATGATTTGCTTGATCATGGTTGGACTGTTCAAAAGGTACCTTCCTTAAAATTAACTCCTCCCAAGTTAAACAAAAAAGAAATATTCTTAACACACTCTATCATTAAAGAAGATAAGAGATTATTCAAATTATCTGCATAAATTTGGGTAACAAACCTTATTCAAAATAAGTAAATCGTAGCCGCTCTTCATTTTAAGAAAATTATTACTATATTGATTAGGAAATTAAAAGAGGGAGTATCACTCTCTCAGAAAGGAGTAATAAATCTATGTTGCCAGTTAGAGCAGCAGCTTCAATACTGAGGGTGTCCTTGATGATTAAAAACTGATTTCAAGAAATCCACACCCACAGACCTGTTTTGGAAAAGATATATAATTAATTTCAGAATACTTGTGAAATAAAGAAGTTAGTCCCATAGGGACTTTATCTTGGTAGCAAAATGTTATTTAAATTTTAGTCCCGTAGGGACGAAATTAATCTTTAAAAGATGGCAAATTCATATACACAAATACATCTTAAGTTAATTTTTGCAGTAAAATATAGAGCTTCATTAATCAATAATGTATGGAAAAATGAACTGTATAAATATATTACTGGAATAATACAAACTCAAAAACATAAGATGATCATAATAAACGGGGTTTCAGATCATATACACATTCTAATAGGATTCAGACCTCATCAATCGCTATCCGACCTAATGCAGGACATAAAAGGATGTTCTTCAAAATGGATAAATGAAAAGAAATTTACTTCCTCAAAATTTGCATGGCAGGAAGGTTATGGAGCTTTTTCTTATAGTCATTCCCATTTAAATAAAGTTATTAATTATATAAAGAATCAGGAACAACATCACAGCAAAGTAACATTTATAGAAGAATATAAATCTTTTCTGAAAGCATATGAAATCGAATTTGATGAAAGATATATTCTAAAAGTGCCAGAGTAAAAAACATTTCGTCCCTGACGGGACTTGATGGTATTAGATTTTTAGGTTACCAATATTATATCCCTACGGGATAAAAAAACTTAATCGCATGTGTAAAATTCAAATTACGCACACAAAAAAAACAAAAGAATATTGTCGCAAATTAACATCAGTATTATCAGTGTTTCGAACGAAAGCTTGCAAAAATAATTCGCTAAATCTGCAAAAAATTGTCATGTATTGAGGAAGGATTAAACAATTAAATAACCTGGAGATATTTACGAAGAAATAATAAATTTAATTTTCACGGATATAAATGAATTGTATAAAATAAAAAAATTTTATAGATAAGGAGTATTAAAAACATTTTATAAAATAAAAAATTTAATTCTGCAAACCGACCAGCTCTCCCGCTTTCTTATATGCATTCATCAGATCAATAACTCCGCCGGACTTTGAAAGATTGGAAAATAATTCTTTAGATTTCCCTTTTACTTTTACCATTAAACCGGGATACTGTCTAGCTGACAGTACAATTGCTTCTTTTAACTGTTGCGCGGTCAATGTCGGATAATAAGATTTCAAAACAGCCGCAACACCGGTAACTTCAGGTGAGGCCATGCTCGTTCCGTCAACTTCTTTATATTTATTTCCAGGCACTGTTGAATTTATTTGTACACCCGGAGCAAAAATATCTATAACTTCTTTTGAATAATTGCTGAACGGTGCTGCAAGATCATACTTCAGATTTTTATTCTCAGGATCTTTTTCCTGAGTCCACTTTTTCATCCACGAATTTGCTCCGACAACTATCATATTAGAAAAATATTTTTTGTTACCATTCTCTATATAATATTTTCTCGGATAATTAACAATATCGGAAATATCATCTCCTTCATTTCCTGCGGAGATAACAAACAAAACTCCTTTGCTTTCTGCATACTTTATTGCTTCAACAACAAATTCAGGATCCGGAGAAAAATATTTTCCTGCTGACATGTTTATAATACTTGCGCCGTTGTCGACAGCGTACCTTATTGCGTTACCAACGTCTTTATCTCTTTCATCACCTTCATTGGGAACTGCACGCAGGCACATAATTTTCGCAAAAGGCGCCTGACCTGTTTTCTTCGATGCAATAATTCCTGCAACGTGCGTTCCGTGAATTTCTTTTTTCTCCGATACGTCATTATTTCCGTAATTTGTTTCTAATAAAATTTCAGGATTATCTCCAATAAGAGAATGAGTGTTTGTAGTATCATAAAGATATTTAGCTTTCGTCTCATATTCTTCCGTTAGCTCGACCAAACCATTTTTATCCAATCCAAAAAGCATGTAAACTCCAAGTATAATTGAAGCAGCATCACTTACTTTCCCTTCCGGTAATTTATCTGATATTTCCATTAACTGTTTCGGGTCAGTGGAAATATTTTTTGTTTTAAGAATTTTTTCAGCATCGAGAACATCATCAAGGGTTTGTGAGAGACCGACTTTAGTTGTCATAGTCTCTTCTTTTTTACTTTCGTACTCTTCTTCTACTCTTTGAAAATATTTATCTGATTCAGGGGTGTTTGCTTTTTTCAATCTTAGATATTCTCTTGTAACTTCAAGTGAAAGATATTTGGTATTGCCAAGAAAATTCCACCCGTAGAAGTCATCTATATAACCGTTTGCGTCATCATCAATTCCTTTTATTCCCCTGACTTCATTTTCATTGTTCCAGATGTTTTCCTGCAGATCGGTATGTTCAATGTCGAATCCCGAATCAATAACAGCAACAATTACTTCTTTTCTTTCAGGTACGAAATCAAGGGTTTGAAGATATTTAAAAAATTCTTTTGTCCGTGTTCCCTCGAATCCGTCTTTTTCGGGATCCATTGTAGCCCAGTCCGGCAGGTCTCCGTCATTTATCTTGTTGGCGAATACTTTTACTAAAGATGAATAGGTTTTTTCATCATTATAATCTGACGTTTTGAAGCCCAGGAGGTTAAAACAAATGATAAATACTGTTATTAAGAAAAGTGACGTGCAGAATTTGTTTTGTAATTTCATATAACTAAAAACATTAATTTTATATATTGAGCAATAAATTATATATTACAACCAACATTTAGAAGGCTCAAAAAATTACAAGCGAATAAATTTTCTTTAATGGCAAATCATTTCAATACTTACCTTCAATATAAAAAAAGAGTTGACGAAATCCTGACGGATTCTATTATTAAACAAAAGCCGGCAACTCTTTATGAGCCGTTAGTATATGTATTAAACGGCGGAGGTAAAAGAATCCGGCCGATGATGTTAATTTTTTCCTGTGAAGCCGTCGGAGGGAAAATTGAAGATGCCTTAAATGCCTCGGTTGCATTGGAGATGCTGCATAACTTCACTCTTGTTCATGATGATATAATGGATAATGCAAATACAAGAAGAGGAAGGCAAACTGTACATAAAAAATGGAATGAAAATGTGGCTATACTCACCGGTGATCATTTGATAGGTCTGGCTTATTCATATTTAATAAAAACAAAATCACCGGAATTAACTGAAATTATAAAATCATTTACCGATGGAATAGTAGAAGTCTGTGAAGGGCAGAGCTTTGATAAAGAATTCGAAGAAAGAAATGACGTAAAAATCGATGAATACATTATGATGATAAAAAAGAAGACAGCAAAAATGCTTGAGACATCCGCGATTGTAGGAGCTTTGATCGGAAATGGGAGTCCGGAGCAAGTTGACAACATAAGAAATTATGCAGCCAATATAGGTCTTGCATTTCAAATACAGGATGATCTTCTGGATATAAATGCCGATGAAAGTGAATTCGGAAAAAAAATCGGCGGTGATTTGGTGGAAGGAAAAAAAACGTATTTACTTTTGAAAGCTATGGAAGCTGTCGATGATGAAAAAGATAAACAGGAAATTATAAACATTGTAAATAAAACCGGTTTAAAGCCAGATGATACTGAAAAAATATTAAAGATAAAAAATATTTATGAAAAATACGGAGTAATAGAATCGGCACAGAAAGAAATTGAACGATACACAAAGTTAGCAGATAAATATCTTAATACTTTGCCGGACGGAGATCAAAAAGAACGACTTAAATGGTTTTCGGAAATGCTTATGGGGAGAATTTTTTGACCGCAGATTTAAATGGTTTAGATGATTGTTATGAATTTCTGATTTTGATATAATGTATTTATATTAAGTTATAATTATAATAAAGAATATATTTTTATAAATGATAAATAATAAATTCATAAAAATCATTTTACCATTTCATCATAGTCAATGGTCGAAAAAGAAGTAACGATAGTAAATAAAGCCGGGATGCACACAAGGCCTGCTTCTGCGATCGTCAGGATAGCAGCAAAGTACAAAGCGGATTTTTATATATCGAAAGACGGGTATGAAGTAAACGGAAAAAGTATAATAGGAGTGATGACTCTTGCTGCAGAAGAAGGTTCAACACTTACACTTAAATTCGAAGGTGAGGACGAAACAGCGCTTTCAGAAGAAATGGTAAAATTTTTTGCAGAAGGATTCGGAGAAATGTAATGACTGAAACAATCCAACAAATCAAATCTAAGATATTCTCTTCGGAAAAATTTCCCGGGATCACAAATTCATTTAAAAATAATCATAAAATAAATTTAAGCGGAGTCAGCGGCTCACTCGCTTCGTTTATTGTTCATTACATCTATAAAAATATCAGTAAGAAATTATTTTATATTTCTTACGATGCCGACAGAATTGTAAAATTAAAAGATGACCTCGATTTACTTGATGCTTATAAAAATTTGTCAGCTTATTCGTCGAAACTTTCCGACAGTGAATCAACTTCGAAGATTTTAATTGACTTATCCGAAGGCAGCGAATTCATTGTGATCGCAAATGCTTCCGAGCTTTCAAATAAAATTATTTCAAAAGATAAATTCACAGCATCTATAATCGAGTTAAAGAAAAATGAAAACCGAAGTTTCGATGAGTTGCTGAATACTTTTAATAAATACAATTTCAATAAAAAAGATTTTGTAGATGAAGCCGGTGATTATTCCGTAAGGGGAGGAATTATTGATTTGTTTGCAGAGAACTTAGAAAGCCCTGTCAGGATTGAGTTTTTCGGTGACACGATAGAGTCAATAAGAGAGTTTGATATTAATTCACAAAGATCGGTGAGGGAGATTGATTCGGTGAAGATAGGAATAAATTTAAATACAGATGATGATGAAGAGAGAAATTATGAGCCGGAAGAAAATATATTTAATTACCTTCCTGAAGATGTGGTTGTAATAATTGATGAACCGGAGATAATTTTTAATGAAATTAAAGATGAACAAATAACTGAATTCCTGAATAAATTTAAACAAATTAATATCACTGCATTCGGGAGATCAATTACTGAAGGTAATAATATTGAAATAAATTTTGATTCAAAGCCGCAGCCCGATTTTCATTCCAATCTTAAAGCACTTTATCAAAATCTGTGCGAAAATATTAAAAAAGGTTACGAAGCAATTGTACTTTCATCTGACGCGCATCAGTCAAACAGAATAAGAGAACTCATCGAAGACTTTGAAGATGAAAATATAATCGAACAGGATGAAAAAATTCATCAGGATAGTGATGAGCAGATGGAAAGCAGCAAGCCATTCAATGAAAATTTCAGCATCAGAAATAAATTTACTGTAATTCCCGAATCAATTCACAACGGATTTATATTTACTGATCAAAAAATTTTACTTTATACAGAACATCAAATATTCGGGAGATATTTTAAACAAATAAAAAAGCGAAAACAGAAATTCAAGGGCCTGAGTTTTGGTGAATTAAAAGAGCTTGTCTACGGGGATTACGTGGTCCATAGAGATTTCGGTATTGGAAAATATTCGGGATTAAAAAAAATTACTGTCGGAAATAATAACCAGGAAGTTGTAGTGCTGTCTTATTACGGAAGCGATACATTATTTCTCAATCTCAATAATATAAATCTCATAAAAAAATATTCCGGTGCAGAAGGTCACACTCCGGCACTGACGCGGCTGGGCGGCGGCGAGTGGGATAAGCTGAAATCACGAACAAAGAAACAAGTTAAAGACATTGCAAGAGACTTAATTATTCTGTATGCGAAGAGAAAATCCGAAATTGGATTTAAATTTTCGGGTGATTCACACTGGCAAAAAGAGCTCGAAGCAAATTTTATGTATGAAGATACACCGGATCAGTTCCAGGCAACAGTAGAAACAAAAGAAGATATGGAAACGGAAAACCCGATGGACAGATTAGTATGCGGTGATGTGGGTTTCGGAAAAACCGAAGTCGCAGTAAGAGCAGCATTTAAGTCCGTGATGGATAATAAACAGGTTGCCGTCCTTGTTCCGACGACAATACTTGCAGTGCAGCATTACAATACATTCAGAGACCGGCTTGCACCGTTTGCAGTGGATGTCGAAAACATTACCCGGCTAAAGAATAAAAAAGAGCAGAAGAAAATTTTAGAAAATTTGTCTGCCGGAAAATTAAATATACTTATTGGAACGCACCGCATATTATCGAAGGATATTAATTTTAAAGATTTGGGATTGCTGATAATAGATGAAGAGCAGAGATTTGGCGTGAAGGCAAAAGAAAAACTGAGAAGCATGAAGCCGAATGTTGATACACTGACACTGACGGCGACCCCGATACCGCGAACGTTGAATTTTTCTTTGCTTGGTGCCAGAGATTTATCTATAATAAATACTCCTCCGAAAAACAGGAAGCCAATCATAACGGAAATAATAAAATTAGACTGGAGACAGATAGAGGGAATAATAAGACATGAAATAAATCGCGGAGGTCAGGTTTATTTTGTGAATGACAGGATCAAAAAACTTCACACGCTCGGAGATACGATCAAAACTTATGTTCCCGAAGCGAAGATAGGTATTGCGCATGGTCAAATGGATGGAAAGGAACTCGAAAATATTGTGATAAATTTTATTGAAAAAAAGCTTAACGTTTTACTTTGCACAAAGATAATAGAATCGGGTCTGGACATTCCGAATGTAAATACAATATTAATAAATAACGCGGACAATTATGGCCTGTCTGAACTTTATCAATTGCGGGGAAGAGTCGGGAGGAGTGATGTACAGGCATTTGCATATCTTATTGCGCCGCCTCACGGCAAGCTGACAAAGACTGCTGTGAAAAGATTACAGGCGATAGAAGAATTTACCGAGCTTGGTTCGGGCTTTAATCTTGCAATGAGAGATATGGAAATCAGAGGCGTGGGAAATTTACTCGGCAAAGAACAGAGCGGGTTTGTCCAGGAGATTGGGTTTGATATGTATATAAATATTATAGAGGAAGCTGTATTGGAACTAAAGGAAAATGAATTCAAAGATTTATTTAAGAATGAGAGCTCACTTCAAAAAATGAATGAAAGCATAAAAAAGAAGCTCGAAGAAAAAAGTACTGTAATCGAAAATGATCTGAACGCATTGATCCCGAAGGACTATGTGCAAAACGATACGGAGCGTTTGAATATTTACAGACGCCTTTATGAATTAAAAAATCCGGATGAATTAAAATTGATTGGAGATGAGCTGATAGACAGGTTTGGTGAATATCTCGATGATGTTTCAAATCTTCTCAGGATGATCGGTATTAAAATTAAAGCTACAGAGATTGGTCTTGAGAAGATCACAGTCCGGAACAGAAATTTGTTTTTGCATTTTCCTCCGGATAAAGAGAACAGGATATTTGAAAGTGATTTTTATAAAAATCTGATTGAGACAATTTCAAATGAACGGACGAAGAAGTACAACATCTCACCGGAAAAAGAGAGATTGGTTATAGAGATAATTTTGAATAGTAACGAAGATGAGCAGAGACTTATGGAAATAGAAGAAATGATTCAAGATAAAATACAATGATCCGTTTTCATTTATTATTTTAACAAATTTGTCAGGCAAGAATGCCCGGTACTACCTATTCTGAAACACATACTAAATAATTCATAAGACTTATAAATAAAAAAGAAAATTTATATATTTATTCACATAAAATTTTAATAACAAACAAAAAGAAACTTCTATGAAAAAATTAATTTACATTTTTTTGTCATTCTTTTTTTTAGGATTAAATTACAGTGTTTCGCAGGTCCCGTTTTATACATTGTCAATTGAGAATTTGCAGATAGTTTCGGCTAATTCATTAGAATTTGAAATCCGGCTCAAGAACTACAATGATGAAGTACCTTTTGAATATGCAGGAGGACAATACTATATAAAGTTTGATAATAATATTGCTAATGGAGGCACATTAACTTACACCATGCTCGGCACACAACTGCCGACAGCTTTAAGGCCGAGAAATCCGTCAGTCGGGATTGCACAAGACCCTTCATCCGCCATTTTAAAATTAATGTTAAACCCACTACCCGGAGCGGGGAACGGGTATAATATGCCCGTCGACTGGGCTACAGGAACACTCATAGCAAAAATGAGATTAACAACATCAGCCTCCACTCTTAATTCTTATTTATCCGCTCTCCAGTGGAGAAATCCTCCAATAGTGACTTTTGCCACAAAGATACTTGCGTATGTCGGGTCAACATTAACAGACATAACCAATCCGGCGAATCATCAGGATCACGGAGGAATATATACAGGCAGTATTTCGGTAACTGTTAATGTTTTGTTTGAAGGATTGTATAATCCTCAAACATTCATGCTTAACAGAAAAGATTCACTTACAATTTATTTAAGAGATGCAGCTGCACCTTATACATTGAGAGATTCCAGTAAACGGGCAATTGATTCGGCAAACCGATTTGCAACATTTCATTTTTATAATGCTACAACAGGATCATACTATATGGTTCTGAAACATTTTAATTCGTTAGAAACCTGGACCAGAGATGGAGGAGTATTTTTAGATGAATCAGTTGTCGCATACAGTTTTGATTTTTTTAATACATATACATGGGCTTACGGACAAAATGTAAAACGTGTAGTAAACGCACCACCGTTTGACCCGGTATATTGCATTTACAGTGGTGATGTAAACCAGGATGGAACAATTGACCTTAATGATATTTCAGAAATAGATAATAATACTTATAGTTTTGCCGCCGGAAGATTTATTCCTGCTGACTTAAACGGTGATAATCTTGTGGATGTATCCGATTTATTAATAGCAGAAAATAATGCAATAAATTCTGTAAGTATTGAAAGACCGTAAGTTTAGGTTTTAAACCCGGATTTATAACACGCGACTGCTTCTCTACAGTTTCAAAAAATGAATTGGAAATGCAAAATAGATGGAGGTGCTTGCCTCCATCTATTACCATCTGGTACGCAGAAAGGAGAATCATCGAATCTCTGATCCACTCTGGAATTTTCCCAAATTTTCCATGAAATATTTTATATAGTTTTACAAATATTTTATATCAATCTTTTCGCTTTCAATATCATATCAATGACTTCTCTAACAGCTCCGTCACCACCGTTTTTTTTACAGACATAATCAACATGCTTTTTTACTTCTTCGATCCCGCTCATCGGGCAACTGGAAAACCCAACTTGCTTTAACAATGGGATATCAAATTCATCATCACCAATGTAGGCAAAGTTTTCGTCTTTGAGCTGATATGCTTTTTTTAATTCGTTGTAAGGAATTAACTTATCTTCCACATCTTCATACATATGATCTATCTTCAATCTATCCACACGCATTTTGTTTACCTTCGAACTTCTTCCGCTTATTACAGCAAACTTTAGTCCGAGCAGACTTCCACGGTTAATTCCATACCCATCATGAGTATGAAACATTTTTATGTCTTCTCCATTGCTTGAATAAATAATATGTCCTGTTGTAAGACAGCCATCGAGATCCATCAATAAAAATTCTATCTTCGCTAAACCTTTTTTTGTTTTCTTCAGTATTGTTATATGATAATTTTATTTTCGAGCTGTTTTGTTATGAAACAGAGTTTCATGTTCAAGTGCGTTCCCAATTTATTCCCAGAAAATAAGACAGCAAGCCAGTATCATTGAAAACTAATTTCGAAGTTTTTATCAATCGTTTCCCAAGATTTGTTGAATAAGGTTTCAGCATATCAATAAAATAAGTTGCCTGAAGTAAAGTAATATACCTGTTAAGAATTGTTTGAGGTGTAGAAATACTTCTTTGAGAGCTCTGTTAAATTAAGCTGCTGCATCGAACGGGATGCAATAAGTTGAAACAGTCTTGGTATATCGGATAATCCTTCAATGTGTGATAGATCTCTGATATCTCTTTGAAGTACTGTATTTATGTAAGCTCCGAACCAGGAATTTATTCTTTACTCATTTCTTTTTTGAACTTCAGGAAAACCTCCGGTAAATATTCTTTAAATATAGAATTCTTTTTAATTCCGGAAAACTTCAGCAGTGGATTTAAATTTGAAAAAAATATATTCAATAAAATTTTCTTTGACTCCTTTTAGTTCACCCTGAGACAATGGGTATATTGTAAATATTTCCATTCTTCCTGCAAGTGATTCGGATAATCTTGGTAATAAAAATATATTTGCAGATCCTGTAAGTAAAAATCTTCCGGGCTTCCTTTTTTTGTCAATTTCAGATTTAATGGAAATAATAGTTTCGGAATCCTCTGGATTTCATCGAGTGCAACACTGTTTTTAAACTTTGATAAAAACTCCTCCGGCTCTGTGTTAGCAGATGTTAAGTTAGATGTTTCATCAAAGTGATATATTCGGATATTATTTTTTCTTTAACCAAATATTTTACAATCGTAGTTTTACCGCTTTGTCTTGCACCATTTATTAAGATGACAGGACTATCTTTTAATGAAGCAATTACAGGGTGAAAAAGGTTTCTTTTAATCATAGACAAAAATAGTAATTCACTGTTGTATAATCAATTATTAAGTGGTGGATTATCCACCATGAAACCTCGTCCCACCACTCGCCCCTAAACTGGAGTTTTGGGATCGAGCCATGATAGATTTGAAGTTTGGGAACGAGCATGACAGAATTGCTTCTAATTCTCATACTTATAAAGTATTGAATTACAAAACGAATACTAATATATTGCTACAAATTTTAAAATATTTAGTTGGATAATAAAATTATTGATGGCAAGTTAATTTCCTCACAAATCAAAGCCGAATTAAAATCTGAAACCGATAAACTAAAACTTGAAAAAGGAATTATACCCGGACTTGCTTTTATATTGGTTGGAGAAAATGCTGCGTCAAAAGTTTATGTTAAAAGCAAAGGTAAAGCCTGCGAAGAATTAGGGTTTTATTCTGTCACAGAAAAATTACAGGAAGATGTTCCTGAAAAATCCCTGCTTGAAATGATAAACAAATTTAATAATGATGAAAAGATACACGGAATATTAGTCCAGCTTCCGCTTCCAACGCATATCGATGACCAAAAAATTATTGAGTCAATAAATTATAAGAAAGACGTTGATGGTTTTCACCCGTTAAATGTCGGGAGAATGGTGATCGGAGAAAAATGCTTTATACCATGCACACCTTACGGGATCGTGCAATTGCTGAAGAGAAGTAATGTTAATACGGAAGGAATGAATACAGTTGTAATCGGCAGAAGCAATATTGTCGGCAAGCCGGTTGCAAATTTACTTTTGAGAACCGAATTTAATTCGACAGTTACTGTATGTCATAGCCGCACAAAAGATATAAAGAAAATTACAAACCAAGCAGATATATTAATTGCCGCAATTGGCAAAGCAAATTTTGTAACAAATGATTTTATAAAAGAAGGCTGTGTAATAATTGATGTCGGTATAAATAGAATTGAGGATAATAATTCCAAAACAGGTTATAAAATAGCAGGTGACGTTGATTTTGAAGACTGCATTGATAAATGCGGAAAAATCACACCTGTACCGGGTGGTGTGGGTCCGATGACGATTGCGATGCTGATGAAAAATACTTTAGACTCTGCCCGAGGAGTGGTATATGGGTAATACTTATTTTGAGGTGCAGATTTCATTCGGGAAAGAAAATTATGAAGAGCTATACAACAATTTATATATGGAAGGTATTGAAAACATATTGGAAGAAAACGGTTTGATAAAAATATATTTTGATGAAAAAGAATATGATACAATAAAATCTCTTGAAGAAAATTTATTGAGAAGAAAAATAATTTCGCAAAAAGCTTTTATTATCGAGAAAATGGAAAATAAAAACTGGAATGCCGATTGGGAAAGCTCTATCGAACCTATTTATATAAAGGACAAAATTATAATTTATCCTTCATGGAAAAAAGATGATTTAAAAAATATTGAAGATAAAATTTTAATCGAGATTGATCCGAAGATGTCTTTTGGAACGGGGCATAACGAAACCACGCAACTTGTTCTTGAATTAATGTGTGAAAATATGGAAGGTGACGAGGATAGACTTCTCGACTTTGGATCGGGGACGGGGATACTGACAATTGCCGGGATTAAACTCGGAATCAATGAAGCAGTTGCGATTGATACAGACGAAGACTCAATTCAGAATGCAAAAGAGAATTTTGAAAAAAACTCTGTTAATGAAAAAGTTAAATTAATTAAAGCCACATTAAGTGAGATCGAAGAGAATTTATTCGATGTTATCTGCGCAAATATAATCCGAAGTGTAATTATTGAAAATATTGAACATGTAAAAAATAGGATAAATGTTAACGGTAAATTATTTTTATCGGGAATTTTACTTTCGGAAGATCAGGAGATACTTGAGCATCTTACTCAACATGAGTTTGAAGTGATAGATATTATAAGCAAATCCGATTGGATCGGAATTTATGCAGCCAAACGGTAACAATGTATATTCAGTAATTGACATGGGCACCAATACCTGCCTGCTGCTCATAGCAAGACTTCAAGAAAACAATCTCAAAAAGCTTTTGGAATTGGAGGAGATTCCGAGATTAGGTAAAGATTTATATAAAACCGGTAAAATTTCGGAACAAGCATTTCTAACAACTTTAGAAATAATTAAGAAATATATTTCAGTATCTACAAAATATGAAGCTGAAAAAGTATTTGCGTTCGGGACAAGTTCACTGCGTGATGCGAAAAATAATTTGGAATTTGTAAAATTCATTGAATCGGAAACAGGGATTAAAACAAAAATACTAACCGGAGAAGAAGAAGCAAAATACAGTTATGAAGGTGCAACCTTCGACTTTGACAGGAGTTTTCAATATGCGGTTCTGGATATTGGCGGAGGAAGCACTGAGATCAGCTTTGCGAAAGCCAGCAAGATAATTTCCATTAGCAGGGATATTGGTTCGGTAAGAATTTACGAAATGTTCTTTAAAGGAATCTTTGATTCGCAGAATATAAAAAATGCAAAAAAATTTATAAAAGAAAATGTTTCCGGGATAAATTATACATTTGAGAATCAAGTTTTAATTGGAGTTGCCGGAACACTGACAACTTTATCTGCAATTAAAAATAACTTAAGTGAGTTTGATGAGAATGTAATTCATAAGAATATTCTTTCTCTTTCCGAAATTAATAATATTTTTCAAAAATTAATTTCCTTGAGTGAGAACGAAAGAATCGCTTTAGGCAGCTATATGAAAGGAAGGAGTGATATAATAATTTGCGGAACATTAATTTTAATCGAAATCATGAATTATTTTCAGATCCATTCGGTTATTGTTTCGACAAAAGGATTAAGATTCGGACTTTTTTTGCACATTCCTGACTTTAATAAATAAATTTATAATATTAAGTTAACCTGTTCAAAAAATTAATTCAACTATAAAGGACATGCTAAAAGAATTTAATGAGTTTATTTCAAAAGGGAATGTAATTGATCTGGCGATTGGAGTTATTATCGGGGTTGCATTCGGAGCAATTGTAAATTCGATCGTTGGGGATTTTTTAATGCCATTTATAGGAATAATCCTGGGAGGAATTGATTTTTCAGGGCTTTCAGTGAGAATAGGCGGAGCCGTTCTGCCTTACGGAAAATTAATTCAGTCAATAATTAATTTTTTTATAATTGCTTTTGTTTTATTCCTGTTGGTAAAATTTATAAACTATTTTAAAGCTAAAGAAGAAGTTAAATCTACTCCGACAAAAGAAGAAGAATTGCTTATCGAAATCCGGGATTTGCTAAAGGAAAATATACAAAATAAAAATTTTTGACCAAAAAATTCCATTTTAAAAATGAATTGCATTGAGTAAATTTGCACAATTAAAAAAATTATGGCTAAGTACGTATCAAATAAAAACGAAACTATAAGATTGTTTAAAAACCCAATCTTAGAATATTTTTCTCATATACATCCGGCAACACCCATTGTTGTTTACACTCCAATTTTATTAATATTATCTTATCTGGGATTTCAAGAGATTGGATTGGTTTACGGTACTTTGGGTTTTATCGGCGGGACCATTTTATGGTCACTAATGGAATACATCATTCACAGATGGGCATTTCACTATCATCCAAAATCCGAAACCGGCAAGCAACTTCATTTTCTTGTCCATGGAATTCATCATGACTATCCCAGGGATGCAACGAGATTGGTCATGCCTTTACTTGTAAGTATTCCGCTTGCAGTATTTTTCTATTTTCTTTTTAGTAATGTATTCGGGGTGTATTACTTTAATATTTTTTCGGGCTTTATTTTCGGATACGTTGCTTATGATTCCATTCATTATGCAACACATCATTTTGATATGAAAGGAAAATTAGGAAAATTTTTAAAGACTTATCATCTTCGTCACCATTATTCAGACGATCACACTGCATACGGTGTGAGCAATCCGATGTGGGATTATGTATTTGGAACAGTTCCAGAGCAAGTGAAAAATAAAAAAAGTTCAAAACCGGTTGTAGTCGGAAAATAAAAATTTAAATTATCTTATCTGAGACTTTAAGATCACTCTTAGTCTCTTCTTTTCTAAGGGTAACAAAAAAATGTAATGGACATAAAATCTTTTGAAGGAAATTTCTTTGACATACCTCACGACCTGCCAAAAAATTTTGAACTATTCCAATCAATAATTTCCAGTGAAAATATCAGCATTGAAAGAATAATTTCTACAGGTCAGAAAACTCCGGATGACCAATGGCTTGTACAGGACAAGAACGAGTGGGTCTTGCTTTTACAGGGTGAATCTGAAATGCTGTTTGAAGACGGAAAAAAAATCAACTTAAACCCGGGGAAATATTTTTTTATTCCTAAAAATACAAAACATAAAGTTTTAACAACAAGCACAGAGCCCCCGTGCATTTGGCTGGCCGTTCATTATTAAATACAACTCTGTATTTGACAAACCTTTAACAAAAATACTTTAGTTCAGTTATTATTTAGTTTAACTGAAAAAAGAAGTCGATAATTAAAAAACCAGGTTTATCAAATAAGTTAACTTTTTTCCCTCAACACAAGGATTTAATTACTCAAGTTGACCGTCAAAGTACAAATTGTTAATTGTGCCACGAATCACCAAATTTTATTAAAAAATTTAAATCAACTGTATTCTTTCAATCGCAAAATTCGTGGCACAAATAAGACTTAATAGTTATAGC
>JALYRX010000073.1 GCA_030855105.1 Bacteroidota bacterium | reverse complement strand
GTTGTTTAAATTTTCTACTAAGGTTAAAAACTTTAAGAATTTTTATTAATCTAAATAGAAAACAGAAGCAAAAAGATTCGAGGTACATCTGCCTGGTACAAGCAGGTTGTTTTGCTTTAAAAGCTTTATAGGATTTCTAATGAAAAATTTGGGATTATTTAATAGTTGACTGCTTTGATTGAAGCTTTTTCACCACGAATTTCCCAAAATTATTTTGATAATACCTTTTTTTTAAAAGTGCGATTAAACCGGTGCGTTTTTTAATAAATTTAAACTACGAGGCATTCAAATTATCGGCAATCCCTAATTTTCAATATTTAAACAGTCAACTTGAGTTATTTAATTAATTTATTTATCTTGCATTAGTTATTTTTAAACTATTATAAGTTTAAATCTTCAATTCTCTGCATAATCAAAAAAATAAACTTCCCTTAATAGGGTATAGGAAGAAGAAAAAATGGTAAAGAAAATTTACTTATTCATTTCCACCGTATCTTTATTTTTTTTATTTACAAATGAAAAACTTTCCGCACAAATGTTTTGGAATCAGGCATGTACATTTGCCGGATCAAATTCAAGTTATGTCGCTGTAAGAAATTCGGCAACGTTAAACATTACATCAAGCTTTACACTAGAAGCATGGGTACTCCCAACAAATGTTGCTACGCCGTCTTTTCAAATAATTCTTCAGAAAAGAGCAGGAAACTCTGATGGTTACACGCTTTATTTAAACAACGGAAGAGTTGCAATAAGAACGAACGCCATTACGAGACTCGTCGGAAATATTTTAATTCCAAATAATCAATGGTCACACATTGCAGGAACATATAGTGCGTCTACAAATACTTTCAGAACTTATGTAAACGGAGGATTGGATTCAACTGCTGTAATTGCGGCAGCGGCGCCCGTTACAAATACAGATTCTGTCTGGATCGGAAAAGGATCTAATGATCCTTTTGCAGGAAAGATGGATGAAGTAAGAATCTGGAATAGTGTTTTGACAACGACAGAATTCAGATATTACAGGAAGACAACGCTCGGAACAAACAGCGGATTATTGAGCAGCCTTGTAATGTCAATGACTTTTCAGGATAATGATGCAAGCGGAGGATACTTTTCGTTAAGCGACTGGTCTGGGAACGGCAATAGTGGAATTAACAGAGGAGTTATTGCTTATGATCAAAGCAACCGACCAAGCACAACAATAAATATCAATGACTGTGTTGAATTCGACGGAACAAATGATTACATGGCAAGTCCTGACAATGCAAGTATAAGTGCAACAGCACAATTAACACTCGAAGCTTGGATTTATCCAAGATCAAGTGCTAATGCTGTTTTGATCCATAAAGGTGCTCCCTCAGGAGGTGCCGGGACAAATTACAGGCTGTCAATTATAAACCGTGCACTCTCGGCGGTTATAAACGGAAGTTTCAATTTTAATGATACTGATACATTACAAGTAAATTGCTGGACACATGTAGCTTTTACTTATAATGCACTTACCGGTCAATATACATTTTATATTAACGGGGAAAGAAGGAACGGAGGCACAAACAATCAGGGAAATATAATTAACGGAACTGATTCATTATACATCGGAGGAACACTAAACCTGCTGGACTTCGACGGTTTCATTGATGAAGTAAAAATAACTCCCGATGTAAAATTTGATGAAGCTATTAATGAAGCTATGTTCCGTTCGACTGATGCATTTAACGGCTCGGAAGTAGTTTATAATTTAGATGGTTATCTGACGACAAATACTTTTGCCGGCTCAAGTTTATTTTTTAGAAATACAGCTAATTTTGCGCATTGCGGTGGAGTTCTTGGTAAGCCTCAATCTCCAATGGATAGATCAGATGATCAAAATTTTTCAGATGGTTTTTTGCTAAAGACTTCCGGGAAAAGTATACCACCTTCATCAGGATCAAATTTTTTTACTGATACACTTGAAGTTTTAAGAACAGGTGTAGTTGCAGATGTTAATGTTTTTGTCGGGCTAAACCATTTTGCAGTGGATCAACTGCAGATTACATTATATTCACCTAACGGTGACTTCGTACAGTTATTCGATCAAAATTCTTTAACAGGAAACGGACAACACCTAACTACAATCTTCGATGATCAGGCTGACAGTTCATTGGTAAATAACCGGTATGTTTCATTCGGACCGACGATAAAAGCTTTAAATAGCATTAATCTTGCTTTGAGTGGTTCTCCTATAGCCGGGAAATGGATTCTTCTTGTAAGAGATTTAGGGGGCACTTCGTCAGATACAGGAAAGCTGTACGGATGGGGAGTACAAATCAATAACGCAGCATCGAAACAATATTTATTCAATACAACTGCATTGATTCAGGGATTTTATAATCCTTTAACAAATACTATGGTGAGAGACACGTTAAGATATTATTTTAGGAATACACAGTTACCTTTGTATAATATTATTGATTCGGGAAAAGCTTACGTTACCGTTAACGGCTTCGCTCAATTAAATTTATTAAATGTTTCTGCAGGAAGCGGTATTTACTATTTACATCTTAAACATAGAAACTCAATCCAGACGTGGAGCTCAACGACTCTTACGCTCGATCCGTTAACTTTTCAGGGACAATATGACTTTACTGATGCTGCAAGTAAAGCGTTTGGAGATAATATGATACAGGTTGATAATGCGCCCGTGAAATTTGCAATATACAACGGAGATGTGAACCAGGATAGAAGTGTTGATCTTACGGATCTTACTTTAATTGAAAATGATGCAATCAATTTTGCTTCGGGATATATTGTTACGGATTTAAACGGTGATAATGCAGCCGACATTGCTGACCTCGCAATTGCAGATAACAATGCTTTTAATTTTGTTCAGGCAATTTTACCGCCATTTGCTCCCGAAATAATAGAAAGTAATATTAAGAATAATTTTACTGATCCTCATTTAAGTTATTAACTCAAGTTGACCGTCTCAAAGTACAAATTGTTAATTGTGCCACGAATCAACAAATTTTATTAAAAAATTTAAATCAACTGTATTCTTTCAATCGCAAAATTCGTGGCACAAATAAGACTTAATAGTTATAGCGGTCAACTTAAGTTATTAAAAATTGGAATTATAAAATAAACCGGCAGAAATTACTGCCGGCTTTTTATTAATATTGTCATTATAATTATATTGTCGTTCTTGCCTGTAATAAATTCAGCTTTTGAAAAGTAAACATGATTTTTTGAACACAGCCGATAATCTTTTCGAACTTCTCAAAGAACTATCCAAAGCAGATGTAAAATATGTTATATGCGGCGGCGTTGCATGCGTATTACATGGGGTGAGAGAGCGACTTATGATATTGACTTGTCGGTTTCTTTTGAGAAAAGTAATTTGGAAAAGATTATAAAGGTTGTACAAAAGTTTGGATTAAAGCCGAGAATACCTGAACCGGTTGAAAATCTTTTGGATGAGAATAAAAGAAAAGACTGGGTAGAAAAAAAAATGCATTAGTTTATACTTTTGTATCCGATAAAGGCCCTTTGCAATTAGATATTTTTTTAAGTTACCCGAAAAGTTTTGAAGAGTTATTAAAATACTCGGAAGAAATAAAAGTTGCTGATGTTAATATGAATGTGTCATCTATTAATGATTTACTAAGTGTTAAAAGATTAATCAAACCTTTGAGAGATAAAGATAAAACAGATATTAAAGAACTTGAAAGAATTAAATCAAAAAAAAATTAATCCTGTTACGGGAAAAAAAATCGATCCGATGTTTGACGGGCATCTGGAAAAACCTTTGTCGAAAATGTCACCTAAAGAAAAGCTTGATTATCTTTGGATGCAGATGATGTTTAAATGGCAGATACGGAATCGTATAACAAGTAGAAAAATCGGAAATAGTGAATGGTAAATAGTTAAATGGTTAAATGGTTGAATGGTTAAATGGTAAAATGGTTAAATGGTCAAATGGTAAAATGGTTAAATGGTTAATGGTAAAAAGAAATAATAAATCAAAAATCAAAAATCAAAAATCTACAATCAAATCAAAAATCTAAAATCAAATTAATGCAGATAACAGGGAAGTTAGTAGAGATTTACGAAGCAAAACAAGTTACCGATAAATTTAAGAAAAGAGAATTCGTTGTCGAGTATGCCGAAAATGCACAATACCCGCAGTACATAAAGTTTGAACTTGCACAGAATAACTGTGATTATCTCGATGGATTTTCAAAAGGGGATTACATCGAAGTTCATTTTGATTTGAAGGGAAGACCATGGACTAATAAAGAAGGAGTTACTACATACTTTACAAGTCTCGGTGCATGGAAATTACAAAAAGCAGATAGTACGAAATCAGAAGAAGCCCCGATTGAAAATCCTGCCGATGAAGACCTGCCGTTTTAACAGTTAGCAGTTAAACAGTTAGCAGTTAGCAGTTAGCAGTTAATAGTTAATAGTTCTGTCATCCCGACTGCTCCAATCGGGAATCCAATCAAAGGAGTTAACGCAGCAGTAACAGTTAATTTTAAAATCATATCTTCTTATTTGTAATTTGAAACTTGTAATTTGAAATTGAATGGTTTCCGTCTTATAATTTAATTTTATATTGAGTATTTTATAAGCTTATCGCCAAATTTTAAAAATAAAAAATTAATAAATGAAAAGAGAAATATCAAAATGGTATAGCCCTAATCTGAATAAAGAAATGGAAATTGTTGCATATGGTGATTTTGGTTTTGCATTATTGCTTTTTCCTACAGCAGCTGCTGATTTTTTGGAGTACGAAAGATTTTTGCTTATTGATGAATTAAAGCCGTATATCGAAGCCGGTAAATGCAAAGTTTATTCGATAAACAGCATTAACAGTGAAAGCTGGCTCAATGATGAAATGCATCCTAGTGATAAGGCAAAACGTCATCAGCAGTTTAATGATTATGTTGTTGATGAAGTTGTGCCGTTTATTTATAAAGACTGTAATGGAAAAGTAGATATAATAACTTCGGGTGCATCTCTTGGTGCATTACATAGTGCAAACACTTTTTTCAGGCGTCCGGATATTTTCAACGGGACAATTGCAATGAGCGGCTCTTATGATTTAAAGGACTACTCAAAAGGATATTTCGATGAAATCTGCTACTTTAACTCACCGGTTGATTATCTCCCAAATCTCAACGACGAAAATATTTTAAATGAAATGAGAAAGAGCTCGCACATTCATATTCTTACTGGACAGGGAAATTATGAAAACCCAAAGGCATCGGAAGTTCTTTCGGAAATTCTTAACAGCAAAAATGTCCCGAATGAACTTGACATGTGGGGACTTGATGTACCGCATGACTGGCCGACATGGAGAAAGATGCTGCCGTTTGTTCTTGAGACGAAGTTTTAACTATGATGGAATGATTGAACGATGACTATGATTTTATTTTTTATGGCTGACAAATATTACTTTAGCAAACTATTGAAACGAAGTGATACAAGTAATTGAAAAACTTCCAGATGACTTACACTGGAAGATACTCAACATTAGTATATGTTCTCCAAAAAAAATCGAGAAGGGATTGAAAGTGTTGAGGAAAGAAGAGTTTTATTGCATGTGAGATTGAAAAGAAGGTGCAGAAATGTATTATAAAATAATTTTAAAATAAATTTGGAATCAAAAATTTTATAAAAATTTTTCAGCAGGATCTTATTGTAAAATACATCAATTATGTTAACAGATAACTTTCTTCTTCCATTAGAATTATAGCAAAAGAAAAATCATAGCAATCATTTAATCATAAAAATCATAGTCATAGTTGAAAATAGCTTTTGTTGCTTCAGAATGTTTCCCTTACGTAAAGACCGGCGGGTTGGGAGATGTTGTCGGTTCATTGCCTAAGGCATTAATTGAAGAGAATTGTGAAGTAAAATTATTTCTTCCTTTGTATGGAGGAATAAAAAAAGACCAGCATAAATTAAATCTCCTCGATGATTTTCAGAATGTTCCTGTCAGGGTTGGAAGTAAAGAAGTTGCATTCAATGTTTGGTATGGTACTCTACCTGAATCTGAAGTTGAAGTTTATTTTATTGACTGCCCGGTTTACTTTCACCGTGAGATGCCGTACACAGACGATGCGGATGAAGATGAAAGATTTATATTATTTCAGATTGCTGTAATTGAGACCCTGCAAAGACTTGAATGGGCTCCTGATGTTGTTCACTGTAACGACTGGCAGACAAGCCTGATACCTGTTTATCTTAAAACAAATTATAAATGGGACAGAATGTTTGCAAATACTTCTTCACTTTTATCAATTCATAACATTGCTTACCAGGGGAGATTTTCAAAAAATTCAATTTATAATGCCGGACTTTCGTATTTGCTTTATTATCCCGGCGGTCCGTACGAACTCGACAATACATTTTGTTTTCTTAAAGCTGGAATTCTTTTTTCAGATATCATAACAACTGTCAGTCCGACTTATGCAAAAGAAATACAAACAAAAGAATTCGGTGCGGGAATGGAAGGCGTTTTGTGTACACGCAGTGAAGATTTATACGGAGTGCTTAATGGCATTGATACAAATATATGGAATCCGAAAACTGATAAGTTCGTTTCGAAAAATTATACAAAAAAAAACCCGAAAAATAAAATTATCTGCAAGAAAGAATTATTAAAAGAAGCTGAGATTGAATATAATGAAAACATTCCGGCTATAGGAATCATATCAAGATTTGCAGGACAAAAAGGATTTGAACTGATGTTTCCTATAGTAAAAGAACTTATGGAAATGCAGTTTCAATTGATCGTTCTCGGAAGCGGTGAAGATACCACCGAGAAATTTTTTGAACAGCTTGCAAAAACCTTTCCTGAAAAAGTAAATACTTACATCGGATATAATAATAAACTCGCACACTGGATAACAGCCGGCTGTGATATGTTCCTGATGCCTTCGAAATATGAACCGTGCGGCTTGAACCAAATGTATAGCTTGAATTACGGAACCGTTCCAATTGTAAGAAAGACAGGAGGGCTTGCAGATACGGTAAATGATTATCATGAAGACGAGGAAAAAGGAAACGGGTTTACCTTTGATGATCATACTTCCTATGCTTTATTCAAGACAATAGAAAGAGCTTTGGAAGTTTATAAAGATAAAAAAGCATGGCAGAAAATTATGGAAAGAGGAATTAAGGAAGATTTTTCATGGAAACATTCAGCTATGGAATATTTGAGGCTGTATAGAACTATGATTAAATGAAGTAATATACAAAATTAGTTTTGCCAAAATTGAAATAGTATTATATTGGTCACTGAAGTTAGGCAAAGTATAGATTTTAGATTATTAAGATAAATAAATCAAAAATGTTTTTTAATAACACTTAAAAATCTCGAATTTTACCACCTCCCCCTGCCCCCTCCTTAGTAAGGAGGGGGTTGGGGGTGGTCAATTGGTGTCAAAACTTATAAAATTTGTAAAGTTTGTAAGAGCATAATACTTAATATTTAATACTTGATTTGAAAATTGATGAAGATGAATTAATAATTCGCTTGTTTGAACAAACCAATTCGATTACTGAGATAACAAAATTACTTCATAGGTCTTAGAAACAGTTGGCTGACATGGGTTTCCGGTATCTTGCAACTCATCAGGATGATTCCGAAACAGAAAGAAGATTAAACAACGGCATCAGTTATTTGGCACTGATCAATTACAGAATTATTGGAACAGTTTCACTCTATTATGGAAGAGTTAAAGGACATGATACAGACTTTTATAATAAAAAATATATAGCACATTTCGGACAATTTGCGGTTGCCCCGGAATATCAGAAAAAAGGAATCGGAAATATCATGATGGACTTAATTGAGAAGAAGGCGAAAACATTGGGAGCAAAAGAGATTGCACTTGATACTGCAGAAGGCGCAGAGCATTTAATAAAATATTACGAAAAAAGGGATTACAGATTTATTGAATATGTTAACTGGAAAGTAACAAACTACAGAAGTGTGATAATGAGCAAAAAACTTTTGTGAAATTAAATAATTTTTATAAAATCAAAATAATTCAATGAGAAAATTTCTTGAGAATGTATTAGGAAAAGCATATGTGAAAATCAAGGCGAGTCCATACTTCACCAGTTTGTATTATTCGGTAGCCAACAGCAGTTACTTTAGTAATTTTTTTGAGCATGAAAAAATGCTTATAGACAGGGCAAGGATGGATACTTATCACAAGGCAATTACCGACGAAGTTAAAGAAGGCGACACAGTAATAGACCTCGGTACCGGCACGGGGATACTTTCTTTTTTTGCAGCTTCCAAATCACCTAAGAAAATTTATGCGATAGACCACGGAAAAATCATTGAGTCGGCAAAAATTGTATCAAAGCATAATAACATTAAAAATATAGAATTTGTAAATGTTAACAGCAAAAATTTTGATCTTAATTCAAATGAAAAAGCTGATATAATAATTCATGAACAGATCGGGGCTTTACTTTTTGATGAGCATATGGTTGTAAATATTCTTGATTTGCGGGACAGGGTATTGAAAAAAGGAGGAAAAATTTTACCGGGCAAATTTGAAGTTTATATCGAGCCGGTGAAATTAAAAAATGAATTCAGAGTGCCTTATATCTGGGAGATGGATGTGTACGGAATAAAGTATGACTGCTTTAATTCTACAAAAGAAAATCTTGACGGCAATTACAAATGTATTTTTATAAAACCTAATGAAGTTGATTATTTCCTTTGCGAGCCTGAAAGAGTTTTATACTTTGATATGGAAACAATGAAAGCTGATAGTCTTCCGAAGCAAATCAAATATACAAAAAAAGTAACAAGAGCAGGCAACATGGATGGTTTTTGTTTTTATTTCAATGCCATCTTTGATAACGGAACAGTCTTAACAACAGATCCGTTGATTTCCACTACACATTGCTGGAATGTTCCTATCTTAAGAACAGTGGCAAAACATTACAAGGCGGGAGATACGGTTACTTTAGATCTCGAATGGGAAGATCCCTCGGACATCAATACATACAAGTGGAATATTGAAACTGCCTGAACCATTAGTCAGGCGAATGTTAATTGTTTTATTTACTCAAGTTGACCGCTATAACTATTAAGTCTTATTTGTGCCACGAATTTTGCGATTGAAAGAATACAGTTGATTTAAATTTTTTAATAAAATTTGGTGATTCGTGGCACAATTAACAATTTGTACTTTGAGACGGTCAACTTGAGTTATTTATTTAAACATTGATAAAGCATTCAGAGCAGTTGACCATGTATTTTGATTTTTCTTAAACCCGCTGGTTAATGAACTTGGAACATTCCTGCTAAACTTCCAATCCCACCTGCTACATCAGCGATTGATCCTGCTGTTTGAAGCTGATCCAATACTCCGTCTTTTTTAATAGCCCGTGTGCTATTACGGTACATTATCTTCAAGCCTTTTTTTAATGCTGTAATTTATTTTTTGGATCGAGTTTTCGTTCTTAAATAAATCTTTGAACTCATTATCCTTTAAGCTCCAGTAAAGCTTCTTCAAGAGAAATTCAGAAAATGATCTGAATGCACTTATCCCGAAAGACTATGTTCGGAATGACACAGAGGTCTGAATATTTACAGGCGGCTTTATGAATTAAAAATACAGATGAATTGAAATTGGTTGGTGTTAAACTTGTAGACAGGTTCGGTGAATATCTCGATGATGTATAGAATCTTCTGAGGATCATTGGGATTAAAACAGAGCTACAGAACTTGGCATTGAGAAGGTAACAGTGCGCAACAGACACCGACTTTGCATTTTTCTCCTGAAAAAGAAAACAGAATATTTGAAAGTGAGTTTTATAAAAACCTTATTGAGACAATTTCATTTCAATTTAACTTTTTACTGACTTTTCTATTGAGTCATATTACTGACATTTTTGCTGAGTTATACATACTGTATAAAATTTTTCCAAAAACTTGCATCTTAAAATTAACATTCGTAATTTTGTAAGATTTTAATCACGGAATTAAAATTAATAACTAAGATGAAAGTTAATTTATAAAAATATACAGATGATAATTACAATGATGAAAACATATTGCATCGGTGCATTTATCCCTTCATTGAATGAAGTGGACAGTATAAAAAATCCGTGGGTTAATTGGAGGTTAATAGAATAGCAAAAGCTATAATAATAAGAATTCAGAAACCGCGGATACCAAAGTATTCGCGGTTTTTTTTTGTGTAAAATAAATTTTTATCAATATTATGGATTATATTAAAAAATTATTTCAGATTTTAGGAAAATGGAAGGTATTCTATATTTTCTCTGCAATACTTCTGATAACCTCGACATTTGTAAGAATGCTCGAACCAAAAGTATTGCAAATCGCAGTTGATAAAGTAATTGTATATTTTCAAAGCGGGGCAAAAATTTCGTTCACTCCGGAAGACGGCATTACAAAATTTTTCTATTCCCTGCTTCCTGAAATGAAAATGGACAACCTTCAGCTGATACTGATTACATTGGGTGTAATATTTCTGGCAATCTCTTTATTAAGAGGTATATTTTCATTTTCTGCAAATGCAATCACAGCATCATCAACAGAGAAAGCAACGAAAAATTTACGTGACAGATTATTTTCCCACATCCAGGCATTGCCGATTGCTTATCACTCCAAGACACCGACAGGGGAATTGATTCAGCGATGTACAGGAGATGTTGAAACAATAAGAAAGTTTGCATCATTGCAGGTAGTTGAAGTTGTCAGATTATCTGCGCTGTTTGTAGGAGCCTTCATTATGATGGCTTCAATAAATTTAAACTATGCATTGGTATCGATAGTGTTTGTACCGGCAATTTTGATCGGCGCGATAATCTATTTCAAAAAGGAAAAAGTAATCTGGAACGAACACGAGAAGGAACAGGATAAACTTTCTATCATTGTCCAGGAAAATTTATCGGGTATAAGAGTCGTGAAAGCGTTTGCAAAAGAAAATTTTGAGATTGATAAATTTACAAAACAGAACGAGGAGAAGAGAAAATGGGGATTGAAATTAAACAAGCTTAACAGAATTTACTGGCCTGTGTCCGATATATTGGTTCATTCTCAAATTGCTCTGTCAATTTTTTTCGGAGGATATCTTGTTTTGAAAAACCAGCTTTCGATAGGTGAGTATACCGCGTTTTATACTTACTCAATGTTTGTAACATGGCCTATGAGAAGAATAGGACAAATTGTAAGTGAGATGGGAATGGCGACAATTGCGATGAAAAGATTATTCTCAATATTAGACACCGAGCAGGAAGACTATTCAGGAAAAGATAATGAAGGAAAAAAATTGGAAGGTGAAATTGAATTCAAAGATGTTTCTTTTAAATATGAAGGGAATGAAAAGCAAAGAGTGCTGAATAATATTAATTTTAAAGTAAAAGCCGGAGAAAAAATTGCTTTGCTTGGTCCGACAGGAGCCGGTAAGACGACAATAATTTCTCTGCTGATGAGATTCTTTGAAACGGACAGTGGAAACATTCTCGTGGACGGAAAAAAAATTGAAAGCTATTCCAAAGAATATTTAAGAAGCAGGTTTGGCGTGGTACTGCAGAAGCCGTTTTTATTTTCAACAACAATCAAAGATAACATTGCATATGCAAACCCCGACTCACATATAGACGAAGTAATCGAAGCTTCGCGAACTGCGAAAATACATGATATAATAGAGGAAGTGTTTCCCGATTCTTACGAGACTATTGTTGGTGAAAAAGGCGTAACGTTATCAGGCGGCCAGAAGCAGAGAGTTACAATTGCCCGGACACTGCTTAAAGATCCTGACATTTTAATATTTGATGATTCAACTTCGGCGGTAGATTCTGAAACCGAATTTGAGATACAAAAAGCGTTAAGGAAAATTATAAAAGGAAAGACAACATTCATAATAGCTCACAGAATAACATCAATACAGGATTGTGACAGAATTATTGTTCTTGATAAAGGAAGTATTATTGAGGAAGGAACACATGAAGAATTATTATTGGTGAACGGATTTTATAAAAAGATTTATGATATACAGGTTTCTGTAGAAGATGAGATAAGAGAAGAACAGATGATAATTGATAATTGATAATTGATAATTGATAATTGATAATTGATAGTTGATAGAAAAATTTTAAAGTAAAATATCATGAGTAAATTAAGAGACAGGCAATTTCACACGGAAGGTTCGATTTTTCCTTTCCTGAAAAGACTATTTTCTTACAGCATGAAATACAGAAAGTGGATCAAGGGATTTATATTTTTTGTATTAATGGTTGCAGCAGTCGAGGCTGCTATCCCAATAGTATGGCTTAATCTGCTGGATAATGCAGTGGTTCCAATGGTAGAACAATATAAGCCGGCATTCGAAAAGGGATTAACACCCGAAATAGATTTTGCTCCGTTAACAAATTATGCGTTGATGATTTTGGGATTGGGTGTAATTTTATCTGCGTCGGTTTTCATGTTTATAAATTTCGCCGGCAAAATACAGGAGTATGTAATTTATGATATCCGTCAGGATTTATTTAAAAAATTACAGGAGCTTTCTTTTTCATTTTATGATAAGTCTGCAGTCGGCTGGCTGATGTCGAGAATAACATCAGACTCAATCAAAGTTACAGAATTAATTTCATGGGGAATGATAGAGCTTATATGGGGAACGGGCATGATTGTATTTTGTCTTATTGCAATGTTCATTTATAATTGGAAGCTTGCAATAATAGTAACGCTGACAATTCCGGCTTTATCACTAATATCAATTAAAGTAAGAAGGCTTATATTAAAATATTCAAGGGAATCGAGAAGATACAACAGTGAAATCACAGCAAGTTTCAATGAGCATATCAGCGGGGTTGAAGTAAATAAAAGTACGGTTCAGGAAACAAGAGCAAGCAGTGAATTTGAGTCTTTAAGTGAAAAGATGAGATTATCATCCTATAAGTCAGCTTACTTTACCGCGATGTATACACCTTTGGTTATATTCGGGGGATCTATTGCAGCTGCTATGATAATTTATTTTGGAGGGAGAATGGCAATTACATTACCACCGGAAATTACAGTAGGCTTGTTAGCAGCATTCTTCGGATATGCGACTCTTATATATGAGCCGATTCTTGATATCTCAAAATTTTACTCTCAGGCACAAAGCAGTATATCCGCAGGAGAAAGAATTTTTTCTTTACTTGACACACAGTCAACTATAAAAGACAGGCAGGACGCAGATGATTTTGATAATATCGAAGGAGATATAGAATTTGAAAATGTATCTTTTCATTATGAAAAAGATAAACCTGTTTTAGATAATGTAAATTTGAAAATCGAAGCGTGTCAGTCCATTGCATTAGTAGGTGAAACAGGCGGGGGCAAGTCAACAATAATAAATCTTATCTGCAGATTTTATGAACCGACAAAAGGAAAAATTAAAATTGACGGAATTGATTATATGGATAAAACTATTCAAAGCCTCGGAAGAAAGCTGGGAGTGGTTTTGCAGACACCACATCTTTTTTCGGGAAGTATCAGGGAAAATATAAGATACGGCAGGGATGAAGCAAGTGAAGAAGAACTCGTCAATGCTCTTTTGCTGATTGGCGGAGATGAGTTTATTGAACGGCTTGATGAAGAAGCAGGTGAGGGCGGCGATAAATTATCCCTGGGAGAGAAGCAGCTTATTTCTTTTGCGAGAGCTGTGCTTGCAAACCCGAGAATATTTATAATGGACGAAGCAACATCTTCGGTCGATACTCTGACGGAAGCAAAGATTCAAAGCGGAATTCATGAGATGATAAAAGGACGAACTTCAATTATTATAGCGCACAGACTTTCGACAATAAAAAATTGTGACAGAATACTTGTCATTAAAAAAGGAAAAATAATTGAAGACGGAAACCATCACGATTTGATGGTGAGAAAAGGACAGTATTATAGTTTATACACAAGGCAACTCAGACAACAAAGAGAGCAGGAAATGTTTTCCGTTAGTTGAGCAAGCTAATAAGGTTAGTAGGGTTTGTAAAGTTAGTAAAGTTAAAGTTTGTAAAAGTTAGTAAGGTTTGTAAAATAAATAATTTCATAACAAATTATCGCAGAATAGGAATATGGAAGCAATAGCATTCATAGATTTAACGGACAAGCAGTTTTTTTTATACATGAATCTTATAACTAAAATAAGAACCAAGTACGAGGAAAATACATTCGTGCTGGATTATGACTGGAATGAATACAGGGATTATTTTTACACGAAGATTTCCGGCTTGAAAGAATTCAAAAAGAAAAGATTAAAAATATTAGAAGATGGCATCGTACGAGCTTTGAATGAGTTTATAATATTCGACGGAGAAAAACCTGTTGCATTTGTTGCTTTTAAAAAACTTAACGGAGACAGACATGAATTTATTTTTGATTCGGTGTATGCTGAAACTCCGAAAGAAGTTTTGAGAGTTATATTTAAAGTCATAAACTTACTTTTGAAAGAAAATGAATTGTCAAAAGCGTATTATCTTTCAAACAAAAAACCTGAAAGGGAGTTATTCAAAAAATCCGGAATTGAAATAACCCAGGAGATTGTTAACTCAAGACTTTTAAAAAAGGATATTGACTTTGAAAAATTAAAAAGTTTTGTTGATAATAATAAGTATGCAAAAGATTATAATTTAATTTTATACAGAGAAATCCCTGAAGAGATTTTTGACAGTTATGTTGTTTTTATGAATGATGTATTAAACGCAAAAGAATTTTCCAACCCGGTTAAACAGAAATTAAGAGTATATACAAAGGACAATCTATTAAGAAGTATTAAAATTGATAAAGAAGAAGGGTATCTAATGTATATGTATATGCTGTTTGATAAAGAAAATATTGCCGGTGTCTGCAAGGTTTATATTGAGAAGGAAGATGAAAGTGTTTTTGTACAACAATGCGGTGGAATCACCGGGGTTGCAGATAAGTACAGGGGAAAAGGTTTAGCAAAATATTTGAAAGCACTGATGTATCTGAAAATGTCCGAAGATTACCCGGATTTCAGACATGTACTTACGGATACGTTTCCATGGAATAAACACATGTTCAGTATTAATGAAGAATTCGGATTCCGGATTTTTAACGAAGGATGCATATTCATGTTTACAAAAAATGATCTGGAAAATTTTTAAAAATAATTTATTATGAAAACAGTTCAGGCAAAAGACATGACCGATGAGCAGTGGAAGTCATTTGCAAACCTCCGGGAATTTTTAATAAGGAAATTACTCCCCAATACCGGGATGGGATAGATGTTGATTGGGTAAAAATTAAGAATAAATTTTTAAACGAAGTTAGTTTAATATATTCGTTATATGAATGAAATAAAAAATGATAAGAATGAATTTCATCCAAAGAAAATTAAGTTGTCTGATTAGACAATGAATGACCTGTTAACAAAAGTAAAGGATATGAAAGATGAAAAAATATTTTTTATATGTACACTATTTTTGATAAAGAAAAATTGCCGGTTTTTGTTCTGTGTGCTTAGAGATGATTGATAAAAAACCTGTAATAGAACACAGGGGTAATTTAACATCAGTCGGCAGAAACTACCGGGGGAAGAGATTTGCAAAATATGGAAACAATAAAAATAAATAATTTAACGGATAAGCAATGGAATTCTTATTTGGAATTGCTTATCAGAATTAAGAATAAATTCGGGCAGGATTGTTTGATAGATGACGGGGACTGGGAGGAGTATAGGGATTTTTATTCAGTTGAGAAGATCAGTGTAATTGATTTCAAAGAAAAGAGATTAGCATTTATTGAAACGGGAAGTACTAAATCTTTAAGCGAATATTTAATTTCTGAAAACGGAGAATTTACCGGATGGATAGCACTTAAGGAATCGGGTGATGAGTGTGAACTTTTATTTGATACTATTTATAATGAATTTCCTGATGAATCTGTAAAAACAATTTTTAAAACCTGTTATGAATTCATGATTCGTCATAATAAAAATAATATTTCTTACTGGACACATTTGGAAAGGAAAAAAGATATTTTTAAAAAAGCCGGTAAAGAAGCAAAAACAGAAGATGGGTATAAATCGAAATTATCAAGGGAAGATATGAAAATAGAAAACTGGAAAGAGATCGTTGCGAATAATAAATATGCAAATGATTTAAGATTAGTTTTTTGTCATGAAATACCGGAAGAAAGTTATAACGAATTTCTAGTTTTCAAGAATAAAATAAATTATGATATGGATTTTTTTAATCCTGCAAAGCCGGAAATAAAAGCAAACACAATGGAGCACCTTTTGAATAGAATAAAAAGAGATCGTGAAGACAAGGACCCTTATTACCTTTTTATACTTTATGATGGTAAAGAAATTGCGGCTACGACATCTTTATATATTGAAATATCCGACAAAATAGTATTAAACCATCACGGTGCATTGACGGCTGTGAACAGAAAGTACAGAGGAAAAAATCTTGCGAAATATATGAAAGTA
Source organism: Bacteroidota bacterium (assembly GCA_030855105.1). Taxonomy (GTDB): domain Bacteria; phylum Bacteroidota; class Ignavibacteria; order Tepidaquicellales; family Tepidaquicellaceae; genus JAGPCH01. Next base: position 2,494 of record JALYRX010000073.1, on the reverse strand, counting down.
CAGATGTATTTAAAAGTTTTAGAAGATTATCCGGATGTCGATCATATATTTACGGATACGTTTCCGTGGAATAAATATATGTACAGGATAAATGCAGAGATGGGATTTAAACTTTACAGGCATGAAAATATTTTTGAAATGTCAAAAGAATTTTTAGAAAATTATTTAAAACAATAATTTATTATGAAAACAATTCAGGCAAAAGATATGACCAATGAGCGGTGGAAGTCATTTGCAAATCTCCGGGATTTTTTAACTAAGAAAATTAATCCACAATATTGGGACGGAAAAGATGCTGACTGGGTAAAAATTAAAAATAATTATCTGGATAAGGTTAGTTTAACAGACAATGCTTTTTCAAATTCTTATTATATTATCGAAGACAATAAAGTGATTGCTTTTATAGATGCTTTTGAGAGAAGGGGACATTTAGATTTTATTTTCAATCATTACGGTAAAGTTATTACTCTGGATATTATAAAAATGATTTTAAATGAGATAAAGAATCTTTTGACAGAAAAAAACAGAACGGAGGCTTTCTTTTTTACTTTTTCCGAAAGACATTATGAACCGCTCTTCAAAACAGGTGCGGAGATTTATGATGAAGAAATAAATTTAAGATTGTTAAAGAAGGATATTGATTTTTCAAATCTGAAAAAAATTGTAGCGGACAATAAATATATTAGTGATTATGAGTTAAAATTATTTCGTGAAATTCCGGAAGATATACATCAAAAGTATGTTGATTATATGTATGAAGTAAATAATGATAAGAATGAATTTCATCCAAAGAAAAGACGAACATTGGATTATACAATGAATGATCTGCTGACAAGAATAAAGGATATGAATGACAGAAAATTTATTTTCTATATGTATATGATTTTTGATAAAGATGAGATAGCTGCTTACTGTTCTGTCTATGTTGAAACAATTGATAGAAAGCCATTCATACAGCACGCCGGAAATTTAACATCTGTAAGAAAAAAATACAGGGGAAAGGGATTTGCAAAATATTTAAAAGCTAAAATTTATCTTAAAATTCAGGAAGACTATCCGGATTACACGCAAATATTAACCGATACATATCCGTGGAATAAATATATGTATAGAATAAATGAGGAATTCGGATTCAAGCAATATCAGAAAGGATATACGTTCAGGTTTACAAAAGAATATTTGGAAAAATTTACGAATGAAAATTAATTTTATTATTATATGAAATCGGTTGAAATAATAAATCTGACAGATGAGCAGTTTGAAATGTATCTTGAACTGTTAATCGAAATCGAAAATAAATTTCAGGAAGGAAGTATGATAGCTGATAATGACTGGAGTGAATATCAGATTGACTACCAGAAAATTAATTTCATTCCGGAGGAATTTAAAAAAGACAAATTAAGTAAAATTGAAGAAAGGAAAAAGAATTCATTAAAAGAATTTGTATTTTTTGAAAATGAAAAACCTACTGGGTGGATTGCGTTAAAGAGAATTTCAGGAGAGAGATACAATTTTATTTGTGATTCCTTGTATGAAAAATTTCCCGAAGCATTATTTGAAGTTATAAAAGAAACGGTATTTAAATATCTGAAAGAAGCCGGAATAGATAACATATCTTTCTGGACACGTGATGACAGAAAAAAAGAAGCATTTAAGAATGAAGGAATAGAAATTTTTCACGAGGCATTGCTGTCAAAGTTGTACCGGAAGGATATGGACATTAAAAAGCTAAAAGATATTGTCAGTGAAAATAAGTTTATAAAAAATTATGAACTTAAATTATTGCATGAATTTCCTGAAGAGTTATTGGAAAACTTCACGGAAATAATGAAGGATGTTAATCAGGAATCACAATTATTTAATCCGCAAAAAAAGAAACGTAAAGAATATACGAAAGTAGATTTGCTGGGAATTATTAATGCTGATATAGAAGACGGTGATCCAATGTATATGTATGTTCTCTTTGACAAAAATAAAATAGCTGCATTTTGCCGTGTGTATATAGAAAGAGATTCCGAAAGCTATTTCATTCAGCATTGCGGAGGACTTACGGGGGTCGGCAAAAATTACAGAGGGAAGGGATTTGCAAAATATTTAAAAGCTAAGATGTATATGAAAATTATAGAAGACTATCCGGATTTTGAATTTGCCCTTACTGATACGTATCCGTGGAATAAATACATGTACAGAATAAATGAGGAGATGGGATTTAAGCCGCATAGGAAAGAGTATGCATTCGGATTTACGAAAGAGCATTTAGAAAAATTATTAAACAGAAGTTAAATATTAGTTTATGAAAGCGGTTGAATTAAAAAATATAACAGGCAAGCAGTTTAAAATGTATCTTGAACTGTTAAAAGAAATCAGAAATAAATTTCAGGAAGGAAGTATGATAGCTGATAATGACTGGAGTGAATATCAGATTGACTACCAGAAAATTAATTTCATTCCGGAGGAATTTAAAAAAGACAAATTAAGTAAAATTGAAGAAAGG
>JALYRX010000072.1:10434-19237 GCA_030855105.1 Bacteroidota bacterium | reverse complement strand
AAGTTTTTGATTTAAATCCGCTTTCTTTTGAAAGAGCAAAAGAAAGCTTGGCAAAGAAAACTCTCCCGCTGGTGAAAAATTGCCGGAAATTATTTCACAATGGCTGCAAAAATTTCAACTCCTCACCGGCAAAAGAGCACTGCCGGGCTCGTCAGACAGGAAATTTTTGCTTTAGCCATTGCTCATAATTTCTTTTCGGCAATTTTTCACAGGCGGGTCTGTTTTTTAAATTTAGATTTTTGTTGCGATTTTGATTTAAATTAAAATCAAAAATTTTACTTACAAAATTATTTTGGACAGTATTGTATTATTTCTCTGACTATTCCACTATATTTCATATAGACCCAAAAAAATTTCACATCAGTCCAAAATGTTTATTTTAAAATTCATTACATCCATTTTATTGTGTTATTAATCTTTAAAAATATTATTAAACAACAGCAACCCCATTCAAATCCTGAGTTTGGGGTGAGGTTAAAATAGTAATTTAGAATAATTTGTTCATAAAACATCTTTTTAAAATAATATAATTTATTCTAAATTCGTTTTTGACAGCGATGAAAAATTTTATACTTTGAATATTAATACACTTTTGACAGGAAAGGTAACTAAAAAAAAACCCGGAAGAATTTCTCCTCCCGGTTTTAAAAACAATTACAAATTTCAAATTACCAATACTAACAACTATCAACTATCAACTTACTTAACCATTAACATTTTTTTTGTTTCGCTGAATGAATTTCCTGAATTGGTTTCCAGAATTAAATTATAAAAATAAATTCCGCTTGCAATACTATTTCCCGAAGCATCTTTACCATTCCATGTTATTTGATATTTTCCCGGAAGCTGGTTGGTATTTACAAGAGTAGCTATTTGTTTTCCCAGTGCATCAAAAATTGTTAACTTAATCTTTGACAATTCCGGAATAAAGTATCTTATGTTTGTTTCCGGGTTAAAAGGATTAGGATAATTTTGATCCAGACTGAACTCCGAAGGAATCTCTGACAGTGAATTATTTATTCCAACCAAGTCACTTTTATTAAATCTGTAAATAACATTGTCAGCACAGCAAACATATAATTCATTATTCTGATCTATCCCGAATGAATATACACTTGAAGGTGCAGTCATTATCTGCCCGTCTTCAATAATGCTACCATTTTCATATTGAAGCTTCCAAATCTTAGCGCTGCAATAATCCGCATAAATATATCTTCCCGTAAGCTCCGGTCTTCTGATTCCTCTATAAACAAATCCTCCGGTTATCGAACATTCCGCCCCAGCATTGGCATATACTTTAATCGGAAATGTATAATCTGTTGGTGAGCTGCAGCCACCGGTATTATAGGCACTATTACCTTCATAACATCTCCAACCGTAATTTTTTCCTACTTCGATCAGATCTATTTCTTCCCATGAGCCCTGTCCAACGTCGCCGCACCAGATAATTCCTGTAACAGGATCCTGACTTATTCGCCATGGATTTCTCATTCCAACTGCAAAAATCTCAGGTCTTCCTCCTCCGCTTGAAAATGGATTCGAAGCCGGTATTCCGTAATTGTTTCCGCCCGAAATACTGTTAACATCTATTCTTAGAACTTTACCTAACATCTCATTTACATTCTGAGCTCTGTTGCCCGGATCACCTGCGCTTCCGCCGTCTCCCATTCCAATATGAAGGAAGCCATCTAAGCCGAAGAAAAGAATTCCGCCGTTATGATTTGAAAATGGATCAGCAACGCTGAAGAGTATTAATTCACTTAATGAATCGGCTTTATTGGGATCGCTTGAAGAAACACTGAATCTGGAAAGTGTATTAGCTCCGCCTCCCGTTTTGGTATAGTAAACATAGAAATATCCGTTATTAGAATAATTGGGATGAAAAGCAAGTCCTAATAGTCCTCTTTCACCGCCAGATATAAGCAGGTTTGTAATATTTAAAAAATCTCTGCTGTTGGAAGTCAGAGAATCATTCGGTAAAACTTTTATTACTCCCCGCTGCTCTACAACAAAGATACGGTTTGTGGCGTCGTTGCTGTGTGTAACATATAACGGACTGTTGAATGACACATTTGAAAAAGCATTTACGAGTTCAAACGGTTGTGAAGAAGAAATTTTTGTTATTACTAATAAAATAAAAATTGTAAAAATAGTTTTAGCTTTGTGCATTACTTGCTCCTGATTTTTTTTTATTGATTTGAACACATGCTAAATGCAAATAATTTCAAAGCAATATAATATGATGTTTAATGTTTTATAAATTTTTTTCAAGATAGAAAAATGAATTAACATTTTGAAGGGAATAACGTATTCCGTTAGGCAGTTTTAGGCAGTTAGGATGAGTAAAGTCTAAACACCAATCACTAACTTTTATCTTTCAACTTTCAACTTTTAACTTTTAACTTTTAACTTTTAAATTTATATTGGTTTCAAAATAAATTTATCAAAAGATTTTATTAATGAAAATAAAAAAATTATTTTGTAATACACTGTTAATAATAATATATGCAACCCTCCTGATATCCTGCGGCAAAAGTTCAAAGAAAACAAAATCATTAAATACAAACCCGGTAAGCATAAAGCAGTTTGATACACCACCCGGTGCAGATCCTTCTGTTAATGCGGAAATGGGAGGAAAGGGATTTACGGGTGAAGGCTGGCAAACAAGTGTAAATTACAATCTATCGGGTGATCCCAAAGCAGTAAAGGGCGGCAACTTAGTAATGAGCACTAATAATTTTCCTGCTACTTTAAGAATTATAGGAAAAGATGCTAACACTACTTTGAATTTTATGATTGAGAATATGGTATATGAAAGGCTTTTGAATCTTGACCCTGTAACACAGGATTATATACCGGGACTTGCCACTCATTGGAAAATCTCAGATGATAAAATGAAATTTACATTCAGGATAAATCCCGAAGCAAGATGGGCTGATGGCAAGCCGGTTACATCGGAAGACATTATAGCAACCTGGAAACTGTTTATTGATCCCGGAATACTTGAAGCTTATAATAATATTCTTTACCAGTCTTACGAAATGCCGGTAGCTGAAAGTAAATATATTGTTTCGGTAAAATCAAAAGAAATGAACTGGAGGCAATTTTTATATTTTGCTAGCAGCATGACAATATTCCCTGCACATTTTATTGGCAGTATTGACGGTAAAACATACCTTGAAAAATTTCAGTTTGAAATAATTCCCGGAAGCGGTCCATATCTGGTAGATAAAAATGATATTAAAAAAGGACAATCGATAGCGTTAAGAAGAAGAAGTGACTACTGGGCGGAGAAGGAAAAATTTAACATGGGATTGAATAATTTTGATTTAGTCAGATTTGATATTGTAGAAGATCAGTCTCTTGAATTTGAAAAATTTAAGAAAGGTGAGATAGATGTAATTTTAATATCCCGTGCACAGTGGTGGGCTGAGAGATTTGATTTTGATGAATTTAACCGCGGAGTAATTTTAAAAAGAAAAGTTTTTAATGAAAATCCCAACGGAACCCAGGGGATTACCTTTAATATGAGAAAACCGCCTTTTGATGATATTAAAATAAGACTGGCATTCTCTTATTTATTTGACAGGGAAAAATATAACGAAAAACTTTTCTATAGTTCATACATTCCTATTGATTCATATTTTCCGGGATCAGTAAATGAGAATCCCAACAACCCGAAAATTAGATTTAATCTGGATAAAGCGCAGCAGCTGCTGAGCGAAGCTGGGTGGACTCAAAAGAACAGTGACGGTTATCTTGTTAAAGATGGTAAAGTATTCGAGCTCGAGCTTCCTTTCGGAGATGCCGGGCAGGAAAAATATTTAACAGTTTACCAGGAAGATTTAAAAAAAGTTGGAGTTAAAATTAATCTCAAGCAAATAGACAGGACAACGAGTTTTAAGATGGGAAATGAAAGGAGCTTTAATTTACTTACATTTGCCTGGACAGGATTAAGAGTCCCTAATCCGGAAAGCAGCATGAAATCAAATACTGCCGATGAGCCCAACACAACTAACTGGTCCGGTATTAAAGATAAAAGAATAGATGAACTTTGTGAAAAGTATAATGTGACATTCGACAAGAATGAAAGAATAAAAATTATACGTGAAATTGATAACATTGCAATGAATCTTCAGCCTAATGCTCTTGGCTGGTATTTACCGGCGCAAAGAATTGCGTTTCAAAACAAATTCGGATTTCCTGAATGGATACTCCCCAGAGTTAATAATTATTTAACAATACCTACACTTTGGTATACAGATCAAGAAAAACTCGCTGCTTATGAAGAAGCAAAAACTGATAAGAGCAAAACTCTTCCGCAGGGTGTCATTGATCAGAAATTCTGGCTTGATGTAAAAGGCAAAGAAGAATTAGGTGAGACAGTCAGCATTACTGAAACTAATTATGATAAGTAAATTGTAAAATTTAAATTTAATTTTTGAATACTCTACTTAATTATATAATAATTATGAAAAACTCAAAAACGCTGTCAAAGCTTATCGTACTGTTGATAGTTTTTTCAGTAATGAGCTGCGGAAAAAGCGGCAAGGAAAGAAAGCAGATCGAGACGAAAGGTGTTTCCATAAAAACGATTGACACACCTCCCGGGGCAGACCCCAGTATATCTGCAGAGCTTGGCGGTAAAGGCTTTACAGGCGAAGGCTGGACAACAAATACAAAAATAAATCTCGCAGGAAATCCTAAAGCAATCAAAGGAGGACAAATCGTTATGTCCCTTCCTAATTTCCCGGCTACACTAAGGATGGACGGCAAAGATTATAATTCGTATTTTAATTATGCGGTAAAAGGTATGATCTATGAGGGTTTATTAAATACCGATCCTGTAAATGAATCCTTTATTCCCGCATTAGCAACTCACTGGAGAATCTCAGATGATAAAAAAGAATTTACATTCAGAATAAATCCGGACGCAAGGTTTGCAGACGGCAAACCCGTTACATCCGAAGATGTCATTGCTACCTGGAAACTTCTCGTTGATCCCGGAATTCTCGATGGATATACAAATACTTTATATCTGACTTATGAACAGCCCGTTGCTCAAAGTAAATATATTTTTTCCGTTAAGACCAAAGAACTTAACTGGAGACAGTTCTTATATTTTGCTGCTTCAATGGTAATATATCCTGCACATTATATCGGTAATATCCGCGGGACGGAATTTTTAGACAAATATCAGTTTGAAATGATACCCGGCTCGGGACCTTATATAATATCTAAAGATGATATAAAAAAAGGACAGTCCATTTCGTTGAGAAGAAGAAGTGATTACTGGGCAGAGAATCAATATGAAAACAAGGGATTAAATAATTTTGACTTAATTAGATTTGATGTCATCAGTGATCAGTCGCTGGAATTTGAAAAATTTAAAAAAGGTGAGATAGATATAATCAATCTGGGCGGCACATCGAGAATCCCAACCTGGGCTGAAAGAATGAATATAGATGATGTGGATAGGGGTATTATTCTCAAAAGACAGGTATACAATGAAAACCCTCAGGGTGTAAGAGGAGTTTGTTTTAATATGCGAAAACCTCCTTTTGATGACATCAAAATCAGAAAAGCTTTCGCACTACTTTTTAACAGAGAGCTTTTTAAAGAAAAACTTTTTTTTAATTCCGTAGAGTTAATGGATTCTTATTATGCCAACTCAATTTATGAAAATCAGGATAATCCCAAGGTAAGATATAATCTGGATGAAGCACAAAAGTTACTTGCAGAAGCCGGATGGGTTCAGAAAAACAGCAGCGGTTATCTGGTAAAAGACGGCCGGGTTTTTGAATTGGAGCTGCCATTTGGTTACCAGGGAATTGAAAAATTTCTGACGGTGTTTCAGGAAGATTTGAAAAAGGTTGGAATAAAACTTAACCTGAAGCAGATAGATTTAACAACAAACTTTCAATTAGGAAGTGAAAGAAATTTTCAAATCATATATATAGCCTGGGGAGGATTAAGAACTCCAAATCCCGAAAGCTCATTTAAATCAAATACAGCAGACGAACAAAACACAACTAACTGGTCAGGTGTAAAAGACAAAAGAATAGATGAAATTTGTGATGAATACAATATCACATTTGATAAAAATCAGAGAGTAAAACAAATCAGGGAAATAGACGGCAGACTTGCTTCAATTCAACCATATGCTCTCTCATGGTTTATGCCTTATGAGAGAATTTCATTTCAGAATAAATTCGGATATCCCAAAGGTATGCTGACAAGAACAGGAGATGCATACAGTATGCTGCAGATTTGGTACAGTGACCCTGAGAAACTTGCAGAGTATGAGGAAGCCCAAAAAGATAAAAATAAAAAAATTGCACAAGGTGAGATTGACAATAAGTTCTGGCAAGGAGTAAAGCAGACAGAACAAAATGGCGGGGAAGTAATAATAGATGAGAACAATTATTAATTTACCTGCAATGACATTGTCCGCTAAACAATGTTCCGGAGTTTTTGATTTGAAAAATTTATAAAGTTTATTAATAAAAAAATCAGTTTAGAAAAAATATTTAATGACAACTTACTTTATAAGAAGATTTTTACTTATCATTCCTACCTTTCTTGGGATCACACTTGTTACTTTTATAATTTTACAAATTGTTCCCGGCGGTCCTCTCGAAATGGAGATTATGAAATTAAGAATGGGTGGGGGAACCGGCGGCGAATCGGGAAATACTTCATCGATGGGAAATTCCGGCTCTATAAATATTCCCGAATCTGCAATGGCTGAGATGAAAAAGTTTTATGGATTTGACAAACCGATACACGAAAGATATATATTATGGCTTGGGAATCTTATGCAGCTTAATCTCGGAAGGTCATACGTATATGCTGAGCCCGTATGGGACGTTATAACTTCACGTTTTCCAATTTCCATTTATTTCGGATTGATTGGGTTTATACTTACATATCTTATTTGTATTCCATTAGGAGTTTATAAAGCGGTAAAAAACGGCTCGCCTTTTGATTTTGTTTCTTCGGTAATTGTATTTGCAGGATATGCAATGCCTGGTTTTGCTTTCGGGGCTCTGATGCTGATTTTATTCGGAGGAGGAAGTTTCTGGGATGTGTTTCCGCTGGGTGGCTTCAGGTCAAGTGATTGGGACAATCTGAGTTTTCCCGAACAAATCTGGGATCAGTTTTATCATACCATATTACCGGTTTCGGCTTACATGGTAAGCAGCTTCGCCGTACTTACAATATTAACAAAAAACTCTGTAATAGAAAACCTTGGACAGGATTATATCAAAACTGCTTTTTCAAAAGGACTGTCCGAAAGAAAAGTTATTTTTCGTCATGCGTTAAGAAATTCATTAATTCCTATAGCAACAGGATTAGGAAATTTTCTGGTCATTCTTGTTGCAGGAAGTTTTCTTATAGAAAGAGTTTTTAATATTGACGGAATGGGGCTATTAGCTTTTAAGTCTATATTAAGCAGGGATTATCCTGTGGTAATGGGTATTTTAGTAATCTCAAGCCTAATATTGCTTCTCGGAAACATCATTCGTGATATATTGTATGCGATTGTAGATCCGAGAATAAGATTCAAATAATTTTTGTAAAATATTTATGAGCGATCAAGAACCAAAAAACAATAATCCTGAACCTGATAATAATTTCAGAAAACTTCCCGATAAAGTAGTTACTATAGGTATATCCCCCAGCAATCCTGAAATAATAGACATAAAACATGAAATTGAATCCGACAAAGTTTCTACTTCTCTTTTTAAAAAAAGATGGAAGAAGTTTAAATCTATAAAGCGGGGCTATTATTCTTTTTTGATAATTATAGTTTTTTATATAGTCTCATTCGCATTTCCTTTGCTAATAAACAAGGATGCCTTAGTAGTTAAGTATAACGGAAATTATTATTTCCCGGTATTCAAATTTTATCTTGCAGAAACTTTTAATCAGGATATTGCGGGTGAAGCTAATTACAGACTTTTAAAGAAAAAATTTCTGGAAGAAGACGGAGACAACTGGGTTGTAATGCCCGTATATCCGTATCACCCGAATGAAAATTTATTGGATGAAATTTTGGGCTCTCCTCCTCATCCTCCTTCTGCCGAGCATATATGCGGAACAGATGACAGGGCCAGAGATGTACTTGCAAGATTATTTTACGGATTTAATATCTCAATTTCTTTTGCATTGGTAGTAACTTTTATTAGTTACCTGATTGGCATTTTTATAGGAGCTGTTCTTGGCTTTTATTCCGGGAAAATTGATATTTTAGGATTAAGACTAATTGAAATTTGGGAGACACTTCCGTATTTATACGTAATAATTATTGTCAGTTCAATACTTCAGCCAAATTTTATTATACTTGCAATTGTACTTACTTTGTTTAACTGGATTGGAATTACATATTATGTCAGAGGTGAATTTTTCAGAGAGAAAGCCAGGGATTATGTCTCGGCTGCCGTGTCAATGGGAGCAAAAAACAGGACTATAATTACAAAGCATATTTTACCAAACTCATTAACTCCGGTAATTTCTTTTGCACCGTTTGCTGTCGTGGGGGGAATTGGCTCTTTAGTTGCATTAGACTATTTGGGATTCGGCTTGCCTCCTCCGACACCAAGCTGGGGACAATTGATGGATCAGGGCCTGACTAATATCGATAACTGGTGGCTGGTTGTTTTTCCTTTACTTGCATTATTTCTGACATTGCTTGCAATTGTCTTTATAGGTGAAGCGATCAGAGAAGCTTTTGATCCGAAAGTTTATTCGAGGTTGAGATAGAAATTTGCCACAGAGGACACAGAGGTTTTTATTTTAT
>JALYRX010000072.1:0-10334 GCA_030855105.1 Bacteroidota bacterium | reverse complement strand
TAGAAGGTTTGGAGATGGATGAAAATATTAATTTAATAACTGAAAAAAATTATCGGATGTGCAATTAATATTCATAAAGTATTAGGACCCGGATTGTTGGAATCTATTTATGAATCTGCTATGTGTATTGAATTGAAATGAAATAAATATAGACTTCGAATGTCAGAAACAGTTACCTGTTATTTATTCGAGGTTGAGATAGAAATTTGCCACAGAGGACACAGAGGTTTTTATTTTATTAGAAGGTTTGGAGATGGATGAAAATATTAATTTAATAACTGAAAAAAATTATCGGATGTGCAATTAATATTCATAAAGTATTAGGACCCGGATTGTTGGAATCTATTTATGAATCTGCTATGTGTAACGAATTGAAATGAAATAAATATAGACTTCGAATGTCAGAAACAGTTACCTGTTATTTATAAAGACAAAAGGATTGGTTTATTTAAAATAGATTTGGTTGTTGATAATAAAATTGTAGTTGAACTAAAAAGTACGGAACGAATGGACCTTGTTTATGAAGCGCAAATACTGAGTTATATGAAGTTAGGAAATTATAAATATGGACTTTTAATAAATTTTAATAACAGTCTGTTAAAATATGGTATTAAGCGTTTTATTTTGTAAATTTGTATGCTCTGTGCCTCTGCGGCAAAATAATTATAAATGGATAATAAAAAACTTTTAGAGGTAAAAAACCTAAAAACTTACTTCTTTATTGAGGCTACCGATAAGCAGCTGCTTGAAAAGCCGGCTGAGGTCGAATTGCAATTTGTTGATCTTTATGAAAGTAATAAATACTTGAAAGGGAAGGTGCCTGCAAAAGCAGTTGATGATGTAAGCTTTGATATTTACGAAGGAGAAGTTCTCGGCATTGTCGGTGAATCAGGGTCCGGAAAATCCGTTACAGCAAATTCAATTACCCGGCTTATTCCTGATCCTCCGGGAAAGATTGTCGGAGGTGAAATTATATATAAAGGTGTAGATTTACTGAAACTGAGTTTTGATGAAATGAAAAATTATCGCGGTAATGAAATTGCAATGATTTTTCAGGAGCCGATGACATCGCTGAATCCTGTTATGAAAATCGGAGATCAGATCACAGAGGTGATTCTTCAACACGAAAATATAAGTAAAGAAGAAGCTTTTAATAAAGGTATAAAAATGATGGAGCTTGTGGGCATTCCTTCACCTGAAAAAAGAATGAAGGATTATCCGCACCAGTACAGCGGTGGTATGAGACAAAGGGTAATGATAGCTATGGCTCTTGCCTGCAATCCGTCACTTCTGATTGCCGACGAACCCACGACTGCACTGGATGTTACTATACAGGCGCAAATCCTTGACCTGATGTTAAGATTAAAAAATGAAAGAAAAGAATCTGCTATACTTTTGATTACACATAATCTGGGAGTGGTGGCTGAGATGTGCGACAGAGTCCTTGTAATGTATGGAGGAAAAATTCAGGAGATAGCAGATGTTGATCCGCTGTTCGAAACACCTTTGCATCCTTATACTATTGGTTTGCTCGAATCGCTGCCTGATCCGGAACATCCTAAAGAAAAACTTCAGGCAATTCCGGGGATTATTCCTCATATACTAGAGCTCCCGAAAGGTTGTAAGTTTGCAACACGATGTCCAAAAGTTTTTGAAAAATGCTGGGAAATTGAACCGGAGTTATTAGAAATAAAACCAAATCATTTTGTAAGATGCCATCTTTACAGTTAGCAGTTAACAGTTAGCAGTTAACAGTTAGTGAGATTGAAAAATAAAAAAGTTATAATATTGCAATAAAATTTAATTCGTAATTTTAAATTCGTAATTTGTAATTGATTTTATATGAAGCCCGAAAACATACTCGAAATTAGAAATTTAAAAGTTAAATTTCCGGTGACTGCGGGATTGCTTTTAAGGAAAGTGGCAGAGGTAAAAGCTGTAGACGGAATAGACCTTGATTTGAAGACAGGGGAAACTTTAGGATTAGTCGGTGAATCGGGCTGCGGTAAGTCAACTATCGGTAAGACGGTAATCAATATTTTAAAATTTTCCGCACCTGATGTCGAGATAACAGGAGAAGTTTGGATCAGGACTGAAGAGGGAGAAGTAAATATACTCCGACTTGAGAATAAAGGAATGAGAAAATACAGAGGATTGATTCAAATGATCTTTCAGGATCCTTATTCTTCTTTGAATGCAAGACTATCAGTCGGGCAAATTATTGAAGAACCAATGCTGTACCATACAAAGATGAATAAAAAAGAAAGAATGGAAAGAGTTGCATGGCTTCTGGGTAAGGTCGGCCTTCAGGCGGAGCAATCCAAAAGATATCCTCACGAATTTTCCGGAGGACAAAGACAGAGGATTGGAATTGCGAGAGCATTGGCAACAAATCCAAAAATAATTATTGCAGATGAACCGGTATCTGCACTCGACGTTTCAATACAGGCACAGGTAATTAATTTACTTCAGGAAATCCAAAATGAATTTAATTTAAGCTTGTTATTTATTGCTCATGACCTTTCGGTAGTTGAGCATATCAGCTCAAGAATTTCTGTAATGTATCTTGGCAGCATCGTTGAGATTGGACCCGGCAAAAGAATTTATCACAACCCTATACATCCATACAGCAAAGCGTTGCTTTCTGCAGTGCCGCTCCCAAATCCAAAAAGAAAAAATAAAGACAGGATTATTTTAAAAGGTGACATTCCGACTCCTATGAATAAACCAAGCGGATGCGGTTTCAGAACGAGGTGTCCTATTGCAAGACCGGAATGCGCTACATTTATTCCTCCTCTTGAGTTTAAAGAATTCGAACATTATGCTGCCTGTCCTTTTGTAAGTGCTTAAGTTTATTTTTGAAGTCATGATAAAATTTTTGGTATTTATTGGTTTTACAATTTTCATCGTATTTCTTATAGCTCTGTTTATGATGATAATTATAATCGGAACATCAGCTGTAATTCTTATCATTCTTGCTGTCATATTTTTTTTATACTACATTATTAAAAACATATTCTATGGAAATTCTAAACAAAAATAGTTTATACAAGACACTGGATAATCTCAGCCAAATATTCTTTGATAAAAAAAAAATTACCTTTAAATAAACGGAAAGAAATTTCAAACTGGATTGCAGACAGGCAGGGATTAAAAGGAGCATACGCAGATATGTTGCCCCGACCGGAAGCGATTCAAAGGAATAAAATTATTTACAGGTGACAAGTTTACATCAACAGCTCATATACTTAGTGAAGAGTCTTTGCGGGCTTTATATTTGCTAAAAGTTGATGATGAGAAGATAAATAAAGCGATATCAGTTTCAAAAGCAAGCATTGATAAAGTTTTAAAGAACAATTATGATTTTGAAAATCCTATGGGACATACTGCTGCGGAAAGTGCACAGCAGCATTATGGCGAAATTTTTCTGTCGAAGGAGTTTCAAAGAATAGGAATTTTTTTGAAGCCGGAATAAAATATTTGAAATCGTTTCGTGATGGGAAAGGATAGTGTGAAAAAGATTTCCTTTTTATTATACTTTACTGGCGTTGACTGAAATTAATTCAGATTCTGCCAAAGAAGAAATGAGATATGCATCTCATGTTTGTGGACGTTATCTAAATCGAAAAAGCAAAGATGATGTTTATGGGAAACGAAAAAGAGAAATTGTAAGAAGAGTTTTGGAATTGTGTTAATATTATTATAATTAAATGAAAGATGTTTTAAATTTATAATTTGTTTAAACACTAAATTTTTTGATTACTTTGAATTATAAGTCGAAATAACTTTTGACTGTAAACCACCCCTTACTGTGAATTCTCCTAAAACTTCCATCCATTTTGGTTTTGTAATGCTTACAAGATCATCGAGAATTCTGTTGATTACATTCTCATAAAAGATACCTTCGTCCCTGAATGACTGGAGATAAAATTTCAGTGACTTCAGCTCGACACATTTCTTTTTTGCAATATATGAAATAGTTATAACTCCGAAATCGGGCTGTCCAGTTTTCGGGCAGACAGAAGTGAATTCATTTGCTTTATGAACTATCAAAAAGTCCCTGTCCGGAAATGAATTATCGAATACTTCAAGCAATTTAATTTTATTCGGATCTGTGTTTATTGGATTAAATTTTTTCATAATTTATTTTGCCTCAAAGTCTCAAAGACTCTAAGTTTTTAATTTCTAATCAGTTATTTTTAAAGCACACTTATTTTTTCTTTGAGTCTTCGAGTCTTTGAGGTTGATATTCTGAAAATAATTTATTCAAAGGAGATTCAAATTTAAAGTTAGAATAATTTATATCTGAAATGTTTTATGCATAAACATTAAATTGCTGCAAAACCAAATCATTTAATGCAGACAAATAATTCAACTCAAAAAAGAATTTTAATCACAGGTGCAGCAGGATTTCTCGGCTCACATCTCAGCGACAGGTTTATTAAAGAAGGATATTACGTAATCGGAATGGATAATCTGATAACAGGCTCTATCAAAAATATCGAACATCTTTTTCCATTAAAGAACTTTGAATTTTATTTTCATGATGTTACGAAATTTGTTCATGTTCCGGGAAAGCTTGATTACATTTTACACTTTGCCTCTCCTGCAAGTCCGATTGATTATTTAAAAATTCCTATTCAGACTTTGAAAGTAGGTTCTTTAGGAACTCACAATCTTCTCGGTCTTTCAAAGGAAAAGAATTCAAGATTTCTTATTGCTTCGACATCCGAAATTTACGGAGACCCGACCGTTCATCCGCAAAATGAAGAATACTGGGGGAATGTAAATCCAATCGGTCCGCGCGGAGTCTATGACGAAGCAAAAAGATTCCAGGAAGCTATAACAATGGCTTATCACACTTATCACGGACTCGATACAAGAATAGTCAGAATTTTTAATACGTACGGACCGAGAATGCGGCTTGATGACGGAAGAGCATTGCCGGCGTTTTTCGGACAGGCAATCAGAGGTGAAGACATAACGGTTTTCGGTGACGGAAGCCAGACGAGATCTTTCTGTTTTGTTGATGATCTTGTCGAAGGAATTTACAGATTGCTTTTAAGTGATTACGTTAATCCTGTCAACATTGGTAATCCGGATGAGATCACTATAAAAGAATTTGCAGAAGAAATAATAAAGCTCACCGGAACAAATCAAAAAATAATTTATAAACCGCTTCCAAAAGACGACCCGAAACAGCGGCAACCGGATATTACCAAGGCAAAAGAATTACTCGGTTGGGAACCGAAAATTTCCCGCAAAGATGGATTGAAAATTACTTATGATTATTTTAAAGATGTATTGGAGAAAAGTAAGTTGAGTGTGTAGAGCTTTTAGGTAAATTGAGTTTAATCATTAAAACAGATATTTTGAATTGTTTTAATTTTAAGAATTAGAATAATGAATACATTAACAAAAAATAAAAAGCAAATCAATAAAAGAAAAAATATTTTGGAATATGTAACTGATGAAAAGGGAATAAAAACAAAAGTTATAATACCAATCTCGGTTTATGAAAATCTGCTTGAAGATTTACATGATATTGCCATCGTAGCGGAAAGGAAGAATGAAGGATATATTACATTTGACACAGTTATTAAAGGCTTGAATAAAGATGGGTTATTATGAAATAGTTTTCAAAGAATCTGCTAACAACAAAGTAAAAAATTTTTACTTGTTTGAAAACAGATTATAATCTATTTTACGATTGGAATCAAAAAATCTCATGACAAGTACAAAAATATTTTATAACGAAATTTCTAAGCTAAAAGATTTATTTCATAAATACGGACGTTTTGATGATTCAAATGCCAAATTGGATGAAATCTCAAAATACATTTCTATTTATATTTTTCAATTACAAAATCCTCTTAAATTCAAACATCATAACTTAAAGGAATTAATCACTTCTTTTGAAAACGATAGGAGTTTAAAACTTGTACCTATTTTAAAAGATTTAATGACTGAAATTTCTTTTTCCAAAAATTTTTTGAACCCAGATAAAACTTCTATTTTTGGAAATCATCCTGTTCTTAATATTGACGATGATGATAATGAGTTTGCCTATCTCCTAATTAGACTAATTGTAAACTCAATTGAAAGCATGAAAGATAACGACAACAAAACTTATAACTTTGATATGTTAAATGAATCTTTTGGACATTTTGTTAGAGACAATTTTCGTAATCATATAGAGGATGCACAATATATGACTCCAGTAGAGGTGGTGGATTTAATGTGTAATATTGCATTACATGATTTAAAGAGTGAGAACCATGTAAATCATACTGAGAATTTTACAATATGTGACCCTTGCTGTGGAGTTGGTTCTTTTTTGTCAGCTTTTTATAAAAAAAACCGCGAATATAATATTATTGATTCTTCAAAGCTAAGAATCATTGGTCAAGATAAAGTTTCAAGGATGGTAAGACTAGCCAAAATAAACATGTTACTTTTTAATAACTTTAATCATTTAATTTCAAACGGAAATTCTTTAGTTGGATCATCTTCTCTAGATAAATATAAGGGGCAAGTTGATCTAATTCTTACTAATCCTCCATTTGGTGCAAAGTTTAAAAGTGAAGAATTAAAGATAGATGCAAAAAATCATTTTCCACTACTACATGATCTAATTTTCAAAAATAATTCTAATTTCGATTCAGAAATTTTATTTATCGACAGGTGTATCTCTTTATTAAAACCAAACGGAAAATTATTAGCAATCTTACCAGATAGTGTGATTTCATCTTCTGGCTTAAATTCTATTTTAAGATTTAGATTATTAAACACAAAATCATTAAATATAAAAGGTTTAATCGAATTACCTGCTGTAACTTTTGCCCAAGCTGGAACAAGAACGAAAACCAGCATTCTTTATTTGGAAAAGTTAGTTAAAGAAAAAAGTAAAAAATATATTTTTGTTGCACAAAGTGAAAATATTGGTTTTGAAGTTAGTTCAAAAAAAGGAACAACGTTAAAAATTGAAAAAGGAGAAAATGATTTATTAAAAATATTTGATTTTTATAAAAATAATAATTTTTCTTTTAATGGTAGTGAGGAGAAAGTATTAAATGAATATCCTTCTTGTGTGTTAATTAAATCGGAATTAATAAATAAGAAGTCTTGGACACCAAGTCATTTTAATGCAAGAAAGTTTCAATTGATAAAGAAACTTAAAAAGAATAATAGTGAAGTTGAATTACTAAAACTCAAAGATGCAGTGGAATTTCTTACTAATGCAAGGAAAAAAGAATACATAGAAAATGGAAGTAAGTGTATAAGTGTATTACATATTTTGAATGATGATAATTTGAACTATGAAGAAATGATGTCCTATAATCCAAAATTCGCTGGCACGGTCTGTAAGACAGGAGATTTACTTTTTTCGAAGATTAATCCAAGGATTCTTCGTGTACTTGTTGTACCTGATTTAGGATGTCATCTAACTTGCTCATCTGAATTCGAAATAATGGATTCAAAAATTGAAATCAATAATTATGGAATAAAATTACTTTTAATGTCACCCTCGGTTCAAACTCAAATAAATTATCTAACTTCAGGTACATCCTCTTCGCACAATCGAATTAAATCACATGATTTAGCCAATGTTCTTATTCCATTTCCAAAGAAATCTACAAAATTGTATGAAGAGTTTTTAGAAAAAACTAAAGCTTATGAGAAAAGAAATAAAAAAATTAATGAATTAAAATTGGAAATAAGTTCATTAAAAAGTAAAGTATTTGAAATTATTTCTTAATAATGGGTGAAGTGTAAAAATCTTTCTTGAGTATTTGAGGATCATAAACTTTTATCAAATACTTATTACCAACCCATTCCGCAAGAAATAAGAGGGGGTAGTTTAAGTTTCCACATAGGTTCCTAAATTCGTTAGAATTTTTTCCTCTCGGCGGATGTAGTTGAAAGTTCCAACTCTTAATTATTTTACCATCTAATTGTGTATACCATTTTTCACATATACCTCTGAACAATTTATCTTTAGTAGGTCTTACAACCCAAATCCTACACCGTTCTCTCCCATTGATTGGTTCATTATCCCATAAAACAAAAAACAGAAATTTAACAGTATCTAAATATTCCATTTTCCCAGCTGTTTTACTTTTAGTTCCAGCTTTGATAACCCCATTGAACCTAGGAGTATCTATAGCGTCCCAAGTGTTTGCACCTTTAACATCAGAACCATCAGCTAAATCCGCTCCTTTATTTCTCTTTAGTCCTTTAACTCCTGTCAATAGACTAACTAATATTTGAGACCACGCTCTTGTATCTGAAGGTGTTGGATGTTCTGTTTCATCTGCATAAGGTTTAGCATCAAAAAATGCTTCATGATGTAGATTTAATAGTTCTAATACTTTTTTCTTATTCATAGGGATATCTAGGAAAATTTAAAATTGTATAAAATATTTAAAGTATACATCTTCACAATTCCCTTTCATACTTCTTTTCTTCCATCAATGCTTTTAATAGTTTCCCTTTAGTTCCGAGGAAACCTGCATTTTGTTCTATATCTTCAGCAGTTAATTTACTTTTAATTTTTTTTTCTTTGAAAATGATTTTTGTGCTTTTAATTTTATTATTATCTTTTGTATCCTTTTTCATTTTTAGTAAAAAATAAAATTAAAAATAAAAATCTTTCTCAATATTTTTTAACAACTCCGCCTTCAGATCTTTCTCCGACACAATCGGCTGGTCTGTCTGCCAGTTAATTTTTAAATCGGGGTCGTTATACAAAATCGATCTCTCATCTTGTTTGCTATAAAACGCTGTGCACTTGTAAGAAAAGATTGCTTCTTCCGTTAATACGGAAAAGCCGTGTGCAAAGCCCGGTGGTATCCAGATTTGTTTATGATTATCACCGGAAAGTATTAATGAAAAGTGTTTTCCGAATGTGGGCGAGCCAAATCTTATATCTACTGCCACATCCAGAACGCTTCCTGTAATAACCTGGCAGAGTTTTCCCTGTACATTATTTCCAACCTGATAATGCAGACCTCTGATTGTATTTTTTTCGGATTTTGAAATATTATCCTGAACAAAATTAAAATTTAATCCTTCCTGTTCGTATTTTTTTTTATTATATGATTCGAAAAAAAATCCTCTTGCATCAGCGAAAAAATCCGGTTCAATAAACAGCACACCTTCTAATTCTGTTTTAATGACTTTCACGGTTTAACTTTCTTTTAAAATTCTTTCAAGGTAACTCTTGTAAAATGAATTAGGGATTTTATTTATCACCTCTTCAAATTTCTTCCTGTCAATAAACTTTTTGTAGTAAGCAATTTCCTCTATACACGCGACCTTCAATCCCTGTCGGTCTTCGATAACTCCGAAAAAATTAGATGCCTGTAAAAGAGATTCCGGCGTCCCTGTATCGAGCCATGCAACTCCTCTGCCGATTTTTTCGACATTCAATTTTCCCTTTTGTAAATAAACATTATTAACATCAGTAATTTCAAGTTCTCCTCTTGCAGATGGTTTTATATTTTTCGAAATGTTTACAACTTCATTATCAAAAACATACAAGCCGGGTACTGCAAAATTTGATTTCGGATTTTTTGGCTTCTCTTCGATAGAAATTGCTTTGCCCTTTTCGTCAAATTCAACTATACCGTAACGTTCAGGGTCATTAACCCTGTAACCGAAAATTGTTGCTCCGATATTTTTTTTAATAGCTTTGTAAACAAAATCTATATTGCCGTAAAAAATGTTATCACCCAGGATTAAAGTGGCCCCGTCACTTCCGATAAATTTTTCACCGATTATAAATGATTCTGCTATTCCGTTAGGGGCTGTCTGCAAGGCATATTCGATATTCAATCCTAAATCATTACCATCGTCAAATAATTTTTGATATAAAGGAATTGTCTCTTCGTTTGAAATAATTAAAATTTCTTTGATGTCAGACAACATCAATATTGAAAGCGGGTAATAGATCAGGGGTTTATCATAAATAAGTGTAAGCTGTTTGCTGTAAATTTTCGAAACCGGGTAAAGCCGTGAGCCGGCTCCTCCGGCTAAAATTATTCCCTTCAAGTTTTTATTAATTAAGATTTAAAATTGAGTTGTCAATTTACCAAAGCAAAAGACAAATTTAAAGATTTAAAATTTTGGGCATGTTAGTTAGCAGTTAGCAGTTAATAGTTAACAGTTAGCAGTTAGCAGTAGTCAATGTCTTGTCCTGAAATAGGTTTACAAAATGTTAATAACATTTTGTAAACCTATTTCAGGACAAGACACTATCAACTATCAACTATCAACTATCAACTATCAACTATCAACTATCAACTATCAACTATCAACTATCAACTATCAAC
>JALYRX010000071.1 GCA_030855105.1 Bacteroidota bacterium | reverse complement strand
TCTTAAACTATCATTAGTAATGAAAAGACGAGAATGGTTTAAAGGATTGTGGGCTCAATCTAATCAATTCAGGTGGCCATTTTCTTATTCATAACTAATTCCTAATGAAAAATCTGGGTTAAAGCAAATGACAAGTGGAAATTTCTGGATCACTATGCTCTTAATATTTCAAAGTGCGGAGCTGAATTTGATGTGGTTGAAAGCATTCCCGGGATTTCATCAGGAAGCAATCCTTCAAATACCGATGGAAACGGGTGTCCCGGATATAAAGGAACTGCAGAGCTTACAAAATTCGGTGATTATAATTCACATGCAATTACATATACTCCTTCGGCTGTTGAAGAAGGTTGGCTGAAAAGTACAGAAGGATACTCATTATTTTTTGTTCATTTAAAGGCAGCGAAGAGGCAGACAAATGGTTACAACAGCGGGATTTCATCTTTGTATTCTTCTACGTTTACATTTGCAATTCAAAAATTCTAAATAAATGAGCTGGTTTTATTTGGTGTTGGGATCTTTGTCTGTATGGCGCATCACTCATCTTTTTTCAAAAGAAGACGGACCGTTTGATGTAATATATTTCATAAGAAAAAAAGCAGGAGCAGGCTTCTTCGGAAGTCTGCTTGACTGCTTCTACTGTTTAAGTATCTGGGTTTCTATTCCTTTTGCTGTTTGGCTGGGAGAAAATACAAAAGAACAAATTTTATTCTGGCTTTCTTTTTCAGGAGCAGCATGTATTATTGAAAAAATAAGTGATAGTATTAATAATAAAACAATCCGGATACCGGAATATTTTGAAAAGTAAAAATAAATTATTAAATATATGTCATGCTGCGGAAAAAGAAGAGAAGAGTTACATGATTATTATTCGCATGAAAATTCATATTCTTCAATAGCTGAATTTTCTGAAAATAATTTTTTACCCGGTGAAGTAAGCTTTCAATATACCGGTGAAAAAACCATGACTGTAATTGGAAGTGTATCGCGCAAAAAATATTTCTTTATAAAGAAAGGAGACGTTCAATTTGTTAATTGTTACGATGCTGCCGGAATGATGGGTGTACCGAATATAAGAAAAGTTAAAAGTTAAAAGTTAAAAGTTGATAAGTTGATAAAATTGAAGTGAGTTGAATTGTTGAATAGTTGAATAGTTAATGGTTAAGCACAATTAGAATTACATGTTCAATTTATCAGAGAAATGATTTTTTCTTTTAGCAATTTTTTTTCTGTTGATGAGCATGTGAGTGTACTTGCTGTTTCAAAAGACTGTTTTGCTTCTACAGAATTATTAAGTCTTGAATTAATTTCTCCAAGCAGGCTGTGATAAAGATAAAAGTTTTCAATTTTCTTTTTACCCGGAATGTTTGTCAATGAAGCAAGTGCTGCTTCTGCACCGTTAAGCATCATGACTGCAACTATTCTGTTTAGCTCTGTAATTGGGGATGATGACATTTTGCAAAGCCAGTCATATAATTCTAAAATTCTTTTCCAGTTTGTTTTATCGAAACTTTCTGCAGTACAATGTTCAAAAGCAATTGCCGCTTCAAGATGGTAAGTACTGATTAAATTTCCGAATGCTGCTATATTCATATACTCATTTCCTTTTTCAATAAGTTCATGATTCCATTTACTTCTGTCCTGATACGGAAGCAAAATTATTTCACCTCCTCTTGTTAAACGGCTTCCGCTTCTTGACGAGTGAAAACAGATCAATGACATCAATGCAAATGTTTCCGGATGCTGCGTGTGCCGGTTTTCAGTAAGCAGTTTACAAAGGAACATAGCTTCTTCAATTAAATCCTGGCGTATCAATTCTTCGGAATGTGTAGAATTATAACCTTCATTGAATAGTAAATATATTGAATTAAGCACGGCATCAGTCCTAACCTTTAATTCATCAACCGAAGGGATTTCCAATTTTAATTTCTTGCTGCGAAAAAATTCTTTTGTTCGGTAAAGCCGTTTTGAAACTGTATCTTCGGAAGTGAGAAATGCTCTTGCAATTTCAGACGTGCTGAATCCGCAAAGTGTTTTCAATATAAGTGTGATTTGATTTTCTTCGGAAATTTCAGGATGACAACATGCAAACATCATTCTTAATAAATCATCCTTAACCAATTCTTCCTTCCATAAATTTTCCATTACTGTGCTTAAGGTATATTCCGACGTAAGTAAAATGCGTTCACTGTCTGTAAAATCATATTGAACCGAGAGTTTGTTCCGCCTTATAATATCAATGGCTTTATTTTTTGCAACACGAAAAAGCCATGCAGAAGGATTGTCTGGAATGCCTTTGAGTTTCCAAACCTGTATCGCATCTACAAAAGTACTCTGAACAACATCTTCGGCAGTTTCAAGATTTTCCGTTCCGAAAATTTTAGTTAAAACAGAAACCATCTTTCCCGCATCACGGCGAAAAAGATGGTCTGTCAGCTTGTTAATATTTTCAGAAGGTTTCTCCAATTTACATTTTACGTATCTCTCTTATTTCAACGCCTCCGTCATCAAACTCCAGAATAGGACAGCCCTTTGCAATTTCAGAAGCTTCATCATATGTATCGGCTTTGCACATAAGATAACCTCCTATCATTTCCTTACCTTCCATGAAAGGTCCGTCGGTAACGACTTTATTCTTACCTGTAACCTTCTTACCGGATTTTTCTAAAGGCTGAGCTCCGATATATTTTTCCTGATTTGCAAGATCGCCCATCCATTGCACCCATTTTTGCATATGGTTTTGTAACTCTTCGGGTGACAGCTCTGACTCTCTGTTACTCCCGCCTCGAAATAAAAATAAATACTCTTTCATTATAATTTTTTTTATGATTAATAAATTAAGTTGTAATTTTTTTTACGAATTTGATAATTCGTAACTCTTTACATGCAAATTATTTTTGAGAATGTAAAGCAATAGTATTGCCCTCGGTGTCAGAAAAGAATGCCATATTTCCAATATCATCACTGATCTTTGTTTTCGGCATTGTAATTTTTCCTCCAGCCTTTTCTACTTTTGAAAGTGCTTCTGACAAATCAGGATTCCCGTTAAGATAGATTTTTACTCCGTCACCGCTCGGCTTATGCATTGGACCCTGGACAAGAGCTCCGGATAATTTGCCGCTTCCGGGGTCATAAGGGAAGAAAGCCATTTCCATTCCCATCATGTTTTGCGCATCCATTTTAATTCCTAATATAGTTTCATAAAATTTTTGTGCGCGTTTGATATCTGAAACAGATATTTCAAACCAATTGAGAGCATTTTCTTTTGCGGTCATTTTGAATTTTGTTTAGTTAATGAATTATGGTTTATGATTTGGTTATAACCAATTGATTAAAAATTGTTGTACACTCCTTTCAAAATATATTATTCAAAAATTTTTCCACTAAAATATAGAAAATATTAATGAATGAAAATTCAACTGGCTGTTTTTTTAGCGAAACTTTAAAAAGCTTTGCTATTTGTTGTTAGTTAACTGTCGACATTCACGACTTACAACTAATGACGAATGAAGCTTGGGAATTTGGACAAAAGGGTAAAGGATTTTTAAAAAATGTTAATGATTCTAAAGTTCTGCCGGATAACTTCATTTAGGAATATGTCGTATAAATTTTTACAATAATAAAAAATATGAAACAACTTCAAACCGGGAAATTTTACGGCCAGACCAATAAGACAATTAAGTTATATGGAATTACTCTGACTGATACTGAATATACACATGATAAAGTTGACTGGCATTATCATGAAAATGCATACTTTACTTTTATTTTGCAGGGAAATATTATTGAAGGAAATAAAAGAGAAGTTTATAATTGTTCAGCAGGAAGTTTGCTTTTTCACAATTCTCAGGACCCTCACAACAATATAAAGCCCAAAGGATTTACTCGCGGTTTTCAGATTGAATTAGAGTCCGGTTGGTTTGACAGATTTTCTTTTAATCCGGATAAACTTACAGGCAGTGTAAATATTTCAGACCCGGATGTTAAATTGTTACTATATAAAATTTTTATGGAAACAAAAATTGATGATGCTGATACATCATTGTCTATTCAAAGTTTGTTGTTGGAAACTTTATCTCAAATGCTTCCTTTAAAAAAAACGAAATCAAAAAATATTCCGGGATGGGTAAATAATGTAAAAGAAATTCTTCATGACAATATTTCAGGAAAATTAAATCTTGAAGATATGTCCAATACACTAAGCATTCATCCGGTTCATCTCTCACGGGACTTTTCAAAATATTTTCAATGTACAATAGGAGAGTATGTAAGGAAATTGAAAATCGAAAAATCCCTCTCTTTGTTTTTGAATAAAAAATTATCACTTACAGAGATCGCATTTGAATGCGGCTTTTCCGATCAAAGTCATTTTCTCCGCTGCTTCAAAAAAATTAATGGCATAAAGCCATCTGTTTTCCGAAAGGTTTTATTACGATAATTTGAAATTTGATTTCGTCCCTACGGGACACATGCAAGATTTTGCATCACGCTAAATCCATTCTATTAATTAGTTTTGCATTATACTAATTTTGTATATAAGAAATATTATTATAAAAAATGAAGACTTATGTCACCCTTATCTTTTTGTATTTCATCCTGACGAGTAATGTTTATGGACAGACAACTAACATCGTTGAAAGTGAAGGAATTAAAAATCCTCTTCATCAGGCAAACATTGGCAAAACAACTTTTATGTCTGAGCTTATTCCAATTGATGAATATAAAGAATCCGATTTTTTACAGGAATTTGTTTTCAACGAAAAAAGTAATCTTTTTATCAGAACTTTTATGGATAACTCTTTGACAAATTATTTACACAAACTGAAACCGGAGTTAACAGTTGAACAGCTTACTCAAAACGGTAATTTTCAATTTTCATTTTATGTTGACAGCAAACTGATTTACACAGCAAATGTAAATCCGGGAGCTTTTGGAATTGAAAATAAAAATACCAAAACAGTATTCGCTTTACCGCTGCAGAGCGTGGAAGAAGTTGACTCATGGGGCTGGTATATGTGGCTGAGATTCATGATGAATGGCGGTGAAGATGCTCTAACGGCTGGAGAACATTTATTGAAAATTGAACTGCGGCCTTATTTAAAAACTCTGGAATTAATAACTGGCGATTTAATCGCAGAAGGACAAATAAAGTTAAATGTGGTAAACCTTTGGTCGCCACGCTGAAAATAGAAATACAGGAAATAAAATTTAATAGCGACTGGGAAGTTTCGACGGATAACTATGATAAAGAAAAAATAAGAGAGCTAAATTTAAAAATTGCAGGAAATTATTTTAAAAAGATTACGAGTATAGTTGTAATTAAAGACGGTAAATTACTTATAGAAGAATATTTCAACGGAGCAGGGCGGGACACATTACACGATACACGGTCGGTGGGAAAATCTTTTGCATCGGCATTAATGGGAATTTCTATAAATGACGGTTTCATCAAAAATGAAAAGCAAACTTTAAATGAGTTTTATAATTTAAAGACATTTGAAAATTACTCTGCAAAAAAAGATAGCGTAACAATAAAAAGTTTACTCACAATGAGTTCAGCCTTTGATGCAAATGACAATGACGATCAATCTGCAGGAAATGAAAATAATATGTATGACAGAGAGAATTGGGTAAGATGGGCATTGAATTTACCGATGGCATCAGACAGAAACATTGAAGAGAAATGGACTTACTTCACAGGCGGAGCAGTAGTGCTTGGAGATATTATTAATAAAAGTGTACCTGAAGGTTTGGAAAAGTATGCTGAAAAAAAATTGTTCAGGCCATTGGTAATTGACAGATATGAATGGATGTATACTCCGCAGCATGTTCCAAGTACCGCCGGAGGTCTTAGACTAACATCACTTGATTTGGCCAAGTTCGGACAGTTGTACAAAAATCAGGGAATGTGGAAAGGAAAACATGTGATTTCCAAAGAATGGGTTATTCAATCTTTTCAGCCATATCAACAAACTGACTATGGCGATAAATACGGTTATCTGTTTTGGAATAATATTTACAAAGTAGATGGAAAATAATATGAAGCATTTAACTGCGGAGGCAACGGAGGTAACAAAATATTTATTTTTGAAGACGTTCCGTTGGTAATAATTATTACAGCTACAGCATACAACAAGCCATATATGCATGAACAGGTTGACAAAATGATGGAGAAATATATTTTGCCTGCTATTATCGAATAGAAATTTCTGAAAAAAGTAAATTACTTAATCCCAAATTGTTCATTAGAAAATTTAGAACCTTTTACCACAAAGCCCACAAAGAAATTACACAAAGTTCACAAAGAATTATTTCTTACATTTATTTATTTTGCTCAACCCTTTGTGCACTTTGTGTTCTTCGTGGTTAAAAAATTCTTAATGAACAATCTGGTTTAATACAAGGTTAGGATTTTGAAACGTATCTTATAAGCGATTTTCAATGTAGTGAATAAATAATTAAATATGGTTTCCGGCAATTAGTAGTTATTTTCTATGTCAAGTATATTAATCAAGCGACTATTATGAAATTTAATTGCAGTCAAAAATACTTCTTAAACACTCACCACTTTTTCTATTTTTCTTCATAAAAAACTTTTCCTACACGGTTAATATGTTCAATTAAATCACTATAGCTGATTTTATTAAAAATTGAAATATCAATAACATATGGAAGAAAAAGTTCATCAAGTTTTAAGCTGATGGAATTAAGAAGTGTATGACTTATATTTTTTCCTTTGAGTGTAAAGTCTATATCGGATCCCTCTCTATAATTTCCTTTAGCTCTTGAGCCATAAATGACAACCTCCTCTATTTGAGGGAATTTCTCAAAAACAGAATTAATTTGTTCGATTATATTTTCTTTAAGACCGAACTCCATTTAGATTATTTATTTTCTATTATCTTTTTTGTTTATCTAAAGAATTTTTAAGTGATTGGAACATTAAAAAATATTTATTAATTATGTTTTCTGCAATCTCATCCGCAACTTCCTCATTATAAATATGCGATGTTTGATTTCTGTCCTTTAACATTTGCATCCAAGCCTCACCATCTTTGATTATTCCGCGGTTGAAAGCTAGTTGAAAAGTATCACGACTTCCTTGTAAACCCACCTCACCCTGATATTCATAAAAATCTTTTATAGTATTCCATGCCAGCTCGTAAGTATATTCAAATGCTTTTATCAGTCCCTGTTTTTCAAGCTTATTTAGTTCATTACTTTTTTCAATAAATTCTTTAAGTTGATTTAATGCTTTAGAATAGTTTGAAAATCTTTGCATCCAACGCTTATCTTTTTCATTCATATGTATAAAATTTTCACAAAGATAGCAAACATGGAATATCTAATAAATACATTTAATTTTTATCTCCCTGATCTACCCTGATCTATAATCTTGGGTTTGTAAAGTTTGTAAAAGTTCGTAAAGATTTTGAAAAGTTTGTAAGGTTTGTAAGGTTTGTAAGTTTGAAAGGTTTGTAAGGTTTGTAAGGTTAAGGGTTCATAAATTTCTTAATGATTAATTCGTAATTTGTAATTTGTAATTTGTAATTAATTAGTAATTGCCCTTCCCCAGTTCTTTAATTTTTTCTTCCAGCCATGATTCTCTTGATACAGGTCTGATTTCTTTAATGAGGTTTTCGATTACATATAATTCCTTTTTATCTACTCCGGTTGTAATTTTTATAAGCAGTTGATATATTTTCAAAAAATTGAGACAATACTCTTTATGAATTTTCGGAATCTCATTATGATTTCTCAGATAGTGCCGAAATTTATCTATCCCGGAAAAAGCTTCTTCAAAATTTTTCGTTTCATAGAATGTGCATAATTTCAAAATCGAGGAATCGCAGTAATGAAGATAATTCAACCCTTTAAAGCCCTTCAGATATTGCAGTGATCTTACATAGTTTTTATCGCTAAAAAATAATTTTGAGTATGATAACTTGATTTCATCGTCACGGTTTTCTTCCGGCAGCTCATTGGAATATTTATTAATGAAGTTTTCTGTCCATTTGAGTTTTTTTAGTATTATACCTATTAGCACATAATTCCTGAAAGTAGTAGAAGGGAAAACTTTCTTATTATCCAGATATATTCCCAGTTTAAGTTTTTCGTTATACAGCTTAAATAATTCAGGCTGAAATTTCTTAATTCCCTGGTTTTGTCTCATTATACAATAGTTAGTCATTTTTTTATAAAGCTCTGTACTGTAATTTTCATCCAGAGTAGCCTTCAGCTCTTCGAATATTCTTCTGGCTTCAAAATAATTTTTTTCATTTTCCGGATTTTTAAATATGTCATAAAAAAAATACTCCATTACAAGGATTTTAAAAATCTTCGAATTACTCTTCAATAGGTTTTTAATTAAAGCATCGTCAACTTCAAGACGGTCCAAAATTTCCTGCACCAAATTGAATTCATACTTTCTATTTGTCTGCTCCTGCTGTTTAAACTCGAAGCCGAATTCAAACATGTTTTTCAAAAACATTGCTGCCATGTATTCCGATTGTTCAAAATAATATTTAAATGTTTTCTCGGAAATTACCTGTTCGTGTGCATACGAGATATTCATTTTAGAAAGAAAAATAATATCAAAGTATTTTGAATCACTTTCAGGGGTTGTGTTTATAAAACTTCTTGATTTTTTGAATTGTCTTTGAAATAATTTATCGAGCATATTATTGTGATATGCTAAAAGAAGTAATTTGTTTTTCTCTGCAATATTTTCTTTCAATGTCCTATGAATTAAATATTCTTCTGCAAGCTTGAATAACTCAGAAAACCTGTTGTTTAAAGTCTGCATGCTGAAATTTTTCCCGGGGTAAAGTTTTGAATATAATTTTTGCGGAGTTAAATTACTGAACCCTTTTTTTTTAAATTTTAATAATTGATTAAACAAAGATAAATAATTTCTTCCTCTCGAGAAAAAATTACAAATGATCATCTTTCGGAACTCTTTAATATCATTTTTGGAAAAAGAATCCAGAAGTAAAATCAGGTTCGAATTTGCAATAAACATTGGGTAAGAATTTTGACAATAATATACTAAAAATCGTCAAGATTAAAGGAATTATAGAAAATGACTTATCATTTCTCGGGGTAGTTAATTGAATTCCCTTCTTTGAACTGCGGCTAAATAATTTATATTTTACAAAACAATTTTTTTTTACTAAACAAATTTAATCTCATCTAAAAAAGTTATGAAAAAATTAATTTTAATTGTAACTTTTATTTTTTTGTCTGTCATGGAAGCATTACCTCAATGGACAACAAATAGTTCAGTGAATACTCCGATCTGCACTGCTAACGGTGACCAGGCCGTTTCAAAAATTTCAAATACATCAGATGGTGGTTGTTACATGGCATGGTTTGATAACAGGAACGGAAGCTATGCAGTATACCTTCAACGTGTTAATAAATATGGTGTGGCACAACTTACACCTAATGGTTTGCTAATCAGCAATAGCCCTCAGAGCAGCTCTTTGGTTGACTGGGATATGATAACTGATTCTAATGATAATGCGGTTATTGTTTTCACCGATACAAGAAATGGCGGAGCAATAAATCCTTTCGCGTATAAGATCAGTCCTAATGGAAATTTTTTATGGGGACCAAACGGTGTACAGCTATCAAATGATTTTTCAATATTCCAGTCAAATCCAAAAGTAACTGAAACATCTGATAATAATTTTGTTATTACATGGCCATATAGTTCCTCGCCAAGAAAAATTGCTTTGCAAAAACTTAACAGTGCAGGCGTGCCTCAATGGGGAGCCACTCCGATTTATTTATCCGGTTCAGCTACAGAAAATCTTGATTATCCTGGTGTAGTGACTTCTGATAACGGAAGTGTAATTGCTTCATGGTCCGGTTACACAGGATCTTTTATCGTGGCAGGAAATTACAGAATATATACACAGAAATTTTCCAGTATAGGTACACGTGTATGGAATGCAACACAAGATACAGTATATTCCCTGTTCAGAATTTCTGGTTTTTTTGTTCCACGGTTTTTATCTGACGGAAATAACGGAGCTCTTTATGCATGGACTGACAATAGAAATAATAATAACAGAAGAAGTTCTTTTGTTCAGCATTATACTTCTGCGGGAACAATTTTATTTCCATTAAACGGAGCAGAAGGATCGACCGCAACAGATCTGCTTAAACTTGACCCGTGGGTTTCTTATGTTCCTTCTACTGATGAAGTTTATATGTTTTGGTACATGACAAATGTAAATCAAAATTCCTTTGCAATTTACGGCCAGAAATTTAATTCAACAGGTATCCGACAATGGGGAGATTCCGGAATTGCATACAGACCATTTGGAGGTACTCAGCCGTCATTTATAAAATGTTATACAATGAACACCTCAGCCGTCGTTACTTATATGGATATAATATCCTCCGGTTCGAATGTTGCTTTAAGAGCATTTAATGTTAATTCAAACAGCTCAAAGGGTTGGGGAGGAAAAATCGTTACTACCAGCAGTAAAGTTTCGGATAAAGGCAGGATGGCGGCATCACCGGTTGATATGAATAATATGACGAAGCTGGTTTGGAGTGAAGGTCCTGCAGGAACGTCAGATATTTATGAACAGAATCTCAACTCGGATGGAACGTTAGGATTCAAAGCGCTTGGATTAAATGTAACTATTGGTATTGAAGGATTCTGGAATGGTACTACTCAGGTTCAGGATACAATGAGATTTTATTTAAGGGATGACGTCGCACCATATAACGTAGTTGATTCATCAACTGTATATCTTAGTTCTACCGGAAATGGATTTGCATTTTTCCTTAATGCACCTGACGGCAATCATTACATTCAGACAAGACATAGAAATGCACTGGAAACATGGTCTTCAAATACTATTGCATTATCAAACGGTAATTTAGTGCCTTTTGATTTTACTACTTCACAAAATCAAACATTCGGAAATAATTCAGTTTTAAAATCCGGAAGATATTGCTCTAACAGCGGTGATGTAAATCACGATGGAGCTATAGATGTGACTGACGGCAGTTTGGTAGACAACGATGTCTTAATTTTTGCTGCCGGATATCTCGATACTGATGTAAATGGTGACACCACAGTAGATCTTAGTGATTTGAGCATTGTTGATAATAATATTTTTATTATTGTGACATTGATGAGACCGTAAGAGAATAAAACGACGATAAAATTTTGGAAATCTTTATTCCCCAATTCCAAAACAACCAAAGCCGGCAGAGAAATCTACCGGCTTTTTATTTTTCCCGAGAATCTATTTTCTACCCACAAAAGAAACGTTATCCTTATTTTTTTTAAAATCTTGTTTACGTTGCTATAGTAATTTATTGTTGACGGTATTTTAAAAGATACAAAACAAATGATTCTTTTGAAATAATCTGATGGTATATATTTCAAATAGAATCTTTCTAATTTAAATTATTTTCACTATGTTAAACAATCATAAAATAATCTAAACCGGAAGGAGAATTAAATAAGATAAAACTACTTTTTCTTAAATTAAACTTAAGATAAATGAAAACGAAAACATTAGTTTTATCTCTTGCGGTTACAATACTATTTTTAAGCTCTGCAAATCTTTTCTCATTTCACCTTCAACAGGTTAATTCAATTCTCGGCGACATTAGTTTCGTCACTAAGTCCGGATATCAACCGGACAATAATACAGATGAAATTCTAAGAATTAAAACTCATCTTGAATATGTTGAAGCACTTCTTAGAAATAAAAATACTTCAGACCTGTCACCGAAGCTTGTTGAAAAAAGAAATCATGTTCTCAATGTCCTTCATGAATATCTTAAAGCAGAAATATTTCCGCGTAACTATGATTATAAAGATCAAAGAATCTCCTGCTTCATTGATAAAGATGGAAGAATCTGCGCTGTAGGTTATTTGATAGAAAAAACTTCAGGCAGACAGACTGCCGAACAAATTAATGATAAATATAAATATGCGCTTATACAGGATATGAACGATGAAACTGTTGATTACTGGATTGAAAACAGCGGACTTACAAAAATTGAATGCGCGATGATACAGCCTACATATGAGGAATATAAAGAATATGGATTATCTACCAGTGATATTGTGATATCGACAACGTTTATCGCTACAAACCTTACATTTAATACTTTGAATGCTATGAAAATTTCTAGCGGAGGATTTAATTCTTTACTACCTATAATAGGAATTGTTACCGGTACTGCACAAGTTGTTTATGGTGCTGTTTCTTATCCTTCTAAGAATAATTATAATGATTATAGTTATATTAATTTTAGTCATGATGATTATACTAAAGATGGTAATAAAATCCTTTCTGCTATAAATATAGGCATAGGAGCATCCACTATAATACTAAGTGTATTAGAACTTTTGGATGGTGAAAAAGCTAAAAAGAAAAAAACAAGCTGGAATTTTTATAGTTACCCTTCTAAAAATGAAGTTGGACTTGGGTTATCTTTGACTCATAAATTTTAAATGAAGTAAATTTATAAGAGACATTTCCCACGGAGTTACAGAGGTAAAGTAAAAATAAACCTCTGTTTCTCTTTTTTTCTTGAAAGGATAATAGGTCAAACAAAAAGTGGTTTGTTTCAGCTGACGAAATTTTTTTAGTATTATATAACTGCGTCAACTTTGCTTTTACTTCTTCCCATTCTCCGTCGAGAATACTATAAATGGCGGAGTTTCTTTTTGTGCCGTTATCTCTCAGCATATCATTTCGCAAAATTCCTTCGAATTTTCCTCCGGTCTTTTCAATTGCTTTTCTTGAACGTAAATTATTTTCATCTGTCTTCAGCTGAACCCGCACAGTCTGCAAATCTTCAAAGCAAAATTTAAAAAAAATAATTTACATTCTAAATTAATTTCAGTAGACCAATATTCCGGCTGCAGCCATGTCCAGCCAATTTCAAGCTTTTTATGAATGGGTTGAATATCTAAAAACCTTGTGCTGCCGATAATTTTCTTTTGAGATTTATGATAAATAACAAATGGAAATTGATTTCCTTTTTCTCTTTCGGCTATGCCAAAGTCTAGTGTTTCTAAAAATTTTTCTGAATCGGTTCCGTCAAATATATAATACTCCCATATTCTTTTGTCTTTGGATAACTTTTCAAGTTCGGAAAAATGTTTTCTATCCAATGGCAGTAAGTCAACATCATATCCTCTTAGAAATGTCGTGTCCTTTATCCAATTAGTCATTCTTTATCACTTATGTTATGAATCTCTGATTAACTTATTTTACGACAGTGCTGTCCAAAATAATTTTTAGTAGTAATAAAAACCTTTAAAGTATATCTTAATAATTAAATTTTTTCTAATCATTCAAATAACCCCACCCTGCCCTCCCCTTAGGAGTGTGTCTCAAAACTATATTTCATTGAACCACATAGACACATAGAAAATAGAGAAAGTGGATTTTTATAACAAATTAAGCTATGTGACCTCTGTGTCTATGTGGTTAAAAGATGTTTTGAGACAGACTCTTAGCAAGGGGAGGGTTTGGGAGGGGTCTTTAATAGAATTTCTTCTAATAATCGCAGAATAAAATTATCATAGAATTGTTTACTAAATATTTTTCAGCAACGTTTTGGACGAATGTGATTTTATGATTTATAAAAATTCCTTTATACATATACAAATATATTTTTATTTCTTAGAATACATCAATATCTGTTTTACCATAGTCTCCGCCGGCTTTGAATAATCTTTTTTATATTTTTCTAACAGCTTTTTACGAGTTGTCTTTGCTCCTTTTTCCTGTCCTTTCCACAAAACAGAAAGGGAACAGTATGGTGGAAATATAAGCCCAACCGCATTAAAAAAATTGCTAAGATTTGCGATAATATGCTGTGCTCCGTCAGAGTCGCCGGTTATTAAAATACCGCCAACCTTTCCTTCAAGCTTTGATTTTTTTCCTTTCATTATTTCATCATGAATTTCATCGAGTCTCTCAATGACTTTTTGTATTTCAGACGATTGGTTATTCCACCAAATTGGTGTTGCAAAAATAATAATGTCAGCTTTGAAAAGTTGCTCAAGAATATCGGGCCATTGATCTTCTTCTCCCATATTACTATAGGTACCCGGAAGGATGTTATAATTCAGGAGTTTGATAATTGTACTTTCTATCTTATGTTTTTTAAAATGGTCAGCTAAAAAATCAGATAGGACTTCAGTGTTAGATGGTTCTTCTTTTTTTAATGTGCCGAGTAGAATAATTGCTTTCATAATTTTAAAAATTTTTAATAAACGGATTTAAAAATAGCGGACTACAATTTTAAAATGTATATAAAATTAATCAGAGAAAATGAAAACAGAAGTATATGTTTCACCGGTTATAATTTATTAACCGGTATTTTCAGAAACTTATTTCTATACAAAATTTCTTTTTCTTTTATTTAGATAATAATGCCATAGAAAAAATGTTGCCAGCGAGCGGAGTGGCTTCCATTTTTCAGAACGTTTAGCAATTTCGTTTTTTGTTACGACATTGCAAAGCTCCTTTATTGTATTAATGACTGCCACATCTCCCATAGGAAAAATATCTTTTGACTGCAAAGAAAACATTAAATAAATATCTGCTGTCCAATCACCAATCCCCTTTATCGCTTTAAGCTGATTTCTAACTTCCGAAGGAGACAATGCCGGCAGCATGTCTAAATCTATTTTTCTGTCAAGTATGGCTGACGATAATGCACGCAGGTGATTGGATTTTTGCCTGCTTATGTAGCAAGTTCTCATCTCTTCATCCGAAAGTTTTAATATTTCCTCAGGACTAAATGCAGGAAGAAAATTATTGAGTTTAAAAAAATGTGCATTTGCCGATTCTAAACTTACAAGTTGTCCGAGAATAATCCTTGACAAAGTAATAAACCCCTGAGGTCTCTGCCAATCCGGAGGAGAACCATATTGCCCGTGTATTTCAATAAATATCCTGTCTGCTTTAAAGAGTTTCTTTAAATCCTTTTGATTGACGATATTCTTTATATTGTTTTTATCCATTAACTTTCTAAATCTTATTTACTCAAGCAAGCAATAATAATTAATATCAATGAGACTGCAGAGACAATGGTCCGTATAAGATTTAAATTATTCCATGGAACTTCAAACTTTGCGCGTGTACTGCTTATTTCTTTTTCCGATGCAGACTGTAAATTAAATTCATCTAGAGAATTATTTAAAGGAACATTGCCAAAAATAGTTATACCCATTACTCCTGTTAAATATAATATTGATGCAACCAGCAAAAATAAAAATGGTGTGGATATTGGATGTTCGTAATGAAGAATTGTGCTGAGTGGTAATAACACTGCTGTGCCGAAAAAAGTAAGAAAGAATATTGGATTCAGAATAGCTTTATTGATTGATTTCATTGCTTTGAGATATTCTGCATTGTGGAGACGACCTAATCCTAAATTTACAGAGCATGAATAAGCGAAAAAAAGTCCGGCTATGAGAGCACATGCCGTTGCTGTAATTATCAATACAATGTTTGCAGCTGTTAGCATTAAGTATTTGTTAGTAAGAGACACTTTTGCCTCCGCCCTCAACGTTCATGATTAAATAATTCATCAATCGGATAAAGAAAACTAACTATATAAAATTAGTTAATCAGCACATTTATGCGGAAGAGATGTTTATGTAACGAGATCGATTCAATTAACTAAGTGTGCTACTCAGTTATGTAGTAATTAAATTATTGCTGATTTATATAATGATTTTTAATACGATTTTAGTTTGTAAAATTAGTGCGTTGTCTTTTAATCCTATGTTTAATCAATAGAAATTTTGTATTCAAAAATCTAAATTGCTTAACTTTAATTTAAGACGCAAAATGTCTCTCTTCCACATCAACGAAGATATCTCTCTTGCAGAAACACTTCCTTCTGAATTTTATACAAATGAAAAATATTTTGAGCTATCAAAAGACAAAATATTTTCAAGGACGTGGCAGTATGCCGGCGATATGGAAGAAGCAAGAGTTGCGGGGCAGATTCACCCGTTCTATCTGCTGGAAAATTTTCTTGATGAACCTTTGATGTTATCCCGCGACAAGAATGATACTCTTCACTGTCTTTCAAATGTCTGCACTCACAGGGGGAATATTATTATCGAAGGTAACTGTATTGAAAAAAATATTATCTGCAGATATCACGGGAGAAGATTCGATCTTAATGGAAAATTTTTGTTAATGCCGGAATTCAATGAAGTAAAAAACTTTCCCTCGAAAACAGATAATCTTCCCCGAATTCCTTTTAATACATGGCAGAAGTTTTTATTTGTTTCACTGAATCCTATCTCACCTGTTCAGCATTTTATCGGTGAAATGTGTTCGAGAATGTCATGGCTTCCGCTGAATGAATTTGTTTTTGATTCTTCACGCTCGCGAGACTATCTTGTAAAAGCTCACTGGGCTTTATACTGTGAGAATTATCTCGAGGGCTTTCATATTCCTTATGTTCATAACAGCCTAAGCGCAGCATTAGATTATTCAAGTTACAAAACCGAACTCTATAAATTTTCCAGTTTGCAGACCGGCGTTGCGAAAAGCGGTGAGGACTGTTTTGATTTTCCAAAAAATTCTACCGACTTTGGGCAGAAGATCTCAGCTTTTTATTTTTGGATATTCCCTAATACTATGTTCAACTTTTATCCGTGGGGTTTATCAATAAATGTAATCAAACCTGTGAAGCCGGATCTTTCAAAAGTGTCTTTCATAACTTATGTGTGGGATGAGTCTAAGCTGGATAAAGGTGCAGGAGCAGGGCTTGACAAAGTAGAACGCGAAGACGAAGCGATCGTTGAAAATGTACAGAGAGGAATAAATTCAAGATCATATAACCGCGGAAGATATTCGGTTAAAAGAGAAACAGGCACACATCATTTTCACAGATTAATAGCTGAATTTATTTCCTGACAATATTACGAAAGCGGAGTTTCTTTACAATTTCGTTCTCAAGCAGAGAGAGATTGTCTGAAATACTTGTTAACCTCTAAGACTTAAATTCTCTAAGAATAAATTAAAAAGAAAAATGCTTTGAGTCTTAGAGTTTTTGAGGTAACATCTTCACAGATCATCAGGTTTTGAGAAACGAGAATAAATCGGTGTATGAATAAATCATTTTTGTTAGTTTTCATTCAATTCTCAAGTGTTATTTTCTTAGCGTTAACGGGCAGCATATTTCCTTCTAACATCATTCTTCTTATTCTTGAAATAGCTTTTTTATTATTTGCTATCTCGGCGATGGCCGAAATGAAATTCCGGTTTAATATTCTTCCTGAACTTTTAAAAGAAACTTCACTTGTAACTTCCGGTCCTTTTAAACTCGTCCGGCATCCGA
Organism: Bacteroidota bacterium; assembly: GCA_030855105.1. GTDB lineage: Bacteria > Bacteroidota > Ignavibacteria > Tepidaquicellales > Tepidaquicellaceae > JAGPCH01. The sequence goes on along the minus strand of JALYRX010000071.1, from coordinate 2,284 downwards.
TTTATACTTCAATTATTTTCATTACTCTGATCTGGATAATAAATGATTTCAGCTTTACAAGATTAGGAGCCTGTGTATTATTAGTGATCATCCTTAATATCAAATTACAATACGAAGAAAAAATTCTTATAAAGGAATTTTCCGAATACAATAATTATCAAACTAAAACTAAAAAAATTATTCCTTTCGTTTATTAGCGTCCAATATCATGATCAACTACTTTCCTCACCCTTCTTTAACAATAAAATTACAATTGATAAATTGAATGTAAGTGAGAATAGAATTAACTTGAGTTAACTTTAGTCACGATAATTCTTTTCAACTGAGTCCGATGGATAATTAGATTCGCAAGGGTTGAAAGATTAACCTCGAAGGCTCAGAGAATTTTTATTCTTTCCTAAGCCCGCCGGAGTGGAATTGGTTATTCTTTTAGTTTTGAACAGACTCGCAAATGGGAAATAAGCAATTGCGACTTTTTACCAATTCATTACGTCTAATAAGTAATAAACGTTTAAGATTTAAATCTAAAGTCAATGTGTTCTGATACAAACAAATTTCTTGAATTGTTGAAGCCATGTTACAGTGATGCTTTGAAGTACTGCAAAGCGTTATGTGCAAGGCGTTCGATGGATGATGCAGAAGACGTTCTGCAGCAATCGTTGTTGAAGGCATTGGAAAAATTTGACCGCCTGAATGACAAATCAAAATTCCGTTCATGGTTCTTTAAAATAATAACGCGTGAGTTCTTTAACTCTGTCAGGAAAGACTTCTGGAAAAAATTTCTTCCGCTTGATAATATTTCATCAGCGGCGGAAATGCCCGAAACATTTAACCGTGTTGAGAACGACGAAAATAAAATCTTGCTTAACAAAGCTTTGTCAAAGATTTCTTCTAAAGAAAGGTCTGCACTTCTGCTTTATGAGATAGGATGTTTTTCAATTGAAGAGATCAAAGAAATTCAGGATGAAAGAAGTATTTCATCAGTAAAGTCAAGGCTGAGCCGCGCAAGAGAGAAGCTGAAAAAGATAATCGAAGATGAAGAAAACAATATTTCAAATACAAAAAACAAAAGTTCAATTTTAATAGGAGATATCAATAATGAAACAATCAAGCTCATCACCGAAATCGAAGGAAAGTAATTATAAAAAATATTTTGAAGAGTTAAGAAAGGAAAACTTCGATGAATCTTTCCCTTCAACAGAGTCATGGCTGAGAAGCATTGACACAAATTTAATAAATTCAAAAAACGAAAAATCTGAAAGGAAATTTACAATAATGAAAATAAAAAATTATTTTACTGCAAATAAATTTAAACTCGCTTATACATTTCTAATTTTAGCTTTCTTCGTTGCAGCATGCAACTATCCCGTAACACAGCAGGAATCTGCGGGTGATGTTATGAAATGGTCAGTAAGCAAGAATGATACTGAGGCACTTAATAAAATCGAAAACCTGGACTGGATTAGGAACGGTGAAGTTAATATAAATGAAGAAAATATAAACGGGCAAGATGTTATTAATTATAGTTTTATAATTCCAAAAGAAAAGCATGCAAGCGTTTCCGATTATGAAAAACAGCTTGAAGCAATTGGGGTGAATGATATAAATTTAATTCCGCTTAACGAAACTGTAAAGCGGCCCGTTTACTCAGCATTGCTAAATGATCTTTTTAAAATTGATATAAATGCATCCAATATGAGTGATGCAGAACTTGAAAGGGAAATAACAACTCAACTAAAAAATGCCGGGCTTGAAGTTGCACAAATTGATTTTAAAAACGACAGTGAAGGCCGCAGAGTACTGAAAATAGTTATTCCCGACGGTCAACTTAAAGCGGACGGTGGTTTTGATATGACAATCAAAGACGGAAACAATATTACTAAAATGAAAGAGGTTAGAAAAACCGGAGAAGGAGATCATGAACGATTCAAAGGGAAAACAGACGAAGAAATAAGAAAGATGATAAGAGAAGATCTTCAGGTACCTGACTTGAAGGACGATCAAATTGAGATAATCAGAAAAGACGGTAATGTAATGGTGAAAGTAAAAAGGTCAGAAGTGAAAGGAAATAAAAAGTTAGAGATTGAAGATGAGATAAAGTAGTAGAGTGTGTGGAGTGGAATGTGTGGATTGAGTAGAGTGTGTGGAGTGAGTAGAGTCTTGTCCTGAAATGGGTTGTCAAAATGTTAGTAACATTTTTATAAACCTAAACAGAAAGGACTGTAAAAGATGTTAAAAGAACAGAAGTTAATAAAGCGATACAGCATAAGTTTTAAGCAAAAAG
>JALYRX010000025.1 GCA_030855105.1 Bacteroidota bacterium | reverse complement strand
CAGACAGGAAATTTTTGCTCTTCGCCAATACTCTGAATTTCTTTCGGCAATTTATCACAGGCGGGTATCATAATATTTAAATGATTTTAATTTAAAAGAATTTTCCACTTTAAATCATATAGCACCAGATTTATTACGAAGAGTTATTGAAAATGAAATTATTTATTAATTAAAATTTTTAAAACTATGTTAAATTCAAATATTCTTGACGTAATAATCACACTTTGTTTTACTTACCTGCTATTGGCTTTAATAGTAACGACCGTCGGGGAAATAATAAATACAATGACAAAGAACAGGAGCAAACTGCTGCAGGAGGCACTTAAGAGCTTATTCGATAATATTACTCCTGCAACTAAAGGTGAGGAAAGTCCGGTATTTGATAGAATTAGTAAAAACCCTTTCATTACAATCTTAAAAGGTAAAGGCGACAAATTTCCTTCTTATATTCCTGCTAATAATATATCTCTGGCAGTCATTGATTTATTAAATCCGGCAAAAGTTGAATTAACTTATGAGAAATTAAAAGAGCTTATAAATAATAATTCTATTCTAAGTAATGACAAAAATCTAAAAAATTTATTGCTTACTCTTTTAAACAATTCAAAAGGCAATGTTGATAATTTTATTTTAGGAATTGAGAATACATTTAATGAGTGTATGGAAAGAGCAACGGGCTGGTTTAAAAGAAGAGCGCAAATTATATCTTTCATCATTTCTTTGATCTTAGTGGTTGCATTGAAAGTTGATACAATACAAATTACAAATTCCCTTTGGACTGATAAAAATACACTTGATAATGCAGTAGGGCTGGCAACAAATTTTGTTACTAATTCAAAAAATAATGGTACTGATGATATAAAAGTTAATACAGGAGAATCCACATCTGAATCTCCTTTGCAAATAATCAATTCACAGGTGGATAGTATAAAAGGTACCGTAATACAGATTCAGGAAATGAAATTACCAATCGGATGGGATAAGACTCCGAATAATTTTTTCGGTATTTTGATAATGATTATAGGAATGCTGATCACTACATTCGCTGTTTATCTCGGAGCTCCGTTTTGGTTTGATACACTAAAGAGATTTGTACACATCAGAGGAACGGGCAAAAAACCGGTGGACATAACCGAGGGAAAAACTTATGTTGAAAAAAATAATATTGTCAGATAAATGACTAATTAAATAATACAATAAGGAGTATAATATGCAGCCGATAGATGCTGTATGGATAATCGGGCTAATAGGAATATTTTATTTTTTGTTTATCAAAAAAGAGAAAAGTAATAAAAACAATTGAATTAAAATTGAGAATTAAAAAATCAGATCAGGAGAATCTCCCGACCTGATTATAAAAAAATATCAACGATAATTTATCTTAAAAATGGTAATGCACTGACATTCATTCCGATTTGTCTTCGTAGGGATCTGATCTTATGATAATTATAAATTAGAAATTTGATTTTACAATTTCTATACAATGATCAGCAAATATCAGTAAAACCAGCGTTATTCGTGTTCAAAAAATCAACATGTACAAAGAAAATTATCACAAAAGAAACTTAGCGTATTTTGTATCTTTAAAAAATTGAAATACTTCTTCATAATTTATTATTAAGTCTTCAAGTTTCTCCGGTGTAGCCTTTCTGTAATCCGTTTCGACTTTATGGTTGCTAAGACCCAAAAAATTAAATATTTTGTCTGCCGTCACCTGGTGTATATTATTATTCAGAAGATCTTTTTCATAAACAATTTTAATGTATTGAATATTTTCTAAATCCCACTTTTCCAGTTGTTCATTTTGTTCACTTAATTTAATTGATTTTAGTAATTCGTTACAATTAACAGAAATTTTTTGAATGCTTAAAGATTCTAATTTTTTTAAGTGATAAATTTGTGTTTGAGCCGAAATCAAATTTGAAATTCTGTGTCGAAGATGGTTTTCTCTTACAAGATAAATAAATTTCCAGTCTTTTCTGTAAAATTTCTGCAAAATCTCCTTATAATTTTTATATTTATGCTCTAATTGAAGCTGAATTCTTTTTACCCTGAATCCATAAACACTCTTATTTATTTCAGATAAACTTTTGCTGCGGCTTCTTATGTATAAATAAGGAAATATCACTTTTGTATCGGCATAAATGCTATGAAACAATTCGTGGTCACAAAATACTTCCGGATGACAGCTCAAAAGATTTGCGAGAACGTTGCTTCCCGTTCTTCCTTTAGTATACACGATAAAGTTTTTTTCCGGATAAGAGAGTCTAAAATTAAATAAATTTTTGTATCTAAATTTCATAATTGCGAATTATTTTTCATAATGTTAGTAGAGCAGTTCCTAAAATTAAATTTTTTTTACTTTATTTTCATGATAAATCGTAATTCCCGTTTTTCAGGATCTTAATGCATAAAGATATAATATATTATTCGTATTATTTTTATCAAACCTTACTCACTGAAGATCTCATATTAAATTATTTTTATTACATTGAGATAGATTTTCAATATCTGTAAATTGAATTAAACATACAATAATTAATTTAACCAACACAATAATTTTTAATGAAAGAATTTGATGTCGTTGTCATAGGCAGCGGTCCGGGAGGATACACCACTGCCATAAGAGCTTCACAACTTGGATTCAAAACTGCAATTGTCGAAAGAGACCGGCTCGGGGGAATCTGCCTTAACTGGGGATGTATACCAACCAAAGCACTATTAAAAAATGCCGAGCTTATGAACGGAGTGAAGCATCTCAGTAACTACGGAATCACTGTGGAGAATGTAAAATTTGATTTTGAAAAAATTATTGCAAGGTCCAGGGGAGTTGCCGATACTTCCGAAAAAGGTGTTAAGTATTTAATGAAGAAAAATAAAATAGAAGTTTTCGAAGGTTCGGCTTACATTAATAAAGACAAAACAATTACCGTTGATAAAGAAGGAAAAGAAATTGAAAAATTGAAATCGAAGTATACCATTATAGCTACCGGAGCAAGGGCAAGACCACTTGGAAATTTGAAGTTCGATGAGCAAAAAGTCTTATCGTCTACCGGTGCAATGATACTAAAAGATCTTCCGAAAAAAATGACAATTGTAGGCAGTGGCGCGATCGGAGTTGAGTTTGCATATTTTTATAATGCATTCGGAACCGAAGTTACGATAGTTGAGATGATGCCGACCATTATGCCGATTGAAGATAAGGACATATCTGATGTTGTCGCAAGAGAATTTAAGAAGAGTGGGATAAAAATCTTAACAGAAACAAAAACCGAAAGTGTCGAAGTCAAAGGAGGAAAAGTTACGACAAAACTTTCCGGAAAGAATACTGAAGATCTTGTGTCTGACGTTGTCCTTATTGCGATTGGAGTTCAGGGAAATGTGGAAAATATGGGTCTGGAAGATTTAGCTGTTGCCGTAGAGAAGGGAAACATCAAAGTTGACAAAGATTACAAAACAAACGTCGAAGGAATTTATGCGATTGGAGATGTCAATGGTCCGCCGTGGCTTGCACATGTTGCATCTTCCGAAGGTATAAATTGTATTGAGAAAATAAAAGGAATGCAAGTACCCGATATTGAATATAATAATATCCCGGGATGCACTTATTGCCAGCCGCAGGTTGCATCCGTAGGGTTGACGGAAAAGAAAGCACTCGAAGAAGGTTATGAAATAAAAGTGGGAAAATTTCCATTCTCTGCAAGCGGTAAATCAAGAGCTCTTGGAGAAACTGTAGGAATGGTCAAGGTAATCTTCGACAAAAAATATGATGAACTTATTGGAGCACATATTGTCGGAGTCGAAGCTACAGAGCTTATCATGGAATTTGTTCTGGCAAAGTCTCTCGAAGCCACGCATGAACAAATTTTGAAAACCGTTCATGCCCATCCGACATTAAGTGAGTCGAATATGGAAGCAGTTGGAGTAGCATATGGAGAAGCAATAAATATATAATTTGCAAATAAGATTTAAATAATATATTTTATAAAAATTTTAAAATAAATTTAACAATAGGAGAATTTAAAAATGGATGAGCATAAAACCGCAAAAGGATTGTTACTCGGATTTGTTACAGGTGGAATAGTCGGTGCATCATTAGCACTTTTATTTGCACCAAAAAGCGGAAAAGAGTTAAGAGGTGATATCAAAACAAAGAAAGATGAATTTTTGGATGATACTTCGGAATATCTTCAAATTGCAAAAACTAAAGCAAGCGATTTAATCAACGAGGGCAAAAGAAAATCTGAAGAGCTTATATCCGATGCAAAGAAGAAAGCAAGTTCATTGATAGGTGATGCAAATTCAATATTGAATGATGCCAAGCAAAAAGCCACAAATACACTTGGATCGACTAAAGAAAAATTATCCGGTGAGACTGAAAGAGTAAAGGACGCTTTCAAAGCCGGCATAGAAGCATTCAATCAGGAAAAAAATAAAAATTCATAAATTAATTCGAAATGGAAGAAGCACTTCAATACACTCAATTAATCACGAATATAATTATCATTCTTCTTTTTATAGGATTGGTAATTTTAGTTTTTAAACTAATAAAACAAATAAAGAAAATCACCGAAAAGGTCGAAGCGTTTTCTAATGATTTTAATGACATCAAACCCAAAATTTTTGAAACACTTGATAAAGTAAAATCTATATCCGATAATGTGAATAAAGTTATAACTAAGGTAAATCAGAATGTAGACATTTTGGGAACAATTGTCGATAAAGTGAAAGACACTGCAGAAAGCATAATTGATTTTGAGAAAAAGATACAGAGCAGAATAGAACCGCCTGTAATGGATACTGTTAAGACAATTTCAGGAATATCTGCCGGTGTAAAAACTTTTATTGAGGTTTGGAAAAATAAAAAGAAGAATAAAGTAAACAGTGCTTATTCAAGTGAGAAGTTTGATGAGATGACTTATTCGATGGATGAAGTAAATAAAGAACTTGAAGAAGTAAATTTGAAGTTATCGGATTTACAGAAATAACAACCAGAAAAGATTTTTTTCAAAGGCAGATTAATTTATAATTAGTCTGCCTTTTTTTTATTTTAACCCTTTTAACCCAAATTGTTTATTAGAAAAATATAAATCGTATTAAACCGCAAAGCACGCAAAGTATTTACGCAAAGTTCGCAAAGAATTTTTTTTTACTATATTTTTTTATTGAAACCCTTGTGCTTCTGCCGGGATCCAATCATTTTGATTTGGGATTTGGGATTTGGAAATGATTAAACATTGATCATTAATCATTGAACATTGATTAGGGGGATCCAATTATTTGAATTTGGGATTTGGCATTTTTGATTTGGGATTTGATGAATATAAGGAAGCCGGGAGAAGTCTTCCGGCTGCTTTTTTCATAGGTTTGAATGAAAGATTCTTTAATGATTAATGATTAATAATCTTTTCTGTATTCTTTAAAAAAAATATTTTCAATATATTTATCATAAAACTAAAATAAAGTTCTTAAAAGTTAAGGGAAGAATAAATATAATGCCCCCATATGAATCAGCTTCTGAAATTGTTAAAGGACTTTCCCAGATTCTTCAAATAAATATCAAGAATTATTCCGGGTTATTATCACAGACTATTTTTATAAAAATAAATTTGATGTAATTTTATTATTAACTATGTTTGAACAGACCTTAAAAAATATTGATGATGCACTTACGAGGGATGCCGGCTCGGCTACTGAGCTTGATTATATTGAACAGACTTCCTGGATTCTTTTTTTAAAATATTTAGATGACTTGGAAAAAGATAAAGAGACTGAAGCCGCTCTTGCGGGCAAAAAGTATAAATATATAATTGATCCGGAATTCAGATGGGAAGCTTGGGCTGCTCCTAAAACCAAAGAAGGCAAACTTGATCACAATAAAGCTCTTGCAGGTGACGATTTGAAAGATTTTGTTGATCTTAAAACTATTTCCTTATTTAAGGAAATTTAAAAGTTCGGCAGAAAGACCTGATACTATTGAATATAAAATCGGTGAAATATTCAGCGAATTAAAAAATAAAATTCAAAGCGGATATGTTATAAGAAATATTCTGGATATGGTGGATTCATTGACATTCCGTTCTCAGGAAGAGAAGCATGAGCTTTCACATCTTTATGAAAGCAAGATCAAAAACATGGGCAATGCCGGAAGAAATGGTGGTGAATATTACACTCCACGACCTCTGATAAAAACTATTGTAAAAGTTGTTGCGCCGGAAATCGGGGATAAAATATATGACGGAGCTGCCGGCTCTGCAGGATTTCTTGTGGAAGCTTATGAATATCTTAAAAATAGTAAAGAGCTTTCCACAAGTGAATTTGAAATTCTTCAGAAGAAAACTTTATACGGGAAAGAAATAAAATCCCTTGCATATATAATCGGAACGATGAACATGATTCTTCACGGAATAGAGGCACCCAATATCATACATACAAATACACTCACTGAAAATATTTTCGATATACAGGAAATAGACAGATATGATATTGTACTTGCAAATCCGCCGTTCGGTGGAAAAGACAGGAAAGAGATTCAGCAAAACTTTCCCATAAAGACAGGTGAATCTGCTTTTCTTTTTCTTCAGCACTTCATAAAAATTCTCAAAGCCGGGGGTAAAGCCGGTATAATTATAAAAAATACTTTTCTTTCAAACTCTGACAATGCATCTGTCTCACTCCGCAAACTTCTGATTGAAAGCTGCAATCTTTACACTATCCTTGATCTTCCCGGAGGAACGTTCACAGGTGCAGGAGTGAAAACCATTGTTTTATTTTTTGAGAAAGGAGCTCCGACAAAGAAGATATGGTATTATCAACTTAACCTCGACAGAAATCTGGGAAAGACAAATTCTCTGAATGAAAAAGACCTTGAGGATTTTGTCAAGCTCCAGAAGAAAAAAGCAGAGTCTGAAAATTCCTGGAGTATTGACATGAAAGATGTTAATGAAAAGACATTTGATTTGTCGGTGAAGAATCCGAATCGGAATGATGAGGTGAAATTGAGGGAGCCACGAGAGATATTGGAGGAGATTGCAGAACTGGATAATGATAGTAAAAATTTATTAAATGCGATTCAGAAGTTAATTTGAAATCATTAACCCCACCCCTGCCCTCCCCTTGAAAGAGAAAGGGGAGGGAGAAGAGATTGCAGAGTTGGATAATGATAGTAGAAATTTATTAAAATGGAGGGAGAAATAAATATGATTGAATAGAACAATATTTGATGAAAGATTACACTGATTCCCCCTCCTTTGTTTTTCAAGGAGGGGGTTAGGGGGAGGTTGTGAAAAGGTTTCTATGACAGAATTTTATAATAAATCAAAATATAAACAACGAAGAAAAGACTTAAGAAATAATCCTACTAAAACTGAAAAATTACTTTGGGATATTTTAAAAGGGAAAAAACTTGAAGGATATAAATTCAGAAGGCAATATGGAGTTGGAAGATATGTCATTGATTTTTATTGTGTTAAGAAAAAATTAGCATTAGAAATAGATGGGGATGTTCATGATAATGAAGAGTCAAAAGTATATGATAAAGAAAGGGAAGAATTTATAAGTAACTTTGGTATAGGCACATTGAGAATAAAAAATGAAAAGGTTGAAAGAAATATTGAAGAAGTTGTTGAGATGATATTGAAGGAATTGAAAAAATAAAATTATAAGAAAACTTTAATGAACCTCCCCCTGCCCCCTCCTTTGCAAGGAGGGGGTTTAAGAAATAAAAGAATCGAACAGGAATGATGAGGTGAAATTGTGATAGCAGGAAGAGATACTAGAAGAGATTACAAAATTGGATAATTTAGTAGAGACATATAAAAGAGATTAAGAATTTAATTTGAAATAATTCCCCCTCCTTGCAAAAGGAGGGGGTTAGGGGGAGGTTGTGAAAAGATTTCTATGACAGAATTTTATAATAACTCAAAATATAAACAACGAAGAAAAGACTTAAGAAATAATCCTACTAAAACAGAAAAATTACTTTAGGATATTTTAAAAGGGAAAAAACTTGAAGGATATAAATTCAGAAGGCAATATGGAGTTGGAAGATATGTAATTGATTTTTATTGTGTTAAGAAAAAATTAGCATTAGAAATAGATGGGGATGTTCATGATAATGAAGAGTCAAAGGTATATGATAAAGAAAGGGAAGAATTTATAAGTAACTTTGGTATAAGCATATTAAGAATAAAAAATGAAAAGGTTGAAAGAAATATTGAAGAAGTTGTTGAGATGATATTGAAGGAATTGAAAAAATAAAATTATAAAAAGTTGGTTATGGAATTAAATTACTTCCATAAAATAAAAACCCCGATCACTCGGGGCAAAGGCATAAAGCCTTCCACCTCCACATAAAATGGATTAGTGTAAAATTATACTTTTATATTTTTATAAACAATTTTATTAATAGTAAAAAAAAGAAGAATCATTAAAACCGGCAATACATCATCAAGAATTCGAACAGGAATGATGAGGTGAGATTGGGGAACCGAGGAAGATAAAGAAAATATAAATATTTGGACAAAAAAAATATAAAAATAGTAGAATCAATAAATAAATTTATTTGAGCATGAAATATACAAAGTTTTTGATAAATAATTATAAGGGAATTGAAGAAGTTGAGATAAAATTAGATAATAAACCAAGTCAAAATATTTTTACTTTAGTTGGATTAAATGAGAGTGGTAAGACCTCTATTTTAGAAGCAATAAACTTATTTCAAAAAGAAATTACTAAGGAAGATGCCCATCAACTTATACCAAGACATTCTCAACACATCTATACTGGTTCAGTAAATATTGAAGCAACATTAGAGTTTGAAGATAAAGATGTAAATATAATTAATTTTTTTTTGAAAGGCCATAAATTCAAACTTGATAAGGATGAAAAGGAAATTACCATAATTGTAAAATATGATTTTGAAAATTCTATTCCCAAGGAGAATAATTTCAGAGAGAAATTATATATAACTGATTTAACTGGTAAATTAAAAAAAGCAAAGAAAAGTAAAAGACTGTATGAAGCAGATAAATCTATTTGGAATAATTTAATTATTCTAATTGAAGCTTGGATACCCGAAATAATATATTATCCTGACTTTTTATTCAAGTTTCCAGAAAAAATTTATTTGGAAATGAAATCCGGAGATATTTCCGAAACTGACAAAGAATATAAAAATATTTTACAAGATGTATTAGATTCGTTTACTGCAAAACTAGATATTGATGATCATATTTTACAAAGGATTAAAAATTTAGATGAAATTGCAAATAAAGCATCTCTTGATCAATTAGGGTTAAAAATGTCAGAAAAATTAAATGAGGAAATTCTAAAACGCTGGAACACGATTTTTGGAAATGGGCAAGATAAAAGAGTTGAAATTAATTATGGTGATGATAATAAAGGTTATTTTATTTGTTTTAGAATTATTCAAGGTTCTGACGGATATTCTATAAACGAAAGAAGTCTGGGGTTTAGATGGTTTTTTAGTTTTCTTATTTTTACGGCATTTCGAACCTCAAGGAAGACTGACCAAGGTGAAACTTTATTTTTATTAGATGAACCTGCAAGTAACCTGCATCAAAAATCACAACAAAAATTATTGGAAACTTTACATGGCATAGTTGCCGACTGCAAGTTAATCTATTCAACTCATAGCCATCATCTCATTAATCCTTTATGGCTATCAGGCACTTACATAATAAAAAATGAAGGGATGAATTATAAGAATCCAGAAGATTCTAAAATTACTCAAAGTAATATTAAGAGTACTATATACAAACAATTTGTTTCTAAATATCCGAACGAAGAAGATCATTTTAAACCAATCTTAGATGCACTTGAATATCAGCCAAGCAAATTAGAATTTGTTCCGAATCTTATTTTCACAGAAGGAAAATTTGATTACTATACATTTAAATATATTTCAAAATTGATTTTATCAAACGAGGAATCTAATAATTTGCATTTCTATCCTGGAGCGGGTGTATCAAAATATGAATCTATATTTAGATTATACACAAGTTGGGGGAAAAATTTTATTGCAATATTTGATGATGATGTACCGGGAAAAAGAGAGAAAGAGAAGTACATAAAATCAATAGAACAGACTTTAGAGAAAAACATTTTTACATTGGGAGACATTTCTCAAAAATTTAAGAGCTATCAAACTGAAAATCTTTTTTCATCTGAGAATGAAAAATTAAAAATAATTCAATATTCATTTCCGGAACATAAAAAAGAAGATGGATTTATTAAGTCAAAATTTAACACCTCAATTCAAGATTTATACATAAATTCCATTCATTTTAATTTGAATGAAAAGACAATTAAAAACTTTAAGGAAGTATTTAATTTTATAAAGAATAAATTTAAAGCTTTTGAATAAGATTAGTTGGGAAACATGCAAGGTTGGGGAAATAATAAAGTTAGAATATGGAAAACCATTACCCAAATCCGTTAGAAACAAAGATTGTAAATATCCAGTATATGGAGCCAATGGTATAAAGACACGAAGCAATAAGTATTATTTTGACAAACCAAGTATAATAGTTGGTAGAAAAGGTTCTGCAGGGGAATTGAATCTAACGGAAGGAAAATTTTGGCCTCTTGATGTTTGTTATTATGTAACTTTTAATGATGAAAAATTTAATCTTAAATTCATTTATAATTTATTAAGTGTTCTCGAACTTCCAAAGTTAGCAAAAGGAGTAAAACCCGGAATAAATCGTAATGAAGTTTATTCTATTAATGTAAAAATTCCCCCTCTCCCCGAACAAAAACGCATCGTAAAGATCTTAGATGATGTATTTGAAAAAATAGAAAAAGCAAAAGAGAATGCAAAGAAGAATCTGCAAAATGCGAGAGAGCTTTTTGAATCGTATTTGCAGAGTGTTTTTGAGAATAGGAATGGAGATTGGGAGGAGACGGTGTTAGGGGATGAAAAATTGTTAGAAATAATCGATGGTGACAGAGGAAAGAATTATCCAAAAAAATCAGATTTCCTTAATGAAGGACATTGCTTGTTTATGAATACCAAAAATGTTAGACCAGATGGCTTTGATTTTACTACCACTATGTTTATTAATGAAAAAAAAGATAAAGCAATGGGAAAAGGTAAATTAAAAAGAAACGATGTAGTACTTACAACTAGAGGAACTATAGGAAACATTGGTCAATATAGTGAAGAAATAAAATTTGATAACTTAAGAATTAATTCGGGTATGTTAATATTTCGCCCAAATATAAAATTTATTACATCTGAATATTTATTTGAAATGCTAAGGTCTGGATTTATTAAAACTCAAATAAGAAAACATGTTTCAGGTGCTGCTCAACCACAATTGCCAATAAAAACTTTAGTTAATTTTTTAATAGCTTTTCCTAAAAATATTAATGAACAAAATAAGTTAGTAAAAAAGTTAAATGCTCTTTCCTCACAAACAAAAAAACTCGAATCAATCTACAAGCAAAAGATTTCAGATTTAGATGAGCTGAAGAAATCTATTTTGAAGAAAGCATTTAGCGGGGAGTTGTAAACTGTAATAACAAATAATGAATTCGAAATAATATTATGGGAAGCAATAGTGAAATAATAATATATATGACCGGAAACAAGGAAACTCAAATCGAAGTGAAGGTTGAGAATGAAACGGTTTGGCTTACTCAAAAACCATTCAACAGTGAACTTTAAACTGTAATAAATTAAATTAGTAAAAAATAAGTTGGATAAAAAAGGTGAAGTAGTAATTTTTAAGACTTTAGGCAAAGAAACTCAAATGGAGGTGCGTGTGGACGAAGACACTGTTTGGTTATCACAAAATCAATTATCTGTTTTATTTGGTAAAAGCAGGGTTACAATAACCGAGCATATAGGAAATATTTTTAAGGAAAAGGAATTGAACAAAAAATCAGTATGTCGGAATTTCCGACATACTGCAAGGGACGGAAAATCATATAAAGCACAATATTATAATCTGGACGTTATTATTTCAGTTGGGTATCGTGTGAAATCAAAAAGAGGTACTCAATTTCGTATCTGGGCTAATAAAGTTTTGAAAGAATACCTGATCAAAGGATATGGTATAAATGAAAAACGGCTAAAAGAAACCGAACAAAATTTTATTGAATTAAAGAAAACAGTAAAACTTCTTGAAAATGTAGTTGAACACAAAGCGCTTACAACAGATGAAGCGAGCGGATTACTAAAAGTAATTACCGATTATACACATGCTATGGATCTATTGGACAGATACGATCATCAGACTCTGAAAAAATCCTTAAAGACTTCTAAAGCAAAATTTAAGATTAATTATAATGATGCAATAAATGCTATTCAAACATTAAAAGAAAAATTCGGGGGTTCATCTTTATTCGGAATGGAAAAAGATAAGTCATTCAGAAGTTCACTTGACAATATTTATCAGACTTTTAAAAGGAAAGAATTATATCCGGGAGCAGAGGTTAAAGCTGCACACTTATTATATTTTGTTGTTAAGAATCATTCTTTCACGGATGGAAATAAGAGAATAGCTGCTTTTCTTTTTATATGGTTTCTTGAACGTAATGGTCTGCTTTATTCAAAAGAAGGATTGAAAAAAATTGAAGATAATACTTTAGTGGCTTTAACACTTATGATTGCCGAATCAAAATCCGAAGAAAAAGATATGATGATAAAAGTTATTTTGAATTTAATGGATAAAAATTATAATAAAAAATGAACGAAGCCGAAACAAGAGCCGAATACATCGACCCGAAGCTAAAAGAAAGCGGCTGGGGTGATATTGACGGTTCAAGAATACTTCGCGAATATAGAATCACTGACGGAAGAATCCAAGTAGGAGCTGTTCGCAGCAAACCAGAAATTGCAGACTACATTTTAATATACAATAATCAGAAGCTTGCCATCATCGAAGCCAAGTCTTTGGAATGTTTTCCTACTGAAGGAATTATGCAGGCAAAGAGCTGTGCAGAAAAACTTCATCTTGAATATGCATATTCCACAAACGGAAAAGAGATCTATGAAGTAAATATGAAAACGGGAAAAGAAAAGTATGTTGATAAATTTCCTTCACCTGAGGAATTGTGGAACAAAATATTTAGCGACTTTAACGAATGGAGTGCGAAATTTTCACAGATTCCGTTTGAGGATTTAAGCGGCACTAAAATATTAAGGTATTATCAGGAGATTGCTGTTAATAATACACTCGGGGCAATTGCAGAAAACAAAAACAGAGTTCTGCTTACTCTTGCTACTGGGACAGGTAAAACTTTTATAGCTTTTCAGATTGCATGGAAACTGTTTCATTCAAGATGGAATCTTCAGAAAGATGGAAGCAGAAGACCTCGAATATTATTTCTTGCCGACAGAAATAATCTTGCAGATCAGGCATACAATAATTTTTCAGCATTTCCTGACGATGCATTAGTAAGAATCAGTCCGGATGATATAAGAAAAAAAGGAAAAGTCCCGACAAATGGTAGTATATTTTTTACAATCTTCCAGACTTTTATGAGCGGGCAGAATAATACTCCCTATTTCGGAGAATATCCGAAAGATTTTTTTGATCTGGTTATAATAGACGAATGTCATCGCGGAGGAGCAAATGATGAAAGCAACTGGAGATCAATATTAGAATATTTTTCTCCGGCTTTGCAGATAGGACTCACGGCTACTCCAAAGAGAGAGGGCAACATTGATACGTATAGATATTTCGGAGAGCCGGTATATATTTATTCACTCAAAGAAGGAATCAATGACGGATTTCTGACACCATTCAGAATGAAACAAATCAAAACTACACTTGATGAATATATGTACGTTTCGGATGACAAAATAATAGAAGGTGAAATTGAAGAAGGAAAAATTTATGAGGAGTCGGATTTTAATAAGTTAATTGAAATAAAAGAGAGGGAAGCAAAGAGGGTAAAGATTATTATGGATGAAATAAATCAAAAAGAGAAAACAATTATCTTTTGTGCAACACAGGACCATGCCCTGGCGGTCCGTGACCTTATAAATCAGATGAAAGAAAGCAGTGATCCGAATTATTGTGTTCGCGTAACCGCAAATGATGGGGCTAAGGGTGATCAGTTTTTAAGAGACTTTCAGGATAATGAAAAAACAATTCCAACTATATTAACAACTTCCCAAAAACTTTCTACCGGGGTTGATGCAAGAAATATAAGAAATATTGTATTGATGCGTCCAATAAATTCCATGATTGAATTCAAGCAGATAATAGGCAGAGGCACAAGACTATTTGACGGCAAAGAATATTTTACTGTTTATGATTTTGTAGAAGCATACAAACATTTTGCCGATCCGGAATGGGATGGTGAACCGATAGATAATACAAAAGAAAAAGGTCCTATAAGCGATACTCCCGGAACTGACGGAGAAGGAATAATCGTAGATCCGGAACCGCCGCAACCACCAAGAAAAAAAATAAAGATAACATTAGCAGATGGAAAAGAAAGACAAATTCAGCATATGATATCGACGTCATTCTGGGGTTCCAATGGAAAACCAATTTCCGCTAAAGAGTTTTTACAAAACTTATTTGGATCGCTGACAGAATTTTATAAAAATGAAGAAGAACTTCGCAAAATCTGGTCGGACCCTGTTACTAGAAAAGAGTTTTTAGAAAAGATTTCCGATGCAGGATTTAGTAAAGGTGATCTTGAGACATTACAAAAATTAATTAATGCAGAAGACAGTGATTTGTTTGATGTACTGTCTTATGTATCTTTTGCTACAAGTCCTGTAACAAGAAAAGCCCGAGTTGAAGATTCGCGAGGAAATATTTTTGACGGACTGGAAGAGAAACAAAAAGAATTTATTGAATTTGTTCTAAATAAATATATTATGAAAGGTGTAGAAGAGCTTGCTGAAGAAAAACTACCTGGATTGCTTAATTTGAAGTATCATTCAATTTCGGATGCTGAGAGATTATTGGGTGGTGTGGAGAAAATCAGGAGATTGTATTTTGAGTTTCAGAGAGGGTTGTATTTGAATTCTAACGCAAGAAAGTAACCGAAGTGTTTATCGGATCAACTATTGAGTATAATCAGGGTGAGTTTGGACGATGAAAGTTGTGCGGAAGTTCTTAATGACCATTCATTTTCAATACATTCTAATACAGAAGTTAGTTCATTGGATGCTCTTTCCGAAAATAGTATTTCGTAAACCATCTTGCATTCCTTTTCATCACTTCTTCATATGTTAGCTTTTTCCCATTTTCCAGTTGAGACAAACTTTCCTCTATTGACTGCTTTAATTCATCCGCTAAATCATTAAAGTCTTCTTTATCACGAAATATACAATCAAGGTCGACATAATTTCCTCCGAACTAAGTTATATTTTAATAAAAATTATTTCAACTTAATTTTATTTTATAGATATAATTTATACCACAATAATCCGGCTCAACACACGCAAAGGAATTAATAATTTAGAATCTGCAAGAGCTAAACTAATTCTTTATGAAGCATTATGAAAGGATAAATTGTTTTATGCTTAACTAATTAGGACAGGAATTTCATAATTTCAGAAACTTATTACTCTCAAGCTAATAAAGATTGTAAGAAAAATTTGTTTTGGTTCCGGAACTGCTAATTACTTTTCTATAAACTTCACATCAAAATCTATATCTCAATCACAATCTTCCCAAACTGTTCCGAGTCATTCATTCTCTTAAATGCGTCGCATATATTATTCAAAGAAAAAATTTTATCTATTACGGGGGTGATCTTATTTTCGTTTATAAATTTAAGCATATCGGCAAAATCCTTTGGAGAGCCCATAGTCGAGCCGAATATTTTTAATTGTTTCCAAAATAATCTTGCCAAAGGAAAATCTTTTACATTACCGAGAGTTGCTCCGTATGAAATAATCCTGCTGCCGTAATTACATAATTCCAATATTTTAGAAAACGAGTCTCCGCCTGTGCCGTCAATTACAACATTAATTTTATTATCCGAAAGTTCGATTATCTCCTGTTTCCAGTTTTCATTTTTATAATTTACACCGGCTCTGGCTCCGAGCGAAATTGCTTTTTTAATTTTATCATCACTGCCGGAGGTAACAAAAACATTTGCTTCGATCTTTAAGGCAAACACAAGAGCATGACCAGACACACCACCGCCGATTCCGGTAATTAAAAGATTATCGTTTTTATTTAAATTTGCTTTTTTAAATAACGCACAGTAAGCAGTAACCCCGGCAAGCGGAAAAACAGATGCTTCTGCAAAAGATAAATGTTCAGGTTTTTTGTAAACATAAGATTTATTAACTGATATAAATTCAGCTAATGTTCCATTGTCAGGCATTCCGAGTATTTTAAAATTTGCAGATTGATAATTTTCATTATTTCCCCAGTTCATTCCCGGATTGATAATTACTTCTTCACCAATTTCGAAAGAAGAAACGTTTTTTCCTTTTGAATGAACAATCCCGGCTCCATCTGAACCAAGGACAACAGGAAGTTTAATCTTTGAATACAGCCCGTTTGTGATATAAAGATCGCGATGATTTAATGAAGAATTTTTTAATTTAATTAAAACTTCATCATTGGAAATTTCAGGTAAGGAAATTTCTTCTACTACAAGATTTTTTTCGAGTTCGTCAATACTACCGGTTTGTTTTAGAAGAGCAGCTTTCATAATTTATTATTCACGATATAATAAACCTCAGACTCGAAGACTCAAAGGTTTTGTTGTATGCTTTGAGATGTTGAGGCATGAGGTAAAATAAAAACTAATACAAACCAAAATATTTTTTGGAAGAAATTTAATTCTCCTCAAAGTCTTGATTAATTTTGAGTTATGTAATTATAATTCGATTTCGATTGAGATAGGACAGTGATCGCTTCCCATAACTTCAGGATATATTTTTGCATTCTTTACTTTTTCTACAATATCTTTTGAAATCATAAAATAATCTATTCTCCAGCCGAGGTTTTTTGCTCTCTTAAATGTAACCTGATCCCAATAAGTATACTGTTCAGGTTTGTTATTAAATTTTCTAAAGACGTCAACATAGCCAAGGTTTATAAGCTTATCGATCCATTCTCTTTCTTCCGGAAGGAAACCGGAATTTTTTCGGTTCTTTTCGGGCTCGGCTAAATCAATTTCTTTATGTGCAGTATTAAAATCCCCAACTACTATTATACCCTTCCTGTCGCGGTAATTTTTTTCAAGATAAAAAAATAATTCATCATAAAAATCAAGTTTGTATTTTACCCGTTCGGGACCTCGTCCACCGTTAGGAAAATAAACATTTGCAAGAACAAATTTATCATATTCCGCAATGATCACTCTTCCTTCAGAATCAAAGTAAGGATTGTCAAAACCTTTTTTTAAATTGACCGGTTCAGCTTTAGAGTAAAGAGCAACACTTGAGTAACCCTTCTTTTCGGCTGAAAACCAATGGGAGTTAAATCCTTCCGGATTTTTTATTGAATAATCTATTTGTTCGGGCTGTGCTTTAGTTTCCTGGAGACAGATAATATCGCCTCCGTGATTTTTAAACCAATCCATAAAACCTTTATTCTGAATTGCACGGATACCGTTGACGTTCCAGGAAAAGATTGTGAGAGCAATTGAATTTTTTGGCATGTTATTTTGTGTCAAACCCAGATTTCGGAAAAATTAAAATTAATAACACAATCATTATCCAGTTCAAACTTAACCGAATCATTTTTAGCTTCGATTATTTTATAATATTTTTTATCTCTTAATTCAAAAACATCTGCTGACTTTAAATCTATATCAACAATTGCATAGTATTTTACTTCCCGGGATTCATATATATCGTATTTAATGTGTTTGTCTTTTGAAGCTGTTGATGGTGAAAGTATTTCAAATATCAAAGTCGGGGCTTCAGTAATATAATTCTCTTTCACGTCTTTACAGATTACAAGATTATCCGGCTGTAAAACTGTGTCATCCGAATCATTCGGAATTCTCCAATCAATAGGAATAAAAGAATTACACTTTTCGCAATTTTCGAGTAGATCTAATAACTGGTAACTTATTTTTGCTGATACACCCTGATGTCTCAATCCCGGTGCAGGACTCATCGAATACGGGATTCCGTTTATTAGCTCCCATCTTCCTTCCCAATGTTTGTAATCTTCATAAGTATATTTCGGAAGATATTCCTTTTTAAGTTCGCTCATTTCATTGTATAATAAATTAAAAAAATTAAATAGAAGTTTTTTTGTACACTAGTATAATATCCTTTTTAATCTAAACCCAGATTTCGGAAAAATTAAAATTAATAGCACAATCATCATCCAATTCAAATTTAACAGTATCATTTTTAGCTTCAATAATTTTATGATATTCTTTATCTCTTAATTCAAATACATCCGCTGATTTTAAATCTATATCAACAATAGCATAATACTTCACTCCCTGAGATTCATAAATATTATATTTTATAACTCTGTCTTTTAATGCCGATGATGAAGAAAGAATTTCGAATATTAAAGTAGGAGCTTCTGTGATAAATATTTCATTTACTTCTTTACAAAATACCATGTTATCCGGTTGTAATACATTGTCATCAGACTCAATATCAAGTCTCCAGTCAATTGGTAATACAGCCTGGCACTTTTGGCAGTTTTCTAAAAGTTTTTCAAGCTGAGTATTAATTCTTCCGCTTACCTTTTGATGATTAAAACTCGGTGCAAGACTCATAGCATAAGGAATCCCGTTGATTAGCTCCCATCTCCCTTCCCATTTTCTATAATCATCATATTTGTATTTAGGAAGATATTCTTTTTTTAGTTCGCTCATTGTACTAGTTTAATATTTTTTACATACTCCTTGCATACTGCTTTTACAAATCTAAACCCAGATTTCTGCAAAATTAAAATTAATTATACAATCATCATCAAGCTCAAACCTAACATTATCATTCTTAGCTTCAATAATTTTATAATATTTTTTATCTCTTAGTTCAAGAACATCTGCTGACTTCAAATCTATATCAGCTATTATGTAATATTTTACTCCCTGTGTTTCATAAATATTAAACTTTGTATAGCGGTCTTTCAAAACTGTTGACGGAGACGTGATTTCAAAAATCATTACCGGCGCTTCCGTAATAAAATTACCTTTGACATCATTACAAATTACAAGGTTATCAGGCTGTAAAACAGTATCGCCTTCCTCGGAATCAATTTTCCAATCAATAGGCAAAAGGACTTTACACTTCTTACATTCCTTTAATAAACTTGCCAATTGAATATGAATTTTTCCTGAAACCTCCTGATGTTCAATTCTCGGAGCAGGACTCATTGCATAAGGAATACCATGTATTAATTCCCACTTTCCTTCCCATTTTTTATAATCATCATATTTGTATTTTGGAAGAAATTCTTTCTTAAGATCGCTCATCTTTTTTCTTAATAAATTTAAAAAAAATTAATTTGAAATTTTTCTAATTACTCTTTATACTGTTCTAGCAAATTTAAACCCAGATTTCGGAAAAATTAAAATCGATAATACAATCATCATCCAGCCCAAACTTTACCGAATCATTCTTAGCTTCAATAATTTTATAATATTTTTTATCTCTTAGTTCAAGAACATCTGCTGACTTCAAATCTATATCAGCTATTATGTAATATTTTACTCCCTGTGTTTCATAAATATTAAACTTTGTATAGCGATCTTTCAAAACTGTTGACGGAGACGTGATTTCAAAAATCATTACAGGTGCTTCTGTAATAAAATTACCTTTGACATCTTTGCAAATTACGAGATTATCAGGTTGTAAAACTGTATCATCTTCTTCATTATCGGTTTTCCAGTCAATAGGTAAAAGTGTTTTACAATTTTTACAATTCTTCAATAAATTTTTAAGTTGAAAACCAATATTCAAAGAAACTTCCTGATGTTCAATTCTCGGAGCGGGACTCATTGCATAAGGAATGCCATGTATTAATTCCCACTTTCCTTCCCAATTCTTATAATCTTCATAAGTATAATTTGGCAAAAACTTGTCTTTAACTCCGCTCATAGGATTTTTTTTATAAAGTTAAATAACTATTTTGAAATTTAATATTCAATTTAAGAATGCTGTTAAAATCTAAAAGTATAGAAGGAATTTATAAAGAGGTCAAGGACTATGATTTAGTAATTACTAATGATGCTCCGCTTGCTACTGCTTTGAATAAATTAGTCGAAGCTCCGCGCTTCGATTATTTTGCTATGACTCCAAGGCAAATTGCATCGAAGTTTGCGCTGCTTCATTTCGGTAAGATTTATTCCAAAGCTGAGCTTATTGTTGAGCTGTCGAAGGAATTAAAAAAACCGCTGAAACAAATTCATCAGAATATTGAAAAGATTTTTGATGTATGGAATAATACAGGTGTTCTTGAAAACTGTTTCCAGTTCCTGGGAGGCGAGGAAAAAGAACTCATAAAACATCTTGAAAAATATGCAACTGTAGAGCTCGCGATGGAAAGATTCGATGAAGAATTCTATGGAAGTAAAAAAATTGCAGTAGCCGGAATTGAGCTGTTTAATCTGCTGGACAGACAGGTGCTTCCAAAGAAAAATCTTTACCCGGATGAAATAAAAGTTTTTGGAGATGAATTAAATGAAATAAATAAAACTTACTTGTTTAATTCCTCGAATGACCTGATCAATCAAACTGTTTCACTTATCAATAAAGATAATGAGAATGATATAGCCATTGTAATGAATACAGAATCAGAATACCTGGATGTGATAAAATCGCGGCTTAAGGAAAACGGGATCGGCCTTCAAATCAAGTCATACCTGAGCGAAGACATACAGACGGTAAACATACTTTCATTTATTGAATCGGCATTCAGGATTTCGGATTTGCGCGTGAGTAATTTATCTTACTTCGAAAACATGTTCGGAATTAATCTCGGGGTTAAACACAACAGGTTTTATCTGCAGAATTTTGTTAAAATGAATTCCGCTGACAAAAGATTGAGGGAAATAAATGAAATAATGACAACGATAAATTCATATACCTACAAAAGACTATTCGAATCATTGAGCAAAGATTTTAAGATCAGAGTAAATCCTGAGCTTGTAAAAGTGTTGAAAGCACTGGAGATTTATGATGCGCCTATAAGCGAAGACAACCTTAACCTTATCACATATTTTATCCGGTACATTGATGTGGAGCTTTCAATGAAAAGGGATGGAGTTTTGTTTGTCAATGCCCTGAACGCGGCGTTCATTGACAGGCCTGTGGTGATATTTGCAGGACTCGATGAAAGCTGGACGAAATTAAATCCGGACAAAGCGTACATTAGCAAAGATGAAGAGGAGAAAAAGAATCTCCTGAAATTCCAAATACTGCTCTCACAGGGACAGCATAAATTTAATTTTGCATTAAACATAAAAAACAACCTGAATGTAATTCCATGCTATTATTTTAATATGCTTGACGACAGAACCATAAAGAGTTTTGAAGATGAATACTTTAAAGCGGTTCATGTAAAACAAAATGAAATTAAAAAAATTTATAAGCCGCAGAAAGAAAATTTAAACATAACAAAACTTCCCGATACAAATTCCATTTCCCCAACTTCACTGAATAATTATGTCATCTGTCCTAAAAAATATTCCTACTTGCGGCTGTTACCGCCGGAAGAAAATTACTTTTTTCTTAAGGGTAATCTTCTGCATAGTTTTGCAGACTTTTATTTTAACCAGCCTGAATATACAAAAGAAAATTTTGATAAAATTTTAGGTTACATAATGGACGGGTTCCGGGGATTTGTCAAAGACACAAATGCTGATGCGGAAAAAACACTTTTCAGAATCGGGATGGAATCGATAATGAAATTTTTGGATGAAAAGAATTTTAATAAACTTCCTTTAACTGGTGAAGATGAAAAGAGTAATTTCCTCTTCAAAAAAACAGGGCTTAAAAAAATATACGATAACACCGAGAAAGCAATAGAGGAAAACAGGTCGAGGATAAAAGGTAAAATCGATCTCTCCGTTGAACATATTATTGCCGATTATAAAAGCAGCAGCAAGAGGAAAACAACTGCAGAGCTTCTGAATGAATTCAAAATTGAGCTGCTGCGTGAAAGTGAAGAGCCTGTATTAAATTTTCAGACAATTGCATATCTTGCGTCAAAAAGGGAAGACCTGAAGGATGCTGAGCTTGAGTTTATTTATAACTATGCGCTGGCAGACAAAAAAAATATTATCGGTGAAAAAGTATCATGGGAAAAGCCGGAAACATCATTAAAATATAAACCATTAACATTTAAAGAATACATTTTATCGGTAGAGTATTTCAAAAAGATGCTTAAGGAGATTGATAAAAAGAGTGAAGAACCTAATTCGTTTCTTACTGAGACCGGGTTTGAAAATTACAGGACAATACTTGAAAGCAAATTTGACGATATTAATTTTTATGAGCTTGATGCCATAACGGACGAATTGGAAAATCAGTTTCACGACACGATTAAGACGCTTGGATTAAGTTACAAACACTTCAAAAAAAGTCAGGAGAATACATTTAGAAAAGATATACTCAAGCCTGTTTTGAAATTCCTTTATAATACAAGGATTGGATTTTCAGAGGGAATAATCTTCAAAGATGATGCGGATAAATTCCTCGAGCTTGTAAATGAAAAGATAAATGAGATCAATGAATATCAGAACACAAACTTCCCGAACAGGCCGGCATTTGACCTGAGAGAAGTCTGTCAGCAATGCGAGCATCTTAACAACTGTATCGGAAATAAATTATGGAGCTGAATTGAGAGAAGCAAAAAATCCTCAGGATATTCTGGTCGAATCGACGGAAGGAATTTACATTGTAGACGCCGGAGCGGGAACAGGTAAGACGCATACGATAATAAGGAGGTATGAAAAATTAATAAAGGACGGAGTGCTTCCAAAGGAAATTCTGCTGATTACATTTACAAGGAATGCTGCTGACCAAATGCGTGAAGATGTAATATCGAGCACCGATACCGGTATTCCGGTGACCGATTTTCTTGAAGCGCCGATATTGAACTTTCATGCTCTCTGCACAAAGATTCTAAAAAAATCCGGAGCGGACTCTCCTAAGCATCTCGGCATTAGTGAAATGCTTGCAGGAAATTTCAATATTCTTGAAAGCCGGTATTACGAAGGAGAATTTTTCGGTAAATTTTTCACGGGATTTAAGAAAAAAACTTTACAGACATACAAACACATTTATTCAGCTTTGAATGAAGACCCGAAGAAAGTTCTTAACGCCATCAAACAATTATGCAACAGAGGAATATTCCCCATGAAGTCAGGGTGGTTCATTGACGGTCATGAGTCATTGAAAGGAAATTATGAAATGTATTCGGAAAAATTTGACGAGATGAATAAAGTTGTGATGCATAAAACACAAAAGGCAAGGCGCAATCAAAATAAACTTTACAAAATTCTCAGCGAGGTCGATAAGCGTGTTCATCTTGATTTTATTTTTAAAGAAATGATTCTTGACAAGGAGGCACATCCCGGCATCAAGGATGATATGTTTAAAGATGGTTCACAGGATGAGCTTATTGAATTCATGAAGAATGTTTATCATTCATATATTGAATTCATGCTGAGGAGAAACGTGCTTAATTTTGATTTCGTTGTTATGTTTGCTTTTTTGGTTTTGTATAATGATGATAAAGTGCGCGAAGAAAACCGGTACGAATATATAATGGTGGATGAATTTCAGGATACGGATGAAATACAATTTCAATTGCTGATGCTTCTTGTTAAGAACGTCAGCAGCAATGCGAACATAGCCGTAGTGGGAGACTGGAAGCAGGGGATTTACGGATTCCGGAATACTACAATTGAGAACATCACTGAATTTAACAAAAGGCTCCTGCAGTTTAAAAAAATTTTAAATACCGGCAGAGAGAGAATAACGTTTGATGTTTCCGAAGAAAAGATAAAGAAGATTGTCTTAGAATATAATTACAGGAGCTCGCAAAAAATCCTTGACTTGTCAAGGGGAACACTTTTCTGCAGGGGAAAAAGTGATGAGGAATTCGATACTATGATCATCGCGGAAAATTTTAAAGAACCGCTGAAGGCAAAAAGGGAACTTGATGACATTACCGAAATCGGATTCTATCAGACCAAAGAAAAAGATATTAATGAAGAGGTTGAGCTTGTTCTGAAAAAAATTTCATTTCTTATAAACGATGATAAATATAAAGTGCGTGAATTTGGAAGCGACGGAAAAGTTCTGACTGAAAGAAAGATTAAATATTCCGATATCTGCGTTTTGTCACGCAGCAAAAGCTTTGGACTTAAACTTCAGAAGGCAGGAATTCGGAATGGTATCCCCGTGAATTTCGGCGGCGGTCTTGAGTTGTTTGCATCGGAACCGGGGATCATAGTGCTGGCATGGCTGCGGCTTATGTTAAATGATAAAAATGCGAAAGCATGGGTGCCTGTGTATGAAAAAGAAGGATACAATTATAATGAAATACAACATTTGTTAAGAGCACAAAACAGCGCAGATCAGGGATTGTTTAAAAATAAACTTGAAAAATTTCTTGATGAGCTAAAGGAAAGAAAGGATAACATCATTTTTCTCGTCGAGTTTATTTTAAAAAGATACGAATTCGATGATGAGTTTGGCAACGCAATAATTAATGAAATAAGCAAATGGTCGAAGTCGGATTTAATCTCTATTGGAGAGCTTGTACATCTCATTGAAAATTCAGCAAAGGAAACCTTTAACATAGAGCTGAATAAAACCAGCAATGCAGTAGTATCGCAGACAATTCATTCCGTAAAGGGACTTGAGTTTCCCGTAGTGATAGTAGCTAACTGTAACTCCAGGATATTTCCCGATGTAAAGAATATTACAAATGATATTTTCTTTCATCCTGCAACGGGACTGAGGTTCAGAAAAATTTATACGTGCAGGGGAAAATATCATTTCTCATTTGATAACTGGAGGAGTGAGGTGCTTATGAGGATGTGCAAAACAGAGAACTATGACGAAGAAAGAAGACTGCTATATGTGGCGGCTACAAGAGCAAAGCAGTACCTGTATTTTACCGCTTCAAATCCTTCAACCTTTTTCACGGAGCTTGCTGAAAATACAGGTCACGCTATTTTTAATAATTTTGAATATGAAATAAAACCTCATGAAGTTGATGATGAAAAATATTCAGAAGAAATAAGTTTCCCCGTGATTTTCAAACCATCGAAAAAATTTGTATCCGTTCACAGTCTCATGGGTCTGTACGAAATTGAAGAAAGTAACGTGAATGAACAATCCTCACTTATATCGCGTCCCGACGCTATTGAATACGGCATAAGGGTTCATAACATTGCGCATAAGCTGGCAAATGGATTTGAACTGGATTTGGAAATTGAAGAAGTTAAAAACATAAAAAAATTTATTTCCGGTCTGAATCCGCTGGAGCTAAAGACTGAGACTGATTTTCTTTTTCCCAAAGATGATGAAGTAATCAGGGGAACAATAGATGTTTTGGCAATTTATTCTGACAGAGTCGAAGTTATCGACTATAAGACCGACAAGAATAGAAATTATCTCGACAGATACAGGGTTCAAATTGAAATTTATAAAGAAGTTGTAAAAAGTATTTACAAAGACAAAAAGGTGACCGGGAAAATATTTTTTGTAAGTTTGAATGAGGTGATTGAAATGTAGTTGAGCGGTATAATAATTTGCCCGGGACAATTTTGAAATTTATTTTTAAGTAGACCTACTTATTGAACTTTCAATTAATTAGTATTAATTTGTATGAGAATTTATAGATATAAAAAATAATATTTTACTTATGCCAGCAAACATCAAAAAATTTACAGAAGATTACAGAGTTTTGCAAGTATTGAATGATCTTGAAGGAGAGGCCTATAAAAATGCAACTTACTCTGACATAATAGATGACGAAGGAAATCAATATGTTGATTTGGTTTTGGAAGGCGGAGGAGTGCTTGGCATGGCATTGATTGGTTACATTTATATTTTGGAGAGAATGAATATTCGTTTCATGGGACTGGGAGGTACATCAGCCGGCTCGATAGTAACTTTACTTATGGCATGCGGTAAAATGAACGAAGCAAAATCAGAATGGATAATATATGAGCTTTCAAAATTAGATTTCAATGAATTCCTAGATTTTCATAATGGAGACAGAGATGAAAAAATTTTAGTTCAGTTGCTTGAAAAGAATACCCGGAAAATGAAAAAAATTTTTAATATTCTATGCTTACTCGATAATATTATTGATGGATACGACAGAAAAGGTTTGGTTAAAGGTGATGCATTTAAATCATGGCTACAAAAAATAATTTCAGAGAAGGGAGTAAAATCCGTAAAGGATATAAAAGAAATCAGGAATTTCAAACCCAAAGGTTTAAGGAAGAGGGAAGATTCAAATACAAAAATAAAATTCGAATTCGATGAAAAGTGTCAGAGGATAGCCATCATTGCGGCAGATATTACAACAGAATCAAAAATTGAATTTCCGAGAATGGCACATTTGTACTGGAAAGATCCGGATAAAATAAATCCTGTTGAATTTGTAAGAGCATCCATGTCAATACCAATGTTATTTAATCCATATGAGATCAAAGATATCGAGCATAATCCTGACATTTGGAAAAAATGGGGTAAAGAAGTAAATTACCGTGGAAGAATTCCCGATAAAGTATTTTTTGTTGACGGAGGTATTATATCAAATTTTCCAATAAATGTTTTTCACAAATCGACCGGTATGCCGAGCCGTCCTACGTTTGGCGTTAAGCTTGGTGAGGACAGAGATGGTATAAATGAAGTAAGATCTCTTGTAAATTTATTAACAGCAACTTTCAACACAGCGAGGCATTCATTAGACAATGATTATATATTCAATAATTCAGATTACAATCAAATTGTTACTTATATAAACACAAATAAATTTAACTGGCTGAATTTTGATATGAGTGAAGACGAAAAAGTAGATCTATTTGCTGAAGGAGCTTTAGCAGCAGGAAATTTTTTGAAAAGATTCAGCTGGGTTAAGTATAAGCAAATGAGAGAAGCGCTGGCAGATTTGAATGACAAGGAGAAACCTGCAGCCGGAGAACCAGCCAAACCAAAAAGTTTTGAATAAGATTATTAACAATTTTAAATAATCAAATTCCATAATTTCAAAGCAGTGGTTTTTCATCAAGTCAAAGTTAGTGTCCATGACACTAACTAAGTCTAATCAATGAAATTAATGAAATTGAAACTTGAAACGAATATCGGTATTTTACACGCATGTATAATAAAATCAACGAAGAGATACTTAATAAGCTAAAAAATATTTTAGGTGAAGATTCAGTAATTGATGACAATGAAAATTTAAATTTATATTCAAGAGACTTCACTGAAAACCTTTCCTTTAAACCGGAAGTAATTTTAAAGCCGGAGTCAACAGAACAAATTTCCCAAATTCTTAGAATAGCAAACGAATTCAAAATTCCTGTAGTACCGCGCGGTGGCGGTACAGGTTTATCCGGCGGGGCTCTGGCTATTTACGGAGGAATATGTTTGTCGATGGAGAAGTTTAAACGAATTATTGAAATTGACGGGGAAAATTTTCAGGCGATCGTTGAGCCGGGAGTAATAACACAGGTATTACAAGAAGAGTGTGAAAAGCAAAATTTATATTATCCGCCTGACCCCGCTTCAAAAGGCAGCTCATTTCTCGGAGGAAACTTAGCCGAATGTTCAGGCGGACCGAGAGCTGTTAAGTATGGAGTTACAAAGGATTATGTTCTCGGACTGGAGTTTGTTACACCTACAGGTGAAATTATAAATTCCGGAGCAAGGGTTTTAAAAAATGTTTCCGGATATAACTTAACACAGTTACTTGTAGGAAGTGAAGGAACTTTAGGAATTATTACTAAAATTATTTTAAAGCTTATCCCGATGCCGAGACATAAAAAAGTTTTACTTGCAGCATTTAATAATATAGAATACTGCGCTAAAACAGTTGCTAAAATTTTTCAATCGGGAATTACTCCTTCTGCCGTAGAGCTTATGGAAAAATCAGCAATGCAGGCGGCTGAAAAGCAGCTTAGCAAAAAATTTCCAAATGGCGATGCAGAGGCACAGTTGCTTATTGAAGTTGACGGGAATCATGAAGAAAGTCTGGATAAAGATATCGAGGTGATAGCCGGGATTGTAATGGAGCATGGTGCGTATGATGTATTGCTTGCAGAAGATAATCAAAAGATGAACGAACTTTGGTCGCTTCGACGATGTATAGGAGAAGCTGTTAAATCAATTTCGGAATATAAAGAAGAAGATACTGTTGTTCCCCGGTCGAAAATTCCGGAGCTTATAAAAGGCGTAAAAGAAATTTCAGGAAAATATGGAATTACAACGATTTGTTATGGTCATGCGGGAGACGGAAATGTTCATGTGAATATATTAAAAGACAAGCTGGATGATGTTACATGGGAGAAGCATCTCGATACGGCGATCAGGGAAATTTTTAAGCTGACGGTTTCACTTGGAGGAACAATTTCCGGTGAACACGGAATCGGTTATTCACAAAAAAATTATTTACCGATTGCATTAGGCGTCGAAGAAATCACTTTGATGAAGAATATTAAGCGGACATTGGATCCGAATAATATTATGAATCCCGGAAAGATTTTTCTTGATTAATTTCTTTAGTTGAATGGTTGATTGGTTAAATAGTTGAAATGGTTGATTGGTTAAATAGTTAAAATGGTTGATTGGTTAAATAGTTGAAATGGTTGATTGGTTAAAATAGTTGATTAGTTGAATGGTTAAATATTTGAATGGTTAAATAAATGATTAATATCTGATTAACTTAATAAAAATCAATTAACAGATTAACCGATTAACCAATTAACAGATTAACCGATTAACAGATTAACAGATTAACCAATTAACAGATTAACGAATCAACCAATTAACCAATTAACCAATTAACCAATTTATTTGATTCAGACAGAGACTAATTACAGAGTATTATATGCACATACGGATAAGATGGGAGTCGTAAATAACGTCAGATATTTTGAATACTTCGAAGCGGGAAGAAATGATTTTCTAAGAAAGCTAGGGTACCCATACACTGAATTGGAAAAAGAAAACATTGGACTGCCTGTTATAGAAGCGTTCGCAAAATTTATTTCATTTGCTCGATATGATGATGTTATAATTATAAAAACTTACCTTGAGCAAATACCAACAGTCAGATTTAAAATTGATTATGAAATAATCTGTGAGGAAAAAATTATTGTAACGGGATTTACAGTTCACTCATTTGTCAATATTATGAAAATGAAACCTGTCAGACCACCGGAAAAATTCTTAGAGCTGATTAAGAGAACTATGAATTGAGTGTATTGTCCGAACTATGATGTAAATGATTTAATGATAAATATGATAGTAATGATGTTTTCACTTTATAAATAAACACAATTAAATTGAATTGTTATAGAAATTTTGATTTCAAAGAAGCCGGGAAATTAATCAAGCTTGCTTTGAAAGAAGATGTAGGTAAGGGTGACGTTACATCTGAACTTCTAATCCCTGAAAATTCAAAATCTGATGCAGAGTTATTAGTAAAAGAAAACGGCATAATTGCAGGGTTGGAAATATTCAAATTGGTTTTTAAAATCATTGACAAAAATATTAAAATTGTATTTTCTGTAAAAGAAGGTGATGAAGTTAAAATCGGACAAGTCATCGGTAAGCTTTCCGGAAACACAAGAAATTTACTAATGGGAGAGAGACTAGGCTTGAACTTACTTCAGAGAATGAGCGGGATAGCAACGCTTACAGGACAATTGACAAAGAAGTTAAATAACAAAGAAACAAAAATTATTGACACGAGAAAGACCACACCCAATTTACGAATATTTGAAAAATTAGCAGTCAAAATTGGAGGAGGAGAGAATCACAGGGCTGGATTGTACGACATGGTATTAATAAAGGATAACCACATTGAAGCTAACGGAAGAATTTTAAATACGCTGGAAATTTTAAAAGGAAAAAAGAATAAAGCTAATAAAAAAATTGAAATTGAAGTTAAGAATATTGATGAGCTGAAAAAAGTTTTATCGAAAGGAAAAGGAATAATAGACATGGTTATGTTAGATAATTTCAGCAGCAGAAATATTGAGAAAGCAGTAGAGTTGAATGATGGCATATTTCAGATTGAAGTTTCGGGAGGAATTAATTCCGGTAATATAAAGAATTACAGCAAGCTCAAAGGAATTGATTTCATTTCAATTGGTTCACTGACACATTCTGTTCCTTCGCTTGATATTTCCTTGAACTTTGTTACTTGAATATATAAAAGCAGTATTCTAAATTTGTGAAAATTTTTTCTAATCAAACCAATCATAATGCAGAAGATCTCAGGTAATTATAGCTTCTTGCTGGCATTGCTAATTTCTATTTCGTTGATCCTTGCCTGCGGAGATAAGAAAGAATCAACAGGAGAAAACGGTTCTAAAGAAGAAACGAAGAAGGAAAAAACTAAAAATGAAACTTCGACATCACATTCGGCAAGCGGCAACCAGGTGTACTTTGTTGAAGAATACACGAAAGACGGAAAGGAAGTCGGTAAGAATGATAAATTTTTCATTACTCAAAAAGGCGGATACATTACTGCAATGCTGAAGACTGCAGATAATATTGGAGTCGGCTCAGTAGATGTCAGGATAGAGAGAGAATCTTTGGACGGCAGCGAAATTATCAGCACCAAGCCCTATGACGTTTCTCCCGATAAAAACTATTTTTTTTTCGATAAAATATCATTTTACAAATCAGGAGATTATAAAGTTACCGTATTCAAGAAAGATGGAACCCCTGTCGCAAACGGAAATGTAAGAATTGAATTTGAATAAAAATAAAAAAAGAGAGGAGAAAAAATGAAAAAAATGAAATTGATATTATCAGTTTTGGCTGTTGTATTTATTTTTACATTTAAGTCAGACTTGTATGCCCAACAATATCCTGTGCTTTATTTCTGTGAGAAGTACGGAGACAATGGAGAGGTCGGAGTCAGTGACAGATTTACAACAGGTTATCTTACTGTTATGGTTAAAGCCGACGGTCCGTTAGGCTTAAGAGATTGTTCAGTTCAAATGGATAAGTATAACCCCACTACAGGTACATTTCAATATTACAACAAATTTAATTATGTTGTAAAACCGGATATGGATTATGTTTTTTTCGCGAAGAATGAAGAAAGTGATATGGACTTTAAAGATCCCGGAATTTACAGGGTGTTTCTGCTTGATCAGAATGACAGGACAGTTGCAAGCGGTCTTGTGGAAATAATTCCCTGACAAAGTCTATTTATACATCATCTCCAAAAAAACCTTTTAACATTTTCACAGGTGGCAATTCAATATTATTAAAATAAATAAAATATTTTTTTAAAGGTTATTCTGAAATCCGGAATAACCTTTTTTATTTTTCAATAGTTATGCTGAAAAAAATAAAAACTCTTTCAAAAGATACGCTTACATACGGTACTAATACTATCATTGGAAGATTTTTAGGTTTTTTCCTCGTTCCTTTTTATACAAATAAATTTCTGCCGGAAGAGTACGGTATCATTGCGATCATATATGCTTACATTGCAATTTTAAATGTATGTTTTTCGATTGGTCTTGAGTCAGGCTATATGAAATTTGCTTCCACTCTTGAAGTTGGAAATAAAAAGGAAAATTTTTCCAATCCCTTTATAATATTATTTTTAAACTCGTTCATACTGGCATCAATACTTATAATCTTTCCTGATACAATGGCTTACCTTTTCCAGATCGATGTAAAATACTCGCTCCTCATACGGTATACCGCGCTTATACTTTTTTTTGATTCAATTGTATTGATCCAATTTTCATATCTAAGACTGAATAATAAGGCAAAGACATTTGCTTTCATAAAGATTACAAACATAGTAGTAAATGTATTGATGAATGTGATATTGATTTCTTATTTTGATATGGGAATTGAAGCAGTGTTCATCAGCAACCTGATTGCTTCTGTTATTACTTTTATTATGTTAATTCCTGTCTTAATAAAGAATTTATCTTTTAAGATTAACAGACGTTTAATCAAAGAAGTATTAATGTTTTCAATACCTATAATTCCTGCAGGTATTGCTGCAAACATCGTGCAAACAATCAGCCGCCCGATATTGAAATACTTAACCAATGATTCGGTTGTCGGTATTTACCAGGCGAGCTTCAGGCTTGGTATATTAATGATGCTTATTGTGTCAATGTTTGAATTTGCATGGAGACCGTTTTTTTTAAATAATGCAAAAGAGCCAAACGCGAAAGAAATGTTCTCGAAAATTCTGACACTTTTTGTGATGTTGACTTCCTTTGTTTTCCTTACAGCATCAATATTTATTGAAGATATCGTAACTCTTAAACTTCCTTTTAATATATATTTGATCGGTAAAGCATACTGGGATGGATTAAGCATAGTTCCGGTAATACTTTTTTCATATTTACTTTACGGTATATATGTAAATCTTATGGCCGGTATTTATATTGAAAAGAAAACAAAATATTTGCCAATAATCACCGGAGCCGGAGCCATTGCAAGTATCGTCTTTAACTTTATTCTAATCCCGAAATTTTCATACATGGGAGCGGCGATGGCAAGTTTGATAAGCTATTTAATAATGATGATCGGAATTTATTTTGTCTCGCAAAAATATTACCCAATAAATTATGAATACAAAAAAATCGGTATAATTTTTTTAACCTTGGGACTCATTACAGCAATTTATTATTTTTTAATATCAATGACTATCATCCCTTGGTATGCAAAAATTATTTTTCCTTTGTCATTTCTCATAGTTATATTTTTTTCCCGGATAATAAATGTGGCTTCTCTAAAAAAGCTGATTAAAGCATAAATTATTTACCCCATAAGAACCTTAAATTTTCTATTGACACTTATAAATGATTATGCCATATTGATTTATGGATAAACCAACTGTCAAACAACAAAGAATTCTCAACTTCATTGAGAAGCACAGAATCGAACATACATACCCTCCAACACTCAAAGAAATAGGAGAAAAATTTAACATCACTATCGGAACTGTTCAGGATCATATCTATGCTTTACAAAAAAAAGGATATTTAGAACGCAAGAAAGATATTGCCAGAGGATTCCGGGTAGTAAAATCCGATGAAGAAAAAAGTTTTGAGAAAATGAAGGCGGATATAAATTTAATTCCGATGTACGGGAATGTTGCTGCAGGTGAGCCGATATTTGCGAATGATAATATTCAGGGGTATATCACAATGGAAAAAAATCCGAAAGGACATCAGATTCATTTTGCTTTGAAAGTGAAAGGTGAAAGTATGATTGATTCCGGAATCTATGACGGTGATATTGTAATTGTAAGAAAGCAAGATACTGCCGAAGACGGTGAAATTGTAATTGCACTTCTCGATGATGAAGCTACAGTGAAGACTTTACGGAATAAAAGAATAAAAGCATATCTTGAGGCTTCAAATTCCAAATATAAAGCCATTATGAATAAGCCGTTTCAGATAATAGGAAAGGTGATTGAATTGAGAAGAGAATATATTCAGCTTTGAAAATTTATATAACCCACAGTTATGATCTTTGATCAATCTGAATTCGATGTCAGACTTGAATGGGGATTTAAGGGTGTTGAAGAATTGGCATCGATTTCAGATGTAGTGATTATTGTGGATGTTCTTTCATTTTCGACAAGCATCGATATAGCAACAAATAATGGAGCGATAGTTTTTCCTTATTATTGGAAAAATGAATCTGTTGTTGAATATTCTAAATCGGTTAATGCAATCTTAGCTGACTCAAACCGTAAAAGTCCCGGAAATTTTTCTCTTTCACCTTCATCATTAATAAATATTTCTTCACATACTCGTTTAGTTTTACCGTCACCTAACGGCTCTGAACTATCACTGTCAACCGGAAATACAATTACACTTTGCGGATGTTTGCGAAATGCAAAATCAGTTTCGGAATATGCGATGAAAGCTGGAAATAAAATTGCTGTAATTCCGGCAGGTGAGAAATGGAAAGATAATTCATTACGTCCTGCATTTGAAGACTTAGTCGGAGCAGGTGCAATAATAAGTTATCTCAAAGGTAATTTGTCTCCTGAAAGCAAATCAGCGCTTTCGATATTTCTAAATTCAAAGGAAAATCTTTTTGATGAAATAAAACAATGCAGCTCAGGGAAAGAGCTTATTGCAAGGGGTTTTGAATGCGATGTTGATCTGGCGTGTGAATTAAATAAAAGCAGTTGCGTGCCGGTGATTGTAGATAGATCCTTTATCAATTTATCAATTAAAATTTTATAGCATTCATTACTTTATTTCGACTCTCAAGAAAATAAAATCAACATTCTTCTTCGACTTGTCATAATTAAAGATCTCATTCAAATCTTTTTCACTTAAATATTTTATCACTTCTTTATCTTCTTTAAGTAATTTTAAAAAGCTGATCTTTTCTTTCCAGCATTTCATAGCCACGCTCTGAACGATCTTGTATGCCTGCTCTCGTTTCATTTTCTTTTCGATCAGCTTAAGCAACACTGTTTGTGAAAATACTAATCCGTTTGTCAGCTCCAGATTTTTTTTAATATTATCCTCGTTGATGATAAGATTATCAACCAGATTTTTGAATTGATAAAGCATATAGTCCATTAAAATGGTAGAGTCAGGTATAACAATTCTTTCGACTGATGAATGACTGATGTCTCTTTCATGCCAGAGCGAAATATTTTCAAAAGCAGCAAGCGCATTTCCTCTAAGAACTCTTGCCATTCCGGAGAGACGTTCACTTATTATAGGATTTTTTTTATGCGGCATAGCAGACGAACCTTTTTGTCCGGAAGAGAAATATTCTTCCAGTTCAAGTGATTCGGTCTTTTGCAGATGGCGTATCTCAGTTGTAAATTTTTCTATAGATGAACCAATGATCGCAAGTGAAGACATATATTCTGCATGGCGATCACGCTGAAGTATTTGAGTTGAGATGTTTGATGTTTTAAGTCCGAGTTTTTTACAAACATATTTTTCAACTTCCGGAGAGATGTGTTCGTAAGTTCCGACGGCTCCGGAAATCTGTCCGACGGAAATTATTTCAATTGCTCTGTTCCACCGCTCAATATTCCGGCTCATCTCATCAAACCATAATGCAAACTTTAATCCGAGTGTAATTGGTTCTGCATGTACTCCGTGAGTCCTGCCAATCATTACAAGATATTTATATTGTTTTGCTTTTTTGTAAAGAGCTTTCTTTAATTCAATCAAATCATTTAAAATTATTTCGCCGGCTTGTTTCATCTGAACTGACAAAGCCGTGTCAATTACATCCGAGCTTGTCATCCCGAGATGAATAAATCTCGAATCCATACCAACATTTTCCCCTACATTGGTTAAAAAAGCAATTACATCATGCTTCACTTCTTCTTCTATTTTTAAAATCTTTTCAACATCAAACTTTGCATTCTTCTTAATATTTTGAAGAGACTTAGCCGGAACGATACCCAATTTACTTTGAGCTTCTGTAGCAAGAATTTCTATATCAAGCCATATCCTGAATTTATTTTCATCAGACCAAATAGAAGATATTTCTTTTCTTGAATAGCGTGAAATCATATCAATTTTGGATTTACGGCTTTGAGAGTATGCTTCTTTATTGGAATTAAGCTTTAGATTTTATTTTGGTAATTACAAGGGTGATATCATCATTTTGCTCGGCACCCGCTCTGAACTCCGAGACTGAGTTTATTATTTCCTTCTGAATCAATGAGCAGGAATGCTGTCTGTTACTACTAATTATATCTATTATTTTTTCTGTACCGAATTCCTCGCGGTTTTTATTCATAGCTTCGGTAAGACCATCGGAATAAAAAATAAACATGTTGTCATTGGAAATTTTTAATTCAGTTTCCTCAAGATGATCATCAAAAAATTTTTCACTTTCCAGACCTAGACCCATTCCTTTATTCTTCAATAAAATCAGCTTACCATTAACCGAATAGATGGCAGGATTATGCCCGGCCCGGCAGATTTTTACCGTCATCTTTCCGAGATCAAATAATGCAATGATGGTAGTGATAAAAGACCGCTTATCAATCTTTTGATGGATTTGTTTATTTACCTCTACAAGGATATCTTTCGGTGACTGAAATATTTTAGCAGCAAACTGTATCATCGCCTGAACTTTTGACATATATAATGCTGCCGGAATTCCTTTTCCCGAAACATCTGCAACAACTACCAGCATTTTATTTTCACTAAGTTTAATCACATCATAAAAATCTCCTCCGATCAATTTTGCAGGATTATAAAATCCTGAGACCTCGATTCCTTCTATGCTGTTTATTGACTGAGGAAGAAGACCCATTTGAATTTTCCGGGCTATCTGAAGTTCTTCTTCGATTTTTTGTTTTAATATTCTTTCCTGCTGGAGACGCGAATTTTCAAAAGCAATTGATGCCTGGGAAGCTAATGTTTTTAACAGGTCAATATCTTCTTCCGAATAAGCTTTACCGGAAGGCTTTTGACCGAAATTCATCGCCCCGATAAGATTATCTTTTATAAATATCGGAATAGATAAAACATAATTTTCTTTTTTAATTATTTCAGTAAGCTCTTCTGATAAACCAAGCTCATGAAGATAAACATCATTTAACAGTTTGTGTTCTTTGTTATTTTTGAATATAGTGGAGAATGCCTTGTCAAAATTATCACCCTTATATACTACCTTTTCGTAGGCGTTATGTTTTTCAAATTCTGTCTCAACAATTTTATAATAATCGTCATCTTTAAACCACACATTTAGATTATCAATGCCCATCGTACTTTTTACAGAGGTTCCGATTTTATTGATAATTTGTTTCATATTATCGAGATAAGGAAGCTCTTCCGAAAATTCAAGCAATGATTTTCGATAATTATATCTTTCCCTGTAAAACTGTTTATCTACAAATTCTTTGGCTTTCTTATTTACAAAATCGAAACTGAATGTAACAATAATTATCAAAGCAATCGTGAGAAGCTGTTTGTTTTCCGGCATGAATTGTCTCAATAAAGAATCTAAAACCAAAACGAACAGCAGATAGATTCCAACAATAAATACAGTGATAATTCCGAAAACTAATCCTTTCTTTACTATAAACTCAGTATCTAAAATTCTGTATTTAAAAATTGAATATCCGATTGATGCAGGTATAGCCAATACCAATGCAATCGGGACAAATATAAAAACACTTACTAGAAAAGTATATTTGAAATAAACAGATACAAAAATCAAATACCCAAATCCCAAAGCTCCTAATAAAAATCCGTATTTAATTATTTTGAGAGGCTTCTCTAAACTCGTTTCCTTTAATTTCTCGTATGATCTGGAAAACAAAATTATACCAGCTCCTATATATAAAGTTGGAATTAGAAATTGCACTACAAAACTAATCATTCCCCGATTTTCATCTATATAACTCCGGGTTAGTTGAAATAAAATTTGAAAAGTGATTGTAAATAAATAAACTGCAATTAATAATTTTTTCCTGTTTTTAAATTCATATTTAACCGGATATGTGAGAAAGAAATGAACGAATAAAGGATAAAATAAAATAAGTCCTAATACAAAATTCCAATATAAAAGACTTTTGTCGCCGAATATATTCTGAGTTCCAAAAACAGAAAATCCCAATATTGCAGAGCAACCTAAGAAAAAGAAAATCTGCGAAGTTATTTCTTTGGGTTTAGAAAATCCTACAAGAAAACCATTCAGCAAAAACCCAAAGCCTAAAAGTAAAAAAATAAGAGATGTTACATTAAACAGTTTATAAACTTCAATATTAATATTGAGAATTTGGTTATTACGGAGAATCGTATAATCAATATATTCATTGCCAAATGAATTTAGAATTTCAGTTGCTTCTTGGGAATTCTTAAATTTATTTCCGTTTATTGCCAATAATAAATCACCATTTTGCAAACCAGCTTTTTCGGCTGTACCTCCGATAATAATTTTATCAATATAAAGACCTTCTGCTGCTTTTTTTCCATTGTATTCTGTTATCCACAGGCAGTCGTCAGTAATGAACCTGTCGGTAACCATTGATTTTACGAAGACCAATGATCCAAATGTAAAACAGTATAATGCAATTATTGTAAATAATACTCTTATACCACCTTCGGATAATCTATTTAATAGTTTCAAATTTTTGGATATTAAAAATCTTTTTATGGTTACGTAGTAATCAGTATGTTGTTGCTGAATTTATCATTATTATAATTCATATCCTATTGAAAAATAAAAATCATAAGGACCGAATATAAAAGAATCTTTTGTCAATCCTTTTTTTATTAAAAAGCTTCTACCAACTGAAAAGCTTGCCTCTCCTACCGGTGTATCGAATCCAGCTGAAAAACCCAATCCGTGCCGCAGATCCTTAAATCTTAT
This sequence comes from Bacteroidota bacterium, assembly GCA_030855105.1. Classification (GTDB taxonomy): domain Bacteria; phylum Bacteroidota; class Ignavibacteria; order Tepidaquicellales; family Tepidaquicellaceae; genus JAGPCH01. The sequence continues at coordinate 30,620 of JALYRX010000025.1, read as the reverse complement.
ATCTTCGGTGACCTGCCAGATGTTGCCAAGGTCATACCGGAGGCTTAGGTATGTGTCGAAAAATAGTTTGTATGGAAATAAATATCGGTATTCAATTGAAGTTGTCAATATCTGCCTGCCTCTTAATTCGTCATCAACCATTCCGAAAAATGATTTTTCTCCTCCGAGAGAAAATTGCTCTGTCAATGGAGTTGTATTATCTCCGAATCCAAAAATAAATCTTGGTCTCAGAGTCTGTGATTTTGCAAGCGGAAAATATTGATCGAAGCTTATATACAATTTCGTATAACCTAGACTTCCTGCCAGTGTATTGGATGCGGTTTCATAGAAAAAATTAATGAGTGAACCCTTTGTTGGAAAAGGAAGAACATCCTGAGTATCAAAAATTGCTCCGAATTTTAGCTTGACGACTCTTAGTTGTTCATCTAGATTCTGGCTGTTTGTAATATTTTTGATTTCCTGATTTTCAATGAATGCCTGTCCGTAAACGGTCCCAAAACGCTCGAGTTGTGACCCAAGAAGAAAACTCAAGCCGTTTTTAATATCTCTGTATTCACCAATTTTGAAAACGCTGTATTGGTTTGAAGTTGAATCTATTACCTGTATATAACGGTTGATGTCAAGAAAAGTATAGTAACCGTTGAAATTAAAAGTAAGAGGCAGTGAAAAAAATTGATTGGACTTTACTTCAAACTGGTATATTCTGTTTGACAATCCTCCGGCAGCAAGAAACCCTGCTTCGATTGCAGTCCCGAATATGTTCTCATCTCTCAGGTCCAGTAACAGCTGCAGATTGCGTTCGTTATCCGCTTTAACGGAGAACCTTATTGCTTTGGTATTTTTTTCCACAACTTTTACCACTAAATCCGGATCTAAATATTTTTTTTTGTAATCAAAATCAAAACTAACCTGACGGAACAAATTAGTTGTCATGACATTTTTTAAGCTTCCATTAAGATCTTGTTTATTTACAGGATACTTAGTATCAATTTTTATCTCTCTTAAGATGACATTGTTGTTTGTTGTTTTATTACCTGAAACTTTAACGTTATGAATCTTCCCATTGCCAATTTCGATCTCAAGAGTATTTGTTGTATAATTGAAATAAAATTTATTAATCTCTATTATCGGATAATTATTTTTTCTGAATGCTCCGAGAAGATCGTCATAAAATTTTTGATAGGTGAAAATATTTACAACTTTATTTAAATTATTTCTCTTAAATTCTGAAATCAAACTACTTAAAAAATCAAGTGAATGGTCTATCAAAAAATTTTTCAAAACCGGATTTGAAACCAAATTGTAAGTAATATATGCTGAAAACTCTTTTCTGCTTATTATAGCAGATACTTCTTTGTAAACCCCCAATTTATAAATCATCCGCAAATTTCTTTCTATGGAAGTATATTTTTCAAAACGTTTATCCGTTAATTCTTTTAGTGTATCGGTGAGATACTCACTCAATACATCAGAGGCAACAACTATTTCAGGATTGATTACAAAGTTATTAAAATATTTCGACTCGGATATTTCCAGAGAATCTATTCCGTAAAGTATTTCATTAATTAAGGCTGATGTTTTATCACTGCCTTTATTAACAAGGTAATTTATTCTCGAATAATCGGTAGATGAGTAGTTGCCTAAATCCGGAGTAATAACTACATTGGCATCTTTAAGCTGAAGATTGTTTAACTGTGACATAGTAATTGATAAGATCTGGTCGGCAGTATTTATAGGGTCTTTCAGTTCCTCGTTTGATTTCAATGTACTCGTTGAGTTAACTACAATTGTAAAATCCGCACCTAATTTTTTTGCAACAGAGCTTGGTATGTTTGCCGTTAATCCTCCATCAACTAAATTTTTTCCGTCGATACTTATAGGTGAATATAACAAAGGAAATGTTATAGATGCCTTTATACATTCACTTAAATTTCCTTTGGTCAATATAACCATCTTGCCATTATCGATGTCTGTTGCTACTGTTGCAAAAGGAATTTTAAGGTCTGAATAATTTTCCTTAGGATGATATCTTGAGTTTAATATTAATGTATTAATTTTCTCGCTCAGGTATTGTCCGTTTGAGAAAGAGGATGGTATTAAAATGGGTTTTATTCCGTCTAAGGGAATGGTTAGTAAACTCCTGTCCTGAATTTTTTTTTGCTCCAGGAATAAGGCATTTCTTTGATATGTATTTGTAAGACTCAAGGCCCAGCTCCAGTTGAAGTTTTTGAGTATATTCTCAATTTCATCCGGAGTATAGCCGGATGCATAAAAGCCTCCTATCACACTTCCGATACTTGTTCCTACAACTTTATCGATACGGATATTATACTTTTCAAGCTCTTTAATCACTCCGAGCTGTGCTACTCCTCTTGCACCTCCGCCGCTGAGAACCAATGCAATTTTCTTAGATGAATAAGACTTCGGGTGAATATTATTATTATTTGTGTCAAGATTCTCTCTGCTGAATAAGTTCAATTTTACCGTATCATGAACTGCTGACGGGGTTAAGTCTTGTGATAAGGAAAGTTCAGCGGAAGAAATAAGAATTGAAAATATTAATAAAAAATTTCTTATTGTTAACATCAAAAGGCATAATTAAAAATTATAAATACTAACTTAAATTTCCGATTCTGTCTGCAAATACTTTTTGTTCCGTTGTCCGATAAAATAAATAATTAGTCCGACAAAAAGACCGGGATACATGGGTTCAATTGAAAACGGATACTGCGGCTCACCATTGATTTTATTAAATGCTCCGATTATAAAAAAGATGAAAGAAACCGTGAATGAACTTATCATAGCAGCGAAAATATATTTCGAATGAACCTGAAGCTTTTCAAAATATGCGCTTATGACACTTATCAATAAGGCAGGAATGATTAATGTTCCCACGGTGTACCATATATTTACGACTGAGGGAATTAAAAAAGCAATCAGCAGCGAAAAGACAACGCTTACAAGCATTCCTGTACGGTTATAATAAATGTTCTCCTCGGATTTATCCTGTATTCTCGAAACTACATCTCTTGCGAAAGTTGTAGAAGAAACAAAAATATAAGAATGAAGAGAAGACATAATCGTTGCCATCATTCCAATAAAGAAAACACCTTTTGCAATAGGCGGCAGCACTGCATTTGCCAAAGCCGGGTATGCATATAATGGATTTTGTAATCCATCGAGGAAATATGCTTTCGAATACAAGCCCGCAGTAGTTGTTAAAAAATCAAAAATGATCCAAAACACGAGTGAAAGTAAAACTCCTCTTTTGGGTGTCTTTTTATCTTTGGCAGCAAAGCACCTCTGATAAAACACAGGGTCTATCAAAACCCACGCACCAATAAAAAACCAAACCATGATATACTGCAGTGAGCTGTTTCCGGTAAAGCTTAAATTCTCTGCGGGCAATCTAAGGGTTATGTAGCTAAATCCTCCAAATTGGTTAAGACAAAACGGTACAATGATTCCAAACCCGACGAACATAAGTACAAATTCAAAAATGTTAACTCTTACATCTGCCTTTAATCCTCCTTTAATTAAATAAATGACAGACAGCAGCAGCGATAAAATCATTGCGTAAATCAGCTTAAAGCCGAAAATCAGATTTATTAAAATTCCCATCATAAACAGGTAAGGAGCAGGTGTGGAAAGAAAGAAAATTAAAATTCCTCCAAAGACGCTCACTCTTTTACCGTATACTTCATTAAGTTTATCGGGAATAGAATATAAACGTCCTCTGCGTATTTTACCTGCAAGAAAAAAAGCGAAGATGACAATAAAAAAGTAATAAGGAAAAGCATACAAAAACCATCCTGCAATACCGAATTTATATGTGAACTCACCTACGCCCAATATCCCGCCATAGAATGAAGCAACCAAAGTTGCTACGAACGCCGGCAGTGTTAATGTTCTGCCCGCAAGTAAATAATTTTTTGCACTATCGGTAGTTGATTTGGTCTTAAAACCAATGACAAGCACAGCTAAAAAATATCCTATTATTAAAAGGTAATCATTGGTTGTAAAGGAGACTTTCAATATAGGCTATTTTTATTTAATGAAATGTTTTTTGAATAATAACAAGCTTCCGCTTTCAAATGAAATGGATATATCCTCCGATATGGATTTATTCAGTGTCCCTTCTCTTACTCCAAATGAAAGCGATTCATTTGAAAGCCTGTATTTTAATCCTTTAGTATGTATTTTAGCGGCTTTCGGAAGGGCAAGAAGTGATACTATTTCGTTGACCCTGTATCTAAACTTTATAAATTTTTTTATAAAAAGAATTTCGAACTCCCCGGAGATTAATCTTATATTAAAACTTTTATAATATCTTTTCAAAACACTGTAGTTATTTAATGTATGGTCCGGTCTTAAACCAGCTGCACCAAAGACGATGATATCTTCAAACTTATTTTTCTTACAATACATCAAGCTTTTCTCAAAGTCATTCGTATCCTGCTCTTTGATTTTGCTTACCTTAACTTTTCTTTTTTGGAAATATTGCAGAGTGTGTTTGTTGATAGAATCAAGGTCTCCGATAATCAGATCCGGGGTTACGTTTACTTTTTTAAGATAATTTGCTCCGCCGTCAGCGGCAATTATAAAACATTTTTCTTTAAGAAACTTCTTTATGATATTTTTACCCGGTGGAGTTCCATTAAGAAAAATTATTGTTTGCATGTTTTATTGTTTACAATATTGGAATTAAAATTATAAAATTATAGATAAAATTTTGTTAGGGAGGGAAAACCTGTGCCGCATTTTAATTGCACTCAGACGACAAGGAATAAGAGGATTTGCAATAAGTTTTTTACTTCCGAATTTTGCTTCCTCTCAGTTTTTCACAGAAAATTTACGAAAGTTGGAATGCACCTGTCATTGGTCATTAAACATTTAGGAACAATTTTCATTTATTATTTTTTTATAAACTATTTTTATATCTTCAACCGCTTTATAAAGATCGCCGGTTTTTATATACTCATTTTCAGTATGAGCATCCGAAATACTTCCCGGTCCATATAAAATTTTATTTTTTATATTCGAAAATGCAGGAGCGTCTGTTCCGAAAGATACAACGCCTGTTTCAAATCCTTCTACTATACTAAATTTAATAGGCAGATGTTCATATAACACTTTCATTTCAGATTTTTCAGGGAGTATATTTTTTATGTAGTTAATTATTTTGCTATGAGTGATAAATGTAGTTCTTAAAAATAATTTTAGAGTCACTAAATCCGGCACTACATTATGTGCATTCTTTGACTCAAGCATTCCAATATTGTATGTGGTTCTCCCAAGTAGTTCGTCTTCTTCAAAATCGGCTTTTTCTAATATTTGTATAAACGAAAACATCTTTGTAATTGCATTGTCTCCAAGATGCGGATAACCGGAATGACAGCTCTTACCTTTAAATGAAAGGTCAATGGAAATATTTCCTTTTGAAGCTTTTATCAATTTGTTTTCAGTCGGCTCCCCGATGAAAATAAATTCGCAGTCGTTTAAGCGGGCATTAGCCGCATACGCACCCTGCGAGCCGTCTTCTTCTCCGCTGACCATCAGCATTCCAAAATTATTAAATCCTTCAGCTCTTAATTGAATGCAGCATTCAAAAAGATAAGCAAGCTGGCCTTTCGCATCGCAGGAACCGCGTCCTTTGATAATTTCTTTTTCTTTTGAAGGCGGAATGTAAGGAGGGACTGTATCTAAATGTGAACAAAAAATTATTTTGGGTACACCCCATTTAAAAAAAATGTTCAATCGTCCCAATTTTGTTTCCTGTATCTCAGCTCCAGCATCACGAGGTTTATATTTTTTATAAATATATTTTGCAAGCTCGTTTTCCTTTCCGGATGTGGAATCGAATCTCATAATATCTAAAAGAAAATCGATCATCTTATTTTTTAAATTTTATCATTTCAATTTGGTATTGTAAATTTTTTAATTTCCAGTTCTGTTTATTCCGATAATCTGTTCTACTGATTCATTATCAAATCCCGTCTCTTTAAGTATTTCTACAATGAACGGAGTTTCTTCCCGAAATAATTTTATTTTAAGCTTTATCTTTAATAAGTTTAGTATTTTTGATTTTTGCTGCTTCAGAATAAGAAGATTTAAGAATTTCTTTAAGAATCTTTTTATTTACATGAGCAAGCTCGATCATTGTCCATCCCTGTAATCCCCATTTGCCGGGCACCGGATAGATAATACTTTTATCATTTATGCTAAAAACATATTGATCATTTTCAGAAAGTTTTACACATGCCTGGCTTTGTTTTCCATTTAATGTGGCAAATATTTTTTTATTTATTCTGAAAGAAATTTTTTCGAAATGAGGTATTTCTTCTATTCCGGGAAAAGCGTTTGCCAGTTTCCTGAATGATTCACAGTTAACCATAATGTATGATCAATATTTTATATCTTGCAATTTTTGAAAGTTTAATATTAAAATCTAAAGTGGTCGAATAAATTTAAGATGCAGCCGAAGCGATATCTGCAGAAAAAATATGAATAAAATTGTGTAAAATAAAGCTTGTAAAATAGTTTATGAAACAACCGGATCATATTAGAACAGATTAAAAAAAAAATCTTAATTGTGAATGTAAAAGAGAAAATGTAAATTATTCTAAAATTCATTACCAATATTATACAGTCAATATGAAAATGTCTGTGTATAAATATTTTGCAATAATAATATTTGTTTCAGAAAATGTTTTCGCACAGTCTTCACATGTTAATGACAAAATTAATATATACCAGACCGGTGCCGATATTGAAGTCAACGTTAATAATAATACCGAACGTTTTGAGAAAATTAAAACTGGGTTTTCCAAAGGTGATGTAAGGAAGAAACAAGTAAATGTTGAGAATATTATTTTCAGGTTTGCAAATACAAAAAAAGAAGAGAAATATTCTTTCGATATAATCTCATCAGTAGGAAGTAATATAAGCTTCGGAGGCTTTTGGGATAAATATGCCTTGCTTAATTTCACTCCCCAAATGTATATTAAACCTTTGAGTTTCATAAGCATCTATGCAAATAATAATCTTTACTGCTTAATACCCTTAAAAGGAATCAAGGAACATTTTCAATCGGTAACAATTCAGGGACTTTCTATTTTGGCTATAGATAATTCTATGAAACTGTTTTTTCCGGACAACCACTGGATTCCGCAGCTTATCTCATTCGCCGCAAAAAATCTTTTAATAAATTTTGTAATTAAACCTTCATTCAAAAAAAGTAATAACTCAGACACACAGATTTTGGATTTTGAAAATTATTATTATTCGGTGAGTATTAATTTCTGAATGGTCAATGGTGTGTGGTCAATGGTGAATGGTGAATAGTGAATAGTAATTAGTAATTGAAGTTACGCAGTTAATTAATTTTCAATCGAAAGACCATCCCCAAACCCCCTCCTTAGTAAGGAGGGGGCAGGAGGAGGTCAGTAAATTTAACCGTTTACAAGTTAAAGCAAAATAAATCTTGATTTAATATATCTAAAAAATTGTAGAAATTTGTTTCAAGCGTAACTTCAATTAGTAATTAATTAACTGAAGGGTCTTCAGGAAAGGTAGATATAATAGAATATTCTTTTCCCATCGTCTTCAAAATGTTTCCCCATAATTTTGCAGACTCATCTTCAAAAATATTTTTTATTGTAGAATGGTTTAAATACCATGAATTAATTTTTAATTCATTTTCAAGCTGGTCAGGGCTCCATCCTGCGTAGCCAAGGAAAAATTTAAAATCATCCGGGTCAAGAGTTTGGTTTTCGATAAGGATTTTTAGTATTTCAAAATTCCCTCCCCAGTACAGACCATCTGAAATCTCATGACTTCCTTCAAGAATATCATTTGTTTTATGAATGAAGTTAAGAGAATTCTGCTGAACAGGTCCGCCGAGGAAAATTTTAGCTTCAAACTCCGGAAAGTCTTCGATGATTTCGTGAAGCTTATAGTCGGTAGGTTTATTTATAATAAATCCGACAGAGCCCTCTTCATTGTGTTCGGTTAATAAAATTACCGAACGCTTAAAAACGTCGTTAAGAAAAGGCGCCGAGATTAAAAGTTTTCCTTTTGAAAGCTCTGTATTTGAATTCATTTATTAAAAAAATTATTTTAAAAGAATCATCCTCTTAACTTCAGAAAAATCTTGTGTCTCTAATTTGTAAAAATAAACTCCGCTTGTATAACCAACCGCATTAAATCAAAAACATAGCTATCGTTTGGCAGCTGCTGATTTACAAGTGTTTCAACCTCACGTCCAAGCTCATCATACAAAAAAATTACTTTATCAAAATCATCTTCTTAGTCTGGCTGAAGCTCTCTGCATTTAACTTATAAAAATAAATTCCGCTTGGAAGATTATATGCAAAGAATGGAATCGAGTTCTGTCCTGATTCTACTCTGCCGCTGATAAGCGTAGCAACATTCCTTCCGGTAATGTCAAAAACTTCGAGTGTAATGTTTTGAGCTTTGGGTAATGAGAATTTTATTAATGTAGATGGATTAAAAGGGTTGGGATAATTTTGTTCAAGCCGGTAGTCGACATTCTTTGCAACCGGATCACTAACACCCATCAAATCAACCGAGCTTACTCTTGCGTTGGCTTCGACCTCAGCAAGACCTGCAACAGATTGATTTGTTATTGAGCCGGTAAAACTTTTTACAATTATTTTTACGCTGTCAATTGTTTTGACAGGACTCACCTGGACAGTAACACCATTTGTATTAAGTTCACCTGTTGATGCTATATGTTTTACGACAGTATTATTGTAATATAAAAATAATTCGCAATCAGTTACATGAATGTTCGTTCCGTTATTTAAATTTTGAATTATATCATATAAAATAAATCTTCTGACATCTATAGGAATTTCCCATTTCATAACTACATATTCATTCTGATTTCCGTTTGCAATCCAGTTAACTTTTTGATCGGCGTTTCTTGCTTTTCTGTCAACGACATTTAATCCTTTGTAACTTATTCCGTTTTCGTTTTTGAAACTGCTTTCTCTTACATCTGATGAAGTTGAAAGATTGGTAAAGGAACCTTCGGTAAGATTAGGAGGGACAGTAATCAAAGTATGTCCTGCATGACATCCGACACATTTCGTGCCTGAGCCATCATTTCCAAAATTCATACCCGAAACGTGTCCGATATTTCCTTTACGGTTTACTAAAATATTTCCACTACTGTCAACTACTTGCTCAAACATAGAAATGTTAGCCGGCATATCACCTTCGGCAATTTTCCCATCACGGTCAAGATTTATTTCTCTGAATAAAATCGGGTGGTCCTGCCCATTAATATCTTCTCTTTGAAAATTAAAAAAAAATCTGAACTTAGCATTCTTTTTGATCGGAGGAGCATCATCTATCGGTTCATCAACAGGAGCATTGGAATATATATTCAGGCAGTCAAAACGAAAAAGTCCGCCCTGATAAAAAGTATTAGGATCAGTCGTCGGCGGAACTAAATTTGTGTCATAGGCTGTGAGATACGGAACTACCGGCGGAGTTTTTTTTGGAATAAAAAGTTCTGCGTTCAATTCTAATGTTCCAGGTAAATCAAAAACAGGACCTAAACCCGTGCCGTCAAGATTACAGGTATAGATTCCATAATCCTGTTCAATTACAGTCGTCGCATAGGAAAATAATATTCTTCCATCGGGGAGCGGAAGCGGGTCAGTAGCATAAGGCGGCTGCATTGTCCCGGTAGACGGGGGATTTTGAATATACAAAGAAGTAGAAGTATCGACTCCAATGACATTATGGACTTCAGAAAAATTTTTTGTATAATATCTTATACCCGGGCTTCCTCCTGTATTAACCATTGGCATATGCGGAATGAATATGCTCAGCATTTTTTCGTCATCCCTTATCCTCGGTCTGTAAGAAAAAAAACTTTTCCTTGTGCGTGCATCTGTTCCGTATTGCTTAAGACCGTCGCCGTCCGGATTAACAAAATTTATCTGCCATACATTTCCAATATCAGCTGTCAAAGCCAGAGAATCTATTCGAGTTAAACCTGATGATGTTAAATCGCTCGGCCGGTCAATATTCACCCACCATCTTGAGTAAAGAATTTTTCCTGTTAAAGGATCTATAGTGGGCTTTTCGCCGCTGTTTCTTTCGGTTGTAATACGGAAGAGATTAGTACTTGTCGTATCGATAATATATAGATTAGTAGTATTGACTCCGCCAAAAATTGATAGTGAAGGAAAACGTGTTGAGGCAAAAACTATTTTTCCATCCGGTAGATATATCGGGTCAATGTCGTCATATCTTAAAAATTTTGAAGCGGCATTTCCAAATTGAGAAAGATTTATAACTCTGTTTGTAAAAGTAATTTTTTTTATTCTCGTGCCCGCTCTGTTGATTTCATAAATTCTCCAGCTGCTGTCACGGTGCTCTATACCCGCAAATACGATTTTGTTTCCGCTCCAATGAACGCAAGGCTGCTGAACATCTATAAATCTTCGCCCGCTGAATTCCATCGTGCTGTCAACGAACGTAATGATCATACCTGTTTCATCACGCACCATCAGCTTGCCTCCGACTACTTTAAATCTGGAAAATGCTCCCATTCCGGGAAGAAGACCTGATGAGGGGTAAAGAATGTTACCGTTCGCTTCGTGATTTCTTGATACAAATACTATCGGATAGTCGAAAGTTTGTGAATTTGAAACTTCAGGAATTATCAGCATAAACATTGTTGTCAGAAGTAAAATAGTAGAAGCTCTTATCATATGAAAATTTCTTTTGCTCAAATTAGCTAATTTGGTTATTTAATTAAACCGATAATTTTAGTAGACGCCAAAAATTGCTTACAGTGTTATCAGGGTGCAATTGGAATTGCGAGTACTTAAAGTGAAGAGTCGAATAAAAAATTTACAATTGATAATAGATATGGATTTAATTAAGTTTCACCACAATTAAAAACAATTCAAAAAAAAATTAACCCTAAAAATAATTAAGTTTTTTTTCTTGATGTTAATGCAGGATTTTTCTGCGGAGATAACAGTGCAGTTTACAAATCTATTAAGAGCCAATCTTAAAGACTTTCCCAAATATTAAATTGGAAAAAATTTTAAAAATTAAATTATAAAACTATAAACCAAATCAAAATGAAAAGAAACCTATTTCTTTCTTTAGCATTAGCTCTGTCCTTACTGATAAATTTCAATTTTACATTTGCTGAAGGGTTTAACAGTGTTTCAACACCTGATGGAAATTATGTTATTGCAGCCGGTGACAACGGGTTGATATTCCGTTCTAATAACGGCGGAAACACCTGGGCAAGCTATACAGAACCGTTAGTAGATTTTAAATGTGTTTTTACTTTAGGATCAAATGTCTGGCTTACCGGCGATAATGGTAAAATTTATAAATCATCAACAACTTCAAATACAATCACCCCTTATAATACCCCGTTAACAACTTCCATAAATTCAATTTGCTTTGTTGATGCGAACACCGGATTTTTTTGTGGAGATAATGGGACAATATATAAAACAATTGACGGCGGGATAACATGGATTTCTAAAAGTATCAGCACACCTCTGGATTTCAATTCGATTTCCTTTAAAGATTCACAAAACGGAATTGCAGTCGGAGAAGGTGGGATCTCACTTGAAACTACCAATGGCGGAAGCAGCTGGACAAATATAATATTGAACTATCCGCGGGAGCTGTTCACTGCAAAGTACTTTACGGATGGATGGGCATTTGCAGGAGAGTGGGGATCATTATTTGTGAAGCCAAACGGATCTCCGTGGACACAAGTGCCAACTAGAATAAGAACTGACATAAGAGGAATTTCAGGATCTTCTATAAACGATATTCACGTATGCGGCGGCGGAGGATTTATCAGGAACAATACAAACGGCAATTCGGGCTTCTTGAATTTCGAAAAAAATCCAATGCTTGCAAACCTTGTAGACATTGTATATTTTGGTAATAAAGGATTTGCTGTAAGCAGCCTGAACAATGTAATAATCAGGACCCTGAACGGCGGAGCTACATGGAGTTTACCAACTGGTTCAAGTGTAATTTATAACTGGGAAGCTAAACCCGGTGCAAGCGGTAATTTCCTTGGAAACAATCTCTCGTTGCATCCCACAGATAATAATACGGTTTTCATAGCATTCGGAAATAAAGTTTACAGAAGCATGGATAAAGGTGATGTGTGGTCACAGGTTGGGAATTCAATTCCATCAGGAAATACACCGCACTCTTTTTTTGTAAGTCCTTTGGATACAAATATCTGGCTGGTAGCAACAGAAGGTTCTCCGGATCAGATTTACAGGACAACAGATTACGGTTTGTCATGGGTATCGGTTATGCAAAGAAATTTTAGCAATTATGGACAGCCATTGGAAATGGATCAGAATAATCCGAGAGTATTTTACTTTGCACCCGATAATGGAGGATTTTATAAATCAGCGGATAACGGTGCGACATTTACTGAAATAAGTAACTCTTATCCTTTCAGAAGTCCGTGTGACATTCTTGTTCAATGGGATAATTCAAGTGTGATTTTTCTTGCAGACGGAATAACATCGAGCGGTCAGGCAAAGTTGTTTAAATCGCGCGACGGTGGTTTGAACTGGGCTAATGTTCACACTACTAGTTCGAGTGAGATTCCTTCGATGTGTAATACTGTTTTTGATAGTAGAATTGTGTGGGCTACTGAATGGGGCGGAAGCAACATTTACAAATCTACAAATTCCGGGGATAGCTTTGTTACTCATCATAATACCGGTTTTTCCGGATGGGGATCTGATATATGTCATGAGGATCCCTCTGTTATGATTACAGGAAGCTGGGGAAGCCGCGCAACGCTTTCACTTGACGCAGGCGAAACATGGACAGAGATAAGTTCAGGATTGAGCGGACATGGCGGAGGTATTATAATCCCTGACAAAGGTTATGTGCTCGCCCATCAGGGAAGTAATATTTATAAACTGAAGGTTACTTATTCTGTTATTACAAGTGTAAATGAAAATACAATTTCATCTATACCACAGAAATTTGAATTATCTCAAAATTATCCTAATCCATTTAATCCGACAACAAGGATTGTTTACAATTTACCTAAATCTGGAAACGTTGTTTTAAAAGTTTATAACGAATTAGGAAAAGAAGTTAATACTTTAGTTAACGACTATAAAAATGCAGGCTCATATGAAATTACTTTTGATGCTTCAAGTTTGTCTTCAGGAATTTATTTTTATAAGCTACAGTCAGATGGTTTGATTGCAACAAAGAAGATGCTTCTCGTAAAATAATTTTTTGTTTATTCTTAAAAGATGTCATCTCCTGTTGGATTTGACATCTTTTAATTTTGACAATAAAATTAATATTAGAAATTTATTATCTAAACATAAACATAATCAAAATGAAAAGAATAATTACATTTTCTTCAGCATTAGTTTTAACTTTTTTGATAAATATTAATTTTATCTCAGCTGAGGGATTTAACAGCATTTCAACAGTGGATGGTGTAAATTTAATTGCAGTTGGAAATGACGGTTTAATATTCCGTTCAGCAAACGGAGGCGATTCATGGGCAAGCTATACATTTAGTTCTGTAAATTTTAAAAATGTATTTTCAATTAATAACAATGTATGGATAGCAGGTGATAACGGAAAAGTTTATAAAACATTAAAAGTAAATTCTCCTGTTGATGCTTATGATGTCGGAGTTACAAGCTCAATAAATTCACTATGTTTCTTAGATGATAATTACGGGTTTCTATGTGGTGATGGAGGTGTTGTTTATAAAACTGTGAATGGCGGGATTAACTGGACATCTTCTAACAGCGGTATCACTACTGTAAAGTTAAATTCTATTAGTTTTTTTGATGCAACTAAAGGAATTGTCGTCGGAAATAACGGAACAGTTTATGTGACAACAAATGGTGGATCAAGCTGGAATATTGGAGCGGTCAGCACGCCACGAAATTTAATTAAAGTAAAATATTTTTCTGACGGGATTGTAATAGCCGGAGGATACGGCACTCTTCTGCTTAAACCAAATACTTCTCCCTGGACCTCTGTAATTACAAGAACACAATCAGATATTATGGGTGTGACCGGGTTGGATATTAATACTATGCGTATTTGCGGCGGCGGCGGCTTTATTAGAAACAATAGTGTTCCGGATAATAATTTTAATACATTTGAAGTTAATCCTATGCTGGCAAATCTTGTTGACATTACATATTATAATTCAAGTATTGGTTTTGCAGTGAGTAGTTTGAATTCTGCAATTATAAGAACTACTAATGGAGGAGCAAACTGGACATTGCCGACAGGCACAACAATGACAAGGACATGGATTTCGAAATTGTCCGCTGGTTTTAGCGGAATTGGAAATAATTTATGCATGCATCCTAATAACAGAGATGCTATGTATGTAGTCTATGGAAGTTCTGTCTATATCAGCAGAAACAGGGGAGAAGATTGGTCAAGCATTGCAACAGTTTCCGGAGGTGGAGAGGCACATTCATTTTATGTCAGTCCTCTTGATACGAATGTTTGGATGTGTGCAATTACAGGTTCACCCGACAGAGTGACAAGAACAACAAATTACGGAGCGTCATGGACAACTGTTCTTTCTATGACATTCAGTAATTACGGACAGCCGCTCGAAATGGATCAGAACAATCCAAGTGTATTTTACTTCGCACCTGACAACGGAGGGTTTTATAAATCAACGAACAGCGGAGCTTCATTTACGGAAATAAGTAACAACTTTCCTTTCAGAAGTCCGTGCGATCTTATTGTGAACTGGGACAGCTCGAATGTAATTTTTGTTGGTGACGGAATTACCGGAAGCGGACAGGGAATAATTTATAAATCAGTTAATGGCGGAGTTAACTGGACAAATGTATATACTGTTCCATCAAGCGAAACTCCTTCTTTATGCAATACTGTATTTGAAAAAAATGTTACTTATTCAACCGAATGGGGTGGTAGCGGTTTTTATAAATCTACAAATTATGGAAATGTCTGGGCGCTTGCAGGCAGCACAGGTTCCTCGGGCTGGGGTTCGGATGTATGCAGGGAAGATCCGACAGTTGTACTTAAAGGAAGTTACGGTTCACCCACATATTTATCCACGAATTCCGGAATTAGCTTCAATGCAAATTCTATCGGAGGCTCATGTGGTGCAGGTATCATCGTTCCTGAAAGAGGTTACTTACTTGCGATGCAGTGTTCAGGATTATTTAAAATGAACATAACTTATTCTGTCCTGACTAATATTAATACAAATATAAATGCTTCGTCAATACCAAACAATTATGAATTGAGTCAGAATTTTCCGAATCCGTTTAACCCGAATACCATAATTCGTTATTCGTTAATTGAAAATCGATTAACAACATTAAAAATATATGATGTTTTGGGAAATGAAGTTACAACACTTGTGAATGAGAAACAGAATGCAGGAAGTTATGAGTTGGAATTTGATGCATCAAACCTTCCCAGTGGTGTTTATTTTTATAAGCTCACTACGGACGAATTTACAGATACAAAAAGAATGGTTCTGCTGAAGTAAACGGTTAACAGTTAGCAGTTAACAGTTAGCAGTTAACAGTTATCAGTTAACAGTTATCAGTTAACAGTTATCGTTAAACAATTAGCAAATTTGTAATTTAATAAAAGCCGGGAAATTTTCTTCCGGCTTTTCAATTTACAAATGAATTTAAATATTTAAAATCTTTTTTATTTTTAAAATAATTTTTTCAGATCTTTATTAAATCAATGGGATTGTTTTCACGTAACTTTTAAGGGTATAAAAAAACAATTCATTAAACAGGAAATTGATTTTATACAAAAAAGCTTTTGTATTACATTTGATTTCACTGAAGACCAGAGTATGTAATTTAAATTGTAGTAACTTCTAAAATTATTCTGAAATTAAAATCAAAAATACTCACAAATGAAAAACTTATTATTACTTTTTTCAATCATATTGTTTATGTCATTTACAAACGTTAAAACTCCAACCGATTCTAACGAGCAGCTTTCATCTCTGTTTACAAAGTATGATGAATATAACAAAAGGACATATCCCGAAGGTGCGACTTACGAAGGTGATCACAGGTATGATGATAAGCTCTCGGATAATTCCCAATCAGCAAATCTTGCATATTATGACAGTGCAAGAGCTTTTCTAAATGAATTGCTTGCGATTGATTATCAATCCCTTAGCTATGACAACAAACTCAATTATGATCTATTCAAATCATCCATTGAGGAGACACTTGAAGAGGAAAAGTTTCACTGGGAATATATGCCTATGGGTCAGCAATGGGGATTACATATAAATTTTCCGCAAATGGTTTTTGTTCAACCGACGTCAACATATGAAGAGTATCGGAAATATTTTAAACGTCTCAGGGGATTTGAGAAAAAAATTGATAACGATATTCTTAATATGAAAAAAGGTATCAGCAATGGTATAGTTCCCCCTGTATTTATTATGGAGCAAACTCTTCCGCAGATGGAAAAAGTTATGAATGTAGAAGTTGAAGAATCTATTTTTTATTCGCCTGTCAAGAATGAAAATAAACTTTCTCCCGAAGAAAAAGAAATTGTTTCTAAAGAGCTTAAAGATATTATCCAAACAAGTGTAAACCCGGCTTATAAAAAGTTATATGATTTTGTAAAAAACGAATACATACCGAATTGCAGAAAAGATGCAGGTGTCTGGTCATTACCTGACGGAAGGCAAAGATATGAAAAAGCTGTAAAGGATTTTACAACACTTAAGTTAAATGCTGATGAAGTTCATAATGTTGGTTTAAAAGAAGTTGAAAGAATTTTAATTGAAATGGAAAATATAAAAGACTCGATTGGCTTTACAGGAACTTTAGATGAGTTTAATACTTATCTGAAGACCGATGAAAAATTTTATTACACAGATAAGGAAGATCTAATGAACGGATTCCGTGACATTCTAAAGAAAATGGATACCAAACTTCCACAGCTTTTCGGAAATTTACCTGACGCACCCTATGATTTAAAAGAGATGGAAGAATTCAGAGCTGCTTCGGCACCTGCAGCTTATTATTATTCTGCACCTGAAGACAGATCGAGACCGGGATACTTTTATGTAAATACTTTTAATCTTCCGGCGCGACCTAAATACACAATGACAGCACTTGCAATGCACGAAGCAGTTCCTGGACATCATTTACAAATATCACTTGCACAGGGATTAAAAAATCTTCCGAAATTCAGACGGGACCTTGGCGTTACTGCATTTGTCGAGGGATGGGGACTTTATTCCGAAAGTCTGGGATATGAAGCGGGAATGTATGAAGATTTATACCAGCTTTACGGTGCATTAACATTTGAAATGTGGAGAGCATGCAGGTTGGTGGTCGATACGGGAATTCATGATAAGAAATGGACACGCGAGCAGGCATTTGATTATATGCAAAAATATACTCCAAATTCAGATCAGGATATACAATCGGAAATTGACAGATATATATCATGGCCCGGACAGGCATTAGCTTATAAGACCGGTGAGTTGAAAATGAAAGAACTCAGAAAAAAAGCAGAAGATAAATTGGGACAAAACTTTGATGTGAAAGCATTTCATGATACATTATTAAAGAACGGTGCGATTCCGCTTCCATTATTAGAAATCAAAATTGATGAATGGATAGCAACTCAGATAAATTAAAATTATAAAAAACTGTCAACCATAAAAAATTCACTTTTTAATTCATAATTTTATTTGTGAAACCAAACGAAGGATTTTTATTAATATTTAAGTTAACCGCTTCGTTCTCAAAACATTTATTTCCGCCACGAATTTCACGAATTAACACAAATTCACGCAAAATTTTTTTTTATAATAATTAGAGATAATTCGTGGAAATTTGTGTAGTTTGTGGCAAAAATAAATTTAAAGTTATAAGCGGTCAACTTAAGTGAATATAAGAATTTTCATATTTTTTACAAAAATAATAAATGCTAGTAAAAATTTTTACAATATTATTTCTTTTCCCGGCACAATTAATTTTTGCACAGCTTCCGAATCATAACACATATCTTCTCCGCCAGTTAGACAATTATTCAAGCTACTCAGGTCTTTGGGGATATGTTGCTCCGGACGGAAGGGAATATGCCCTGCTCGGTTGTTTCAACGGAACTTCAGTTGTTGATATCACCGATTCTTCAAACATACATGAAGTTGATTCTGTTTGGGGAGTTGGCAGCGGCTGGAGAGAAATAAAAACTTATTCGCATTATGCATATGTACTTTCCGAAGGCACAAACAGCAAGTTACAAATTATTGATTTGCAATATCTTCCGGATTCTGTTCATCTTATAAACACATGGAATTATAGCGGCTACACTTATACTCACGCTATTTCACAATCGGGTCCATATCTCTATTTAAGCGGGGGAAATGCAAGTGCAAACGGTGGTGTTCAGATAATTGATGTCAATAATCCTATATTACCAATAAGGAGAGGATCAAACACACCGAGATATGTTCATGATGTCAGGGTTCTGGAAGATACAGTCTGGGCTTGTAATATCCTTAATCAGAAAGTTTCAATAATAAATAGCACTAACAAAGATAACATTTCGGAGATCAGAAATTTTAATACATTAGAAGAAGCTCCTCATAATTGTGCAATAACAAATGATGGAAAGCATCTTTATGTTACGCATGAAAATCAAAATCCCGGTAAGCTTGAAATCTGGGACATTCGCGATATTCAAAACATAACTTTTGTAAGAAGCTGGCAGCCGACAGGAATTACAACTTCCATCACTCATAATATAGAGATCAATGATAATTTTGCATTCATAGCGCATTATACTTCCGGTATAAGGATTTTAAGTTTAGATGATCCATCCAATCCTGTAGAAGTTGCATGGTATGACACAAGACCTCGAGACAATTCAAATAATTACACCGCATGCTGGGCGGTATACAAATTTCCTTCGGGAAAAATTATCGCTTCGGATATAGCGAACGGATTGTTTGTAATAAAGACAACGGTTTTAACAAATGTATTTAACAGTAATTTAAAGTTAACGGATTTTTCTTTAAGCCAAAATTATCCTAATCCGTTTAACCCGGAAACAGTTATCAGTTAGCAGTTAACAGTCATGCTGTAATAAAAGTATATGATGTGCTTGGAAATTTAGTTGAAACGCTCGTAAATGAAAAGCTTGCAGCCGGAAAATATTCTGTAAAATTTGACGGCTTAAACCTTCAGAGCGGAATTTATTTCTACAAGCTTGAAGCCGGTAGTTTTAGTAAAGTAATGAAGATGGCATTGATAAAATGATTTTAAATTAAGTGAGATTGATTTTAGGTCCTTGTCTATTCTTTTCCTATCTTAGAAATTTCGTCATTCAGCTCTTTGATAAAATTATCTGCTCTTTCATTCATTATTATTATATCATACTCTTTCCTGATATGACTATCCGGCTGAAATGATTTTTTTTGAAATGAGTTTATTGTATTAATATTTTCATCGATAGCGGTTAAAAAATTATCCTTCAACACTCTTGATTGACCGTACCCTTCAACCGGTTTAACATTATTTATATCTTCATAAAGCTTTTTCATCCTGCCCTGATAAAATTCTATATCCTTAAAGCTGGATATTTCATTTGTATATTCTCTGAATATTGACGCATAATTATTAAGTTTATACAGGAATTCGAATTTTCTTCTTTGCAATCCCTGGCTAATCTCGTTGCATCCGGGTAAGAGTGACAAAATGTATATTAAAAAAAATATTTTTCCTGAAGATAGCTTCTTAAAAATTTTCATAGTTAAGTTTAACGTTTAAATATATGATTTGTGAGTCCACACAGTTTTCATTAACGGGCTTACTCATTAATGTTGTTTTCGCTCTGCAATTTAATATTTAAATTACAAAGTATAAAGTCGGCGGCAGAACTTTAAATTAATTATATTTCTTTAAAAAGAAAGGTTTCATATTTTGTGAATTAATATGAAAGAGAAAAAAATTGAAAATAAGAACATTATAACTTCATTTAATCCGGAAGATGGAAGTTCCTTTGATATAAAGAAAGAAAAGATAAACAGATTAAAGGAGCATATGCCGGAAGTATTTTCCGAGGGTGATAAGCTTGATGTAGATAAACTTAAAAAGACTCTCGGTGAATTTATGAATGAACAAAATGAAAGATATGTCCTCAACTGGGCTGGGAAAAGTGAAGCCTTTAAAGTACTTCAAAGACAGACAACTGCAACTCTTGCTCCTGATGGAGAAGAATCCATAAACTTCGATACAACCAATAATATTTTTATCGAAGGTGAAAATCTTGAAGTTCTCAAAGTTCTACAAAAGTCATACTTCGGAAAAATAAAAATGATTTACATTGACCCTCCTTATAATACAGGAAATGACAGCTTTATTTATCCCGACAAATTCGAAGAGAATAAATCCGATTATCTGAAACGGATCGGTGAAAAAGATGTAGAGGGTTTCTTACTTAAAGAAGGTTTATTCAGAAAGAACAGCAAAGAAAATGGACAATATCACAGCAATTGGCTTTCGATGATGTATCCGAGATTATTTCTTGCAAGAAATCTTCTTCGTGAAGATGGAGTAATATTTGTTTCGATAGATGATAACGAAGTTCATAATCTGAGGATGATTATGAATGAGATATTTGGGGAAGAGAATTTTGTAGGAATGTTTATTTGGCACAGCAGACAAAATGTTGATAGTCGTTCTTTGAATGGAGCATCAATTGATCATGAGTATGTAGTTTGTTATACTAAAATACAAAGTAATAGATTGAGAGGTAAAGAAATAAATAGAGAAAAATATTCTAATCCAGATAACGATCCCAGGGGACCTTGGATGAGCTCTCCTATTGACGGAATTGCAACTAAAGATAAGAGACCAAATTTACATTACAATATTATTAATGTTAATACAGGATTAGAATATAAACCTGCAATAGAAACAGGATGGAGATTTCAAAGATCAACCATTGAAAAATTGATTTTGGAAAACAGAATTATATGGCCTAAAAATCCAAATTCAAAACCTAGATTTAAAAGATATTTAAACGAACTTGAAAATGATTTTACAGGATTTTCATCTATGCTTAATGTTGACTTTACATCACAGGGAACCAAAGAGCTTCGTAATTTAATGGGAACTGAAACATTGAAATTTCCAAAACCAATTTCTATTGTTAAAACTCTATTGGAACAAGGAACTACAAATGAAGAAATTATTTTAGATTTCTTCGCTGGTTCAGGAACAACAGCACAAGCTGTCTTAGAATTAAACAAAGAAGATAATGGAAACAGAAAATTTATATTAGCTCAACTTCCTGAAATGAATTCAGAAGATTCAGAAGCATTTAAAGCAGGATATAAGACCATTGCAGATATTTGTAAAGAAAGGATAAGAAGAGTTATTAAAAATTTAGAATCAGAAAATAAGAATGAGCAATTGAAGTTAAACAATGAAGAAAAGAATAAGCAAAATTTTGGTTTTAAAGTCTTCAAACTAAAACATTCCAACTTTAAATTATGGCGAAGTGATGTAATCGAAAAC
Source organism: Bacteroidota bacterium (assembly GCA_030855105.1). Classification (GTDB taxonomy): domain Bacteria; phylum Bacteroidota; class Ignavibacteria; order Tepidaquicellales; family Tepidaquicellaceae; genus JAGPCH01. The sequence goes on along the minus strand of JALYRX010000025.1, from coordinate 9,024 downwards.
GCAGACGATCTTTCAAAACAACTAGATGCGTTTGAAGATCCTGTTAAAAAAGAAGCCGAAGAATTGAATATCGTTTATGAATTAATATTGAAGCTCGGTTTGGATTTGAATGTAAAGATACAAAAGCAAATAGCATGTGTTGACGGAGAAGGAAAATTTGTGAATGGAGTTCACGAAGATAATGTCTCCGGAAATTTTGAATGGTGGGATATTGATTCGGGGAAATTAATCATTATCACAAAAGCTGATATGAATGTGTCAAACTTATTTAATCATTTAAAATCCGAAAACATCAAACCCGAAAAAGTAATATGCCTTGATAAAATATTTAATGGAAATGATGAAGCAAAAACAAATTTAGTCCTGCAGATGAAGGATGCAGGAGTGGAGTTTAAGACGGTATGAAAAAGATAATGGCACAGAAATTTTTAGTATCATCACTTTTAAGTAAACGGACTCAAAATGGAAAATAAAACAAAATGTTTTTTATGTGAATTTGAATTGGAAACTGATTTGAGTAAAATTGAAACATTCAAATATAAATGTCCTCGTTGTGGTTGGGTTTATATTACAAGAGAAGCTGCTTTAAATCTAAGAAATTCTGAATACAAAGACAAAATGTCTGTACTATCAGGTATTACAAGATACAGAAGTGAATATGACTTAGAGGTAATTCTAATTGGAAAAGATAATATCCAGGAACATTTAGATTCATTTTTTGTACCTCGAAACAATTCAGAACAATTAGATTTATTATTAAAGTATATTTCCAAACAATCATCATATAAGGGGGAAATAGTCGATATAGATATTGTATCAGATTTTCCGATTGCTTTTTGTAAAAACTATAATGAGTTAGAATTCTTTTTGAAACAATTAGAATCGCAGGGTCAAATAGATAGTGTAACCGCTGGATACCGTTATATACTTACAATGGATGGATGGAATAGAATCGATGAAATTGATAGAAAAGTTATAAGAAAGAATCAAGCATTTATTGCAATGTGGTTTGATGACTCAATGAGTAAAGTATATCAAGATGGATTTCATAAAGCTATTAAAGATTCCGGTTATGAACCAATGAAAATAAATTTAAAAGAACATAATAATAAAATAGATGATGAGATAATTGCAGAAATAAGAAACAGTGGATTCTTAGTCGCTGACTTTACAGGACATAGAGGTGGTGTTTATTATGAAGCTGGATTTGCACATGGATTAGGAATTCCAGTAATCTGGACATGCCGAAAAGAGGATATAACAAATTTACATTTTGATACTAGACAATATAATCATATTGAATGGGAAACCACTGATGAATTATATAAAAAATTAGTAAATAGAATTAAGGCGACTATAACAATTTAAAGTAATTCCTAAAATTGAAATTAAAAATAAACCAGATGAATAAAAATGTTTTTGAATATGATGTTGCTTTTTCATTTGCAGGGGAACAAAGAGAATATGTAGAACAAGTATTCAATTGCTTAACTCAAAAAGGTATAAAAGTTTATTATGATAAAAATCAGGATCTTTGGGGAAAAGATTTATTTATTGAATTTTCCGAGGCCTACAGTAAAAAATCACAATACCTGGTTGTATTCATTTCAAAGGAGTATGCTGAAAAAGATTGGACAAAACATGAAATAGCAAATGCATTTGAGAGGGCTTTACAGGAAAAAAGTGAATACATACTACCGGTTAGATTTGATAACACACAAATTCCAGGATTAAGGTCAACTATACATTTTGAAGATGGCTCAATAGCTCCGGAGCAACTATGTGAAAAAATCATTAATAAAATAAATGGAAGCTCAGGAAGCAACATGGACAATAACGATGAAATTGAAGTGCCTCGAATAAAAAGAAAAATTACAGATTTTGAAAAAGATAAATTTTTACAAGAATCTTTTTCCATATTGAAAGATTATTTTAAAAAAGGGTTAATTAAAACCGAACAAAATCATTCAAATGTTAAAACGCAATTTGAAGAAGTAACAACAAACAAATTTGTAGCAAAAATATATGTAGATGGAGATATTAAATTAGTTTGTAAGATTTGGATAGGAACGGGATTTTCTTCCAATTATTCTATTCGTTATCTAGAAGGTAATTCAAGATTAAACTATGACGATGAAAATAGTTATAATGGTTCTGCACACGTAGAAGAAAATGGAAGAGAAATATATCTTAAAATATTAGATATGGGTTTTGGAATCTTAGATAAGAATATTAACTTAGAAGAAGCTTCCGGGAAAGACCTTTCAATATATTTTTGGGGAAAATTTATTCAAAACGTGAGTTATTAATATTAATATTTATAGTCACATTATTTTAAAGATTTTACATTAAATTATGGCAATATTTTTAACACAAGACGAAGCAGATTATTTATTTGATTTGGAAAAAATTCCTTTAGATAAAGTGACATTGAACTTTCCCGAAACTGCCAATAAAACATCAGTTATGTTTACTTCATTAGATAAAAGAGAAAAGTTTATTTTTGATATTACCCGAGCGTATATTAAAATTAACAAAATAACATATCAAAAGAGAGCAAGGAAATCATTTGTATTAAGAAGACTTGATATAAACGGTTCTCCACATAAAAACCCCGAAGTTGAAGATGTTCCACTGGAAATTTTGGAGCCCTATAATGCTAAAGAAATTGCTTGTCCTCATCTTCATATTTATGTGGAAGGTTTTCATCATAAGTGGGCTATACCAGCAGAGATTTTTTTTAGTGATTTAAACAATTCATTTGATAATATCTTGAAAGATTTCTTTAAATATTGTAATGTGACAAATATTCCTCCAATTCAAAACGTCTTATTTTAATGAAAGAGTTAATCCAAAATTATGTTAACTGGCTTAAGCAGAAAATTAATTTTCAGGAATTAAATGGTTATACTGAAATCACAACCCCGTTTGTAAACCATATTAACGATTACATACAGATTTATGTGAAGAAGGATATTAACAATAAACTTCTATTATCGGACGGAGGTGATACGATTAATAACCTGGAAATGGAAGGAGTTGATATAAACTCCAAGTCCAGAAAAAAGGAATTGGAAATTATACTAAATGGATTCAGTGTAACGTTGCATGACAATCAGTTGACAACTTATTCTAACGAAAGCACTTTCCCACTAAGAAAGCACAATCTGATTCAATGCATTCTTGCAGTTGATGATTTGTATTTGCTAGCACAGCCCAGAGTAGAATCATTTTTTTATGATGACGTAATTAATTTTCTCAATGCGAATGAAATAAGATATACCACGAATATAATTTTAGAAGGCAAAAGCACTTTTCAACATAAATTTGATATCTTAATTCCAAAATCAAAAAAGGAAAATGAAAGAATTGTAAAACTTGCATATTCTCCAAAAAAGCAAAATGTAATTACTCAACTCTTTGCATTTGAAGACACAAAGCTGAAAAGAGATAATGAAGGGATTGTAATCATAAATGATATTGAAAACGATGTTCCCCCTGATGTTTCCCAGGCAATTAAAGAGTACGGTATTTATGAAATTCCGTGGTCAAAAAGAGAACAGCACAAAGAAAAATTAGCTGCTTAGGTTACAATGAAACTCCACTTCGACTCAAATCAAAGTTATCAACTAAAAGCAGTTCAATCTGTAATAGATTTATTCGAAGGTCAGCCGTTGAATAAAGGTGACTTTGAGTTTTCTTTATCTGAAGATTCAGGAAGCTTGCAATTAAATGAAAATGGGTTTGGAAATAAATTAATGTTATCAGAAGAACAGATGCTACAGAATTTAAAAGAAGTTCAAAAAGAAAATGATATCGAAACTCCCCTCTCCTTTGGGGAGGGGCCGGGGGTGAGGTTATATCACGGAATGAACTTCTCTCTCGAAATGGAAACAGGGACAGGAAAGACTTATGTATATCTAAGAACTATTTATGATTTAAATAAAAATTATGGCTTTAAGAAATTTGTGATTGTTGTTCCGAGCATCGCAATTAGAGAAGGAGTTTTAAAAAATCTTGAAATTACTCACGAACATTTCCAGAATCTTTATGATAAGGCACCTTCTTATTATGATGTTTATGATTCAAGCAAAGTTTCATCTCTGAGAAGTTTCGCTTCAAGCAATAATATTCAGATTCTTGTAATTAATATAGATTCATTCGCCAAAGATGAAAATGTAATAAATAAAACAAATGACAAACTCACAGGAAAGAAGCCGATAGAATTTATACAATCAACAAATCCAATAGTAATAATCGACGAACCGCAAAATGTAGAAACCCCAATTCGAAAGAAAGCAATTGACAATCTAAATCCACTATGCACTTTAAGATATTCGGCTACTCACACAAATCTTTATAATTTAATTTACAGATTAGATCCTGTCAGAGCTTATGATCTTGGGCTAGTGAAACAGATAGAAGTTGATTCCATTTATACTATGCATGGAAATAATCAACCATTTATTTTTATTGAGAGCATTACACATAAACCGAGATTAAAAGTTAAATTAAAAATAGATTTTAATTCCGATAAAGAAGTTGTTAAGAAAGGTTTTTCAGTTAAGATTGGTGATGATTTATATTTACTCTCAAATAAAAGAGAAATCTATAGAGATGGATTTATCATTAATGGAATTGATTCATCAAATAGATCTATTGAATTCTCAAATGGAATTGTTTTAAACGAAGGCCAGGAGCAGGGCGGATTTACAGATGAAATAATGAAGTATCAAATCAAAAAAACAATTCAAGAACATTTGAAGAAAGAAAAAGAATATAAACCACTTGGTATAAAAGTGCTTTCATTATTTTTTATTGACAGAGTTTCAAATTATCGTTCTTATGATGAGAATGGGAAGGTCATTCAGGGAAAGTTTGCAGAATGGTTTGAAGAAATATATCATGCTGAAATAAAAAAACCTGTATTCAAAGAATTAGCAACTTTTGATGTTAAGGATTTACATAATGGATATTTTGCACAGGATAAAAAAGGACAGTTTAAAGATTCATCCGGAGAAACCAAAGCTGATGATGATATTTATCACCTAATAATGAAGGATAAGGAAAGACTTCTTGATATAAATGTACCGTTAAGATTTATTTTTAGTCATTCTGCCTTGCGGGAAGGATGGGATAATCCTAACGTATTTCAAATATGCACACTCAATGAGACAAAATCGGAATTGAAGAAACGACAGGAAATAGGCAGGGGATTAAGATTAGCCGTTAATCAAAGCGGTGAAAGAACATTTAATAAAAATATAAACAAACTTACTGTTGTTGCGAATGAAAGTTATGAAGATTTCGCAAAACAATTACAAAAAGAAATACAGGAAGAGTGCGGAGTGGATTTCAAAGGAAGAATAAAAAATAAAGAAGACAGAGTTGAAGTTACATTAAAGAAGAATTATCAGTTGGATCAAAAATTTCTTGATTTATGGGAAAAAATAAAATATAAAACTATTTATAAAGTAGAATATGATACACAAAATTTAATTAAAGAAGCTTCAGAAAAAATAAAAAGTTTAGATAAAATTAGTAGACCGATTTTAGTTTCAGAAAAAGCAAAAATTGAAATTAAAAAAGAAGGTGTTAGTACTATCACTACCGGAACAAACTTACCTGTTGAGATCGAAGAAAAATTTAGATCAATTCCTGACATTATCGGATACATTCAAAGCAAAACGGAGCTGACTCGTTCGACAATATTAAAAATCATTAAAGAATCAGGAAGACTTAATGACATCTTAATTAATCCTCAGTTATTTTTAGATAATGCGGTTAATGAGATCAAAAAAGTTATGGATAAATTAATGATTAATGGAATTAAATACGAAAAAGTTGCAGGAAGATTATATGAAATGAAATTATTTGAATCGGAAGAAATAGAATCATACAAAGAGAATTTGAAGTTAGTACAAAAACAGGAAAAGACATTATACAATTATATAGAATTTGATTCTGAAATAGAAAAACAATTTGCTAATGATTGCGAGAATAATGAAAACATTGAGTTTTACATGAAACTGCCGAGATGGTTCATAATTGAAACTCCAATAGGAAAATATATTCCTGACTGGGCACTTATATTTAAAGACGAAAAGAAATTATATTTCGTAGCTGAAACAAAAGGAAGTAAAGATGATGACCAGCTGCGAGTAAGTGAAGACATGAAAATAAAGTATGGAGTAAAGCATTTTAGGGAATTTGAAGATATAAAGTTTAAAAAAGTTGAGAGTGTAAGTGACCTAATACATTAAGGAAGAAATTGTTTACAGTATAGTTAATGTTTTCATCAAATAAAATCGTAAATCAAAAATCTAAAAAACAAATCTTAAACCATTACTTTAAAAATTGTTATTCACGTTAGCAATAACGCTTGTTAGGAATTATGCTCGTTCTAACCCTCGTTTGAGAACGCATTAAAAATTCTCATAATCCAATTTAGGTTTTGCATTTTGTTTTAAAGAATCTAATTTGAAATAGTTTTTATTTTCCGACAGCTTGTATTTATAATAGCCGGTCAGCCCGATCATAGCAGCATTGTCTGTTGCGTATTCAGACTTTGGAAAATAAACATTGTAATCCTTATCCTTTAATGAATAAAATTTCTCACGCAGTTCTGAGTTTGCCGAAACTCCTCCGGAAACAGAAATATTTTTTACTATATATTTTTGAGCTGCTTCGAGAGTTTTGTTAAACAAACTTTTCACAACAGCATACTGAAACGAAGCCGCAACATCATTAATAAATTTTTCATTTTTACTCTTTTCGAATTCAATTTTTTTTAAAAAATATAAAACCGAAGTTTTAATTCCAGAGAATGAAAAATCAAATTCATTTTCTTTAATATTCGCAAGAGGAAATTTATGAAAATCCTTATTTCCTTTTAAAGAAAGTTTATCTATAAATTGTCCGCCGGGGTATCCGAGCCCGAGAAGCTTTGCAACTTTATCAAACGCTTCGCCGGCTGCATCATCTACAGTCCTTCCGAGAATATGATGTTTAAAAAAATCTTCAACTAAAATAAGTAAAGTATGACCTCCGGAAACAATTAATCCGATAAAAGGAAACTCAGCCTTTTGCCCGCAAAGAAAATTGGAATAAAGATGAGCGTGAATGTGATTTACATGAACAAACGGTTTGTCAAGCATCATTGCAAGAGACTTCGCAAAATTTAATCCAATTAATATTGCTCCGATAAGCCCGGGTTCTGAAGTAGCTGAAATTAAATCAACATCCTTTAACTTTTTATTTGCTTTGGAAAGAGCTTCCTCAGTGACTTCAATAATTTTTTTTAAATGCTCTCTCGAAGCAACTTCCGGAACAACTCCTCCGTGTTTCGAATGAAACATTTGTGATGAAATGACATTCGACAATACTTTATCATTATCTAATATTGCAGCCGAGGTCTCATCGCAGGAAGTCTCTATTGCAAGTGTTATCAATTTAAGATAATTAAACTTTTTAATTAAGAATAGTATTATACTAACAGTAAAAATCAATTATGTAGAAATCAATTATATTGATTTAACCTTTAAATAAAACTAAATTGAATTGTGAATAATAGCAGAATCAAAATTTTTATAATACTCTTAATTTCTATCCTTTCTATAAATGATTTATCATCACAAGTCAAGCTTCTCATTCCCATGGAACCAGCACAAACAGATCATTTAAAAGCTTACGGGATTGCTTATAGACATTTGCTGAATAATAAAGAGCTCGACTGGCTTTTAAATTACCGCGGGGGTTCGTTTATGTTTAATTATTCTGCTAAGCTTGAAGATGAATGCAAGCAAAAAAATGTTTCTTACGAACTGCTTGAGGGAACACAAACAGCACAGATATATGCCGATGTGAAGGATGAAAAAAATAATATGGATGTTGTCCGTCTTGAAAAAGTTGCGAAGGTCGCCGTTTATGTTCCGCCAAATGCTCTGCCATGGGATGATGCAGTTCAGCTTGTACTTGAATATGCAGAAATTCCTTATGATAAATTATGGGATGAAGAAGTTCTTGGAGATAAGTTAAAAGGTTACGACTGGCTTCATCTTCATCATGAAGATTTTACGGGTCAATACGGAAAATTTTTCGCCACATACGGTGCATCTGCCTGGTATTTAGCTCAAAAAGAAATTAATGAAGCAACAGCCAATAAGCTTGGCTTTAATAAAGTATCTCAATTAAAGCTTGCTGTTGTAAAAAAGCTAAAAGAATATGTATCTAACGGCGGATTTCTTTTTACAATGTGTTCGGCGACAGATACTTATGATATCGCTTTGGCTTCTCAGTTCACAGACATTTGCGAAACAATGTACGATGGTGACCCCGCAGATCCTGATGCCAATTCTAAGCTGGATTTTTCCGAATGTATTGCATTTGAAAATTTTTCAGTTGACCTGAATCCTTATGTTTATGAATATTCGAATATAGATGTCACCAATGAAATTATATCGATAGGCCAGTTTAATGATAATTTCAAACTTGTTGATTTTTCTGCAAAGTTTGATCCTGTTCCGTCAATGCTTACACAATGCCATACTTCCTTAGTGAGCGGATTTCTCGGACAGACTTCCGGCTTCAATAAAAATTATATCAGGAAAGATGTTACTTTGCTTGCAATGAATGAAGGAACAAATATTGTAAAGTACATGCATGGAAATTACGGGAAGGGAACATTTACTTTTTATGCAGGGCATGACCCTGAAGATTATCAGCATGCAGTTGGTGATCCGAAAACCGAGCTGTCTATGTATCCACATTCTCCCGGATATAGATTAATATTGAATAATGTTTTATTTCCGGCTGCCAAGAAGAAAAAATTAAAGACATAGTTGTTGATAATTGATAATTGATAGTTGATAATTGATAGTTGATAATTGATAATTGATAGTTGATAATTGATAGTTGATAATTGATAGTTGATAATTGATAGTTGATAGTTGATAATTGATAGTTGATAGTTGATAGTTGATAGTTGATAGTTGATAGTTGATAGTTGATAGTTGATAGTTGATA
>JALYRX010000024.1 GCA_030855105.1 Bacteroidota bacterium | reverse complement strand
AGAAGAATAAACTGTATAAATTTTAAAGTAAAAGTAATTTTCATTAATTGTTTTTAGATGTTTTGTGAATATTAATAAAAACATATCGAAAATTAGTTATCCACAGTATTTCACATAGAACCTCTTTTCTTATATAAATTAACATTATTCCGGACTATCCTGCAAAGAAATTTTTCTTGAGTTGCACCATGACTTTAAAGTACTTCTAATTAATTTTAATTTGCACAAGATGATAAAAAGCAACGCCATATTAATGCTGAAAACTTTTTCCGAAGAAGAGATGAAGCTCTTTGCTGAATTTTTAAACTCTCCTTTTCATAATAAGAATAAAAAAGTAATCCGGTTATTTAATATTTTAAAAAGATATCATCCGGATTATGAAGATAAAAATTTCTCAAAGGGAAACTTATTTAAGGAATTGTTTAAAAATTCGGATTATAAAGAATCACATATTCGAAATTTGTTTTCGGATTTGAATATATTAACGGAGAAGTTCATTCAATATATTGCTCTCAATAATAACTATCTTTACGACAAGATTCTTATTGAAGAGCTTAATCACCGTGACATACAGGTGATAATGGAAAAAAAAATCAGGACTTTGGAAAAGAAAATTAATTTAGTTAAATCAAAAGATCACGATTATTTTGCAAACCGGATTTTTATCTACGAAATGAAAAGTCTTTTATTGACGGATAAAGCTCTTATTGAAAGCCACCGTCCTGATGAAATATCCGGTAAAATTAAATTATTTATGCTGTCTCTGATGGAAAGTTCATTACACCTTATTGTTGAGGAGCAAAGAGTAAAAGTAAAACATGATTTTGATTTTTTAAAACACTCATTGACTTATTTGAGCAATCATTTAAAAGATTTTGAAGATTCTCCGCTTCTGATGATTTATTATTATTTACTTTTATGTTTCTTTGATAAAAATGACGAGGAATATTTTTTAAAAGTAAAAGATCTCCTGAGAATTCATTTCAATTCCTTCTCAAGAATAGATAAGAAAAATATATACGGAATGATGCAGACATATTGCGTAAACAAAAGCGGTAAAGGAGACGTGTCGCATGAAAAAGAGCTTTTGAATATTTTATTGGAAACTTTAAAGTTAAATGTCGTTACCCAGAAGGAGAATGATTTTATAAGCTTAAATTTTTTCAGAAATGTTGTAATCCAGTGCATTAACCTTAAAGAAATTATCATTCTAAAAAAGTTTATTTCCGGATACATAAATTTTGTCATTTACGAAAGCCGTAAGAGTATGTCGGCTTATTCATATGCACATTTGAATTTTCTTCAAAAAAATTTCGAAAAAGCTTTGGAGCTGTGTAATGATATAAACTTTAATGATTTACTGACCTCAACTAATGATAACCTGTATTTTAAAAACGATATTAAAAAATTAATGCTAATGTGTTTATATGAATCAAATTCTATTGAAAGCGCAATGTCTCTGATTGATACACATAAGCACTTTGTGAAAAATTCCAAGCTTGTAAAAGAAACGATGAGAAACAAAAACATGAACTTTCTGAATTTTGTGAATTGTTTAGTAAAATTAAAAATTAAATTTGATGATTATGAACTTATTAAATTTAAAAATAAAGTTTTGAATACAAAAGAATTAACCTATAGGAATTGGATATTGGAAAAAATAGAAGAGATGGAAAAGACGGAAAAGATGGAGTTTAAAAATATAAAGAGATAAAGGATGTGTATTCTTAAATGTCCAGTTACTTTACCATTTATTAATCTGCCAACACAAACCGGGAGAATTCTCTTATGAGAAAAACAATCTTAACAATTTATTTTGGATTTTTAATTTTCAGCGTATCTTGTCAGACTAAAAGCTATAAATCTAACAACGAGAAAGAATTTGACAACGGTTCAAACATTACCTTAATAAATATATCCGGATCAACGATAGAAGATTTGGATATTCTTGGGAAAGTTTGGGGATTCTTAAAATACTATCATCCGGTAATTGCAAAAGGCGAATACAACTGGGATTATGAACTATTCAGGATTATGCCAAAAATTCTGAAATCAAAAAATCAAACCGAAAGAAATGATATATTATCCGAATGGGTGAATAGTTTAGGTAAAATAGAAAGTGCTGAAGTGATGAATGAAGAAAGAGGAGAAATTAAAATGAGTCCTGATCGTTCCTGGATAAAAAATAAAAATTTAGGACAAAAATTAAATGGGCAATTAACCGATATTAGGAATTGCCGGAGAACAAATGAAAATTATTATATCGGATTAACACGAATTGGCAATCCGGACTTCAACAATGAAAACTCTTATTCAACAATGAAATATCCTGATGCCGGATTCAGATTATTGAGCTTATACCGCTACTGGAATATTATTCAATATTATTTTCCATATAAATATTTAATCGGCGAAGACTGGAACGAAGTCTTAAAAGAGTTTATTCCAAAATTTTTAAATGCATCTAATGAATTAGAATACGAATTAACAGTCCTTTCAATAATTGCAAGAGTGCATGACAGTCATGCCATCATTTTGGGAGGAGCAGCTGCATTGAAAAATTATGTTGGAATTAACAAAGCGACTGTCAAAATTAAATTTGTAGAAAATAAGGCGGTAGTAACAGCTTACGATGATTCAGTTTCAATTAAACAATCGAAACTAAAAATCGGAGATATAATTGAAACGATTAATAATAAATCTGTTGAAGAAATTGTAAGGGAAAAATTACCTTATACTCCTGCATCAAATTATCCTACTCAATTAAGAAACATTGAACAGAATCTTTTAAGAACTAATGATTCTATATTAAACGTTGGTTACAAACGTGGTGATGCAGGAAACAATCTCACAATTAAATGTTACCCCGCTGAAATAGATGATATTAGTATGTTTCAAAACCTTGATACATGTTTTAAACTTCTTACAAATGATATAGCCTATTTTAATCCGGGGTCTGTAAAAAAAGAATATTTACCTGAAATAATGCCTGAGATTTTATGGACAAGAGGACTTATAATAGATTTCAGATGCTATCCTTCGGATGATATTGTAAATAACTTGAGTGAATATTTTTTACCTTATAGTACAAAATTTGTAAAAGCTTCAAAGGGAAGTATTATTTTACCAGGACTTTTCACAATGACAGATGCTCGGGAAATTGGAATGGAAAATAAAGACTTTTATAAGGGAAAAGTTATAATTATTGTCAATGAGATAACTCAAAGTTCGGCAGAGTTTCACACTATGGCTTTCAGAACCTTCCCGGAAGCTAAAGTAATCGGAAGCACGACAGCAGGGGCAGATGGAAATACATCAAAATTTTTTCTTCCGGGTGGAATAGAAACAAAGATAAGTGGTCTTGGGGTTTATTATCCTGACGGTACTGAAACACAAAGAGTTGGTATTGTTCCTGACATCGAAGTGAAAACCACGATTAAAGGAATTACAGAGAAAAGAGATGAGTTGCTTGAAAAAGCAATTGAAATAATAAATGAGAAATGAAACGGCTTATAATATCCTTTTATAATTTATTACGTGTGACATTGATATCTCACGTCTTGCGTCTTACGGTCTCGCAACACTTACAAAGTTAAATCCGTTATTATCTGCCATGGTCTGGTCAGCAAGATCCACAATGCTATCCCCGTTAACATCTGAGTTTATGTAACCCGAAGAAAAATTAAAAACGTTATCAATTATCTGCAGGTCGCTCAAATTAATTGTCCATCCTGATTTACATCACCGCTGTAGATTGAAAAGCGACAGGGGAGTTGTCTATCTGTTTCATATTATTACCGAATGCCTGTGAAGCTGAAGATACAAGTTAAAACTTTATTTTTTTAAAAAAATAAGCCGGAAGAAAATTCTACCGGCTTATTTGATGATCTATGTTTAATGATCAATGTCCAATGTCAATTGCTCAATGTTGAGTCATTAATTAACCATTCACTATTAACTATTCACTATTAACTAACAACTAACAACTATTATGGTCTTATAACCACCACAAAATTTAATGCATTATTATCGGCAATTGCTGCATCTTCAACATCAACTAAGTTATCTCCGTTTAAATCCGTTGCTACAAATCCTGTAACAATATTTAATCCATCATTATCTATTAATCCTAGATCTGAAACGTCAATCACTCCATCCTGATTTACATCACCGCTGTAAATATTCCATTTTGTTCCTTTCAAAGTCATATTATTTCCGAATGCTTTAGAGCTTAGATTTGTAAAATCATAATTAAAACCGAACCATCTGCCATTATAGTCTCTCCTCCGGATTTATTCTATGTCTCGAGATCTTAATAAGAACTCGTATTTATAGAGTTAAAAATTGTAAAGTCAAATTAAAAAGTTTTACAATTGTAGCATTAATCATATGACATGTGTCATGGTCTGATCACACTCACAAAATCAAATGCATTATTGTCAGCCAGCAAGTAATCAGCGAGGTCAGCAAACTCATCCCCGTTCAAATCGGAATTAACATAACCGGAGACAAAATTCCGAACATCGTTATCTATGAGACTCATATCCAATATGTCCACAGTACCATCCTGATTAACATCTCCACTATAGATTGCAAAAATATTTGTATCTACTTCTTCAAGATTATTACCGAAAGCCTGATTTTGTGCAGTTGTAAAATTGTAATCTAAAACGGAGTTGCTAAACGATTGCCCTGTAATACTCCACGTCTCAATAGAATTTCTGTGCTTTACAACTAAAAAATAACTTAACCCATTTATTGCATTAAAGAAATCAAAGGTTTTTACTCCCGATGAATTTAATTGCCCGGTAGCTGAATCCATTAAATTGTAAGGGGCTGTTGAATTTCTTAAATAAACATTTACTGTATCCGGTACCATTGTATTAGAACTAAAATTATAAAAACCCTGAAGGAATGTTGTCAGATTGAGGACCGGGGTAGTACTTTTTTCCAATTGACCTCTTAATTCTCCATTCGGATATGAACTTGTATGAATATTTACATACCATAGACCGCTTAGAAACTCCTGTTCCTGTGTATCGGACAGAATATATTGATTTGAATAACCAGCGGATGTTACTCCAACAGGAAATCCTGCAAAACTAATTTGAACTCCGGCTTCCGCACCTGCCTGGGCCGGTCCATAAAAATGTGCAGAAGTTGTGGGCGCTGATAAACCGGTAAAGACAAGATTAAAAGTTAAAATATTTCCATCATCATTATAATTTCCCGAAATATTTCCAACTCCAGTTGAGGGATTAGGAGGAACCTCCTCATTTCCTGTTACTCCGTCATCAAATGTATAAATTGTGGCTGAACTTTTTTTAAGTGGTAAGAATGTTAATGAAACGGCAAAGATTAAAGAAAAAATAAATCTGTAATAAACTTTCATTTTGTATTTCCTTTCTTAATTTAAAATTTGGGGGATGAATGAAATTTAGATAAATCTCCTTTCTGCAATAATAAAAATATTATAGCTTTGTTTCAAATTACTTTTTTAACAAAAACAAAAAGCCGATAGACTTTTTCTACCGGCTCTTTTTAATTTCAAATTACAATTACAAATAAAAAACAATTACGTTTGACATCTTGCTTCTTGCATCTCACGTCTCTCACCATTGACCGGGAAGTCATCTCACGGTTTTATCACACTTACAAAATTAAATGCATTGTTATCTGCAAGTGCATTATCAGCAAGGTCAACAACATTATCCCCGTTTATGTCCGACTTAACATAACCGGAAATAAAATTGAAAGCGTCATTATCTATTATGCTTATATCCGATAAATCAATTGTTCCATCCAGATTTACGTCTCCGTTATATATTGCATAACGTTCAGTTGAGCCGTCAATTTGCCCTTCATTACTTTTTGTTGTTCTGTCCGATGCAACAGCATCTACCAGTACCATATTATTTCCGTATGCCTGGCTTGAAGACCAGGTGAAGTCGTAACTTAATGCATCCGTACTAAAAGTTTTAGGAAAAGAGCTCCATGTTTCTATTGAATTTCTGTGAGTAAAAACTATATAATATGGTACTCCGTTGGCAGCATTATCAAAAACAAAAATTCCATTTCCAACAGAATCCAAAATTGCTTTTGCTGTATCAACAATGAAGAAAGGTGAATTTGCTGTTCTCAAAAAAATACGCGCAGTATCCTTCACCATTTTATGCGCAGGAAAATTGTAAAAACCCTGTATAAATGCTTTGAGATGTAAAGTCCTGTCTGAAACACCGGAGATATTTATTCCCCAGCCATTAACATAACCAATATCCGCTCCTTCATTATCTACAAATTTTAATTTCCACCACCCTAATTTGTTTTGCCCGTTAAGCGAAGAAAGCGGCTGATCGGGTTTGATGCCGGGACTAAACGGTGCAGTTATACCCGGTGCGTTTACTATACTATATAAAGATGCAACGGAATCTGAAGCATCTGAAAATATCGTGAGGATATCATTTCCGTTACTGCCTTTTCGATTTAACAAGTTTACAGAAGTTCCAAGCGGAGATATTAATTCTAAACTTATATCGGATGTATAAGTGTGAGAAATTAAGACATAAGTTTTGAGACTTGATATTGAACCACTCGAGGGTACATAAACAGAATCTTTTATGCCTATTAAATCAGCATCAGGTATAAAAAATCTTTTATAACTATTTGTATAATCAGGTATATAAAAACCACCGGCAGCATCCGAAAGCATTGGTGAAGTCAATTCGTTATTTTTATTTAAATGCGATGAGCTTACATGAGACAATCCTCCAAATGTATTTGATGTATAAATTCTTGATCCTCCTGAATAAATCGCACTTGTATATTTATCAAAATTAAAATATGTCAGGTTGGCGGCAGAACTAATTGACTTATACATATTTTCTTTTATCTGGTCAGGTGTCCGTTCGACACTCCATATTCTTACTGCGTCTATTTGGCCTTTGAATTTATTTGCCGCAAGTGAAGATGCTCCGATGCCACCAATGTATAAGTTGTCATTATCATTTTGTATCAAAGGATTGCCGGCAAAAATACCTGCTGATACAAGATTTCCGTTTATGTAAATATATGCAAAGCCGGTTAAAGAATTATATGTTGCAGCAATGTGAGTCCATTGTCCGTGATTAATATGTGAATTTGCAATCATTCCTCCGGGACCGCCGGGTGAATTGATTTTAAATTTTATGCTTCCGTCTCCCGAGAATAACCATATTGCATAGTTGTATCTGTTTGTAGCTCCGCTTTTATTTAAAATGTATTGGTCATTGGGCTGCGTTCCTGTTGTATCTCTTTTTATCCATGCTTCAAGTGTGATTGCAGTTGTTGGATTGAATCCTGATCCGGTCGTATTAAAAACGCTAAAGTAATCAGTTGTTCCGTTTAGTACCAGATTATTATTATAATCCAGATGATTAACAGCTTTATTGCTGTAGTTAATAAAACTTAAATTTCTTGGATATCCCGAATGAAAATCAACTCCGCTGTAACTGTTCATATCGTTATCCAATTGGAAGCTTGCCCTCAAGCCCTCATAATAACCCGTTGGCGAATAGACTTCAAGAGGAATGAAGCTGTTATCTAATATTACACCGGCATATCTTGCTATAGCCCAGATGCGAATATTATCGAGACGCCCTTTGAAGAAAAGCGAAGGTGTTGTTCCAATTCTGTCGGCTCCTATAAATAAAGAATCGTTATTAATTCCTATTGGTCCGGCTAAAGCATTAGATGAAGTATCTGCAATTCCATTGATGTAAATTATTGAAGTGGTTCCGTCAAATGTACCGGCAATGTGTGTCCATTGATTAACAGGTATAAGGCTGTTAACCCTGCTTCTGAAAGATGTTCCTCCTCTCGGATAAAATACAACTCTTCCTGAAACCTGAACTCCGAGAAAATATGAAGTTTGATAATTCTTACCTATGACTGCCATAGTATTAGGACCTAGGCTAGTCGGATAAACCCACGCTTCAAGTGTTATTGCTCCTGGAGGATTTAAATCGGAAGCATTAGATACAGCAAAATAACTGTTAACTCCATTAAAACTGAGAGCATAATTTCCTGTATACTGTGCGATGCTGATATTTATAAAAATAAAATAAACCGGAAATAAATAAATAATTTTTCTCATATCAAATTATGTTAAAGTTAAAAGTTAAATGTTGAAAGTTAAAAGTATTATGTTTTAAAATTTCATTAATACGTCACATGTTTGACGTTTCACATTTGATGTTGACATTTCACGGTCTGACCACACTCACAAAATTAAAAGCATTATTATCGGCAATGGCTGCATCTGCTAAGTCAATTGCACCGTCGCCATTCACATCCGTTTTTAAGTATCCCGCGGCAAAATTAAAAGCATCATTGCCTATTAATTGATTATCGTTTATATCTATTATCCCGTCCTGATTTACATCACCATTATAAATTGCAAATTCAACCGGTGAGTTATCAACCTGAATCATATTATTTCCAAATGCCCTTGTGCTGTCTGTAGTGAAGTCATAGTATGCCTGCGAAGTAAGAGCGTCGAATACTACGTAAGGAAAAGTGTTCCATGTTTTGATTGAGTTTCTATGATTCAATTCAAGAAAGTAAAAAATTCCTTTGATTATAGTTCCGCTGGTAAAACTGAATGAAACAGATCCGTTGGATTGTAAGACAGCTTTGGAAGAATCTAAGATTGCATAAGGAGCAAATGTATTTCTCAAGTAACTCTTCACGGTATCGCTTACCATCGAATTTGTATTTGGATTATAAAATCCCTGTATCAAACAATTATTGGAAAGAAGTGCCGGAAGTGTAAACTTATTATTAATTCGTAATCCCCAAGCATATAATTTTCCTGTGTTTACTCCGGATTCATCAACAACTGCAAGCCTCCATTTACCTTTTGAATTCATACCGTGAAGTGCGCTTAGACTGTTAACCGGTCTTACTGAAGGAGAGAATGTTGTATACGTATTGTTTGCAATTGGTTTTGTTGCCTGGTCATCAAAGACCGTAGCCATATGATGCATCGGTGCAATCAATGTATTGTTATCCGTTAATTTAACACTAATATTCTGCGGAGTAATTATATATACATCCAGTTCTCCAATCGCATTATGATTAAGTCCGACATAGACATTAATATCATTTATTGTTTCATCAAGCAATATATCTAAAGTATCATCGGTCATCGAACCGACAGTTCCGCTTTGTGGAATATTCCGCACAGCCGATTTTGTATAAAAGCCTTTTTGAAAATTCAGAAAAGTACTTTTGTTCAAAGGTGTTTCGGGAAAAATAAATGACGCCGAGGCATATGAAAATTGAGCTGTGCCTCTGAAGTAAAGCGGTGGTCCCCAGTATGTATTGCACCATGTCGAACCGTCAAGTGTATACGAAGCCGTCGCTCCGGGATACGGTGGTTTATGTTCCATCGGCGAAAATAAAGTATCGAGTATATCAGTCTGAGTTTTTGCATATGTACTTATTCTTACTTCATCCAGGTATCCAAAGAATCCCTGCATGGTGGTAACTCCTCCTCCAATGTACAAAGAATCTGTCCCGTCAACTATCTGGCTATTGGCGATGCTCATGATACTGGATGATCTAACTTTCTTTCCATTTACATAAAAACTATAATATCTACGCAAGCCGTCAAAAGTATAAGTGAATGCCACGTGACTCCATTGATTTACTTTAAGTGTATCCTGAGAATCATAGATGTTTCCGTTTATTTTGGCTGCAAGTTTTCTGCCAATCATATTTAAGCTGTAATTTGTTGATGCCCCGCCAGAAGGAGCTCCTTTGTGAATTATCACCTGATCGGTAACGTTATCAAGCGGGTATATCCATGCTTGTAATGTTGTTCCGGTTGTGGGACTGATTGCCAGAACGTCAACACCTGCAAGATAATCTCCGGCAGATCCTAACTTTACACATTGATTAAATGAAATCATTTCTGAAGGAACTTCACCAAGGTCAACTCCCGTAACACCGTTATTCACACCTGTATTATAGTTCAGCGATCTGTCATATAAAGTGAACTTAGGTATGCTTGAAATCTCGGTTTGAAAAGTATATGACAACTTTAAATTCTCATAGAGACCACCCTGAGTTCCTAACTGCATTCTCCGGTTTTGATTTACTTCATTTGGAGATAATGCTCTATTCCAGATTCTTACTTCATCCACATTACCGGCAAACGGAGTATTGATTCCTGCTATTCCTATAAACAATGTTTCTGTATTTGACAAAGGATTTGCATTTGCAATAGCAACACTGTTATCTGACACTCCATTGAAGTATAAACCAAATGTATTATTCGAAGCGTTATAAACAGCGGCTATATGAGTCCACTGATTTACAGGACAGGTGTTATTACTAGTCAGTCTTAATACTCCTCTGGTCCAAACATCAAACCTTCCGGTGCTTTGCAATCTCATAGCATAATTTTTTCCAGCTCCAAGTGAACCGCCTTTTGAAATTACACCTTTACTAAAGCCATTATAATAAAATGGATATACCCACGCTTCAAGCGTGAAGCTGCCTGTGATATTTATGCTGGAAGAATTGGGTGCAGAAACGTAGCTAGTATTCGTACCTGCAAATTGACATGCTTGATTCCAGAACATTTGTGCTCTTGAGGAATTAAGAAGTAAGAATAAAGAATTAAGAATTAAAAAAATGATTAATCTTGTTTTCATAATTGTTTAATTAAAAGTTAAAAGTTAAATTCTAAAAAGAGTGGCACATTTAAAAAAAAGTTTATTAAAAATTTTATAAATATAGAAATGTGCCACACGATCTTTACTGAACTTTACAAACTTTAATTTTATACTTTCGCTTCGAAAACTCTGTTAAAAGGATTCTCAGTTGCTCTTTTGAATTTTGAAAGACCTCCGGCATTAATAACCTCCTGTAATTTATCGTCAGTAGCTATTGTACCGAGGGCCGGTCCTCCGGAAGCAATTGCATTTGGAGTGCAGCACAAAACAGAAGCCGCCGAATAAACTCTTCCAACCGGATTGAAATTTTCTTCTACTGTTCTTCCTGCCATGGGCTCGACTATCATCACTGTTCCGTCTTTTGCAAGTGTTTCTTTGCACCTTTTAATTGCTGCAGCAGGGTCTCCCATATCGTGAAGTGAATCAAAGAAAGTTATAAAGCCATATTGATTATCAGGAAAATCAGCAGAGCCTGAAACAAAAAATTTAACTCTATCACTTAATCCTTCTTCCATGGCAATTTCATTTGCTCTTTTGATCGACGGTTCATGATTATCGAATCCGAAAAATTTAGAATTCGGAAATGCTTTCGCCATTATAATAGTAGATGCACCATGACCGCAGCCAATGTCAGCAACATTTGAACCTCTATCGAGTTTTTCTTTTACTCCTGACATGGATGGAATCCAATTTTGAATTAAGTTGCCAATGTAACTTGGTCTGAAAAATCTTTCTGTTCCTTCGAAAAGTTCATGATGATGTTCTCCCCATAACATTCCTTTACCATTTTTAAAACCTTCGCAAATTCTTTCCTCTGCTTTAACTAAAGAATTAACAAGTTGAAAACCACCGCCGACAAAATAAGGACTTTCTTCATCGGTCAATGCAACTGCCTGCTCTGGGGGCAAAAAATATTTCTTTAATGTCGGATCATATTCAATATAACCGCCGGATGCCTGGTTAATTAACCATTCTCTTACGTATCGTTCCGTTGTATTTGTTTTCCCGGCGAGCTCTTCGGAGTTCATAGGTCCGTACTTTGCTAACGCTTTGTAAAAACCAAGCTTGTCCCCCATAAAAGTTAATACACTTTCCATCGTTGCTCCAAAATCTCCTACAACTTTACCAATAAAATTCATTAATTTTGTTTCGTCTATCTCTTGTGTCTGTCTGTTAACAGATTGTGTTTGTGCTTGTGACATTTTATTTCTCCTTTTTTTAGTTTTTAATTATATGTTTGTTAGTTTATTACTCAACTTTTAAATCTTTAACTTTATAAACTGTATAACTTTATAACTTTACAACTTTACAAACTTTACAAACTTGCAAACTTACAAACTTTACAAACTTTACAAACCTTTACAAACTTTACAAACTTGCAAACTTACAAACTTTACAAACATTACAAACTTACAAACTTTGCAAACTTACAAACTTTACAAACTTTACCTATAACTCTGCTTCTGAACGATGCACCGCTTTTAGGATAAAAGACAACTCTGCCGGATGTCTGTATTCCAAGAAAATATGAATTCTGATAATTTTTCCAAATAACTGCCATTGTTGTTCCAAGCAGCTGTGTAGAATACACCCATGCTTCAAGAGCAATTGCACCGGTTGTGCTAAAACCTGAAGGGTTTGGAACAGAGATATAAGTATTTGTCCCGTTAAAACTACCGGCATAGTTTTCAGTATATTGCGCGTAACCGGTTTCTAAAAAAAACAGACTAACGATAATAAAAAAAATAGTTTTTTCCATTTTAAGATTTCCTTTATTAAAATTGAAAGTTAAAATTTAAAAGTATGGTTTTTGCGAATAAACCTTTTCATTATAAATCCTCATCTTAAATCATAATTGAGATGTTCCTGAAGGATTTATATTTCAAAGACGGATGGATCAGCTTCTTCCTGAACGATAGAAAGGAAATGAAATGATTATTTTGTTTGATGCGACATCACTCATAAATTTGTTAGAAATATATTCATCTAAACAAAAATAACTCTATTCAATATTTTTTTCCAAAGAAATTTTTCTTGATTTGCATCTTGATAAGGATTAAGTAATAACTTTTAAATTAATAGTTAATTAAAAAGCTTTGCAAAAATATATTTAAATAATATTTTATCAAAAGAAATTTTTATATAGTTTTCATTGCTAAGTCCTTACTTTTCATGATGATTTGTTTTATTTTGAGGAAATTTTGGTACTTCCAGGGTCCATTTTTCTTAAATCCGGGATTCAAAAAACATTTTATTTTTAAAATAATCAAAAGTCCAGGTATGCTTAAGAGTACACTTCTCGATGTAATCCGCACATTCTCAAAAAATGAATTAAACAAGTTTGAAGACCTTGTAAGATCTCCTTACTTTAATAAAAAAGATGTTATTGTTAATTTATTTTTAGAAATAAAAAAGTATTCTCCTGACTTTACAAGCGAAGAGCTTCGCAGAGAACTGGTATGGAATAAATTATTTCCCGGAAAGGAATTTAATTACGGTATTATGAAAAATATTATTCACGAACTTTCAAAGCTGAGCGAAAAATTTATCACATTTGAGTTCTATAATAAAAATGACCTCAATGTTTTTCATGATTTGGTATCGGAGCTTGATAACAGGAATGTAGAAAAAGTTATTTCTACAAGGCTATTATCATTTGAAAAACATTTTAATAATGAGGATGTAAAAAATTCAAATCTTTCTACCAGTGATTACTATTATTATCTTTCGAAGATTTACTGGATAAAGATATTCAATAGTTATAGAAATTTAAATTCCGGTTATGAGAGTGAAAGAAACTCCGGGTCAAACTATATGATATACAATTTTCTCATCACACTTTTCAAGATATTTGATAATTTTAGAGTACTCAAGTTCAATGAAACAAAAGAAGATAATTCAAATATTATTTATTTATTTTTAGACCTGATAAATGAAGACGTAATGAAAAAGGTCCTCGAATATTCGAGGAAGGATTCAGAGAATAATTTTAAAATTTTGAACTGCTATTACTCAATGTACAGGTCGGTATCTTCTTTTGAAAATCCTGATCTGTATTTTAACTTTAAGTCTTCACTTTCGGATACAAGTAATTTAATTACAGAAAATGACTTCAGGAATCTTTGCATCAATCTTCATAACTCTTTGATTAATCAAAAATCAAATAATATAAATAAAGAAGCTGAAGTCGTTGATATTTATAATATGATGATAGAAAAAAATATTTTTGTCGAAAAAAACGGCGTACTGGAAGACACAATGTTTAATAATTATATTCTAAACCTTAGCGGGATTCCGGACGCTGTTACAATGGAAGCTTTTATTACGGGATTTATTGAAAAACTTCTTCCCGATAAAAGAGAAAGCTCATATAATTTTGGTATGGCTCATCTGAATTTTGTTAAAGGTGACTACAACAAATCACTGTATTATATTTCAAAAATCGATTTTGCGTATTTTGACCTGAAGTATTATGTAAGAAATCTTCAGATGATGAACTTTTACGAATTAAATGACTATGAAGGTTTTATTTTTGCGTTCGATTCATATAAACATTTTACAAGTAAAAACAAGAATATCGCTGAGGTGTGGAAAACAAGAACTTCAGCATTTTACAATGCAACAAAATTATTATTTCAGCTCAGATATAACTTTGATTCATACTCATTTCAGAAACTTAAAAAAGAAATTACCGGATCATTCCCCGCAAAAAAGCTGTGGCTTATGAGGAAGCTTGATGAGTTTGAGAGGAATAATAAATAAAAAAGGATAAGAAATTAAATTACCATCTGATTATTTCTTTACTCGATTGGTTTTAAAACACATTAGTTTTAATTTTAATGAGATGATAAAAAGTAATGCCATATTAATCCTCAAAACTTTTTCCGATAAAGAAGTTAGTCTCTTCGAAGATTTTTTAAGCTCTCCTTTTCATAATAAGAATACAAAGGTTATTCAGTTTTTTAATGTTTTAAAGAAATATCATCCCGCTTATAATGACAATGACCTGCTCTAAGGAGAAGTTGTTTAAAGAATTATTTGGAAATGAGAGGTACTCGGAATCATATATTCGTAATCTATTTTCAGACTTGAATATTTTAGCCGAGAAATATTTACAATACGTTCATACTGCTAAAAATTATACATACGAAAAGTTTCTCATAGAAGAGCTTCATACAAGGGACATAACGGAATTAATGAAAAAAAAAATTAACTCGGAAAAGTCAAAAGACCAGGACTATTATCTGAATAGAATTTTTATTTATAGTATGAAAGCATCTTTAATGACCGATAAAACTCTTACCGACACCTATCTTCCTGATGAAATAAATAATAAAATAAAAATATTCCTGCTAACTGTTATAGAAAGTCATTTTCAATTGATTCTTGAAGAGGAGCGTGTCAAGATTCGCCATAACTTCGGTTTTTTAAAACATACTTTTGGATTATTTCAGCAATCATTTGAATGAATTCAAAAATTCTCCGCTTTTAATTATCTATTATTATTTGTGGTTATGCTTCTTTGATAAGAATGACGAAAAATATTTTTTAAAAACCAAAAAGCTTTTTAGATTTCATTTCTCTTCATTAACAAAGACAGATAAACAAAATATATACTCTATGCTGCAAACTTATTGTATGAACAAAATAGATTCGGGTAATGAATCTTACAACAAAGAACTTTTAAATATTTTGCTGGAAATGTTAAAATTTAATGTTGTTTCTCATAAGGATGACCTTATACATTTGAATTTATATAGAAACGTTATACTTGTTTGCAGTAAACTGAAGGAGATTGATATCCTTGAAAAATTCATTTCCGATTATATTGGTTTTATTCGCTTTGAAAGCAGTATGAGCATGTCTGCCTATTCGTTTGCATACTTAAATTTTCATAAAGGTAATTTCGAAAAAGCTTTAAATTTGTGTAATGAAATAAATTTTACTGATTTGCTTGTCTCGACAAATGAAAACCTCTTTTTTAAAAACGACATCAAGAAACTTACACTGATGTGTTTGTATGAACTGAATTCTTTGGAAAATGCAATATCACACATCGATGCCTATAAACATTTCTTAAATAGTCCAAGAATTATTAAAGAAGTCAGAAGAAAAAAATATATAAACTTTCTTAATCTTGTTAATCAATTAATAAATTTAAAAAATAATTTCGACGACTATAAACTTGTTAAATTTAAAAACGAAGATCTGAATACAAAAGAATTAATCGGAGGAAACTAGATACTTGAAAAGATTGAAGAAATGGAAAGTAAACAACGGAATAAGAATTAGGAATTAAGAATTCCAGATCAGTATAACTTTTTTTAGCATTCACCTTGATTTATAACCAATTCAACTCACTCACACTAATTTATGATTACCATATTGGTTTGTAAAAATCAAAATCTCATTTGATAAGTATAGATAAATTTTTTTTTCTCATTTCCAAGCCGGGCTTGAGAAGGAGACAGTTGTTGACAGAATAATATTTCCTCCAACAGAAGTCATTCAATATATTGAATAATTGTTTCTTAATCAATCTCCCATATTACGATGCACAGCAACGCAAACATAATTATTTAATATTATTAAACGCTGTGATTTAAATTGACGCTGAGGTAAGAATTTTAATTTGCTAGAGTTAAATGTAGAAAAGAAGTGAGAAGAGAATTAACTATTCTTATTGTAAGAAATATAAAACCATATATTGAAGCAGGATGCGTAGAATTCTCACACTCCAAACTGAGATAAGTGATGATCTAAATGTTTATAAAGCATATTGTTCCATTCTGTTTTAGTCAGCTCACCAAAAGAATTTGATTCTCTTTTGTCAAAATGTTTTTCCCCCAATTGCTGTGTTTTGTTTATATAATTGATCAGCCGTTTTTTTTCAGGTTCAAAATCTTTAGCTTCCTTTATAATGAACTGAGGGGCAGTTTTGCTGCTATGCGCATAAGGCGCTTCGCCGGTTACTTTATTTTTAACCAAAAATTTTAATATGAATTTTAAGAAAGCGTTCGGTTTGGGATGAATATTTTCATATATCATTTCATAAGTTACATTGCTGTGTGCCAACATTTGAGATACATTCATTTTACCCCAAAGAGGTTTGGTGTCAGACTTTAAATTATTAATTCTCCGTATAATTTCTTCTGAAACTGATTTCGTGAAAATATTAGGTAATGCCATACTGAAATTTTTAAGTTTTAAATTTATTAATAATCTTTTGTGATAGGTCTAATCGCTTCTGGTTTAATTCCCATATGCTTGCGGCGAAAATTTTTCATCGCTTCGGGTTTAATTTAATGTACAAATAAATTGGGGAAGTTTGTTTCACTTGACTGAGCAACATGTTTGAGTACGTGTCCGTAAATTCAATAAATGAAACTAACCTATCCGAAAATTTATTACAATTCATCATAATCTACAGTTATCTCTTCATCTTTTTTTATGTCATTCATAGCAAAGAAATCGTAATTGTCATCATGGAAAACATTTGGTTTTGCAGAATGATTTAAATACCATCCGATTGACATGCGGTTAAAGTTTTTCGGAGAAGAATATCCGTCCTTGTATTCTATTGAATATTTTCGGATAAATCTTTTGGGTATTCCCATATTTTTGATCTGATCAGGATGGATGAATCGATAATCATCTTCTTCGAATAATGGCAGCATAACTCCTTTTTTTATTTTCGCCATTGCAAAAACTCCTACACCATGGATCGGGGATGCTCTTAACTCAAATATCATTTTTTTAGTTTTTAGTTAGGATTACCGTGAGACGTCAAAGGTCAATCGCCTGCCTGCCAATAGTCAAGGCAGATGACACTATTGTGTTCAATATTGCTAAAGAAAATTTTGAAAGCAAATCAGAAACGTAAGGTTGATTTTTACTTTCAGTACATGATTGATTTACTTCACAGGTTCGATTTTACTTTTGCCCGATTCGCGGAGTGGGCTTATCACTTTATGGCGTTTGCTTATTACTTCGCTGTGGCTGCGTATAACTTTGATTTTGGTTTTCACCCGTTTGATTCGGTTTGCGTGGTTTAGCGGTGTTCGCTTATAACTTTGCGATGTCAGCTTATAACTTTGCGATGTCAATGCGTTCATTTTGGTTTTGGTTTACAGTGTATTGATTTTTGTTTGGATGATTTTTTTTTCGTAGGCATAGATTTGTTTTATGGGGGAAGTGATTTTTTTCACAATCGATTAGCAACCAAACAGAGCAACTTCTGATCGGATTGCCTCATCAAAAAGGTAACCATAGCTAGGTAAAAAAAGAGTCGTTGCCTCATTAAAAATGTAACCGTAATATTTAGTAAAAATGGTTACAATAATGAGTAAAAAATCGCGCACGGAATATTTAATATCGATAAAGAAGAGATATGAATCTTCGGGGAAATTAGAAAAGAAAACAATACTAAATGAATTTTGTATTTGTTGTGGGTACAACAGAAAATATGCAATACGAATTTTAAATTGTTCTTTAAGTAAGAAGCCTGTAGAAAAATTTATAAGAAAGAAAAAGTATGATAACGAAGAGTTAAAGAATTTTATAATAAAAACGTTGAAGGCATCAAATCTTCCATGTGGAAAAAGATTGAAACCGATAATAAAAATATGGCTACCCAAGTATATAGAATCAGGTGAAAGATTAACAAAAGAAAATATGCGATAGATCGAATATTAAAACCTATAAGGCACAGATATAAAAAGCGTGGATTATCAACAACTAAACCCGGATCGATAATAAAACAATGGATACCAATAAGAACAAATCAATGCGATGAAACAAGAATTGGATATTTAGAAGCTGATACCGTTGCACACTGTGGTAATAGCATAGGCGGTATGTTTGTTTATTCAGTAAACATGGTGGACATAGCGACAGGCTGGAGTATCCAGAGAGCAATGTGGGGAAAAGGAGAGAATGGAGTAATACAAGCTTTACAAACTATCGAGATTACATTACCTTTTAAAATAAAAGGATTCGATAGTGACAATGGGAGCGAATTTTTAAATTGGTCATTATTTAAATATTTTAAGAATAGAAAGTTTCCAGTTACCTATACAAGGTCCAGATCATATCATAAAAATGATAATGCTCATATCGAAGGAAAGAACTGGACATTGATTAGGCAATACTTGGGTTATGAAAGATTTGATAATCCCAAAATAGTAAAACTGCTAAATGAATTTTACATGACTGAGTGGTATTTATTTATTAATTTTTTTCTACCATCTTCTAAACTAATAACAAAGGAAAGGATAGGATCAAAGATAATAAAGAAATATGATAAACCACAAACTCCATTTGAGAGATTATTAAAATTCAAAGAGATAGACAAAGATGTAAAAGAAGTTTTGAGACTTCAATTTAAGAAACTAAATCCATACTATTTAGAAAAGCAGATACAAGAAAAAATAAGAAAGATATATGATCTGTTATGGAGGTAAAAAGTTATTAACTTATTAACAAAAGAAAAGAAAAAAGAAGCAAAAAAGAAAAGAAAAATACTGAACATTACGGTTACCTTTTTTAATGAGGCAACTGGTGATAAGTAGGGCAATAAATTTAGGACTTGATTTTAGAAAAAATTTAAACAAATATGCAACGGTTTCTGCTTAAGATAAGTTGAGATTCAAAATAAAATTAGTTGGAAGAGAAATAAAAATACCCATTTCTTGCACTAAGATTTTTTCTATCACTTGTCCGGGCAATTAACCCGGAGTTCAATCTTAAACTTCTTAACAAAAAATAATTTAATTTTTTCCAAACTAAAATAATTTAATCATGAAAAAACTTTACTTAGTTTTAGCTCTGACCTTATTGTTAACAAATTTAGGATTAGCTCAAAATTCCAATTCGGTATGGTCGAATATCTCCGAAAGTAGTTTTACTGTTAAAGGAGAAAGAAGAATAGTACCTGTTAAATACAGTACGTTTAAATCGAAATATAATGATTTACAAACAATTTTATTTTCCGCTCCATTCGAATTTACTAGTAGAGCAAAAAATTCACCTTTAATTATACAACTTCCTTCACCTTCAGGAGAATTGTTAAAATTCTCCGTCACTGAATATTCGATGATGGAACCTGCACTTGCTACAACGTATCCGGATATTAAAACATATAATGTTCAAGGTATTGATGATCCGTATTCTGTAGGCACACTCGATTTAACAATGAATGGTTTTCATGCAATGATATTAAGTCCTAACGGAAATTATTTTATCGATCCATTCAGCACAAATGAAAAAGAAATTTATATCTGTTATTTCAAATCGGATTTTTTTTCTGATAAACCATTTGAATGTTTAACCCCACCGGGAATAATCAATAATGAATCTAGAAACAATAATAGATCAAGCACTGGAGAGCAATTAAGAACTTACCGACTCGCATGTGCAGCAACCGGGGAATATACGGGATTTCATGGTGGAACTGTTGCGGCTGGCCTTGCAGCAATAGTTACTGCTATCAACAGAATTAATAGTGTTTACCAACGGGAATTGTCTGTCCGATTAACTTTGGTAGGAAATAACAATTTAATTGTTTTTACAAACGCCGGAACGGACCCTTATGATAATTTTAATGGCGGAGCAATGCTCGGACAAAATCAAACCCGGCTTGATCTTGTAATCGGCAGTGCTAATTATGATGTAGGACATGTTTTTAGTACCGGAGGAGGCGGGATTGCATCCTTAAACAGTGTTTGTGTCAATGGTTCGAAAGCACAAGGAGTCACAGGTCTGGGTTCACCAATAGGTGACCCTTTTTATATAGACTATGTAGCTCATGAAATGGGTCATCAGTACGGAGGTAATCATTCGTTTAACGGGGTATTGGGTAGTTGCGGCGGTAATAGAAATGCTTCCACAGCTTATGAGCCCGGAAGCGGAAGCACAATCATGGCTTACGCAGGTATTTGTGGAGGGGACGATCTTCAACCGAATAGTGATGCTTATTTTCATACAACAAATTATGAGGAAATTAGAAATTATACTCAATTTGGAGGTGGAAATTCCTGTCCTGTAATAACGGCAACCGGTAATACACCACCTACGGTTTTTGTTTCCTCCCCTAATACTACTATCCCGATAAGTACACCATTTGAGATAACAGGCTCGGCAACTGATGCGGAAACTCCCGGATCACTTACTTATTGTTGGGAACAATATGATTTAGGACCTGCGGGTTCTCCAAATAGTCCATCAGGTAATGCACCGATTTTCCGATCCTTCAGTCCTGTTACATCACCAACACGAACTTTTCCAAAGCTTTCCAGTTTATTGAACAATACAACAAGTATAGGAGAAATATTACCCACATATACTAGAAGCCTTCATTTTGAACTTACTGCCAGAGATAACAATGCAGGTGCAGGAGGAGTTAGTTACGGTGCCGGGTATTTTTTTAATGTATCTTCAACAGCGGGTCCATTTTTAGTAACACAACCGAACACCCCTGTGGACTGGTATTCTGGCGATTTTCAATTAGTCACTTGGGATGTTGCTGGTACCACTTCTGCTCCGGTGAGCTGCGGATCAGTAAATATAAGACTTTCTGTTGACGGAGGATTTACTTTTCCAACTGTACTTGCTTCAAATACACCCAATGACGGTTCACAATTTGTTGTTCTTCCCAATACAAGTACTTCCCAGGCAAGAATAAAAGTAGAAGCTTTCGGAAATATTTTTTTTGATATATCAAATACAAATTTTACAATTACAGGTTTTCTATGCGAAAATTTAAGTAGCGCTTTGTTTCCCCCTCCAGGTTGGGGTATGACTTTTACAGGAACAAATTATTGGTCAAGAAATGCAGTAAGCGCATATGGCTATGGCTCAGGATCTTTAAAATTTGATTATTTTAGTGCAAGTGTTGGAACAATTCAATCTTTAAACACTTTAAATTTCGCACCAGCAGCTGCAGGGACATACTTAACATTTGACAATGCATACGCACCATATTCTGCGGCATTTGGACCGGATATTTTAAAAATAGAAACGTCGGTAAATTCCGGAGCTTCATATTCAGCGTTAGTAACAATGGAAGGTAGGTTTGACGGAACCGGGGATTTAAATACAGCACCACCGATACTTAGCGCATTTGCACCAGCCAGTAGTGAATGGCGTTCAAAGATTTTTGTTTTACCGGTGGGGACAAATAAAATTAGATTTACAGCAACAAGTGGATTCGGAAATAATCTTTATTTAGATAATATTTGTGTTCAAACACTTCCTGCTCCTTCTGCTTCAGCCAGTATTGGAGTGTTGCCGGAAGGATTCTACAGAACACCTCCACCTCAAACAATCCCGGATATTGTCAGAGTATATTTGCATAGACTAGATTTTCCAAATGTAGTAGTAGATTCTGCGATTTCTCTTTTGACTACCAATGCAATTGCATCTTCACCATTTGAAAGAGCACTTAGTGGAACCTATTATATAGTAGTCAAACACAGAAACAGCATAGAAACATGGAGTAAGGCAGGCGGTGAGAATTATGGCCGAGGTTCTTTTTTCGCATATAATTTTGTTCAGCCGGTAAATCAGGCATATGGGTATGATAGTCAGGCTCTAATAGATCCTGCTCCATATTATGGTATGTATGGCGGTGATGTAGATCAGGATTACAGTGTTAATTTAGCAGATGTTTCACAAATAGAAAATGCTGCTTTTAATTTTTTATCCGGTTATGTTGTCGAAGATTTAACAGGTGACGATTTAGTTGATTTAAATGATCAAGCTATCGCAGATAACAATTCATTTAATTTTGTCATAAGGCAGGCGCCGCCGGGAGCAGAGCCAGCTCCATTAATTGTTAATGATTCTAAAAATTTAGCATTTGAGAATGATGCAGCCAGACAAAAGTATGAATTATCAATAAAGCTTATGAAAGAAAATGGATCACAAATAAAAATTTCTCCGACAAAAAATGGAATGAGTAAAGAGTTACAGGAAAGACAAAATAATAGAATGAAGAATCGGGTCAAAGTGAAATCTCAGGAAAATGAACAGGTGAATAAAAACAATTCAATAAATGAAAGTAAAAGACCCGTATCAAACTTCGGTAGGCAGTAATATCTTCAAGTAAGCATAAATAAATTTCAGAAAGACTGGAAAGAAAGTTTTCTTTTCAGTCTTTTTTAATAAGAAAATGAAATCCTAAATATTATTATATTCAGATTCTTCACAGAAAATGTAAGTTAAGTAAAGAACAATTGCGTCATAATTAAATGTAACCATAGCAGTAGTAATCTTTTCTTTTCTTTTTTGCTACTTTTTTCTTTTCTTTTGTTAATAACGTTAGTATTGTTAATATCTTAATAATCGTTTTCATTTTATAGACAATTTTGAAACCTGAGCTATTTTATTTTTGATATTTTGCTGCAACTCAAATGGATTTAGTTTATTAAAAAATCTTAATAACTCTAATTTTTTTTCATCATCAACATACTTTGATTCAAATAGTCTTTGAAATGGTGTTTTTCGTTTATCATATTTCTTTTTTATTTTAGATCCCTGCCTCTGTTTTGATATTAGTTTTACAGATGGAAGAAAATAGTTTATGAAATAGTTTAATTCTCCTCGATAAAGTTCATTGAGCATATCCAACAGGTGTGGATTATCCATTCTGTCATAACCAATGTACTGTCTGACCACTGTCCAGTTTTTTTCTTCAATATGAGCATTATCATTTTTATTATATGCTCTTGCTCGTGTATAATTAACTGGCTCAGTTTTATGTTTAATATATTTCAATAATCTGTAGTTCAGAAATTCTTTTCCGTTGTCGCTATCAAAACCTCTTATCTTAAATGGCAATGTAAGCTCTATTTCTCTTAACGCTTTAAATGTATTGGCTTCGCCTTTACCCCATACAGCTCGCAGAGAATCCCACCCTGTCGCTATATCCACCATGTTTAATGTATTTATATATTCTCCGGCTACGCTCGTTCCACAATGAGCTACTAAATCTACCTCTAAAAATCCAGGACGCTTTTCATCCCATTGATTCGTCTTTATTGGGATCAATTGACGTATTATTGAACCCGGACATGTTGTACATAATCCTCGCTTTTTATATTTACCTCTGAAGTTTTTTAATATTCTCCCTATTGTTGAAGCAGAAATAATTCTAATAAGAGCTTCATCTTCTTTGCTTAACGCATGTATCTCTTTTTTGTACCAACCTACCCAAATCGGGATACATGCTTTTAATCTCTCCGGACATATTAAATTAGTTCTTATCCATAATGTCTTTATGAATTTTATTATTTCTGCTGTATGATACTTCTTTTTGGACCAGCTCTTTTCTTGTTTGATTTAATTTCCTTTATGGAAAGTGATTCAATATTCTTATTCATATTTTCTATTATAACCACAAACATTACAAAACTCATCAAGTATTTTTTGCTTCTGTTCTTTTTCTGCATTCTTATATCTTCTATAAATTTCCTGAAGATATTCCTTTTTGATCTCTTACTCATAATTATTGTACCGTTTTATTATTGTAAGCCCGGTTACATTAATTATGACGCAACGACTTACTTTTCAAGCAACCTTGGGTTACATTATTTATGACTTAATGCGGAGCCGTAAATTTAATCAAAGTTGGGTTGTAACTTTGGGTCAAAATGGGTATCTTTGCCGATATAAATTTTTAGATTTTTAGAGTTTCTTAGAAATAATATCGTTCTTTAATATTAAATTGCATGACTAAGATTAAGTTTGCACACAAGTAAATGGTGCTAATGATTGTTTTAAGAGAACATCTTAAAACTTTTTTGATAACATAAATAGGAGATGTAAATTTGAGTAAAAGTAAAATTACTGCGGGTTTATTATTCGCAATAGTTTTAACAAACTTAATCAGTTTGAAGCAAAATGCAGATTTATTTGCAAAAACCAGAGATGTAAACCCTGATTTCGTTCAGGAAGGTGTGGCTTCGTGGTATGGCCCAGGATTTCAAGGTCGAAAAACCGCTAATGGAGAGCGGTTTAACACTCATGAAATGACGGCAGCTCACAAAACCTTACCTTTTAATACGTTAATAAAAGTAACGAACCTGAATAACGGCGTCTCGACTGTTGTGAGAATCAACGACAGAGGACCATTTATAAGAGGCAGAATAATTGACCTCTCTAATGCCGCAAAAAATGAAATTCAGATGGGCGGACTTGCCGACGTAAGGATCGAAGTTTATGATCCTGAAGAAGTTGCAGCCGAGGAAGAAGAAGTTGAAGAAAATTCTTTACCTTTAAACTTGTTTGAAAAAGAATATCCGTCAACATCTAAAATATTTGTTGAATGGAATGATACAATAAACGGCGGGGACCTTTCTGAAGAGCAGATAAATCAAATCTTTAACAGTTCGAAAATTAAAATTAAAGTTTTAACGACGGATGTTGCTGATGCAAATTCCAGGATCTACCAGGAAATTTCAGAAAACAGCGGATTCAATTATTTTGATGTAACAAGGAAAGTAAAATTTCTGACAGGTTACACGATTGAAATCGCAAATTTCTCTGATAAGGAAAAAGCTTCCGACCTGATTAAGAGCCTTGAGTCTGAAAAATTTCAAAATATCTTTCTTGAAGAGATAATAAACAGTAATTCATCGAATTATAGAGTTTATGTTGGAAATTATGAGACTACAGGCAAGACAAAAGATGATTACGTTAAATTGATGAATGTGGTAAAAGATTCGAAACTAAGAATAGTGAAGATAGGAAAATAGATTTAAACTAAGCCGTCGCGTTAAAAAGTGACGGCTTTTTTATTTGGATATTTGATTTACGATGTTAGTTTTTTGTTTTAAAAAATAAATCTAAAATCCCAAAAATCTAACATCGAAAATTACCTGTAGTTTGTAAACTGAAATGCAAATTCTAGTTCGGTATCCTTAAGCAATTTCATAACTGCCTGTAAATCGTCTTTGTCTTTTCCCGAAACCCTTACCTGTTCATCCTGTATGGAAGCCTGAACTTTCAGCTTGCTGTCCTTTATCATCTTCACAATTCTTTTTGCATCTTCTTTTTCAATTCCCTGTTGAAGCTTTATTTCCTGACGTACCGTTCCGCCCGAAGCCGGTTCGACATTTCCATATTTCATAGCTTTAATGGAGATACCTCTTTTTATCATTTTATTCTGAAGTATGTCAATTACAGATTTCAGTTTAAATTCATTATCGGATGCAATATTAATAGTGTGTTCCTTTTTATTGATAGTGATCTCACTTTTGCTTCCCTTGAAATCATATCTCTGCAGAATTTCTTTTAATGCCTGATTTATTGCATTGTCAACTTCCTGATAATCCACTTCAGATACAATATCGAATGAGAATTGATTTGCCATTTTTTAAATTCAGATTGGTTAAAAAGTATATTGTAAAATAACGAATTTAATATTCATAGTGAATTTATAAACGCAAAGCGTTTAAATTTTGGAATATCTTTGATTTACTATAGCAGAATATGTATTTTATAAAAACAAAATTCCATTACACATCATAATGAGAGCAATTATAAAAATAATTTTCATAATATTAGCTCTTAATGTCTATTCAAAAGCCGGGAATGAAAACAGTCCCGGATTTGTAACCGACATACTTTTGATCAAAGATAATAATTCAATTTCAGTTGATTTAATTTTTGAAGATGCTGTTAATGTGGGATACAATGTCAATATTGTCGTTCCGGATTCAATCACTACTGAAATGGTTAACCAGCACAGGTTAGTAATTTTATCAACAGGAAATAATCCGAATCCCTGCTTGAATAGTAATATGAGAAACATTTTGATTTCATTTGCTGATGAGGGGGGAAAGATTATAAGTGAAGGAGGGCAAAACGCATATGCAGCTTCAGTGTTTCCATCTTACCCTGCTTTTAAGAATAAAGTTTTGAAAGTCCAAAGCTGGACTGCCGATAACGGCGGCAATCTATTCATATCAGGCAGCTACTCACAATCTTCTCTTGCCTTAGTACCGACAATTTTACCGGCTATTATACAGATAAACTTTACAAATACTTATGATCAGGATGTTTGTTTAATTGGTGAGTTCTCGGATCTTTTTTATAAAACTTCTCTTTACGAAAATAATGCAGGTGTTGTTGTTTCACCGAATGTCTTAAACCCTCAGTTGATAAATTATTGTTTTAATTATTCCTCTGTCAGTAATCGTACAGACGCAAAAAAATTACTTACAAATTCAATTTATAATTTAATTGGAGAGTCGGTTGGTGTAATAAATACGAATGAGAATATACCTACGGGATTTATGCTTTATCAGAATTATCCGAATCCGTTCAATCCCAATACTGTTATCAGTTATCAGTTAAAAGTTAGCAGTTATACTGAACTAAAAATTTATGATGTCATTGGAAATTTAGTTGAGGTAATAGTGAATGGAAAACAAATTGCCGGGAGTTATGAAGTAATATGGAATGGCGCGAATTTCAGCAGCGGTATTTATTTTTATACTATGTCAGTCAACGGAACCATGCTTGATTCAAAAAAAATGTTTCTCATTAAATGACAATTGAAATGATCGTAAAATTTAAAATGAGTAAAAATCTTAAAATTTTCTTCTTTGTATAAAAATATTATTTAAATTAAAAATAAATTCTGTTATAATTATTAACCAAAAATTAAATATAAGGAGCAAACAAAAATGAAAAATAAATATACATCCTCCTGTTGCCGGTTTAAGTTGTTGTTTCTGATAATTTCATGTTATAGTTTTCTTCCCGGCAACACTGTGGTTGCTTCGGGCACGGTATATTTAAATCAGGATTTCGACAATACTTCATTTCCACCTGCGGGCTGGCAGGTTTCAAATACTTCAAATTATAATTGGATCAGGACAACTTATGCCAGTGGTTATGGAGCAGGATCCTCATGTGCAGTAGCAGATTTTTACGATTATGCGAGCGGAGTCTTTGAACTTATTACTTCGACTATCCCTGCAACAACCTCAGGAGATTCGCTTGTTTTTGATCATGCATACGCATCGGGTTCTAATGAAAATGACAGACTGGAAATTTACACGTCTTCCGATAACGGTTCATCATGGAATTTACTCATTACCTTAAATGGAGGTGCAAGCGGTCCGCTTGCAACCGGTTCCCCCACATATGATTTGTTTGTCCCTACGTCAACACAATGGGCAACAAAAAGATATATTCTTCCAACCGGAACAAATAAAGTAAAATTTTCAGGACTGACTGCTTATGGAAATAATTTATATTTAGATAATGTAAAAATAGGAGTACCGTACGCAAATGATGCAGGTATTAGCAGCATTACTGAGCCAAAATGGTCTATCACACCTCAATCACTTGCTCCAAAAGCATCTGTTAAAAATTACGGAACAAGCACACAGTCGTTTCAGGTTACTATGACAATTAATCCGGGAGGCTATGCAAATACTCAATCTGTAAATAGTTTATCGCCGGGTCAGAGCCAGCTTATTACTTTTAGTAATTTTAATTTTACAGCTAATGGGAACTATACTCTCAAAGTATACAGTTCGTTAGGTTCGGATCAGAATTTATCCAATGATACTGTATCAAATAATTTAATTGTAACTTCTACTCCGAGAAATATTGTGCTTGAATATTGTACTGGAACCTGGTGTCAGTGGTGTCCATGCGGTGATGATGAAGTTCATAATCTCAAAACAGCTTATCCCAATTCGGTAATTCTTGCATATCATGGGGCAGGTTCGGATCCATGGAGAGTTTTCAACGGGAACGGAATTATTTCCTCACTTGGTTTTGCAGGATACCCTTCCGGACTGGTCGATCGAAGATTAGGCAATAACAATGGATGGGGTTCTTTTTATACGGATGGAGAATACAGATATTCTCAGAGTCCCGCAGCTTCAGTCAGTATCAATCCGACGAGTATAAACTATAATGCATCAACAAGACAGCTTACTGTTAATCTCGATGCTGCTGCATTATCGACACTGTCCGGGCAATATAAAGTTAATTATATTATTACCGAAGATAATCTTGTTTATCCGCAAACAGGAAATTCATACTGCACGGGAAGTTCAACCTGGGTACATAACTGGGTAGTGAGAAATATTACTAATACTGTTACCGGTGATAATGTAAATTCAGGAACATGGAATAGCGGTCAGGTTTATCCACTTACATTTACAACAACGATAGATGCGGGATGGGTAGCGGCAAATTGTAAATTCCAGGTAGTTATTTTTAAGGAGAATGGTCCATTATCGGTATCTGAAGTCCAGCAGGGAATCAGCCTGCCTTTTGTAACAACCGGGATAAATACGCAAGGTACTGAAATTCCTGATAGGTATGAATTGTCACAAAATTATCCGAACCCTTTTAATCCAACAACAAATATAAAATTTTCTGTCCCTAAAGACGGAAATGTCTCATTGAGAATATATGATGTACTAGGAAAGCTTGCCGGAATTTATTTCGACGGGTTTATTAAAGCGGGTGTGTACAATGCACAGGTAGATGCTTCAGATTTTACAAGCGGTATATATTTTTATACTTTGAGTTCAAAGGAATTTTCAGAGACTAAGAAGATGAATTTGATTAAATAAAAATCTGAGAATTATTTATTAAAGATATTAAAAACCCGGTAAAAAAATTGCCGGGTTTTGCATTTAAGCTAAAAAACTAATCTTCGTCCGGCTTGTAAATTATTATTCCGAAATAATAAGTTTCTTTTGCGCTTTTGTTAAAGTTTAAACACCATTTACTTAACTCTTTAAGAGTCAAATGTATCTTATTTCTTTTCTGCTGAGTGTCAATAATTTCAAGCTTTTTATTAGAATAGTCAACAATACTGATCCAATGATCTTCATGATCAGTAAGGATTATCATTTTATTTCCCTGTCTTACATTAAATAAAATTCTCTGCCTGAAAGCCTTTTCGCTTTTAATAAAAAACGCTTTGTGTTTGAATCCGAGCATCCTCAATGCGCGGAAAATTTTTCTCTCACTGGTTCCGCTTAATTTATCAGTCCCAGCGAAGTTTCGAATTCGTCTCTCGGAGTAAATATAACCAAGCGCAAGGAGGCAATTTCTAATTGAAGCTGGACCACACGTAAAATTCGTTTGTTGATGATAATATGTCATTTTTTTCCGTTATGTAATTTAAATAAATATACTTATATAAAAATTCAAAATAATAATAAGTATTTTTCCATTGCGCAGAAAAATGTAAAATTTAGGAAATTTGGCAACTTTAACCCAAATTATTCAATGGAAAATTTAAAAGATATATTAAACGCAAAGTTCGCAAAGTACTTACGCAAAGTCCGCAAAGAATTTTTTCTTACAATAAAATTTTGGTGATTATCCTTTGTGAGCCTGGAGACTTTGTGTTTAATATTTTTCTAAATGAACAATCCGCGTTAATTAAGCACTTAATTTAGTATTACTGCTGACGATATTTTGTACATTTGCTGATTTTACGAATTTGTTCTATTGCAAAAAAAAATTTTAAAAATAATAAATCTAATAAATCTTTTTTTACGTTGATATAAATGCCGGAGCTATCCGGCAATTGTTCTTTCATATTTGTTCTTCCTTTAATTGAACCCTGCATCACATTTATGTTTTGCGGGGTTTTTAGTTTAATGTTAAATTGCCGGGATTTAAAAGTTAATATTTTTATAACAATTAATTTATAGTAAGTATATTAAACCTTTTTAAGCATAATATAAAACTAAACTGATTTACAAATTTTTTGTGTGTGATAAATTTAAATCTTTCAATCAAGAAAAATTTTGTATACATTGTTCCAGCCGGAGCTCTCCGGCTAATCGTTCTTTCATATTTGTTCTTCCTTTAATTAATCTCCACTCGTTTTATTTGAGTGGAGGTTTTTTTTTATTTAAATCATAAATTCTACGGCTTTTCCTTTCTTCACATTTTCCAAAAGTCTTTATAATTCAATATTACCAAATAATTAATAATCATATTTGCAGCCATCCAGATTAAGGTCATCCTAAGAAAATCTTCTTCATTGACTGTTGCGACAAGTCCTATTGTTCGTATTGTTGCGTGGACTATCGCAGGGGCTCCATACCGTGTTATCAGCATTCTCAAATAAATATGACAACGTTAATGAAATAACAACGGCAAGCATTGTTGAGAATAATGCAATTGATCATGGAAAGTAAGCGAAAAGAAGAAGATGAACTGCAGCAAATAATAACATAGATGTAAAAGGTTGCTTTTTTAAAACTCATGTTCTCCCCCAAGTGGCCTGAATAAAAATCTCTGAAAAACATTTCTTCTGCAAGTCCTCCTGTCAAAAACAATCCCGCAAAATTTAAATACAAAACATTCTTAAGATAGATTTCAAACCCCAATAAAATTGTAAACAAAGGATATAATAAGATTAAAAACAAAGAGATTAAAATTCCGGGAAATATTTTTCAAATTTAGTTTTATGAAATCCAAGGTTTTGAACAACCTGCGCTAATGTATTTTGGAAATGCCACTTGTCAAATATTAAGACTGTTGAAAAGACAACAGTAAATGAAATCAGAGCAGTAAGTATATAAGGTAATTTATCAACTAAGCTTCCGGTTATTTGAAATATTATAAAGATAATTACAAAACTGATATAAAGCCGTGATTTTGATTGTGCCATGATGAGTCTCTAATCAAGAATAGGGATTGTAAGTTATCAAATTCAAAAAAATTTAACATATAGATTTCATAAAATTCATCTTTAGCTTGTATACATTAACAACGGATAGAAAGTATTAAATTAAAAAAAGGCATTTATATTAAAAATGAGTTTATGGTTATTGTCATACAATTAATCGCTAAATTTAAAAACAAAGTCAGGTGGACAAATTTAATATAAAAGATATCGTTATTCGAAACGATCTGAAGCCCGGAGA
Organism: Bacteroidota bacterium; assembly: GCA_030855105.1. Lineage (GTDB taxonomy): Bacteria > Bacteroidota > Ignavibacteria > Tepidaquicellales > Tepidaquicellaceae > JAGPCH01. The sequence continues at coordinate 38,256 of JALYRX010000024.1, read as the reverse complement.
CATCGGATATATAACTTACTTACATGGAATTTTATACAGTCAGGAATATAACTACGGAATAGAGTTTGAATCATATGTGGCAGCTGGTCTTCAGGAGTTTTTTCAAAATTATAACCACTTAAATAACCGTGCCTGGATATGCGAGCATGACAGAAAGATAGTTGGATTTCTTTTGCTTATGAAAAGAGATTATTCCGCACAGCTTAGATATTTTATTTTGCTGCCTGAATACAGGGGAATTGGTCTGGGAAAAAAGTTAATTGATTTGTTTATGGAATTTTTACTCGAATGCGGATACAAGCATGCTTATCTCTGGACAACAAATGAATTACATTCTGCAGCTCATTTATATTTAAAATATGGCTTCAAGCTATCAGAAGAAAAGAAGTCCGATGCCTTTGGAAAATATTTAACAGAACAAAAATATGATCTATATTTATAGATTTCACATCTTCCAATTAACAAGCTTTATTTGATGCATTTATTTAAAACCGGAATAAATTTAAAATTCCTTTTGTAAAATACATTTCATTTCATTCTCAATATTCTTAATTTTACCAATGCTTAAAAAATTTTTAATATTCACCGGTTCATTGATAATATTATTCTTTGTAGTGAATAATGTTATTATGCCATTGTATGTAAAACACTCGGACACTGCAAAAGTACCCCGTGTGACAGGAATGAATTATCTTGATGCTAAAAGAATAATTGAAGACGGAGGACTGGAAATAATACAGGGAGAAATGAAGTATGATGAAAATATTCCGATTGGTCAGATACTTGATCAAAATCCCCCGGGAGATGAAATCGTAAAATACGGCAGAAGGATTTATGTAACGATATGCGGCGGTGAACAGCTTACCGATGTACCAAATTTAAGAGGAAGATCTTTACGTGATGCAAAGTTTGCTCTCGAGCAGCGAGGCTTAAAAATTGGAGAGACAGTCAAAAAAAATACAAATGAATTTCCTGAAAACTATGTTATTTCACAAATCATTCAGCCCGGAAGTAAAGTAAAAAAGAACTCAACACTTGATTTGATCCTTAGTGACGGACCGGTAATTGGGGAGCTTAAAGTTCCAAATGTGACAGGAAAAAATCTGGAAGAAGCAAAAAAGGTTATAACAGATACTAAACTTAAATTAGGGAAGATCACATACCAGACGAATAACGAACTACCTCCCGGTCAAATTATTGACCAGTATCCTAAAGTAGATAAATCCGCAAACGAAAATACGACAGTGGATTTATTTGTTGCAAGAAAAAAAGTAATTATCAAACAGGAGAATGATGAAGATTCAGGTGAACAGCTAAATACACAGGATAATAAAGATGAAACGGATACTAAAGAGAATACCCCTATACAAATAGAGAAACCCAAAGATGATTCAAAAGCGCAGCCACCGGATAAAATAACTGATAAAAAAACCGATAAAAGCGCTAATCCTCCTGTGAAGAAGGATGAAAATAAAATTAATAAAAAAGATGCAAAAAAAGAAGGAGACAAAAATGATGTCCCTAAATAATTTTCATTTATGCTTTTTGAATAACTAATGAAAAAAATTTGTCCTTCTATACTGTCCGCAGACTTTTCCAGATTGAAAGAAGAAATATCTGAAGTAGAGAAAGCAGGTGCCGACATAATTCATTGTGATATAATGGACGGCAGCTTCGTTCCTAACATCAGCTTTGGAGCGAAGATCGTTTCTGATATAAACAAATTTACGAATATTCCCCTGGACATTCATCTTATGATCAATAATCCCGAAAGATATATTATTGAATTTCATAGGGCGGGTGCAGATTATATTTCGGTTCATTATGAAAACAATATTCACCTCAACCGTATTATAAACCAAATCAAAAGTTTGGGAATCAAAGCCGGAGTTGTTTTAAATCCCGCCACGCCTGTCTTCATGCTTGATGATATTATTGAGTTTGTTGATTATGTTTTGATAATGAGTGTAAATCCCGGGTATGGAGGTCAGCAGTTTATATCAAATTCAATCAAGAAACTGACTCAGCTTAAAGATAAGATTCAGGAAAATAATTTTAAATGTGAGATTGAAGTTGACGGCGGAATAGGATTAGAAAATATGGGAGTAATTTCCGAAGCAGGGGCTGATATGTTTGTTTGCGGGGCATCCGTCTTTGATTCTAAAGACAGAACAGACGTTATTAAAAAAATGAAATCAATTATTTCCAAGTAGAAGGATTTACAAAGAATTTTTATGGTAAATGTTTTTTTTAATGATGAGGTGCTTGCAGCCGAAAAGAAAATTTATACTTCTCTTCAAGTTCCGGCTATAATACTGATGGAAAATGCCGGGGCAAATTCCGCAAAGAAAATTCTTAATAAAATCACCAATATCCATAATAATAAAGTTATAATAATTACAGGCAAAGGAAACAATGCAGGTGACGGATTTGTTGTTGCACGTCATTTGTCCAATTCCAATTTTGATGTAAAAATATTAATGCTTTATCCTGAAAAAGAATTAAAGAATGATGCATTAATAAATTACTCTATTTTAAAGAATTCAAGAAACAAATATATAGACATTCTTTATTGCAAGGATTATAAAGCTGTAAAAAAGGAAACAACGGATTCTAATTTTATTATTATAGATGCAATTTTCGGAGTAGGATTTAAAGGTAAAATGGATAAACGAATTGAGGATGTAATTAAATTTGTAAATCAATTAAAGGAACAATATATCATCTCACTTGATGTTCCATCCGGGCTTTACTTTTATAATCAGGATGAAGTTTGTATAAAAGCCAATGAAACGTTAACAATGGGAGTCAAGAAATTTCATACGCTTTTTTATAAAGGAAAAGAAAATTCGGGAAAAACCGAAATTATGAACATTGGGATTTCAAAAGATGAATTCACAAATCAAAACTTTAAGAATATTTTTGAGATTGAAGAAAATGATATAAAAAAAATCATACCGCAAAGGGAAATTAATTCCAATAAATATTCAAATGGCAAAGTATTTATTTTATCCGGCTCAAAAGGTTTAACCGGTGCGGCTTATCTATGCTCTCAATCCGCAATGCAAACCGGCAGCGGTGCAGTTGTAACAGGCATCCCGCAATCTTTAAACGAAATTATGGAAATAAAACTGACTGAAGTCATGACATTATCTTTAAGTGAAACTGAAAATTCAACGCTTTCTCTTAAATGCTATGATGAAATTAAGAGCAGACTTAAATGGGCTGATACAATCTTGATTGGTCCGGGTTTGTCAAAAAATGAAGAGACAATGGAACTGGTAAGAAAAATTGTAATAGAAAATGATTTGAATTTTGTTATTGATGCCGATGCAATTTCTGCATTCAAAGGTAAGCTGAATTACCTGAAAAAAAGAAAAATTATTTTGACTCCGCATCTTGGTGAGTTTTCAAATCTGACAGGCAGAAAAACAGAGGAAGTAAAAAGTAATTTTTATGAACTTTCAAAAAACTTCGCAAAAGAATACAAAGTAATTTTAGTTTTAAAAAACTCACCGACAATAATTACAGACGGAGAGAATTTTTTTATTAATTCAACAGGGAAAGAAAACCTTGCTACATCCGGAACAGGAGATGTTTTGTCGGGAATTATTGCAGGAATTTATTCTCAGACTGGTAATGCTTTAAACAGTGCAGTTACTGCCGTTTATATACATGGGAAGTGCGGAGATAATTTGTATGAATGTACAGGTTCAAGCTCTATGCTGGCAAGTGACATGATAGATGAGATCTCCGTTGTCAAAAATCAATTATCATAACAATGAAATTTAATTCTAAAATATATCAAATTGCTTTATTACTTTATTTGCTTGCAATTTTTATTCTTTCCTCTATACACGGTGAAGAATTTCCAAAAGTAGAATTTGAATTTAGTGACAAGATTGTTCACATAGTTATTTATGCAATTCTTTTTATTTTATTTTTTTATTCCTTAAATAATCAGAGTAAATATGCTAAATTGCAAAAGTTTGCATTAGAATTTTCGTTTTTATTTACAGCTATATACGGATTAAGTGATGAGATTCATCAGTATTTTGTTCCGAAAAGAAGCTGTGAATTTGCTGACTGGCTTGCAGATGTATTTGGCGCATTATTAATGTATGTTCCTTTTAAAATTTATTATTCAAAGATGAAAAGTACTGCTGCTGCTTTAATGCTGTTAGCATTTTTCAGTTGTTCGTCATCCGGAAACGTGAATCAAAATGAAGACATTAAAATTATTGTAACCGGGGAAGAAGCCTGGCTTAACCTGATGCCGGTTGTAAATCCCGATAAAAATAATTTTGGATTTTTAATAAGTCTTGAAATTAAATCATCTCCAAGTTCAAATTATACTGTAAGAGATTTAAAAATATATTTGAATAATGATACCGTGATTAATAAAAATTTTACTTCAGAAGCAATACCATTAATTGTTGAAGGTGAAGGAATTACAAAGCTGAATGTTTCACAATTAAACACAGAGACATATTTGGATAATTCAAAATCACTTCCTGAAGAAGCACAATTTATAATTCCTATATTCAGAGATAACATAAAAATAAAAACTGTTAAAACCTCTAAACTAAAAATAAATAAGGTCTATTAATTAATGATATTAGTCCACGAACTTTACAATGTTATCCCATTACTCATTATAGCTTTTGCGGCTACCTTCATTTTGCTGATCGAGGCTTTTTTTAATAAGAGTGAAAGTGTTATATTTGGTTTCAGCTTGATTTCGGTATTGGCTGCAATTGGAACTTCCTTCCTGTATTTAAACAAAGAGCTGATTATCTTTAACCAATTTATAAGAATTTCCAATTCATCTATTGCTTTCAGTGTGATTATTCTTGTGAGTATTTTAATTACAGTAATAGGTTCGAAGAGTTATATTGAAAAAGAGAATATTAATTTCGGAGAGTATTATTCTTTGCTTTTATTTTCAGTAATGGGTATGCTCCTGATGATTCTCGCAAATGACATTCTAATAATTTTTATCGGACTGGAATTAATGTCAATTTGTTTTTATGTGCTGACCGGCTTTTTAAGACTGAGACAAAAGTCCAATGAGAGCGCTTTGAAATATTTTTTGCTCGGAGCCTTTATGACAGGATTTATTTTATATGGAATTGCTTTAATATACGGGATCAGCGGTACGACAAATCTTACACAAATTTATGCTAATCCTGCAATTTTTAAAAATTATGTTTTTATAATTGCTGTGGGATTATTCATCATCGGATTTATGTTTAAGATCGGAGTATTTCCTTTTCACATGTGGATACCTGACGTTTATGACGGAGCCCCGACAGTTATTTCAGGGATGCTTTCTACAGCCGGAAAAATTGCAGCAGTCGGGACAATACTTCCTATTATCCTTACTCTTAATATTTTAAATTTCAAAATCATTTTTTCCATAGCCGCAGTTGCTACAATGATGTACGGGAATATAATCGCTCTTGCTCAATCAAATATAAAACGCCTTCTTGCGTATTCATCTATAGCAAGTGCCGGTTATATTTTTGTCGGAGTTGCTGCGATGAATGAATTTGCTTTGAAAGGAATTGCATACTATTTGATTGCTTACACTTTTATGCAGCTTGGTGCATTTATAGTCGTATCAATATTGGAAAAGAAAGATGACGGATCGCGCGATTTTAAAAATATTGATATGGAATATTATAAAGGACTTGGCAAAAGAAACCCGATGATAGCAACAAGCATGACATTATTTTTATTATCACTGGCGGGCATTCCGCCTTTCGCAGGATTTTGGGGAAAATATTATTTGTTCTATGCAGCTATACAGTCAAATTTAGTCTGGCTTGCAGTTGTTGGTATATTACTTAGCCTGATCGGTGTTTATTATTATTTAAAAATAATTGTTTACATGTGGTTTGATGAGCCGAAAGAATTAATAATGCGCGATAAGGTTTCACTGGCAAACTCCGGAGTAGCTGCGACAATATTAGCTGTAATAGGAACAATTGTATTTGGTGTTGATCCGAATTTATTTTTTAGATTATTTAATTTTATTGTTGAAGCAAAATAATGCAAATACAATATTCAAAATGGCGTCCCGATTCTATGACTGATGAAAAAAGATTGGAAAATCTGATTTCGATATTCAGTTATTTATTGATTCAGACAAACGGAGACATACAGGAAGCGCTAGACTGGCTTGAACAACTGGACCTTGACTATCAATTGTTTGATAAGGATTTATCTTTTGGTGAGTTTGTTGATGAGCTTAAGAAGCAGGGTTACATTGCTGAAAAAGAAGGAATTAAGATTCTTACTTCTAAAGGTTCTCAAAAAATGAGGACAGATGCATTGAAAAAAATTTTCATGGGATTAAAACCCGACACTTCAGGATTTCATGACACTAATAAAACAGGAAGAGGAATTGATAAAGTCAGTGATATAAAAAAATATGAGTTCGGTGACCAGGTTACAAATATAGATCTTACATCAACAATTAAAAACGCGTTTCTAAAATCGGACATAAATAATTTTCATCTCGAAGAAGAAGATATAGATGTGTATGAGACAGAGCACATGACAAGCTGCGCTACGGTTTTGATGATTGATATTTCACACAGCATGGTATTGTATGGTGAAGACAGGATTACACCTGCTAAAGAAGTTGCGCTTGCATTGTCGGAATTGATTCTCACACGTTATCCGAAAGATAAAATGAACATTGTTGTTTTTGGAGATGATGCGAAGGAAATAACTGTCCGCGATCTTCCTTTTTTATCCGTCGGACCTTTTCATACAAATACAAAAGCAGGTTTAAAACTATCGAGACAGATTTTAAGAAAGAAAGGAAATGTCAATAAGCAGATTTTTATGATCACCGATGGTAAGCCGTCTGCATTGTTTACCGATGACGGGAGGATTTATAAAAATTCATTCGGCCTTGATCCGAGAATAGTAAATAAAACTCTTGATGAAGCCGTTGCGTGCAGGAAGGATAAAATCAAGATTACAACATTTATGATAGCACAGGATTATTATCTTGTAAATTTTATCGAAGAATTTACAAAAGCAAATAACGGAAAGGCTTATTATTCCGACCTTGATAGTCTCGGACAAAACATTTTTGTTGACTACCTGAAAAACAGAAAAAGATTTAACTGAGGCTCATTGAATGTATTAAATGCAGTGAAAGTCAAAACAATCCTTTTAATTTTTTTTCTTCAGTTTCTCCTTTCCGATATTGGATTATCTAAAGATGACAGTCTCTATTTTTTTAATTCGAATTTGGTTTTTGTACCGACTGAATCGAGCATCTTTGAAGCAAAAACCGGTGTGACGAAATTTATAAATGACGATTATCTTATTCTTGATATAGGTGTTTCAATGGATTTGATCGGTTATAAAGCAAATCAAAATACATTTTCATTTGGAGTGGATTTTTTTACTTTTTCAAATCTTAGAACAGAGAATAATTTTAAATTCCCGGTTGATGCGGTCGATTATTTTTTCGGAGTGAACTTTAATTTAAAAAGAAAAGTATCAGGGAAGCTTGATTTATCAGCAAGATTAAGAATTTCTCACGTGTCTTCTCATCTTGAAGATGGTCATATATATGAAAGGACCGATACAATCTTTACTCCGTTTGTATTCAGTGAAGAGTTTATCAATTTAGCTTTTAAGAATGATTACAAAATAAATTCCAATCTTTCTTTTAAGGGGCTGTTTGCTTTAAATTATATTTTTCACTCTATACCTGATATGTCAAAATTATCAGGGCAGCTTGGACTGGAGTTGAGAAATTATTTTACTAAAATATTAAGTCTATATATTTCAAATAATTTGGTTTTAGCATCAGTAAATTCGGAATCAAATCTTAATGAAAATTTTGAAACGGGTTTTTCATTAGGAACACCCGGCAGACGGTCGGTTAATTTTTATTTTGATTATTATGACGGGCAGGATTACAGAGGCCAGTATTACAGTGATTACCTAAACTACAAGGGTTTGGGTATTCGGTTTAAATTTTAATTTTAAATTTTTAACAAACTTATGATATTATTAATGTTTCTAAATTTTCTTTTTTCAAACGGAGACAGCACGCTTGTAAAGGAAACGGAAGTTAACGGTTTTACAAATGCTGTATCAGTTACTATTGACGGTAAAGAAAATATTTATGTTCTGGATGCAACAGCAAATGAAGTTGTAAAATTTAATAGCAAGCTGGAGTATAGAAAACGTAACGGCAAGCAGGGCTGGGCGGAAGGGCAGTATGATTCCCCGACTTATGTTGACGGATCATCGGGGTTGGATATTTTTGTTACAGATGGTAAGAACAGAAGAATCCAGCGGCTTGATCTTGAACTTAATCATATCTCAACATTAAAAACAAATTTACCTGACTTTCCTATTGAGTTTCAATTCAATACACCTATTGCAACTCTTGTTTTGAATACGAATGAACTCTTTGTAATAGATGAGGATAACCAAAGAATTGTTATATACAAAGATGGCAGAATACCAACCGGAGTTTTCGGTGATTATAAATCAGGTAAAGGACAATTAGGAAGACCGGTTAAGCTATTAAGGGATGACAAGAATTTTGTTTATGTTTTAGACAAGGAACAAAAATCTATTTTGAGATTAGATAACCTTGGAAATTATCTAAATCGAATTGCAATAAAAAATTTGGAAACCTTTACCATTCGTGGAAATATACTTTATTTGTTTAATGGAAAAGAAATTGTCTTATATGACCTGGATAAAAATAATGTTATTGAAAAAAAGATATTAGTAGTTAATGGTAAAAGAAAAAAATATAGAGATATTTTAGTATTGAGCGACAAAAAGTATTTACTATTAGATAAAAATGCGTTAAGTTTGTGGGTTGAAAAATAATTAAAAAGAAAAGGAGGGAATTATGGCAAAGGGATTAAATAAAGTCATGTTAATCGGACATCTGGGAAAAGATCCGGAATTGTCTTACACACCAAGCGGTGTTGCTGTATGTAAATTCACCATTGCAACAAATGAATCATACAAAGGTGACGATGGGAATTGGGTAGAGAAGACCGAATGGCATAATATCACAGCATGGCGAAAGCTCGCGGAGATTACTTCTCAGTATTTAAAAAAAGGAAGTAAAATTTATCTCGAAGGAAAAATTCAGACCGACTCCTACGAGAAAGACGGAAAGAAAAACTATTTCACGAAAGTAGTAATGAATGAAATGGTCATGCTTGATAATAAAGGAAGCGGTGCAGTTACGAGTGAAACTTCTAACGGGGAAGTGTCTAATGTTTCGGATAAAAATAACGAAGAAGATCTGCCGTTTTAATAAAACATCAGCTTCATACAAAACACACTTCCACCCGATTTAATAAATTCTCCGGTTTCGACTTCAATCAAGTTGAAACCGGATTTTTTGATGTCTTCTTTAAACTTAGAACTTCCTTTTTGAACAATTACATTTTTTCCGTCAGGACAATGGCAGTTGCAAACAAAATATTTTAAATTTTCTTCTTCACTTGCAATAATTAAGTTTTCAAACTTGTCCTTAATATCCTTAAGCCCGGATTTATCAAAAGCACTTTTACATATGACTGCAGTTTTTGAATTTAAGATAGATAAACAAGTATCTAAATGATATAGAATCGGATTGATAAGTTTTAATTTAATAATCTTAAAGTTAATATAGTTAGATATGATATCATAAGTTTTTTCCTGCGTTCTAAATCCATATCCGCCGAAAAGAATATTTCTTTCATAATCAATTACACAATCCCCCATGGATTCGAAAAAATTTACTTCTTCGGGCAGTTTAATTGCTTCATAATTTTCATTTATAAAAAAATCTTCAAAGTGTTTTACCTCTTCTTTTCTTTGAACATTCTTCATTTTACTCAGGATGACCTTCCGGTTTCCCATAACATCTGTAAAGGGAAAAGATTGATTTGCTGTAAACACCATGTCTACGAGACCTGCTACAGGTTCGATTAATTTTACGTCATAACCTAAACCTTCATAAACCTTCTTAAGGTCTTCCCATTGGTTTAGAGCTTTGGCTCTATCAACATTATCAATATTATTTTCCATAAAATCATTTCCGGAATAATTGACTTCAAAATATTCAGGTTTACACATTAAGATTTTATCAGGTGTCATTTTGAAAATTTTCAGATTATTTAATGAGTTTAAATTATTTAAAAATTCTTTAACTTGTAACATAAATGAAAATGTATAAACATGAATTATTTTGAAAAAAGTGTTTTAATTAATTGTCCATTAAAAAAAGTTTTTGAATTTCATACCGATACAAATAATTTAAAGAAAATTACTCCGGATTTTATTAAAGTTGATATAATTAAAATTGATTTACCTTTGAAGCTGGGAAGTGAAATAATTCTTGAGCTTATACAGATTCACATTATTAAAACTATCTGGAAAATTCAGCTTACCGATTTTAAGCCATATACAATAATTACAGACACTCAGATTAAAGGTCCTTTTAAAGTGTGGGTTCATAGTCATTGTTTTAAAGATCAACATGATAAAACACTTATGACAGATAAAGTTAATTATGAACTGCCGTTTGGGATATTAGGAAAAACCGTTAATCAAATTTTAATAAAAAGATTAATTAACAAACAATTTGAGTTCAGACACAAAACAACCAAAGAAATATTGGAGGAGAAAGATAGGGAAAAATAGATTAAAGCATAATTTTATTTCCACTTATTATTTGCTTTGTAATAGTTAGTTTTACACCGAATAATCTAAAAAAATTTTAGTTGTCATTGTTACAGGAAGTTCTGCGTATTTATGTTTAAATACAGGAATTGAATAAATGAGTAACTACAAAAAAATTAATAAATGTATAAAACAATTTTATTTGAGTTAAGAGATAATATTTTAAAGATCACACTTAACCGTCCCGATGTTTACAATGCATTCAATGAAAAAATGTTGCTGGAATTACAAGATGCATTCAAAAAAGCAAGCACGGATGATAACGTCCGATGTGTAATTTTAACAGGTGCGGGAAAAGCTTTTTGTTCCGGGCAGGATCTAAAAGATTTTAATGATAAAAAGTTAACATTCAAAGAGGCGTTAGAGCAAAGATATAATCCATTGATAAAACAAATTTCCGGATTGCCAAAACCTGTTGTATGTGCATTGAATGGAGTTGCAGCCGGAGCCGGATTATCACTGGCATTAGCCTGTGATTACAGGATTGCAGTTGAAAATGCATCATTGATAGAAGTATTCATAAATGTCGGACTTGTACCTGACAGTGGTTCAAGCTTTTTTCTCCCGAGAATAATCGGATATGCGCGGGCTTTTGAAATGTGTGCGAATGGTACTAAACTCTCTGCTGAGGAGGCAAAAGAAATCGGATTGGTAAATAAGATTGTTTACAATAACAATCTGCTTTTAAAATCAGCTGATATTGTTGCACAAAATTTCGCTCACAAACCGACCAAGTCAATCGGCATGATAAAAGATTTATTAAACAAATCGTTTGAATCAAGTTTGGAACAAATTTTAGAATTAGAAAGCACGTACCAGGAGCAGGCGGGAAATACGGAAGATTTCAAAGAAGGCATAGCATCGTTTCTGGAAAAAAGAAAATCAAACTTTAAAGGAAAATAAATTTGAAGGAACAATTATATGGTTTTAATTGTAACACTTTATAAATAAAAAAAAATGAATTCACTAATAAAGCTAAACAGAAAATATTCCCCTTTGTTATTTGTAATATTACTTACCTCTTCGTTAATATCTCTCTCCGTTCTTTACAGCTGCAGCGCTAATATATTTTCCGTGGAAGACGATGTGAAAATGGGTCAGGAATTAGATGTACAAATTCAACAGGAGCCTCAGCAATTTCCTATATTAAAAGGTAATCCTGAAGTCAAAGATTATGTCAGCAGATTAGGCAAATATGTTCTGGACAATTCAAAGTATATTCAATACAAAAATGTTTTTCCTTATAAATTTGATGTTATCCATGACGACAGCAGTGTTAATGCTTTTTCAATCCCCGGAGGTTACATTTACATTTATACCGGTTTGATAAAATTTTTAGATAATGAAGCTGCTTTGACCGGGGTTATTGGTCATGAGATTGCTCATGCCGAAAGAAGGCACATGACTCAAAGACTGACCTCTTATTACGGAGTAAGTGTTATACTAAGTCTGGTTCTCGGAAGCAATCCCAACCAGCTTGAAGAAATCGCGGCAAATCTATTTGTCGGATTAGGTTTTCTTGCAAACAGCAGGTCAGATGAGATTGAAGCTGATGATTATTCTATTAAATATTTGACAGGGACAAAATATTATCCCGGTGCTATTACATTTTTCTTTGATAAGATAAGAGAAGAGCAAAGAAGAAAAGGAGAGACACCAGGTGATCTGGACAGGTTATTAGCAACGCATCCTTTACCTCAGGATAGGATCGATAATGTAAAAGCCAAGTTAAATAAAATTAAACCAAAACCGGATCCGACAAAAGGATTGTTTACTGATGAGTATCAGCGAATAAAATCAAAATTACCATAAAGTAAAATAAAAAATTTAAACTGAAAAATTTGAAATGAAAAAAATAATCTTAACTGTAATATCAGTATTGTTTATGTATTCGGTATCATTTGCCCAAAGCGGAGTAAATATAAATGACACAACATACAAATTTAAATTCTCTTTACCTTCGGAATGGTCACAAAGAAAAGTCGAAGAGACCTCAAAAAAGGATGCGATATCATATTCATTCGACAGGAACGACGGTAAAATAGCTATAATGCTTCTTGCTTTTAAGGTGAGCGAGGTAAAAAATCTGGCTGACTTCGTTTATACTCTGGAAAAAGATTTAACTCTTAACATCCCGAAGCGTGAAGGGGAATATTCTGATTTTGATATGGGAAATTATGATGGTAAAACTGCAAAGTATAAAGACAGTGAGTTTACAGAGGTTATTTATTATTACAGGACTAAAGTTACTGACGGGGAAAATTTTACTTACCTGTTAAGATTTATTACACCATCCAGCAATTTTAATTCGGATGTTGAAAATGAAATAAAAAAAATTGCCGGGAATTTTGCTCCTGTAATATAGCATTAAAAATTTTTACTCATAAAAACGGATTATTTCTTTTCTCATCATTAATGTTTGTGATTTTCATATGACCGGGATAAAGTGTAAAATCATCTTTACAATGTTTGAATAATTTATTTTTTATGGAGTCGATAAGCACTTTTAAATCTCCTCCCTGCAAGTCAGTTCTGCCGATAGAGTTTTTAAAAATTAAATCACCGCAGAAAACGTTTTTGTTTTTATCATCAATAATGCAGACGCTGCCCGGAGAATGACCCGGCGTGTGAATGAATTTTAAATCGATTTCATTTATTCGCAATACTGTATCTTCTGTAAGGAAATCATCTACAGGCGGCGAATCAGGAAGATCAAGACCGAAAAATTTTGCCTGCTCTGAAGAGTTCTCGATTAGAAAGACATCATTTTTGTGCATCAGTATCGGAACTTTAAAATGATCTTTTGCAAATTTATTTCCAAGTATGTGGTCAATATGTCCGTGTGTGTTGATAATGTTTTTAATTTTTATTTTATTATCATCAATAATTTTTATAATATTTTTTTTTTCAGCTTCTGTAAAAGCCGCAGGGTCAATAATAATGCCTTCCTTGGTTTGTTCATCATAATAAATATAACAATTCATGCTAAACGGGTTGAGAGGAATCTGAATTATTTTCATGTTAATAAATTGATTTTACTTTTTTTAAATTTTAATTTGCGACTGATTTAATCTTAATGAGCGAGACAGACAAAATTAAAGTAATTGCAACTAACCGTAAAGCTAATTTTGAATACGAGATTCTGAGCAGGTATGAGGCGGGGATTGTCATAACCGGGACTGAAGTAAAATCATTAAGAGAGGCGAAGGTTAATTTGCAGGAAGCATACGGAAGAATAATTAATGACGAGGTTTGGTTAATTAATTCACATATTAATGAATACAAGTTCGGAAACATAAACAATCATGAGCCGTTAAGAAACAGAAAGCTTTTATTAAACAAAAAAGAAATCAGAAAAATAAAACAAATGCTACAGGAAAAGGGACTGACGTTAGTCCCTTTAAAAATTTATTTCAAAGGTTCGCTCGTAAAAGTAGAAATAGGAATAGCCAGGGGAAAAAAATTATACGATAAACGGGAGTCAATTAAAAAAAGAGAAGTCGAAAGGAAGTTGAGCAGGATATAATGTTTGCACCGGTAAAAGAACAAATGGATGTAATAAGGGAAGGAACAGTCGAGATAATTCCAGAAGATGAACTTGTAAAGAAGCTGGAAAAATCTTTAAAAGAAAATAAATCTTTAAATATAAAATTGGGCTGTGACCCTTCAAGACCTGACTTGCACATTGGTCATTCGATTGTATTGAATAAGCTTAGACAGTTTCAGGATCTGGGACACAACGCAATTTTAATAGTTGGTGATTATACCGGGATGATAGGCGACCCTTCCGGAAAGAAAAAGACACGTCCTCAACTGACATTTGAAGAAACCCATATAAACGGACAAACATATTTTGATCAGGCAGGCAGAATCCTGGATATGGAGAGAACAAAAATATTTTATAATTCAGAGTGGCTGAGCAAACTTGACTTAAAAGATCTGATTAATATCCTGAGTAAATTTACCGTTCAGAGAATTCTTGAAAGAGATGACTTTACAAACCGCATTAAAGAGCAAACTGAAATCTCAATGCACGAAATGCTTTATCCTATAATGCAGGGATATGATTCTTATGCTATCGAAGCTGATGTAGAACTTGGTGGCACTGATCAAAAATTTAACAATCTTTTCGGAAGAGACATTCAGAAAAGATTTGGAAAAGAGCAGCAGGTAGTAATTACAATGCCATTGATAGAAGGAACTGACGGATATGAAAAGATGAGCAAGTCCTTAGATAATGCAATTGGAATTACAGAGGAGCCAAAAAATATTTTCGGAAAGACAATGAGTATTCCGGATGCGTTAATTTACAGATATTTTTTATTGACAACAAGAGTCAGCGGGGATGAGCTTGTAAAGATAAAAAATGATCTTGAAAGCGGAGAAGCCAATCCGAGAGATGCCAAAAGAAAGCTTGGATTTGAATTGGTAAAACTATATTATGATGAAGAAACGGCTAAGAAAACCATCGAAGAGTTTGATAAAGTTTTTATTAAGAAAGAAATTCCCGATGAAATACCCGAAGTAACTATAAATGAAGAAAGTATGAAGCTTATTGATTTGCTTGCTTCGACTAATCTAGCAGAATCAAAAACAAATGCAAGGAAGCTGATTGAGCAGGGAGCTGTAAGTATTAACGGGAAAAAAATTTCGGATATAAATTTGGTTTTGGAAATAATTGATGGAATGATTTTTAAAGTTGGCAAAAGGAAATTTTTAAAAATTAACCACTGATTATTTAACTATGATTGAATGATAGAATGATAGAATGAATGATTGAATTGAATGATAGAATGATAGAATGAATGATTGAATGGATTGAATGAAATGATTTAATCATTGAATCATTCAATCATAGTCAAATTTTATAATGGTTAAGATTACAGATAATATTTTACTAAAATAATATAAATTAACAGACAGGAGATTAGGAAATTGTTTAAACCAACAAAACTGTTTTTCACGAAAGGCGTAGGAAGACACAAGGATTATCTACAATCGTTTGAGCTTGCTTTAAGGACGGCGGGAATTGAAAAATGCAACATTGTCACGGTGTCCAGTATTTTTCCCGGAGGATGCAAAAGACTGACAGTAGAGCAGGGAACAGCAATGCTGGAGCCCGGACAAATCACATTTTGCGTAATGGCAAGAAATTTTACGAATGAACCCAACAGATTAATAGCATCTTCTATTGGTATTGCCTTACCTTCTGATGATAGTCATTACGGCTACATCTCGGAGCATCATCCTTTCGGTGAGCCGGAAAAAATTTCAGGTGAATATGCTGAGGACCTGGCAGCGACAATGCTTGCAACAACTTTGGGTGTTGAGTTTGATCCTCAGACTGCATGGAATGAAAGAGAAAATTTATATAAACAAAGCGGAAAAATAATTAAGACATTCAATGTAACACAGTCAGCAGAGGGTGATAAGAACGGATTATGGACTACAGTAATCTCATGTGTCGTTTTTCTTCCGTAGAATTTAAAAATTAAATAAGTGTAAAGTTTGACTAAAAAAATTTATATCGGGATAGTAATCGGTATACTCACAGGGTTGTCAATTCCTGTTTTGTTGAAGTTAAAGAGAGACGAGGATTTATTTTCAAATGAAGATCTTTCTGATGAAAATGATATGCTTGATAATGCAAATCATTATTTAATGCTTGCAAGGAACAAAGTTGACGAGATGGTGCATGAAGCGGAAGTGGAATCAAATTCAATTTTAGATCATGCCGGAAAAATACTTTCTTCGGCAAAAGAAAAAACTTCTACGATTCATTATGAGCTCAGTGAATCTGCCGAAGAAAAAATAAATAAAATTAAAGAAGAGATAGATGCCAGCATAGAAGAGTTTCGAAAGAAACTCGGATATGAGAAATAGAAAAAGATATAAGTTAAAAAAATAAATTTATGGCTTTATAACGGCAACAAAGTTAAAAGAATTATTATCTCCTATTGACAGGTCATTTAAATAAACAAAATTATCTCCGTTCAAATCAGAAGGAAGTTTCAGACCCGTCAAAAGATTAAATGCATCATTGTCAATTTCACGCAGATCCCCTAAGTCTACAATCCCGCTTTTGTTTACGTCTCCGCTGTACATGCAATACTTACTACCTTTTAGAACAAGATTATTTCCAAATGCCTGGGAAGCTGAACTTGTAAAATCATAATTTGTAATTAATCCATTAGCGGAAAGTGATTCGCCTCCTGATTTGCTCCATGTATTTATACAGTTGAAATGATCAGCAACAAAATAATACAGTGACGAAGGAGCATTGGTAAAAGAGAATGTTCCTGTAAAAGTAATTGAATCAATTTCGGCCTTAGCTGAATCTCTTAACTGAAAAGGACTTACAGCTTCGTATAAATAAACCGTAACTGAATCTTTTCTTGCAAGAATGTTCAGTGAAGGATCGTACATACCTTCCATAAGTAGACTTATGTTAACTTTAATACTCCTGATAGGAAGATAATCAACAAACCCCAGCGCACCATTGTCGGGCTTATGAGATATATGTGCTTCGATTGAATCAAGATTGCTTGTTCCCCAATAGTTATTTTCAGCTTTAATTGAATCAACAGTATTATTAAACAGGTCAAAAGTCGCTCCGCTGTTTTTGTTATTATAAATTTCGTTCATCCCTGCATCAGTTGTATCGGCGTTGGAGAGATTACCTAAATTTGGCTTTGCAGTACCCTGAATTGTAATTCCCCACAAGTTTCCCCTGATAATATTTCTTGTTACGGTTGACCTTTGAGTTGCAACACCGTTAAAATTAATTCCGCTGCCTCCAAGATTCGGAAGACCCTGAATATTATTGCTGTCAATAATATTGTTGTTGATATAAACATTTGAGCTTCCGCCCGCAATCGCAATTCCATACCGGTTCTTTTTTATAATATTGTTTTCAATAATAAGCTGCGGTACAGAGCCGATCGGAAGAAAGGAAATTCCACCTGACATTATTGGTGAACCAATAATAGTATTTCCCCTGATTATCATTGGAACTGCAGAAGTAGCACCCCAGTTAATCTGAGGAACATTTGCATTCTCGGTATCATTTTCATAAATGAGATTGTTTATGATTTGTCCGGAGTTTGCAATGTTAGCTCCGCCTCCAATCGCAGCTCTTCTGTTCCTGTAAATTTTACAATTCGAAACAGTTGAGTTAGAGCGGAAAAAATTTATTGCACTGCTTGCAAAAGAACTGTTCAATGTATTGTATCGGATAATGCAGCTGTCAATGAGTATATTGCAATCGAGCA
Source organism: Bacteroidota bacterium (assembly GCA_030855105.1). GTDB lineage: Bacteria > Bacteroidota > Ignavibacteria > Tepidaquicellales > Tepidaquicellaceae > JAGPCH01. The sequence continues at coordinate 20,254 of JALYRX010000024.1, read as the reverse complement.
TTCTTAACGAGTTACCATATTCCATAATTAATTTTTTTAAAACAGAGCCGTCACTAAGATCTTCGAATTTTAAACCAAGAAATTTTAATGTTGTATCCTGTGCAGTGATTTTGGCAGAGTCAGGCGGATTAACGATCATGATGCCGTTGATGTCAATAAAAACGCCGGTACCGAATTTCATTGTAGAGTTGGTAAGAATTTTAATTGTGTCACTTGCTGAAATTGTGATTGTATCATTGATAAGATAGTTTCCTGAAGACAAAGTTACAATACCTCCTGAAAAAGAAACAAGACTGTCCAGATCCCAGCATTTACCGGTTCCCGGTGTAGTAAAATTTGAATATGAATTTGAGAATAAAAAAAGAAGTAAAAATGTTAAAATCGTTTTCATAAAAATTATATTTAAGTTTATTTTAAAATCTTTTGAATGTTCATTACGAGGTACTATAAATTTCGAAAATATATTAGTCATCTATAATTTAAAGCAAATTAATATATTAAAACTAAAATTTTTTATATATTCAAATCAGTTTTGTTCTGTACTATCCTCTTACCATTTTGTCGTGTACAAAAAATTCAGATTTGTTAAAAAGTTATACTTGCATAAAATTTGGCTGTATAATATATTGTTAAATGGAAAAAAACCAAAACCAAAACGATAAATTATGTTTATTTTTAAATTGTCCTTTTAACACTTATATCCTCTCAAATAATTTCAGAGAGAACAATCAAACCACATGTTTCTTTAAGAATCGCATTTCAGTATTCAATTCTAACCGGGAAAATGGAAGCGCCTTATCAATACAGAATAGTGAAGCCGATTTTAGCTATACTATGCAAAAATTTGTTTCAAGATTTCAAAGTGACCGGGTAAAGTCTCACATAATATCTTATCACATTAATATTTTTCTTATTTTCCTTGCAATTTTTACTTTCTGTTATTTTTATCTCAGGATTTTCTTCTCCACTGGAAAGCAATTCCTGGTCTGTGGATAAAACCGGTCTCGGTATATTTATTCTTATCAATAATAGCTTTCAAAATCTACGTTTTTTTTCAGAACATCATTGCTCAGTTTAATTCCCGGATATTCAATATTTTAAGTGTAGTTTACCGAATGAAAATTTATTTAGCAGAAAGAAAACGATTCATTGTGAATATTTATCCGAATAACAATTCAAGAACTAAATTTTGTTTTATACTTTTCAGCAATAACATTCCATTTTATTAAATTTAATGTTTGAATATTAATGATTAATTTATCTCAAATTAATTACATAATAACAATTGATGTCAATTCCATTTAACTCACTTCCTTCTTACAGTGAACTCTTTTTAAATTACATAAATGATTTCGACAGTCTCAGAAAGTTTTACGAATATGATTTCAGGAGTGACCAGGATTTTTTGAAGTGCATTGAGCTGAAGAAGCAAACTTACTTAACCGGTAAAAACTTTTTTAGAAATGACATTTGTGAAATAATAAAATTACAAAATCAAAATTTTAACTCTGCCGGGAAATCTTTTGATAACATTCAGCTTCTTAGTGAACACGATACCTTTGCAGTTGTAACGGGACAGCAGCTGGGACTTCTTTCAGGACCCTACTATACAATTTTAAAGGCGATTAATACGGTTCAATTAGCGGATAGCTTAAGCATAAAATTCCCTGAATATAAATTTGTACCGATATTCTGGCTCGAATCCGATGACCATGATTTTCTCGAAATTAATAATATCAATATTATTTCAAAAGAGAATGATTTAAAAAGCATAAAATATTTTGAAAGCGGAACTGAATCGGAAAAATATTTAAAACCAACAGGCGATATTGTTTTGGATAAATTCATAAATGAGTTTATTGATAACCTGGAAGAATCATTTAACAAAACTGATTTTAGCGTAAGTTTATTTAACGCAGTCAGTGATTCATACAGAGAGAATGTAAACATAAAAACAGCTTTTGCAAGATTTTTAAATGCGATTATAAAAGATAAAGGTTTAATATTCATTGACCCTTCAGACAAGGAAATAAAAACATTTTTAAAACCTGTATTTAAATTTGAACTCAATACATCACCGCAGTCATGTGAGAAAGTTATCAACACTTCGGTTGAGCTCGAAGAAAAGTTTGATGTGCAGGTAAAGCCGAAGGCAATAAATTTATTTTATATACATGAAGGCAGCAGGTATTTACTTGAGCCGCGGGATAGCAACGTATATGCGCTTAAAAATTCCAGACAAAAATTTTCGAAAGAAGAATTGTATGGTATTCTTGAATCCAATCCTGAGCGATTCAGCTGGAACGTAGTAACAAGGCCGATTTGCCAGGACTATTTGCTGCCCACTGTTGCTTATATCGGAGGACCATCCGAGATCTCTTATTTTGGACAATTTAAAGAAGCATATAAATTTTTCAACGTACCTATGCCCGTAATTTACCCGAGAACTTCCGTTACAATTATTGAAAACAGAGTCAATAGTTTTCTCGAAAAGCATAATATAAAATTCACCGAACTCTTTAATGAAAAAGAGTTAAATAAAAAATTGTTAAGAAGTGTATCGGAAGTTAGTGCGGAACAGATATTTTCCGATTTAAAAGAAGAATTAACCGGAGTATTCTATACTTATGAAAAAGAGTTATTGAGAATAGATGTAAATCAAACAGATTCATTCAGCAAACGCAACAAGCAGTATCTGGAATCACTCGAAATAGGAAAAGATAAATTTATCAATGCACAAGCGAAGCATAATGAAGTAATTTCAAATCAACTGAAAAAAGTTTTACTGAATGTTTATCCGAATAGTAACCTACAGGAAAGAGTTTTAAACATCTCATACTTTTTGAGTAAATACGGATTTGAACTGATTGAACTTCTGATGACGGAAGTTAAAATCGATGACTATGAGCATCAATTAATTGATGTTTCAATGAGCAGGAATTAAATATCCGAATCTCTTGCCTGAAATAAAAAAAATATTGATAATACGGCTTTCATCATTAGGAGACATAATCCTATCTTTTCCGCTTTTAAAAAAACTTAAAGAAAAGTTTCCGGGTTCTGAAATCCATTTTTTTACAAAGAAAGATTACGGTGAATTGCTTTTATTAAATCCACTTGTTGATAAATTGATTTTGTTTGACGATTCTTTAAAAATGTCAAGAAAACAGTTAGGGTACGAGAATTATGACATGATCTTAGACTTACACAAAAACTTTAGAAGTATACTTGTCAGTATCTTTAACGGGAAGACAATTCATAGATATAAAAAAGAAGATTTTAAAAAATTTTTATTAGTGAAATTTAAAATAAATCTTTTTAAAGAGATTATTCCTGTTTATAAGAAATACATGCAGACAATAAAAGAACATTTACATAGTGATGATTATAATTTTGTAACATCGCAATTAAATTTTGATAAAGTTAGATTCATATTAGATGATTACATCATTATCTCACCTTCTTCAAAACATTTTACAAAAACATATCCGGCAGATGAGTTTATAAAGTATATAAATTCAAATAAAGAAAAGAAATTTGTATTGATTGGGGATAGATCCAGGAATGATGAAGAAATTTGTAAATACATAGAATTAAAATGTGATAGTGTTTTAAATCTATGCGGAAAACTTTCATTGAGTAAATTAGCAAATGTAATATATTACAGCCGTTTTGTGATTTGCAATGATAGTGCCGTACTGCATTTCGCCGAAGCATTAGGAAAGAAAGTCACAGCAATCTTCGGTTCAACTATAAAGGAATTTGGTTTCTTTCCGCAATTAACTCAATCTGAAGTTTTGGAAGTAAACAATTTGCAATGCAGGCCATGTACTCATTTCGGAAGAGAGAGCTGTCCTGAAGGACATTTTAAATGCATGAAAGAGATAGAGCTCACAGTTAGCAGTTAACAGTTAGCAGTTAACAGTTAGCAGTTAACAGTTAGCAGTTAACAGTTAGCAGTTAACAGTTAGCAGTTAACAGTTAGCAGTTAGCTGGAGAATACTTAATACTTAATACTTAATACTTAATACTTACTTGATACCTATATGTCCAGTATAATTTTAAAAAAAAATGAAGAGCGTAGATTGCTTCTTGGTCATCAGTGGATATTCAGCAATGAAATCGAAAAGACCGATGGAGTAGAAAAAAACGGAGAAGTAGTCGAATTATTTTCAAGCAGCAATAAATTTTTAGGCAAAGGTTTTTACAATAAAAATTCATTAATTGCTTACCGGCATTTGACCGATAAAGACGAATTAATTGATAAAGCTTTTTTATTTAAAAGAATAAGCCTGGCAAATTCTCTGCGCAAAAAATTTTTTCCGTCAAGAGATGTTTACAGACTGGTAAACAGTGAAAGTGATTTGTTACCCGGACTTATTATTGATAAGTTTGAAAATAAATTTTCAATCCAAATATTTTCATTTGGCATGAATGAGTACCTGGAAATACTGAAAGAGATTTTGTGCGAGAATTTTAAAGCAGTCTTAGTAGTCGAAAAAAATGATAACGAGCTTAGGATTCTCGAGGGACTGGAAAAAAGTGAAGGAATAATTGTTGACAAGCTGGAGACAAATGATAAAACTTTTATTGTGAATATTGATGACATAAAATATAAAATTAATTTACTTCATGGACAAAAAACCGGTTTTTATTTAGACCAGTGTGAGAATAGAGTTTTACTGAGAAAATACATGAACGAAAAATATAAAGTTCTTGATTTGTTTTGCAATGAAGGAGGATTTGCTTTGAATGCGGCATATATGAATGCGTCTGAAACAACTGCTGTGGATTCATCCGTACATTCGATTGAAGCGGCAAAGGAAAATGCAAAACTAAACAACTTTGACAATATAAACTTTGTTTGCAAAGATGTGTTTGAATATTTAAATGAGTTGTTTCAAACGACGGAAAGATTTGATTTTATAATTCTCGATCCGCCGTCGTTTACAAAATCTAAAAAGAATTTATTTACAGCTTTAAAAGGTTATCATGAATTGAATTACAAGGCTATGAGATTGTTAAAACCTAATTCGATGCTGTTTACATTTTCTTGTTCTCATCACATTAATGAAAATCATTTTGAAGATATGCTGTTAAAAAGCTCAGTGGAAGCAAAAAGAAAAATTCAAATAATCGAATTCAGAAACTCCTCCTTTGATCATCCTGTATTGCCGCAGATGAATGAAACAAAATATTTAAAAGGATATCTTTTGAGAATTATATAGAGATTTGAGATTTTGGATTTTGGATTTTGGTTGTTTGGTTTGAAATTTTAAAAATAAAAGAATTTTCAATCCCAAATTCGAAATAATAAATCTAACATCTAAAATCCCGAAATCAAGACAGGTTTCTTATTTGAACTTAGTCTTAATAAGCATTATATTTGTATCAAAAAATTATCAATAAAATTATAGAAAAGAATGAATCCCGAAAAAAAAAGCTTTGTAGCAATAAATTACATTAGCTGTAAAGATCATTACAGACAAAGGTTTGAAGAGTTATTCGGTTCACGTGCGCATGCAATAGATAAAATGCCCGGCTTTGAATTTATGGAAGTTTTAAAGCCGAGAGATAGTAACAGTGAATATCTGATAGTGAGTCATTGGGATTCCGAAGAAGCATTCAAGGGTTGGACAAAGTCAAAAGAATTTCTGGAAGGGCATTTGAGGGGTTTTGAAGATATAAGAATTGCAAAGGAGAAAGGCGAAGAAGTACCTATGACCTCCGATTTTAAAACCTACGAAGTAATTGCAAGATAATACAAAAAATAAAAAACTTATAGACTGGATAAAAAACTGGTTTTCTAGAGATTTCTATTTTTCCTGATTAAAGATTTACTCTGGCTTCTGATACCGTATATAATTACCGGATTTTTTTAAATTAATAAACTACCATGTTGACTGTTTCAACATTGAAAATAAAAGATTGCCACTAATTTAACACGAATAAACAAAAATAAATCATAAAAATAATTTGTGTGAATTGTGTTAATTCGAGGCGAAAAAATTTTCAAACAACAATGCAATTACCTTGTGTAAACAATAAATTTATAAATTAAAAACTACAGGAGAATAGTGAAAAGAAAATCAATCTCACAATTGTTTCAAACGTTACTTGTTTTAATGATATTGTTCACTGCTTACAGCTGCAGCGATGATGACACGGTTATCACACCTCTCGGACCGGATGCAAGGTCAATCAACGGAACAGTAAATTTCGTCGATACAAATTTTATTTTATCAGGCGGAACATATTTAATTTCAGCATACCCATCAGCCGGATGGCCTCCGTCAGGCGGACCTGCAGCTTTTGATACGATAAAGATCACAAGAACAATTAATGTCTTAAACCTGAGCTACAATTATCAATTAACCGACTTAAACCCCGGAGACTATGTTGTCTCTGTAGGATTTAGAAAAGTAACAGGCGGACAAAGTCCTATAATGTCAATTTACGGCTGCGACACTGCAAGAGCAATATATCCGGCAGGTCTAACATGTTTGTTCGCTCCGTCAAAAAAAGCAACAATAGGACCGGAGAATCAAGGAGCCGAAGGAATAAGTATGTTGTCTTGGTCAGATACAACAAAAAAGATTTTTTAAATTTTTAATGAAGAATATCTTTAATATTTCTTTTCCAATTTTTAAAAGCAGGATTTTATTCCCGATGATCCTGCTATTTCTATTTTTAAAATCTGATAATGTTTCAGCACAGGTTTCTCTTGAAGGAAAAGTTATAGACAATGAAACAAATTCCGTAGTCAGCTTAGCAAATATTAAACTCAACAGAGAAGGGACAAAAGAATATTTACAAACTCAATCGGAGATTTCAGGCCATTATGAATTCCGGAGTCTATTTAACGGGCTTTATGAAATAAATGTAACGTGCATCGGGTATAGAGAATATAAGAGTAAAATTTTGATTGAATCTTTTAAATCCAAGTCTTTAAATATTTTTTTAGAGCAGTCGGAAATTGAAATTGAAAAGATAAATGTTACCTCGACAAAAACAGAAGTTACACTGCAGCAGACACCTTCATCCATATCAATTGTCAGCGCAGATGATATTAAAAAGAAAAATATTTTAACATTTGATAATGTGTTAGAGCAGGTTCAGGGAGTGACAATAAACAGAAGCAGCGGAATAAATGTAAATTCACTTTCTATACGCGGCTCATCGGATGTAGCCGGCGGCGGTATAGGCAACAGAGTCCTGCTATTACTTGACGGAAGACCTTCACTGACAGGGGATTCCAAAGGAGCTCTCTGGTCATTAATCCCTGTATCAATCATTGAAAGAACGGAAGTTGTTAAAGGCGCATTCTCGTCTTTATATGGTTCGAGTGCTATAGGAGGAGTGATAAATGTTATTACAAAAAAGCCGACTTACAAACCATTCACAGGAATAAATTTTAATTACGGTTTTTTTGAAAAGTTAAATGACAGTTTGAAATTTTCAAACAATCTCCAGAGTTTTTCAGGTGGTGATATTATTCACAGCAATACTTTCAAAAAATTTTCGTACTTATTAAATTTTAATTATAAAAACAGTGACGGTCATGCGGAGCAAACTGATTATAATTTTTACTCGGGTATTGGAAAATTTACTTACGATGTTTTAAGTAACCGAGATCTCGAAGTTACACTCCAGTATTCTAAGTCTAACAGCGGGTTTCCGCATTACTGGAGGAAAGATGCCGGTAGTGCTGCCGAACCATATAAGGTTGCCGAATATTATCTGGGAGATAAGATTAGTAAAGAAACCCAGAGTTATGATTTATTTTACAGGGCGATTCCAAATTCGAAATCAAAGTATACAACACGTTTTTATTATTATTATTTAAAGAGTAATTCATTTTACAATCCGAACAATCCGGTCTCACTCCAGTATGCTGACACGGGCAAAGGCTTGAATACATTTATTGATTCATACAACATCGGCAGTATTTCACAGGTAGATTACCAGCTGGGAAAATTTAATTATTTAATTTCCGGGTTTGATTTCCAGATGAACATTGTAAAGTCAGAGCCTCAGGAAATTTTATACGGAGACCAGCAAATGAATAATTTCGGAATCTTTTTTCAGGATCAGATTAAATTAATAAGAGATAAGTTTGAAAATCCGGTTTTGGAATCTACCTTCGGGGCGAGAGTTGATTTTAATAAAGTAATATCGGGTGTGCAGTCATTTCAGATCAGTCCGAAGTTATCTTTGGTTTATTCACCGGATACTGAAAATAAATTCATCAACAATACTGCTTACAGATTTTTAGTTGGACGCGCATTTCGGGCACCTTCAATTGCAGAAATATATTTTAAAAAAGAATTGTTCGGAGGATTTGATTTTCTTTATAACCCGGATTTAAAACCGGAAGAAATGTTTTCTGCGGAAGTCGGTTTCAGAAAGCAGTATAACAGCAGGTTCACAATGGATTTTTCATTATTCTTTAATAAATATGAAAACCTTATTCAGTATGTAAATGTAAGCAACTCATTATACGGACCATTTCAGGTTCAGAATATTGCAAATTCACAGATAAAAGGATTTGAATTTTATATTGATTATAATTCGGAGATAAAACTTTTTCAAAATCCTTTTGAATATTTTTTTAACATAAGCTATACTTATCTTAACGCTCGGGACCTTTCAGCAAACAGGAAAGATGATTACCTTCCATACAAACCTGTAAATAATTTTTCGTTTACGACCAATTTGAATTATTCCGGAATCAACTTTAATATAAACGGAAGATATCTTAGCCAGGTAGATGAAGTTTTATTTTATAAGCTTGAAGAGCCCGCCTCTTATTTTTTGCTTAATTTAAAACTCAGCAAAGACATTACAAATAAAATTTCCTTTTTTGTTGCAGTCAATAATCTTCTTGATGAATCATACCAGGAGCTTGAAAGAATTCAGGCACCTAACAGAAATTTCAATTCAGGATTTAACTTGGAGTTTTAACTCCAGGTTGTTCACTAAAAAACCAAAACAAAATTAGCATCGAGGCACGCAAAGTATTCAAGCAAAATTCGCTCGCAAGATAAATCTTTTCAAGCTTTACATAAAGAATCTATCTAAAACGGTGTGGTCTTCAGCTTAAGAATGGAAATTAATAAGTTTGGATAAAAAAAATATTATGGAAACATTCAAAACCGAAACAACTTTAGATTTGGCGGATCAGGCCTGCTTACTTGTAAAAATTTATTGCTTGACAAATAGATTGATATGGTTGATATTTATGCAACCTCATTTGATAATCACCGACCCTCCCACTAAATGATCACATGTCAAAAAAGAAAAACCAATCACCTCTTCAACCCTCGTTCATAAATCTTTCTGGACAGCAGACCGTCGGGCTGGCAATTTTTTTTATCTCGATAAGTATTGTTTCTTCTGCCGGCTTCATTATTTATTCGCATTTTTTGAATGGTAAATCCGGAGTTCCCTTGGATGATGCTTTTATTCATCTTACTTTTGCGAAAAATTTGTCGGAGTTTTATTCATTTTCTTATCACAAAGATTTAATGGTTACTGCCGGCTCGAGCTCGCCACTATACACTATTATACTTGCACTGGGTTTTAAATTTATCGGTAATGAATTTGTTTTATTATATTTATTGGGAACAACGTTTTTTGTTTTCTTTACGTATGTTTTCTTTAAGCTCCTTAATTTAAGTGCAAATGAATTTAAATCACATTTTTATTTCACATTATTTGCTTCCTTATTAGTAGTCTCGGATAAATGGCTCATTTTTTTCTCCGTTTCAGGTATGGAAACAATATTGTTTGTTTTATCTTTAACAACTTCGGCATATTTCTATAAAACAAAGAGAGCCGTTCTTCTTGCTATTTCCATTGGTTTGATGATTTGGATAAGACCGGAAGGAATAATTTTTTTACTAGCATTGCTCGCAGATTATTTTATTTTAATAATTTTTCTAAAGAAGGGTACAAAGTCAAAGACAAAATTTACTCGAAAAGAAATTATACAGATAATGTCGATCTTTTTATTTTTTGTATCTTCTTATATAATGATGAATTTATATTTGTCAGGCACGATACTTCCAAACGCTTTTTATGCCAAAAGAATATTTTATTCACCGGATTATATGAGCCGGACATATTTCTTGAAATCCGAAGTTTGGGACTATTTTACGGAAGGAAGTTACGGAATTCTTATGTTCGGGTTTATTATTTCCATCCTGAAGCTATTGCTTGATTTATTTAAAAGAGAAATAAATAATGAATTAAAATACGTTATATTTATTTTTCTTTTTGTATTTGTTTATTGGTATGAAATGCCTTATTCAGGAATGCTTGGAAGATACATGGTTGCATTAATTCCTTTTTTTATAATCGTGTCTGTCTCGGGATTTTTTACATTTTATTTTATCCTAAAAAACTTTTTTAAAAATTCTTTTTGCGTAAATTATACCGTTTATTTTTTTGTACTATTTGTTTTTTATTTTGTAAGTTCGGATTTAATTACAAAACTAAACCTATATACGGAAGAATGTAAATATATTCGTGACACTCATATTGCAGCTGCCCAGTGGCTAAAAGAAAATTCTAGTCCGGGAGACATCATTGCGACACACGATATTGGAGCAATCGGTTTTTACAGCGGACGGGAAATTGTTGATATTGCGGGTATCGTTACTCCTTTTATAATTAACAAGCTTCCCGATAAAAATTATAATGTTTTTATGGAATCTTATTTAAAGGAAAGAAAAGTGAAATATTTTATTACTATGAAGAAGTGGTACCGGATAGTAAATGTAAACCCTGTTTTCTCAAGTAGGGGAAACGCAAATTTTGATGTTCTGAATATTTATAAATATGAGCCGGAAAAATTTCATATATTGAGTAAAGAAGTTAACAAGCTTTTGCATTTTGCCGAATATAATTTAAGTAAAAATTTCCCTTCCCTGTCGTTAAAATTCCTAAATCAGGCGATTGTCTTGGATTCAATGTCATCCTTAAGTTTTTATTTGAAAGCGGATTCTTATTCAAAATTGCATGATATAAAAAATTATGAAAGGAGTTTATTAAGGGCAGTAGAGATTTTTCCGGATTATCCCAAGGCAAATTTAAAGCTTGCAAACTTTTATAAAGAGAAAAATGATTTTCTAAAATGGGAAAAATTTATAGACCGCTATAATGATATTATTTATCACTCAAATACTAATAATGAAGGAGCTATGGGTTTAAGCAACAATAAGTTTAGATGATTGTATTTACTTTTGTCCTTACACTTTTTGCTTTCACCACTGATGAAAGTATGTGGTTACCGACAGGTCAAATGTCTGCTACGGCTACGAATTATGTAAGAGCGTTAATAGCTAATTCTTACGGAGATCTATATGCTTCGGTCTGGGCAGTCGGAGTTTATAAGACAACAAACGATGGCACTAACTGGACATTCTCCGGTCTGTCGGGTAAAAGAGTTTCGTATTTAACGGTTGCACCTAACGGAGACATCTATGGTTTATCTAACACACAAAGTTTTTCATTTATTCACCGTTCCACCGATAATGGAATCACATGGACCGATGTCTATACCGGCTCTTATCCTTTGAATTTTGCAGGAAACGGTTCAATTGTTTTTCCATCCGATGGTTCGATAGTTGCAGCTTTTGCAGTAACAGTAGGACCTTTAATAGGTAATGTTGCAACATTTGTTTTCAAATCCACAAACGGCGGCAATGATTGGTTTCAGACTCAAGTGATAGGAGCGGGTTTTGTCGGGGGAATGGTTATTACTTCAGACGGAAAGAATTTTACTTGGAACTTCTCTGCGGGTGTAGTTTATTCTACGAATAACGGTAACAGTTTTACTAATCTCGCAACTTTCCCGCCGATATATATAAAAACAATTCTTTACGCTTCGCATAATACAATTTATGTTTCGGATGCTTACGGGCTGAATCGCTCGACTGATAACGGTTTAACTTTCACAGATATAGGAAGTCACAGCGCAGGAGTATCATTGAGAGCTGCATGTTTGAATTCCAGCGAAGATCTTTTTGTCAGTTTAGATAACCGGAATGTATTTCATTCTACTAACAGGGGAGACAACTGGACTCAGGTAAATGATGGCTTACCAACTGATACTTATATTTATTCATTCACCTTATGTGACGGGACAATTTTTGCCGGTACAAATAATTCAGGAGTATATGTTTATGACGATTTATCAAGTATTTCTTCCTCAAATAATTTTGTTAATGATTTCAAACTTTATCAAAATTATCCAAATCCATTTAATCCGAATACTGTTATTAGTTACCGTTTAGCCGTTAGTGGCTTTGCAGCTTTAAAAGTTATAGATGTTTTAGGAAAAGAGGTTGTTACTTTGGTGAATCAAAAGCAAGATGCAGGAAATTATGAAGTTGAATTTAACGGTCAGGATTTACCCAGTGGAATTTACTATTATAAAATTCAAACAAATAATTTTACATCTACAAAAAAAATGCTCCTTGTGAAATAGTATTGCACTATATTTGACAAATCTTCAAACTTGTCAAATGTTTATTTCCATAATCAAAAACCATTCAAAGCACTTTTGAATCACCTCAACTTTTATCTAAGTAGTTCTACTTAGTCAAATTGAGTATTTATACCTATGCAAAAAGCGTAGGTACCCCCATGCACTTTTTACTATTACTTTTCTATTTTTGTAAACCAATCCCAAACATTGTTCATACCCATTACAGAACACGTCTTGTTCTAAAAAATCCAAGCAGCTGTTTCTATGGAACAGTGTCTAAGATGTCTTCTTTTTTTAGCCCGGGCACCTCAAAAACCCGGGCTATCCTTTTTTTATACTTTATAAATTAACTTTTTTAAAAATACTTTCTATATTTGCACAAATCAAAATTTTTTAGCACATTTATCTACTTCGATATGATGTATAAGAAAGTCAAACATTGCCAGGCGTGTCTGGCAATAAGAAAGCTTCAAACTTTACCACTTCAAAAACACACATGTAGAAAAATCATAAGAGAAATTAATGAGTTAATAACTTTCAGTATGACTACAGCAAATATTTACAAATTAAATCATTTCCTCTATAATTAAAATCATTTATAATTTTCCCATCCGCAATACTCAATTAAAAGCAAGCCAAGCCATCACATAATAAGCGTTTTGATTTTAACTGCTTTCATTTTAAGTTCTCACCCTGAAGTATTTACATTAAATTAAATGAGTAGACACACCCATACAGAAAGTGTGTAATCCTCTATTATTCTTCTTTGCCATACCTATTATTTTTGTAATAGAAAATTTAAAAAATATTCTAATGACAAATCGAATCACATTTCAAGATTTTTATTCCGAGCTTACTTCCGAGATTACATTTCAACATAGCTCCGGATTCAAAACCCGGAGCTATCCCATCTTTTGATTTTTAAAATATTCAATTACATAAACTTATTCTTGGACATAAATCCTAAAAAATACTTTTCAAAAAACCATTAAGATATTATGAATGTAATTATCTTAGACTTTTCAATATTTTCAGGATTGTTCTCTATTTGTAATGTCCCTCAACTTGTTTCTTACTTTAAATTTTTCTCAAAATAAAAAAAAAATCGGAGGATATATGAACAATGACAAATTTATAAATTCTTCATTAGAAAATATTGTCACCTGACAATAGCTTCAGAGATACTTTATCTTTATATTAAATTTAGTATTTATTTAGACATTGAAAATCTTTTAATTAATCTAAAAATAATTAAACAATGAAAATAAAAATTATATTCATTAATTTATTATTATTGACAATAGCTTTTATCTATTTGAATGGCTGTTGTAATCCGGAAATCATAGGAAACGTTCCAAATTCATTACGTCCGCAGGAAACTAATAATTGGTGCTGGGCTGCTGTAACTCAAATGCTCGCACAGCATGTCGGAGTTTCGGTCAATCAGTGTGATCTTGCAAACCACAGGTTTGGAAAAACAAACTGCTGTAATAATCAAAACGAAAATTCTTCCTGCCCCAAAACAAATGACTGCAACACTCCCGGCTGGCTGGAGCTGGATTTTGCAGGAGTTAAATTCAGTGAATCTTCTTCTGCTCTGTCATGGGATGATATTAAAAAGCAGGTTTTTTGCAGCAAGAAACCGATGGGCTATGCTTATGGAACTTCGGGAGTTGTCGGGCATGTGGTTGTTGTTAAAGGTTATGTTACAGTTGCCGGAACGGATTACGTTGTGTTAAACGATCCATGGGGTCCATGCAGCGGTCAGGAAAGATTGATTACATACAGTGAATATAACGATCCGGCCGGCTCCTCAACTCACTGGAATACGTGGTATAATATTGAAAAAAAATAATTAACTTTTAAAAATAAAATATGAAAAATATAATAAATTTATCTGCAATATTATTTTTATCAATAATATTATCTTCATGCGGAGATAAAAAATCAAATTCTGATATGGACAAGGATAAACAACCCCAGGTATTTAACACTCCTGATGAAGCTGCAAAAAAAGGAAAGAATGACATGCTTAGTGTATTAAAAAATAATAAAGATATAAATTTAAATATCGAACCGGGAAAGCTTGAGAGTTCACAGCCCGGAAAATTAGTAAAGCGTGTTGAAATTGACTTTTCAAAACTGCTCAAGACAGATTCTGTTTCATCACTTTCGGAATTATCAAAATCAGAATTAAATACTTTGGCGCCGCTTGTAGCAGGAAATGAAATAATCGGAATTGTTGAAATCAACAAAGTAACCAAAGGATGGCAGGTCGCCGGTCTTGGGAATAGGAACATTACAACAGATATAAATGTAATCAGCAAGTCTGTAAATCAAAATCCCGGAGTTATGGATATAACTGTTTATGAAGTACCGAATCTCCAGATTTTTATTTATGAAGTTAAGGACACAGCCGGCTCAAAATATTTTTTAAATGATGGCAGCAATAATTTAAGAGAAGGTGTGTCAATCCAAAACTTCTATCCGTCACTCAAAGAGCAAGCAATGGTGTATGAAAAAAATTACGGTGAGATTATAAGGAAGCAGAAGGTTGTCAAATAATTCATTACTGAAGTTACGCAAACTATAGATTTTAGATTATTAAGATGAATAAATCAAAATGTTTTTTAATAAAGCATTAAAAATCTTGAATTTAACCACCTCCCCCTGCCCCTCCTTAGTAAGGAGGGGGTTTGGGGGTGTTCAATTACTTAGGTTAGGTTATCTTTACAAAATGTTTAGATTTTAAAAAGAGATATGTTTATATTCCATGAAATTTTAAAAGTCATTTAAAGGAAATATGAGAAAATTATTGCTTACTCTTTTCTTTACAATTACTTGTCACAATTCCCACACGATATTTTAAAGGCTCAATTGCATACTCTTTAATTTCAGATTGTAATTAAATAGATATTGAAAATTCTTAGTTAACACAAGATAAAAAAATTACTTGCTTACATTGGATGAATTAATTTCTCAATAATAAATTTAAAATGAAGGAGAAACAAATGCTTACTCCGCCGGAATTAAGATTAAGACTCTACTTAAAGATACTCGCAATCTTTTATTTTGTCGCTATACTTGGTTACCTTCTTCCGGGAATAATTGATCTTCCTGATTTTTTAAAGCCATACAAATTCGTAAATGATCCCGCATTCGTAAATAATTCAGTCGTTAAAATCGGTCTGTTTGCTTTCCTTTGCTATATAGCCTTTGCCGATGTCAGAAAATACCGTTCGCTGATTTTAATAATTATCTGCGGAATGATATTAGCGGAAATTGCAAGTACAACTCTGGTTTTATTCGCAAAAAATAATTACTCTATAGATGGTGGCATGACCATTACAGGCTTGCTAATCGGATCTATAATTTTTGACGGTGCTATAATGGTGGTGCTGCTTTGGTTTTTTATTGCTGCTGATAAAGCGAGATACAGTCTTCTATATTTTTCTACGACAGAATTCAGAACACTGAAAGCTTTAGCAGATGTAGTTATAATTGGTGAAAACTTACAAAGAGAAAAACTTTTAATCAAACCTTCTGAAGTTGCTTATAATGTAGATAGTTATATGTATAATTTTAAAGCGGAATCAAAGTGGATAACCAAAGTTGTTTTGCTCGGAATTCAAATTTATCCCATGCTAAGTTTTCATCCTCCATTCACTTATATGCGAAAAGAAGACAGGCTGGAATTTCTTAAAAAAAGATTTTATCAGGAAGTTACATTTCGTCTGGTTCCTGAATTCTGGCGAATTTTTGTGCAGGCAATGATCAGAATGGCAAAGCAGCTTTGCTACATGGGCTACTACAATGATGAGAGGACATTCAATTCTATCGGATACATTCCGTTTTCAAAAAGAGAAAATAAAGATGAACGGATCAAATGTTTTCCAATAAAAGAAAGAAAGCCCTTAAACACGATGAGCGAACAGGATATTATTTCTGATAAGATAAGCGGAGATGTAGTAATTATCGGTTCAGGTGCAGCAGCTTCCATATTGGCTAACGGTTTGATTAAAAGCGGAAGACAGGTGCTGATGATAGAAAGAGGAGAACACAAAGACCCGTCAACTTTTACTGAAAATGAAATGGATATGGTGTCACAACTATATGCTGACGGTGCTTTACAGATGGCAAGAGATTTTAGATTCCAGGTATTCCAGGGGAGCTGTGTGGGCGGCTCGACTGTAGTCAATAACGCTGTATGTTTTGAATTACCATTGGAAGTTCTCGACAGATGGAATGATGTGCAGGGTTTGAATGCCGGACTTACTAAAGCAGACATGTTAAATTCGATGAACAAAGTTTATAATATGATTGGCGTTTCCTGTGTTCCTGAAATTACAAAAGAGGAATATTTAAATCCGGGCGGGAAATTATTTTTACGGGGTTGTGAAAAATTAAAATTAGATAAATCACCAAATCAATTGAATTCTGTATGCGCCAATATAAACGGATGTCTCGGCTGCGGATACTGTAACATTGGCTGTGCTTACGGAAAAAAACTTTCCATGCTCGATACAATTTTACCTGAGACACAAGAACTGTATGGAAAAGATGCATTACAAATTATTGCAGGATGCGAAGCAGTGAAAATTAAATCCAAAGGAAGCACTGTAACTAATATAGTTTGCCGTTTTAAAAACGGAAGAGAAGTCGAAATCTCCGGAAAGACAATTGTTGTTTCAGCGGGAGCAATATCATCAAGCTTATTATTAATCAGATCAAATATCGGGGTAAAGAATGCAGGAAAAAATCTTTCTTTCAATCTCGGATCACAGATGACAGCTGCTTTTAAAGATGTAATAAATTCTTATGACGGTTTGCAAATTTCACACTACTTAAGAAGATATCCTTCTCAAGGTTATATAATCGAGACATGGTATAATCCTCCAATGTTTCAGTCGACAGCAATGCCGGGCTGGTTTGATGACCATTACAGAAATATGAAGCGTTATAATAAAATCACATGCGGAGGTGTACTTGTCGGAACAGAATCAAATGCTGAAGTCAGAAACTCCGGTCTGACCGGAAGAGAAATAAATTATGAGCCGAGCAAAGCAGATTTCGAAAAATTACTTGACGGAATAATTTTAACAGGCGAAATATTTTTAGCAGCGGGAGCGGAAAGCGTGATGCCAAATACATTTAAGTATTATGAATTTAAAAATGAAAATGAACTGAGGTCATTAAAAGATTTAGTAAAAGATTCAAGCGAGTTATCTCTGGGCACAGGTCATCCTCAGGGCGGCAACAGTATGTGCAGTGATTCCGGAAGAGGAGTTGTCAATCCTGAATTCAAAGTTTTCGGATATGATAATCTTTATGTTTGCGACGCGAGTGTTTTTCCATCCAGCATCGGAGTCAATCCGCAGCTTACTGTGATGTCTCTTGCAGATTATGCTGTTCCGTTTATTGCAAATAATAAATAGTAAATAGTGAATAGTAAATAGTGAATGACGAATAGACTTGTGAATAGTGAATGGTGAATACTGAATATTTCTCCGGAAGAAAAATGTGAAGACAAACAGCAAGTTTTATAAGATCTAAAATATAATTCATAAAAAATTATGGAAAAAATATTAGGTGAATCGAATAATCTATTTGATTATCTGCTTGTGCTGCTGGTTTACGGGATGATGTTTATTATAATGAGGTATGCAAATAAAGATATTGAACTGAATTTTAAAAAATCTTTCATACTGCTTTTCTTTTTTTGGTCCATAGGAATGTTCATAGGAAATTATGTTTTCTATCTTCTCGGTGTGATGAGCTTTCTTCCATGGCTGAATAACTTCATTCATTCGTTTGTATGGGTAGGGCTTTGTTTAGGTTTTCTCTATACAGGAGCTTACAAGCGTGAATGGTATGAGCAGTTTGCTTTGTTTTCAATATTTTCATTCGTTGTTAAAGTATTTGAAAATTTAATCCTTGGAACATGGGATTTGGAAAATTTCTTGTGCTTCCATGGTAAATATTATTACATAATTGCAATGAGCTTAGTAGACGGGTTTTACCCGGTAATTTCAAAATTTATTTTAACAATTGTTTCAAAATATTATAAAGGAATTTATATCGGTTAACTCGACTTGAAAGCTTCATTATTAAAGCAAGAGATTGCCACTAATTTTCACGAATCAGCATTAATATTCAAAAATAAATCATATACATAAGTTAGTATAAATTCGTGATAATTCGCGACAAAACCAAATATCAAACATCATTGCGATCAACTTGTGTCAGGTAATTTAATTTTTAAACTTCATCTAAATCAAAAAGAAAGTATGGAAGAGAAAGAAAAACCGGAAATTAAAAGAGAAGCAAAGGATTATTTAAATCTCTGGAGAAGCGAAGCTCAGAATCATTACCGGACCGCAAAAAACAAAGCCGAAAGTAAAAAAGAAGAAAAGAAAAAGGGTATACCCAAATCTGCCGGAAATAAAGTTACAGATTTTTTTCACAATAGAATATTTTCATGGGCTTATCATTACTTCAGAAGCAGGTTTGGAGCGAAGAATGAGTTTTTAAATTACACTTCAACGGAAGACAATGGAGTTTATAAATTAGAGAAAACAAGTTCTGAAGATAAAGCTGGAATAAGCATTGCATTGGTCTCAGACTGGGCGACAGATACAGATCAATCTAATAAGATAGCGAGTCTTGTTCAGGATCGTGAACCTGATTATTCTATTCATCTTGGCGATACATATTTTGTCGGAATGAAAATTGAGATGGATATTAGTTTTTTGTCAAAGGAGTCATGCTGGTACCGGGGCACTTCCGGTAGTTTTTCTTTACTCGGAAACCATGAAATGTATTCAAGAGGTGTTTCTTATTTCAAGGATTTACTTCCATCGATGGGGATTTATTCAAAGGAACAAAATAAATATCTCGGTCAGAAAGCGAGTTATTTCTGTCTCGAGAATGAACACTGGAGAATAATTTCTCTCGATACCGGGTATAATTCCGTTGGCACTCCGATTATTGAGTTCATTTTTCCTGCCAAATGTGAATTAGAAGAAAGTATTATGAACTGGTTAGACAAAACTCTTGACTTAAAAAATGACAAGCGTGGAATTGTAATACTCACTCATCATCAGTATTGTTCGGCATTTGAAGGAGATTATAAAAAATCTGCTGAGCAATTAGCTTCGATCATCGGTAAGGAAAGAAATGTTCTCTGGTTTTGGGGACATGAGCATCGCTTGACTGCTTATGGAAAGTATAAAACTGAAAACGGAATCACAGCTTACGGGAGATGCATTGGACACGGAGGAATGCCCGTTGAGTTCAAAGAAAAAATTAAAGAAGACAAAGCAAAAGAATGTAATTTAGTATTATATGATGACAGAAAATTAACTAAAATAGAAAACATGGATATCGGTTATAACGGATTCGCGATGCTGAATATCAACGGTGAAGAATTATCTGCAGAATACATAGATAGTAATGATGAGATGCTGTTTAAAGAAGTTTGGATCTCAGATAATCAGTCAGGTCAGATAAAAGGAAAAGAAATAATTGTAAATTGTAAAGATAAAGATTTTATTGTTTATGCTGATGATGTGAAGAAAGCAATAAGTTGAATAAGTATTGAGTATTAAGTATTAAGTATTAAGTATTAAGTATTAAGTGTCTTGTCCTGAAATGGGTTGTCAAAATGTTAGTAACATTTTTATAAACCTAAACAGAAAGGACTGTAAAAGATGTTAAAAGAACAGAAGTTAATAAAGCGATACAGCATAAGTTTTAAGCAAA